>CP104100.1:690288-1380577 GCA_025163595.1 Phaeobacter sp. G2
TCAGTTCGTTGGTCGTGACGGTGGCTACGCTCAGATCCGCCTGTCCTCGGGCGAGCTGCGTCTGGTGCGTCAGGAATGCCTGGCCACAGTTGGTGCCGTGTCGAACCCCGACAACTCCAACCAGAACTTTGGTAAAGCGGGCCGCATGCGTCACAAGGGCATCCGCCCTTCGGTACGTGGTGTTGTCATGAACCCGATCGATCACCCACACGGTGGTGGTGAAGGTCGTACCTCTGGTGGTCGTCACCCGGTAACCCCATGGGGTAAGCCGACCAAAGGTAAGCGCACCCGTAACAAAAACAAAGCGTCGCAAAAGCTGATTATCCGCTCGCGTCACGCCAAGAAGAAGGGACGTTAATTTATGTCTCGCTCTGTATGGAAAGGTCCTTTTGTCGACAGCTACGTGCTTAAAAAAGCCGAAGCTGCGCGCGAGTCGGGCCGTAATGATGTCATCAAAATCTGGTCTCGTCGTTCCACCATTCTGCCCCAGTTCGTGGGTCTGACATTTGGTGTTTACAACGGCCACAAGCACATTCCCGTAAACGTCTCGGAAGACATGATTGGTCAGAAGTTTGGTGAGTATTCGCCAACGCGCACCTATTATGGTCACGCCGCTGACAAAAAAGCGAAGCGGAAATAAGTCATGGGTAAGGTACAAAATCCCCGCCGCGTGGCAGACAACGAAGCAATGGCGAAAACTCGCATGCTGCGTACCTCCCCGCAAAAGCTGAACTTGGTTGCGCAAATGATCCGCGGCAAGAAAGTCGACAAGGCTCTGATCGACCTGACTTTCTCGAACAAGCGCGTGGCGCAGGACGTGAAGAAATGCCTTCAGTCCGCGATTGCCAATGCTGAAAACAACCACAACCTGGACGTTGACGAGCTGATCGTTGCCGAGGCCTGGGTTGGTAAGAACATGACCCTCAAGCGTGGTCGTCCACGGGCGCGTGGTCGTTTCGGCAAGATCTTGAAACCGTTCGCTGAGATCACCATCAAGGTGCGTCAAGTTGAGGAGCAAGCCTAATGGGACATAAAGTCAATCCGGTTGGCATGCGCCTGCAGATCAACCGCACCTGGGACAGCCGCTGGTACGCCGACACCAAAGATTTTGGTGATCTGCTGCTGGAAGACATCAAGCTGCGCGATTTCATCAAGGATGAGTGCAAGCAGGCCGGCATCGCTCGCGTGATCATTGAACGCCCTCACAAGAAATGCCGTGTGACAATCCACACTGCACGTCCTGGCGTGATCATCGGCAAAAAAGGCGCTGACATCGAAGTGCTTCGCAAGAAGCTGGCCTCGATGACAGACTCGGAACTGCACCTCAACATCGTTGAAGTGCGCAAGCCCGAGCTGGACGCGCAGCTGGTTGGTGAGTCCATTGCTCAGCAGCTGGAACGTCGTGTATCCTTCCGTCGCGCGATGAAGCGTGCCGTACAGTCTGCCATGCGTATGGGCGCCCTGGGTATCCGGGTGAACGTTGCTGGCCGTCTGGGTGGCGCTGAAATCGCCCGTACCGAATGGTACCGCGAAGGTCGTGTGCCTCTGCACACTCTGCGCGCCGACATCGATTACGCTCACAACGAAGCCATGACACCTTACGGTATCATCGGGATCAAAACCTGGATCTTCAAAGGCGAGATCATGGAACACGATCCTCAGGCACGTGACCGTAAAGCACAGGAACTCCAGGACGGCCCTGCACCTCGTGGTGCTGGTGGCGGTCGTCGCTAAGGAGAGAATAGATGCTTCAACCAAAGCGTACCAAATTCCGTAAAATGCACAAAGGCCGGATCAAAGGCGACGCCAAAGGCGGCTCCGATCTGAACTTTGGCACTTTCGGCCTCAAGGCAACCACACCTGAGCGCGTCACCGCGCGTCAGATCGAAGCTGCCCGTCGTGCCATGACCCGTCACATGAAACGTCAGGGTCGTGTCTGGATCCGTATCTTCCCAGATACCCCAGTGACCTCCAAGCCCGTCGAAGTTCGTATGGGTAAGGGTAAAGGTTCCGTGGATTATTGGGCATGCAAGGTCAAACCTGGCCGTGTGATGTTCGAAATCGACGGCGTCAACGAAGAAATCGCCCGTGAGGCCCTGCGCCTGGCCGCGATGAAGCTTCCGGTGAAAACCCGCGTCGTGGTTCGCGAAGACTGGTAAGCCCTGCCTTCGGAAAAAATAGAAACCCCCGCCGAGAAATCGGCGGGGGTTTTTCTGTTTTAGGCTTACGGTCTCAGCCTCCCAGGGTGGTTTTGACCCGATGACGGCTTGCGGGGGCCGCGCTCCAAAACAGTGGTGGCGGCACCGGCAGAGAAGCTTTCCAAAAGGGCAAGCCACTTTATCCGGCGCGCTTGGGCTTTGCGGTGGCGCTTGTGGCACGTCAGCAGACCACCTGCCTCGCTAGCACGTCAGCGCGCGGCTTTATGGCGATACGCGGCAGCTCCGTGATTTTGTATCCGAGCGCGGTGTAGGTCTCTCGCATGACTGTGCAGGTTGCTTCAGCTTCGGCGCGGGACTGCTTGCGCTCGGCATCTTGTTGGAAAATGGCATCCCAGAACGGCGCCAGGAAGACGCGACGGTTGTACCGGGTTGCCTTGGCTGTTGCGGTGACGTGAGGCGGCACGGTGAGGCCGCAGAGGGTCAGGTAGCCGAGGGTGTCGGGAAGGCCACGGTCAAAGATCACCGGGCCTGTGAGCGCCTGTGCGGTGGAATAGGCATCCAGATCGCGCTCTAGCATCTTCTGGGCAAAGGCCTGGCGATCCGCCCAGGGAAGGGCATCTCCGCCGCTCTGGACCTCATCGCGAATGATCGCGCGGCCGGATTCGGGAACTGTGTGAAAGCCGCGGCGGGCGAGCTCGGTGATCAGGCTGGTTTTGCCCGCACCTGGCCCGCCCGTCACGACAAAGAACTTGTCGCTCATGGGCTATCCTCGGGTGTGACAGGGGAAAGGCTGCGACGGGATCAACACGCCGAAGGGCACGAATCGAAGCAGCATGAATTTTGCAGGAAAAACAGCACCCGTCTGCACGGCAGATGCAAATGCTCTGAAGCGGCGGCGAGACTTGTCTGATGCTTGTAAGAGTGATTTGGTGGAGCCTAGGAGGATCGAACTCCTGACCTCCTGCATGCCATGCAGGCGCTCTCCCAGCTGAGCTAAGGCCCCAAATCACACCGTTAGAACATCCTGGCCATTTGGCCGCTCCGTCTTGCGGTGTGAGGGTGATTTAAGGGACGATGCAGCAGGCCGCAAGTGGAAAATGCACCATCGTCGAGAGTTTTTTTGCCGGGCGCCCCTGCAGGTGTTTTGCAAGGCTGCCTGCATTTGCTCACTTGGATCCCCAGGCAGCCTACTGGCTGCTTGGGAGAGCAAAATCACATCAGGTGATCTTAGGAATCGTCGTCTTCTGAGGCGACGTCCGCGATCTCTTCGAGAGGCACGGTATCGGAATCATCGTCATCATCGTCCAGAACATCATCGCCCAGATCCAGATCGACATCTTCGTCATCTTCCAGAACGTCTGTATCATCCGCGTCGTTTTCTTTTGCCTTGGCGCTGGCAGCATCTGCGGCGTCAGCTTCGATCATCCGGCTTTTGCCAGTGCTCAGCTCGACAACTTCGCCCGTGTAGGGGCTGACGATCGGGTTTTTATTCAGGTCATAAAACCGTTTGCCGGTGGTTGGGCAGACGCGCTTTACGCCCCATTCTTCGTTGGGCATGTGGGTCCCCTTGATTTACTGGTGAGTCGTATCGACGATTCAGTTGCCTTGCCATATGAGGTGAGCACTGTCAAAGCCTTTGCCGTGAAGGGGCGCCGCCATGAGCGCATATCACCTGCCAGGAAACCCGCCGGTTCCTCTTGTCCTGCGCCGCTCAGCGCGGGCCAAGCGCATCAGTCTGCGGATTTCTGCCCTGGATAGCAGGGTGACCCTGACACTGCCCAGCCGTGTGCCAGCCCGCGAGGCTCTGGACTTTGCCGCCGAAAAAGAAGACTGGATCCGCGCCCACCTGGCGCGCCACCCAGAGGTGGTTGAGGTGGGCTTTGGGACCCTGCTTCCCGTTGAGGGGCAGCAGCGGCAGGTTGTGGCCGGTGGCAAACGCGGTGTGCGGCTGGAGCCGGAGGCGGTTGTGGTCGGCGGCGATAACCCGGCCAGGTCGATTGAACGCTACCTCAAGGAACTGGCACGGGACCGGTTGGCGGCGGCGTCGGACCACTATGCCGCCCAGGTGGGGCGGTCCTACGGTAAGCTGAGCCTGCGGGACACCCGTTCGCGCTGGGGGTCTTGCTCTTCTGCCGGGACATTGATGTATTCCTGGCGCCTGATCCTGGCCCCGTCCGAGGTGCTGTCCTACGTGGCGGCGCATGAGGTGGCGCATCTGGTCGAGATGAACCACTCTGCGGATTTCTGGGCTGTGGTGGCGCAGCTCTATGGTGATAGCGCCGCGCCGCGCCAGTGGCTGCGGAGCGAGGGGGCTGGATTGCACCGCTATCGGTTTGGCTAGCGTCAGAGGCGCCAATTTCGATAGCACGGCGTATTCGGAGGTTGACCAGGGGCTGATTTGTGATCACAGCATGGGCGATGTCCATTTCTGCCAAACCCACCGCTTCATCTACCTCAGATACCACGGCTTCGGCGCATGACCGGGTTTACCGGGCGTTGCGGGCGCGGATCATGTATGGCGATATCGCCCCCGGCGAGGCCCTGACCCTGCGCGGCATTGGTCGCGAATACGGGGTGTCGATGACGCCTGCGCGCGAATCCCTGCGCCGCCTGGTGGCCGAGGGCGCCTTGTCGCTGTCTTCCTCCGGGCGGGTCACAACGCCCGAGCTGAGCAACGAACGGATAGAGGAGCTGGCCGCCCTGCGGGCGTTGTTGGAGGTAGAGCTGTCCAGCCGCGCCCTGCCACGGGCGCATATGGCGCTGATTGACCGGCTGCACAGCATCAATGTCACCATCGCCGAGATGGTCTCCAAACGCGATGCGGTTGGCTATATCCGCAGCAACCTGGAATTTCACCGCACACTCTATCTGCGGGCACAGGCCCCGGCGATGCTGGCCATGGCTGAAACCGTCTGGCTGCAGCTGGGGCCGACGATGCGGGCGCTTTATGGGCGTCTACGGCGTACCGACCCGCCGCAAAACCACCGTCTGATCATCGCCGCGCTCAAGGCGGGGGATGAACCGGGCCTGCGTCTGGCGGTGCGGTCTGACGTGACACAGGGTTTGCGGTTGCTGGTGGTTTAAGCCCCCCCTGAAAAGCAAAACCCCAGCTGCAACAGCTGGGGTTTTGTATTTTATGACAGGGGGCTTTGAAACCGTTTAGGCGGCGAGGCCCTTGGAGCCGATGTCGAGGAACTTTTGACGGCGGTCCTTGATCAGCTCGGCGCCGTCTTTGTCTTTCAGCTCATCCAGCATATCCTGAATGGCGGTGGCCACGGATGCCATGGCCGCCTTGGCGTCGCGATGGGCGCCGCCAAGCGGTTCGGGGATAATCCGGTCGATCACCGCCAGCTCGCGCAGGTTTTGCGCCGTCAGACGCAGGGCCTCGGCGGCCTCGCGCATTTTTTCGGCGTCTTTCCACAGGATCGAGGCACAGCCTTCGGGGGAAATCACCGAATAGACCGCATGTTCCAGCATCGCCACGCGGTTGGCGGTGGCAAAGGCAACCGCGCCACCAGAACCGCCTTCACCGATGATGACGGAAATGACCGGCACGCCGATCTTCAGGCTCATCTCGGTAGAACGGGCAATGGCTTCGGATTGGCCGCGTTCCTCGGCGCCTTTGCCGGGATAGGCGCCCGTGGTGTCGACCAGTGTTACCACCGGCAGGCCAAACCGCCCGGCCATTTCCATCAGGCGCACGGCTTTGCGATAGCCTTCGGGGCGGGCCATGCCAAAGTTATGCAGGATGCGGGCCTTGGTGTTGGAGCCCTTTTCATGGCCGATCACCATCACCGGCTGGTCGTTGAACCGTGCCAGCCCGCCCATCACTGCGAGGTCATCGGCAAAATTGCGATCCCCTGCCAGCGGGGTGTATTCGGTGAACAGCGCGTCGATGTAGTCGCGGCAATGGGGCCGCTCCGGGTGCCGTGCCACCTGACATTTGCGCCAGGGGGTGAGCTCCTTGTAGAGATCTTTCAGCAGCTGCTCGGCCTTGGCGTCCAGCGCCGCGGCCTCGTCGGCGATGTCCATCTCTTCGTTGGCCCGTGCCAGGGCGCGGAGTTCTTCTGCTTTGCCTTCGATTTCGGCCAGCGGTTTTTCAAATTCCAGGTACTGAGTCATATCGCCTCGCTCACGCGGTTTTGCCGTATATGGCCTTCTGTGCGCCCAGATGCAACTCTGTGGCTTGCCTCGGGTCAACCAAATTCCCAATAGTCTGGTTTCCGGTGTGGAAAATCAAAGCAGCAATGGCAGTGGCACTGATCAGCAAGATTTGTGAATCCGCTTCGTGGCAGATCTGAACAGGCCAGAGAGAAGGAGCCCAACAGCAATGTCTGCCCCCTATGAAAAGCGCATCCTGCGTGTCCTCGACTACATTCACGATAACCCTGCCGGGGACCTGTCGCTGGATCAGTTGGCGGATGTCGCGGCGATGTCGCGCTTTCACTGGCACCGCGTCTTTCATGCGGTGACCGGCGAGACCTGCGCCCAAGCGGTGCGTCGCATTCGTCTACATCGTGCCGCCAGCGCATTGGTGATGACGGACGATGCTGTTGCGCGGATCTCGCGTTCAGTTGGCTATGCCAATCAGGGCTCCTTTAATCGGGCGTTCACCGAGGCCTATGGCGCAAGCCCTGCGGCCTTTCGCAAAGCGGGGTGCCATGTGCCCTCGCGCCCTGATTTCAAAACCGGAGTCTATCCCATGTATCCTGTTACCCTGCGCCAAGAACCCGCCCGCCGTCTGATCGGCTTGGCTCATAGTGGCGACTACCACCTGATTGGCAAAAAGTTCGAAGCTTTTGGCACGCTTTGTGAAACCCGTAATCTCTGGCCGCATCTGGGGGCCATGGCGGCAATTTATTACGATGATCCAGACAGTGTTCCCGCCGCAGATCTGCGCAGCTATGCGGGGAGCGAGTTTTTTGGAGCCGAAACCCCGGAGGGCATGGAAGAGCGGCATCTGGCAGGGGGCAAGGTGGCGGTGTTGACCTATAAAGGCCCCTATGCCGGTATTTCGGCGGCCTATCACAGTCTGTTTGGCAACTGGCTGCCTGGGTCAGGCGAAGAGCCCGCAGAGGCGCCTTGCTATGAGCTTTATCTTAACAATCCCCGCGAGGTGGCACCGGAGGAGTTGTTGACCGAAATCTGCCTGCCTTTGAGGTAAGATCTGTTACCTGTTTGGGCGACAGGGTCTGGCCGCCGTCACTGCGGCCAGATCACCGGATAGAGCGAGGCCACCAAAAGCGCGGCCATCAGCCAGTTGAACTGGGTCAGGCGCTGCGGATTGGTGAGAAAACGCGCCATTTGCTGTCCCAAAATGGTCCAGGAGCCAACCGAGGGGAGGTTGATGGCGCCAAACACTGCCCCGACCAGAAAGATCGCCCAGAGCGTTTGATCCGGGGTGTAGACGCTGATCGCGGTAAGGGCCATGGCCCAGGCCTTTGGGTTGACCCATTGAAAAGCCGCCGCCTGCAGGAATGTCATCGGCGTGCCACCGCTCCCCGAAGCTTCTGCCGGGCCGGCATTGGCGATCTTCCAGGCGAGGTAGAGCAGGTAGAGCACCGAGGCCACTTTCAGCACCGTGTAGCTGATTGGGAAGGCATCAAAGACCTGCACCAAGCCTGCGCCAACCAGCACCACCATAAAGACAAAGCCAAGCGCCACCCCCAGCATATGCGGAATGGTGCGGCGAAAGCCAAAATTGGCGCCCGAGGCCATCAACATCAGATTGTTGGGGCCAGGAGTGATTGAGGAAACAAAGGCAAAAAGCGCGAGGGCGAGGAAGAGGTCATATGTCATTTGGTGAAAGTGACGCGTTTTGCCCGGAATGAAATTGCGTTTTTGTGCGCTCTGTGTCTATTTTTGCAATGAATGGCTAAGAATGATCGCATAAACCAGCAGATATTGCAGGAGCTGTCACGCGATGGTCGGATCAGCAATCTGGAGCTGGCCGATCGGGTTGGGTTGTCTCCCTCTGCCTGTCTGCGCCGGGTGCAGGATCTGGAGCAGGCAGGGGTGATCACCGGCTACCGGGCGGTGCTGGATCGCGACGCCATGGGGGTGGGGTTTGTCACCTATATCGGCGTCGGTTTGGGGGAGCACACCAAAGAGGCGCAACAGGCCTTTGAACGGGCCATGGATGAAGCACCCGAGGTGGTGGAATGCCACAATATCACCGGCACCATCGAATATCTGTTGCGGGTCGAATGCGCTGATCTATCCAGCTACAAACGGTTTCACACGGATATTCTGGGCACCTCGCCCTATGTCACAGCGATCACCACCTATGTTGTCATGGGCTCGCCCAAGGACATGCGCGCTTAGGCGTTCGCCAGCAGGGCGCGTGCTGCGATCTCGGGCGATGCCAGCACCGGCACGTCACTGTCGATATATTGGGCCGCCCCCGCCATGGAGGCCTGCGCGAGCACCACGCATTTGGTATCGGACACCAGGGTCAGCGATGTTGTGATCCACTCGGCGATTTGCCTATGAAACCTGTCGCTTTCTCCGTCCGCGAAGTGATGCCACAGGCCTGTCAGCGGTAGGCTGCGGATTTCGGGGCTTATGCCCTGGTCCAGGAACGCACGCTCCAATAGCGCGGTGGAGGGCGCGAGAGTGGTTTCCAGGCAGTAGGCCAGCATCACCGGGCCGCCGATTTCGGCAGCCTTTTGCATCATTGGCCAGTCTATGCGGGTGGCACCTGCGTCTTCGGCCACCGCGCCGATGGTGGTGCAGGTGCACAGGCTTGCCCCCGGTGCAGCCTTGATGGCCTGGGTGATCTCCTGTCTCAGGTCTGTATCCATGCCGCCCTGGGCACGCTCCAGCCAGTCCGGGCGCACCACATGGGTCAGGTCTGCCTTTGGGGCCAGACGGTCAAAGGTCGCTACGTGCACATCGGCGGTGTGAAACAGGGTGAGTGCGGTCAAGGGGCGCCTCCAAACGGAATAAGGAGCGCCGGATTGGCGCTCCTTTCACTCTAGTCACATATCAGACGTCGTCGATAGGGTTAGCCCTTGCGATAGGATTAACCCCTGGCGATCAGTTCGGACTGGGCGACGATGACCTCGGCCTGTTTGATCGAGGCGATATCGACCAGGCGGCCCTTGTAGACGGTGGCGCCTTCGCCATTGGCCTTGGCCTGTTCCATAGCGGCGAGGATCTCGCGGGCTTCAGCCACAGCCGCCTCTGAGGGGGTGAAGACCTCGTTGGCCAGACCGATTTGTTTCGGGTGGATGGCCCATTTGCCCACCATGCCCAGGGTGGCAGAGCGTTTGGCCTGGGCGATATAGCCTTCGTCATCGGAGAAGTCGCCAAAGGGGCCATCGACCGGCAGCACACCGTGGGTGCGGCAGGCGGCAACAATGGCGGTCTGGGCCCAGTGCCAGGGATCGGACCAATGCTTTTCGCCGTCGCGCAGCATGTAGTAGTTTTCCTGAGTGCCGCCGATGCCGGTGGTCTGCATGCCCATGGAGGCGGCAAAATCGGCCGCGCCCAGGGACATGGCCTGCAGTCGTGGAGAGGAGGCGGCGATCTCTTCTACATGGGCGATGCCAGCAGCCGATTCGATGATGACCTCAAAGGAAATTGGTTTGCTGCGGCCCTTGGCGCGCTCGATGGCGGTGACCAGCGCGTCAACCGCATAGACGTCTTCGGCGCAGCCGACCTTGGGGATCATGATCTGGTCAATGCGATCACCGGCCTGTTCCAGCAGATCCACCACGTCCCGGTACCAATAGGGGGTGTCCAGTCCGTTGATGCGCACGGACATGTATTTGTTGCCCCACTCCACGGTGTTGAGCGCCTCTATGACATTGGCGCGGGCGATGTCTTTGTCTGAGGGCGCCACGGAATCTTCGAGATCAAGGTTGATCACATCGGCAGCAGAGACGGCCATTTTGGCAAAGAGTTTGGTATTGGAGCCAGGGCCAAACAACTGGCAACGGTTGGGGCGGGCAGGGGCGGTGGGTTGGAGGCGAAAGCTCATAGCGGCAATCCTTTGAGTAAGGAAATTACGATTTTGTCTCTGGAAGTGGTAAGAAATTGCGCGAAGGCTTGCAAGGGCAACTTTGCATCTGCAGCATTGCTATCGCGGCATATGCGTCACTTGCGGCGTTGCAGCGCAAGGATCGGCGGTGGTTTGGCCTCCTGACGAAGAATCTTCGATGGTTTTTGGGTTTTGGGGTGGATGTTTCGAAATCCTGATCGTGAAAAAGCAAAAACGGGACAGCATCGCTTGCCGAGTCAACTAGAGTCGCGAGGAAACGTAAATTGATGGAGGGCCCGAGATGATCGAGACACCATACCTGTTGTTCCTGGGCGATGCGCCTGACATGCTGGCAGCCAAGGTTGCCATTGGCATCCGTGACTGGCGTCCGGAACACGCGGTGGGCCAAATTCGCTTGCCTGGCTGTGGCGCGGATCTTGGCCTGACCGAAATGACCCTGGCTGAGGCCAAGGCGGCGGGGGCCAAGACGCTGGTGATTGGCGTGGCCAACCGCGGGGGCGTCATTTCCGACGCCTGGAAAGAAGTGCTGATTCAGGCGCTCGAGATGGGCTATGATCTGGCCTCGGGCCTGCATAACCTGTTGCGCGACGAAGGCGATCTGGTGGCAGCGGCGCAGACCCATGGCGGCACCTTGCATGACGTGCGGGTGCCCACCGATGGCTATCCGATTGCCAATGGCGTGAACCGCACCGGCAAGCGCTGCCTGGCGGTTGGCACTGATTGTTCGGTTGGCAAGATGTACACCGCTCTGGCGATGGACGCCGAAATGCAAAAGCGCGGGATGAAATCGACCTTCCGGGCCACCGGCCAGACCGGTATTCTGATCACCGGTCACGGTGTGCCGCTGGATGCGGTCATCGCTGATTTCATGGCGGGCTCGGTTGAGTATCTGACCCCTGACAATGACGACGACCACTGGGACCTGATCGAGGGTCAGGGGTCGTTGTTCCATGTGTCCTATTCCGGTGTGACCATGGCCTTGGTTCATGGCGGTCAGCCAGATGCGCTGATTCTGTGCCACGAACCGACCCGGTCGCATATGCGCGGTCTGCCGGATTATTCGGTTCCTTCGCTGGAAGAGCTGCGTGATGTGGCCCTGCCGCTGGCGCTGCGGGCCAATGCGGCTTGCAAGATCGTTGGGATCTCTGTGAACACGCAACATCTGTCTGAAGATGAAGCGACAAAATATCTGGCAGAGACCGAAGCGCGCATGGGTCTGCCTGCGGTCGACCCATACCGTCACGGGGCTGGCCGTCTGGTAGACGCTTTGGCTGCGATCTGATCTAACTATCCCCGCCGGAGGTGCTTGTCCTTTAGGACTGGAGCCTCCGGCGGAGGTATTTTTGGCAAGATGAAAAGATGGGGCCGCGTTCTACAGCGGCTCTAGCCATGGCTCTTTGGTGATTTCAGGGGGCATGAACAAAGGGCTGCTTTATGAAAATCACAGTGACTGCGGATGTATTTAAGCTGGCGCAGGTTTTTACCATCTCGCGGGGATCGCGGACCGAAGCCAGGGTGCTGACGGTAAAGGTGGAAAAATCAGGGTTTGTGGGCTGGGGCGAATGTGTGCCCTATGCGCGTTACAATGAGACCCTGGAAAGCGTCACCGCTGAGATAGCCGGCCTGCCGGCGGCGTTTACCCGTGCAGAATTGCAAGATCTGTTGCCTGCCGGGGCGGCCCGCAATGCGGTGGATTGCGCGCTGTGGGATCTGGAGGCAAAGCAAGCTGGTAAGCGGGTTTGGGAACTGGCCGGGCTGCCTGCGCCGGGGCCTGAGATCACCGCCTATACCCTGTCGCTGGCCAGCCCCGAAGAGATGCAAAAACAGGCGGCGGAAAATGCCCATCGTCCCCTGTTGAAGATCAAGCTGGGTACACCAGATGATATGCCCCGACTTGAGGCCGTGCGTGCGGGTGCGCCAGAGGCGAAGATCATCATTGATGCCAATGAAGGCTGGTCTGCGGAGGTCTACGCCGAGTTGGCGCCACATCTGGTGCGGTTGGGCGTGGAATTGGTGGAGCAGCCGCTGCCTGCCGGTGAGGACGACGCGCTGATTGGCATGGAGCGTCCGGTGCCGGTTTGCGCGGATGAGAGCTGCCATGATCGCGCCAGCCTGCCAAAACTCAAAGGTAAATATGATGTGGTGAACATCAAACTGGACAAGACTGGCGGCCTCACCGAGGCGTTGAAACTGCGCCAGGAGGCGCTGGCGCTGGGCTATGATGTCATGGTTGGCTGCATGGTTGGCTCGTCCCTGGCGATGGCCCCTGCGACATTGCTGGCGCAGGGTGTTTTGGTAACAGACCTTGACGGGCCGCTTCTGCTGGCCGAAGACCGCGATGAACCATTGAAATTTGACGCCGCCGGGGTGCATCCGCCGAAGGCCGCGCTCTGGGGTTGAGGAGACCACGATGACCCGTACTGTTTATGTGAATGGCGAATACCTGCCCGAGACCGAAGCAACCGTTTCGATTTTTGACCGCGGATTTCTGATGGCCGATGGCGTCTATGAGGTGACATCCGTTCTGGATGGCAAGCTGATCGATTTTGAAGGCCACGCTGCGCGGCTGGAGCGGTCGCTCAACGAGCTGGACATGGCTGCGGCCTGTACCAAGGATGAGCTGCTGGAGATTCACCGGGAGCTGGTTGCCCGCAACGGTATCGTTGAGGGGATGGTCTATCTGCAGATCACCCGTGGATCTGATGGCGACCGCGATTTTGTTTTTCCCGACCCCGAGACGACAAAACCAACCATCGTTTTGTTCACCCAGAACAAGCCCGGTCTGGCGGACAACCCGGCTGCCAAGAAAGGCGCCAAGATCATTTCGATTGAGGACATCCGCTGGGGCCGTCGCGACATCAAGACCGTGCAGCTGCTGTACCCATCGATGGGAAAGATGATGGCCAAGAAAGCCGGCGCGGATGACGCCTGGCTGGTCGAGGACGGCTATGTCACCGAAGGCACCTCGAACAACGCCTATTTTGTCAAGAATGGCAAAATCGTGACCCGCCCGCTGAGCACCGATATCCTGCATGGCATCACTCGCAAGGCGGTTCTGCGCATGGCGGCTGAGGCGCAGATGGAAGTGGAAGAGCGTCTGTTCACCATTGACGAGGCGAAAGAGGCGGATGAGGCTTTCACCACCTCTGCCAGCGCCTTTGTGATGCCAGTGGTTGAAATCGACGGTGTGGCGCTGGGGGATGGCACGCCCGGGCCGATTGCCAAGCGTCTGCGGGAGATCTACCTGGATGAAAGCCTGAAGGCGGCGATCTAAATCTGAAGAGCTGACGCTCCTTTAGAGATCCCGCGCCGACGGGCAGTGAATTTTGTATTCTTGAACAGGCCCCTGCCAACGCTTGGCGGGGGCCTTGTTTTTGCCCTGCTGGTGCATTGGTGTTTGTGGGCAGGGGGCAGATCACATTCGGCGGATGCGCCAGCTTTTTGGGGGCACGGATTGTCCTTGCATCATTGTCCACTGGCGGCTTACTGTTTTTAGAAAGCCTGCCTCACCCCCTGTTTTTGTCTAAAGCCCCGTCTGGCAAAGATAAAAGTTTCATGTCGAGGGTGAGCCGCTGCTGAAAGGTATTTAGCAGCTGTGCGGATGTCATAAAATATCCTGCGCTTCCCGCCATGTTGAGAAAGTAAATGAATGATCAGCCACTAGAAGATGTGCCAATCAAAGCAGCTGTGAAAGGCTCTGAAATCGTTAAGTCCCTTCGGTTTCGGTTGGAAATTCTCTTGTTGATCATTGCCGTGCCGGCGATTGCCATCATGATCCAAATGGGGGTTATGGAACGCGCTAGGCTCCTGGAAGAACGAGCTGAAAAAACAGATGCGATCACCGCGCGGATAGAGCGGGCGCAGGCGCGGCGAATAGATGAAACCCGTGCGTTTTTGATTGAGCTTGCACAGGCGCCTGCGCTGCAAGATCCCGGATCGCCAGAATGCGGGGCGTTTTTAGCAGGGGTGCTGCCTCTTGTTCCGAATTACCTGAACCTTGGGGTGTCAGATGCATCGGGTAAAATGGTCTGTGCCGGGGCAGCAGGTGCCGAGCCTGTTGATCTCGGCGATCAGGGCTATTTCCAAAAAACAATGCAAGAGGGAGGCTTTAACGCCGGGACATATATGTTTGATAGGGGCCTGCAACAGGCGAGCATTGGCTTTTCCTATCCGGTTCGAACAAAAGACACGGGTGACATTGCCGGGGTGCTCATTGCCTTTGTGGCTTTGGACTGGTGGAGCGACAGGCTGGCAGAGGAGAGCTTGCCCGAAAATTCCGTGGCCTACATTATTGATTCTCATAATCAAATGGTTGCCACCTTTCCCAAACAGGAGGACCTGCACGGCCGAGCCGCCAAAAACTTTGGCGGGGGCAAAGACTGGCAAAGGACCGAAACGGCTGAAACCTTTGATGCCGGGGACGGCGTTCGTCGTGTCTATTCTCATCGCGTTTTCTACGATGGAGGTGCCGATCAAAAGCTGTTTCTCAGCTTGGGGCTTGCAGGTGATGAGGCGTTGCAGGGGGGCCGCAACCGCATTTTGCTCCATTTGGCCCTGATAACTGCCGTGGTCGTCTTGCTTTGGAGGCTTGCCGCCAGGGTGATGGAGCGCACTGTCTACAAACCCTTTAATGCCCTCCATCGAGAGGTAGTTCGCCTGGTGGATCGCCAGGGTGGATCCGACTCTGCCGCGCAGCCGGTCAGCGCGTCGTCGGTGACTGAAATAGATGCCCTGACGCAGAGTATCCGGGGCATTTCAAACGAACGCCAAGAGGCAGAAGCCGATAGGCAGCACCGGGTTGAAACGATGTCCGCGCTGCTGGAGGCCTTGCCTGACACATATTTCCGCGTTGGGCCCGAAGGGGAAATACTCGACTACCGGGCCTATAATGAGGCCGATCTCTATTTGTCGCCTGAAACGTTTCTGGGCAGTAAGTTCACTGATATTCTGCCCGCGGATCTTGGGGCGAAATTTGAAGAAATCCGTCTGAAGGTTGTTGAAACCGGCGGGGTTCCGGCCTGGGAGTACACTTTAGGCGTCGCTGGAAAGACCCAACATTTCGAGGCTCGGGTCTGCCCGGTTTCCGACCGCAAAGAGACGATTTTTGTCATTCGAAACATTTCAGACCGACACGAAGCCGAAATGATGCAACGGGCTGCCGAAGAGCGGCTGGACCTGATCATTCGTAATTTGCCCGGTGCCGTTATCCAAAGTGAGTATGCCGCAGAGGGGCAGGTGAAGATCACCTATGTCAGTCCGCAGTGCGAGGCGATCTGGGAGGCCAGCGCCGAGGAAATCCTGGCGGACCCTGGCATTTTGAGCCGTGCCCATGATCCCGACGACCTGGTACAATTTAGAGAGCTCAGACGTCAGGCGCTCGAGACAGGTGCGCAATTCCAGCATCGGTACAAGATCACCTCTCGAAGCGGAGTGACCCGCTGGCTGGATTTCTTTGGCAGTCAACCCCGCAGTAAAAGCGATGGCGCAAAAGTCGTCGAGGCGTTCTTCTTGGATGTGACACGAGAGATCGAGGCGCAGCACCGGTTTGAACACGAACGCGAGGTCTCTAGCCGTGCGCAAAAGAACGAGGCCATTGGTCAAATGACCGGTGGGGTGGCCCATGACTTTAACAACTTGCTTGCGGTGATCATGGGCAATCTTGAACTGTTGCTGGATGACATCGAACAAGAAGAGCACCGGCAGCTGATAACCGGCAGTATCAACGCTACAAAACGCGGGGCGGATCTGACCGGCAATATGCTGGCCTTTGCCCGCAAGGCCAGACTGGAACCCGAAATCATTGATCTCAACCGTTTGGTGAGTGACGCAGGCAATTGGATCGGGCGCACCTTGTCAGCACGCATTTCAGTCGAAACCACGCTTTTGGCTGGATTGTGGAAGATCACAGCGGATCCAAGCTCAACGGAAAGCGCCTTGTTGAATTTGATTGTGAATGCCCGGGATGCGATGCCCGAAGGGGGTAGTTTGACGATCGAAACAGCCAATATGCGCATTGACCAGACCTATGTAGACAGCCGCTTGGCGGAATTGGAACCGGGGCGCTATGTCATGTTGGCCGTGTCGGATACTGGGCATGGCATGTCAGAAGACACAGTTCAGCATGTTTTTGAGCCCTTCTATTCAACCAAGGCGCCGGGGGCTGGATCTGGGCTTGGGCTGTCGATGGTCGAAGGCTTTATGCAGCAATCAGGGGGCACAGTCCAAGTGTATTCCGAGCCCGATGTCGGAACAACTTTCAAGCTGTATTTCCCGGTAAATGCAGATGAGCCTGACGCCATTGTCGCGCCCCCAATTGAGCGCAGCGATGCGGATCATACCCAAAGTGGCCGAATTCTTGCGGTTGAAGATGAGGCTGAAGTGCTGGCGATCTTGGTAACCGTTCTTGAAAAGGCAGGCTACGAGGTTGTTGAGGCCGCATCAGGGGATCAGGCTTTGGAGATCTTTACACGTGACCCAGACGGATTTGACATGCTGCTGACGGATATCGTGATGCCTGGCAAGCTGCAGGGGACGACACTGAGCCGACGTCTGAGAGAGCTCGCGCCAGAGCTCCCTGTTGTCTTCATGTCTGGGTATGCCAGTGAATCAACGATTCATGGCAATGGTCTGCGCCCCGAGGACATACGCCTGATGAAACCGGTCCAGCGCCGTGATTTGCTGGCAGCGGTTTTCAAGGCGGTGACAACAGGCTTGAAACAGCCGCCAAGCTCCTGATGCTTAGGCTTTACGCGGTAAAACGGAGGGGAGGCTTTGTCAGCTGACCACCGGGTTGTTTCGGTGCTTTCAAAATTCTAGGGCTGTCAGGTTCCCAGGGTGCGCAGAGCTGCGCAGCCTGGGTATAGGGTCCTGCATCACCTGCTAAGTCGTTGCGCCCCCGGGGGCGTGGATCCCGATGTCCCAGAACAGGCCTGCCATAACCTGCATGGCTTCGCGGCACACCGATTTCAGGACGTGCTCATCCGGGGCGTGTTGATTGCACCCCAGATAGCTGTGCGGGATCCAGATGGTCGGCAGGCCCAGCACCTCGGCAAAGCAGTCATTGGGCAGCGATCCGGCCAGGTTGGGCAGAACATGGGGGGGCTTGCCTGTTGTCTGCTGCAGAGAGGCCTGCACATAGGTCACCCAAGGATGGTCGGGATCTAGTCGGGTGGCGGCGAACACAGCTTCGTCCAAAGGTTTGATCTGGACCTTGTCGAAGCCTTTTGCGTCCAGGTGGCGGCGCAGGGCCGGCAGCGTCTGTTCAATGTCGGTGCCAACCACATAGCGCAACTGGCACCGGGCCCAGGCCATTGGGGCGATGGCGTTGACCGGGGCTTCGGGGAGCCCCGCTTTCATCGCCAGGATCGTAAAACTGTTCCAGCCATAGGCGCGTTCTGCAGGGGTGAGGCTTTCTTCGCCCCAATCGCTGTCGACTGTGGATCCTCCGTCGGTGCCCACGGGCAAATCCCGCAATGCCGCGCGTATTCTTGGTGTCAGGCTGGTCGGGCGCCATTCGGGAATTTGCAGCTGGCCGCGTGCATCTGTGATACTGGCCAAGGCCTGGGCCAGAATGATCGCGGGATCGGCCAGCAACCCACCCCAATTGCCCGAGTGATGCGCGCTTTTGCGCAGATCCACCACCAGATCAAAGCCCAGCCCACCACGTGACCCCATGAACATCGTGGGAGTTTCGGCGCTGAGCCGTGGTCCGTCAGAGGCGATCAAAACATCCGCTGCCAGAGTGTCGCGGTGCCTGTCCATCATGTCTGCCAGGCCGGGTGAGCCAATTTCTTCGCCCATTTCCAGAACGATTTTGACGTTGAAGCCAAGCGTGCCACGCACGGCCAGCACAGATTCAAGCGCCGCGATATTGATCAAATGCTGCACCTTGTTGTCCGCCGCGCCGCGGCCATACAGACGGTCCTCCACTTCAATCAGCTCAAACGGAGTGAGCCCGTCGCGCCATTCGCTGTCCTGTCCCCAGATCACATCGCCATGGCCATAGGTCAGCACCGTCGGCAGGGCTGGATCTTCGATCCGTGTGCCCAGCAAAAAGGGACCTGCGTGCATCTGTGAATGTGGGTTTTCGTGGATCGAACAGGCAAAGCCCATCGCCTCGAGCCGGGGTTGCATGGCCTCTTGCAGATACTGCTGCAGCACCGGAGCCTGATCGGGGTTCTGGCTTTCACTGCGATAGGCCACCAGTGCGGCCAGGTCGGACTGAAGGCGCCCGCTTTCAAAATACTCGGTTGCTTGGGTCAGGGCGTCATTGCGGGTCATCTGGGATGGGTCCGTTTCTTGGTCTTCTGGAACTCAGGGCGGGCCCTATGCCGTTTCAGTTGCGGGCAGGGCTACGGCCGCGTCATGCAGGGGCCACGTTTATTCGACCATAAGATATGACCAGAGTCACTGGGGCGATTTTCACCGGGGGCTGCGCCGCGCGCCCCTAACCAAAGCGATAGCCAGAGGCCGTCACGCCGCCAAAAATACCAGTTTGGTGGTAGATCCGCGTCGCGGTCTCATCTTCGGCGGCACCCAGTGCGGCAAAGATTGGCGCAAAGTGGTCTTCCTTTGCATGACAGGTGCGGGCGGCGGGCGCTTGTTCCCAGTTCAGCAACGCCGCAGTGCGCGCAGGTTGCGGCAGGGCCAAAGACGCGTCGAGCCAGGCATCGAACTGTTGCGACGGCTGTTTGGCTGCAGGACCAAAAAGGCCGAGGTTGTGGTAGCTGAGCCCGGAACCCACGATCAGAACACCTGCGTCGCGCAGCGGCGCCAGGGCGCGGCCCAGCCTGAAATGCTGGTCCGGGTCATAGCCATGGCGCAGGGAGACCTGAAACAGGGGGATGTCTGCCTTAGGATACATAATGGCCATGGGCACAAAACAGCCATGGTCAAACCCCATCTGCGAATCCAATTTGCTGGGCAGCCCCGCCTGTGCGACCAGATCCGCGACGCGCGTGGCGAGATCTGGGGCGCCGGGGGCGGGGTAGGTGATGTCATAGGTTTCAGCCGGGAAGCCGGAATAGTCATAAACCATCGGCGGCTTGGCAGCCGACATGACTGCAAAACAATCACTTTCCCAATGGCCAGAGATCATCAGCACCGCCTTGGGGCGCTGTGGCAACTGGGCAGGCATTTGCGCGAGGGAGGCTTCCAAAGGCGCAAACTCGGCCCGCCAATCGGGCAGCCAGGGCCAGGGGCCCCCACCGTGAGAGATGAAATAGGCGGGCATTCTGGCGGCAGACTGGACCATAGTTATTCTCCGGGGCGAGCGATATGTGCTGATACCCTAGGCCCCGCCGCAGCCCGTTTACATCTCTCTGGCCGCACAGCACCTGTGTGCGACCGCGCCAGTCTATTGGTGCAGAGAGGGAGGGGGGCTTCCCCCTAGGTTTTGTCCGTTACGTTTTCTTTGAAGGCGGTTTGGAATTCGGCCTGTTTTTCCGGGCTGGCTTCGGTCTGGTAGTTGGTTTTCCACTCATCCATGGTCATGCCGTAGTAGATTTCGCGGGCTTGTGCCTTGTCCATTTCGATGCCGCGCTCATTGGCGGCTTCCTGATACCAGCGGCTGAGGCAAT
This sequence comes from Phaeobacter sp. G2, assembly GCA_025163595.1. NCBI lineage: Bacteria > Pseudomonadati > Pseudomonadota > Alphaproteobacteria > Rhodobacterales > Roseobacteraceae > Phaeobacter > Phaeobacter sp. G2. Next base: position 710,031 of record CP104100.1, read on the forward strand.
TGCGACAAAAGCCTGTCAGGTTCATCATGTCGATGTTCTGAACATCGGTGCGGTCTTCCATCAGGTGCTTTTGCAGGCGGCGAAAGGCGGCGGCCTGGAGTTCGATCTCGGTCTGTGGGTCGATCTGTGGGGCGATCTGCTTGTCCATTGGGGGCTCCTGATTTGTGCTGGGGTCCTGTGATGTTCTAGCAACCCCGCCCAAAGGGCACAACGTCGCCACACAATGCGGTGAAAGCGCCCTACAGCCCCGAAGCGATCAGGGCCTGCGACAGGGATGTGGCCAGCCGATCGGCCCAGAGCTGTTGTCCGGCGTCATCGGCAATCAGATCGTTGCGCAGCTCAATCAAGGTATTGGGGCGGCCCATCTTGGTGCCATGGGTGTCAATTGTATCACCGGGCAGGTAGCCGGTATAGGGCTCGTTGATCCCGACGCAGAGATCCCCCGGGGCCTGAAGGGTGGCGATCAGATGGGGCGAGAACCGCTCAGCCTCTGGTTGCAGGATGCCGACCTCCCAGGGGCGCGGTGCGCGCCCCCGCAGCTGCGGCGTAAAGGAATGCACCGAGACGAGCACGGTGTCAGGGCGGCGCGCGGCCAATTCGGCCAAAGCCCCATGATAGGGACGATAGCAGCGCGCAAGGCGCCTTTCGCGTTCGGCCGCATCGACGTGACGGTTGGCGGGGATGATTGTCCCGTCATACAGCTGCATCACCAGGGTGGGATCATCTTCGCCCCGATTGGGGTCGATCACCAGCCGAGAAAAATTCGAGGCCACAACCGGGGCGTTCAGGCGTTCCCCCAGCAGTTTGCACAGCGCCAGCGCGCCGGGGTCATAAGCGATGTGACGTTGCATATCGGCCGCCGGCAGGCCGAGGTCACCGTTGCCAACAAAGGGCGGCACCACATTGCTGGCGTGATCGCAGGTGATGAGCCAGCGGCTGGGGCGGTTTACCCCTTCGGTAATAAATGGGCTGTATGTCATGGATTTGTCGCCTGTTGTTGGGAATAGCTTTACTGCAGTTGCAGCAGAATGGGAATTGGGTGATAAGCTCTCCAAAGACCGTTTGCGGTAACATTTGCTCTATAGTCACATGGCCGCACGGTGGCCCATGATATGCCCTGAAGGAGAAACCTGATGAAACGCTCGCGCAATGTAAAGATTGTTGCCACCCTCGGGCCCGCGTCGGAAACCTATGATACCATCCGGGCGCTGTTTGAGGCCGGAGCAGATGTGTTCCGTCTGAACATGTCCCACGGCACCCAGGCCGAGATCGCGGAAAAACATGCCATCATTCGCCAGGTTGAACAGGACCTGGACCGCTCTATCGGGATTCTGGCGGATCTTCAGGGGCCAAAACTGCGGGTTGGTGTCTTTGCCAAGGGCGAAGAAAACCTGGTGCCCGGCGCGGGGTTCCGGATGGATCTGGACACCACCGAAGGCGATCTGTCGCGGGTGTGCCTGCCGCATCCAGAGATTTTTGCCGCTTTGGAACCCGGTGCGCATCTTTTGGTCAATGACGGCAAGATCCGTCTCAAGGTTGTGAGCTGTGGGGCTGATTTTGCCGATTGCGAAGTGGTGATTGGCGGCATCATCTCTAACCGCAAGGGCGTCAACGTGCCCGATGTCGTCCTGCCCCTGGCAGCGCTGTCGGAGAAAGACCGGGCGGATCTGGAATTTGCCTGTGGTCTGGGGGTGGATTGGCTGGCGCTGTCCTTTGTGCAGCGGGCCAAGGATGTGTTCGAGGCCAAGGGGCTGGCGGATGGCCGCGCGGCGGTGCTCTCCAAGATCGAAAAACCTTCGGCAGTGGACCGGTTTAGTGAAATTCTCGATGCGTCCGATGGCATCATGGTGGCGCGCGGGGATCTGGGGGTTGAGCTGCCCGTGGCGGCGGTGCCGCCGATCCAGAAACGTCTGGTGCGCAAATGCCGTGCTGCGGCCAAGCCGGTGATTGTCGCGACCCAGATGCTGGAAAGCATGATCGACAGCCCAATGCCAACCCGCGCAGAGGTTTCGGATGTCGCCACGGCGATCTATGAAGGCACAGATGCCATCATGCTGAGCGCGGAATCCGCTGCTGGCAGCTATCCCATCGAGGCGGTGCAGACCATGGACCGGGTCGCGGTTGAGGTCGAAGCCGACCCCACCTATGCCCAGATCATTGCCGCCTCGCGCTCTGCCAAGGGCGACACCGTGGCGGATGCCATTGTGGCTGCCGCCCGCGAGATTGCTGAAAAGACCGAAATCAAGGCCATCTGCTGCTTTACCCAAAGCGGCACCACCGCCCTGCTGACGGCGCGCGAACGCCCAGGCGTGCCGATTATCGCGCTAACGCCCCTGCCACGCACCGCCCGGCGGCTGGCGCTGAGCTGGGGCTGCTATTGTGTGCTGACCTCTGAACAGGGGCGTTTCAAAGGCGCTGTTGTTGGCGCCGCCCGTGCCGCCCGCGCTGGTGGCTTTGCCAATGAAACCGATCAGATCGTGGTCACTGCTGGGGTGCCCTTTAATGTGCCCGGCACCACCAATATCCTGCGAGTCGCACCCTGTGATGAGCGTTTGATTTACAGCACAGACCCAGAGTAGCCTTTCAGCAGTTGTGATAAGTCTGCTGTTAAAGAGGGTGAAATGGATACTGATCTTGCACTGATCCTGGGGATAGCCCTTGGTGGGCTATCCATCCCCTCCATCCTGTCAGCCGTGAGCGAGACCCAGCCGCCGCGTGTGCCCAGTCTGTTTCTGCTCGCGGGGGCGGGGCTGATCGCCTATGCGATGCTGTCTCATCCCGGTGGCTACCGCCTGGAACAGATCCCGGATGTGTTTTTCTCGGTTTTGGGACGTTTATTCTGATAATTCGCTTGCCCTTTGGCAGCAGCTTTCGTACATGGCCCTCCTGTTCGCGTGGCCGGCCGGAAGTGGCATGCCGAGTCGCGCATAGACCGAACCCGCATTGAAGGAGACGGAAATGCCCAAAATGAAGACCAAATCGAGCGCCAAAAAGCGCTTTAAGGTGACAGCGACCGGTAAGGTCCTGGCTGCTCAGGCCGGCAAACAGCACGGCATGATCAAACGCACCAAAAAATTCATCCGTAACGCACGCGGCACATCGGAGCTCTCCGCTCCCGACACCAAAATCGTCAAGGGCTATATGCCCTACGATCGCTAAGAGGAGTTTGAGATATGTCCCGCGTTAAAGGTGGTACCGTAACCCACGCCCGTCACAAGAAGGTCATCAAGGCAGCCAAAGGTTATTATGGCCGCCGCAAGAGCACCTTTAAAGTCGCCCGTCAGGCCGTCGACAAGGCAAATCAATACGCAACACGTGACCGGAAGGCGCGCAAGCGTAATTTCCGCGCTCTGTGGATCCAGCGTATCAACGCCGCCGTCCGCAGCCACGACGAAGCGCTGACATACAGCCGCTTCATCAACGGTCTGACCCTGGCCGGCATCGAAGTTGACCGTAAAGTTCTGGCCGACCTGGCCGTGCACGAGCCCGAAGCCTTTGGTGCCATCGTGCGCCAGGCCCAGTCCGCACTGGCAGCGTAAGCTGGCAATCTGAACTGGCAGCTTAAGGCTTTTATAGCTTTACAGATTTGAAAGGCCGCTCCTTTGGGGGCGGCCTTTTTCTATGGCTGAACCCGAAAAACCGGCGCGATGAGTGCAGCTGGAGCGGTGGTTTTTGATCGGCTCATTTCAATTTCAGGCTGCTTGTGTCGATTGTTGTTATAGGTTTGCCGCTGAACAGTAGGGAAGCAGGTAAAATCTCATGAACATCAAAGGTGTAAACTGAAGGCGGATGCGGTGATCAATGCGCGGTTTGGCAATATCCAGGTCTGTCCCTTTAGCTGGGCTTGCCGGGTGTCTACTGGCACAGCGGTCAAATTGCTGAACTAGACCTGCTTGATTTGAATCCACGCAGATCAGGTCTGAAACAGCACCGGCGACCAAGCCGACTCCTATCGGGAGCGGGCTTTTTATATGGGGCAAACGCCGGACCTGTCAGAGGTGAGGATTTGGCCCGCCGGACAGGCCGTCGATTGCGCCCTGCACTGTGAAACAGCGCCATGGGGAGGGCGCGTAACCCTGGTATGCAAGCGGCAACTCAGTTTCCGGGGCGTTTGTTGTGGTTCAACCCGCGTCAGGGCGGTACGGAACGCAGCCATGGTCTTGCTTTCGCGCCCACCTGTGGTAGCAGAGCATAAGCCAAAACTCAGGGGACCGTCATGGACGATCTTAAAGCAAAATATCTAGGGCAGATCGCCGATGCTGCCGATGAAAACGCGCTGGAGGCCATCCGTCTCGCCGCCGTTGGTAAAAAAGGCGAAGTCGCACTGAAGATGCGCGAGCTGGGCAAGATGACGCCCGAAGAGCGCCAGGTGGCCGGCCCGGCGCTGAATGCGCTGAAGGATGAGATCAACTCGGCCCTTGCTGCCAAAAAGGCTGGTCTGGCGGATGCCGCGCTGGACGAACGTCTGCGCACCGAATGGCTGGATGTGACCCTGCCGGTCCGCCCTTCGCGTCAGGGCAGCCTGCATCCGATCAGCCAGGCCCAGGAAGAGCTGACCGCAATCTTTGCCGAACTGGGCTTTTCCGTTGCCGAAGGGCCGCGCATTGATACCGACTGGTATAACTTTGACGCGCTGAACATCCCCGGCCACCACCCGGCCCGCGCCGAGATGGATACGTTTTACATGCACCGTGCGGAAGGCGACGACCGCCCGCCGCATGTGCTGCGCACGCACACCAGCCCGGTGCAAATCCGGTCGATGGAAAAAATGGGCGCGCCCCTGCGCATCATCTGCCCTGGCGGTGTCTATCGTGCCGACTATGACCAGACCCACACGCCGATGTTCCACCAGGTCGAAGGCCTGGCGTTGGACAAGGACATCTCGATGGCGAACCTGAAATGGGTGCTGGAAGAGTTTGTCAAAAGCTTCTTTGAGGTGGACGACGTCGAGCTGCGCTTCCGCGCCTCACACTTTCCCTTCACCGAGCCATCGGCCGAGGTCGATATTCGCTGCAGCTGGGACAATGGCCAGCTAAAGATCGGCGAAGGCGACGACTGGATGGAGATCCTGGGCTCTGGCATGGTGCACCCCAAGGTGATCGCCGCTGGCGGTATCGACCCGGATATCTATCAGGGCTTTGCCTTTGGCATCGGCATCGACCGTCTGGCGATGCTGAAATACGGCATCCCCGACCTGCGCGCTTTCTTTGATTCCGACCTGCGCTGGCTGCGCCACTACGGCTTCCAATGCCTGGATGTGCCGACCCTGCATGGTGGTCTGAGCCGTTAATAATACCTGTTTCGTGGGGCGTCAGCCCCGCGTCGCGCCCGACCCGCCCCATGGGCGGGCGCGATTGCGCCCACCCCGGTTCGGGCGCTATGCTCTCCTCAAAATTGCAAAGCGCTGATTTGAGGGTTTGAGCGAATGGCTTCTGTTGAAGTGATGACGGCTTGTGAGAATGTTTGCAGGGATTTTTCTTGGCTAGTACTTAGTAGCCCAAGAGTCATTCAGGGCGCGTTGACATTGTGTGCCGCATTTTTGGCATCAGGTACGGCCCTTTGGATTGCTTATAGAGCATATCCAGCTCAGAAAATCGCGGACCGAATCCTTCAAGAAGCGCATGAGAGAAGAGAAGCGTATCGGCGATTTTTGCAGGCGGCGAATGAGCACTATGCGCGTTTGACTGTTGCGCATTGGACAAAGGACCTGACAGGTGTCACGGATAGCTATTTTGAATTGATATCTGTCACTGCGGATCTTGCTGCATATGTTCCTGCTGGCGAACACCACAATGCTCTTGATCGTTGCCAAATGTATCTTCAGACATTGCTCGAATACAAAACTAAGGTTGAAGCGGATTGCGGAGTTGAGCGTGCTCAGAAATGGGTAAAGAAAGAGCCTAATAAATACCGTTCTGACTTATACTTGGAAGTCAAATCAGCACGAAAAAAGGCATTCATTGCGATCCGGATGGAGCTTGGTGAAACTAGGGAAGTCGCCGAAAATGCGGCAAAGGTATTTTTTGTCAAGACACCGGAAGAAGAGAAGCCCTAGAGAACCAACTTCATTGATCGTTGCCCCCAGCACATTTCAGGCGCAGTCCTGATCCAGTGTGCCGGTTAGGGTCAGCAAGACTTGCGCCGGGCGGCAATCTTTGTCATTGCCTATGCCTGTATACGCATGGCTTGCCATAGGACTCTTGACCGATGAAATTCACTCTTTCCTGGCTGAAAGATCACCTCGACACTGACGCATCAGTGGATGAGATCGCTGAAACCCTGACTGACCTTGGCCTTGAGGTCGAAGAAATCAGCAACCCTGGCGATCGGCTCAAGGATTTTACCCTGGGCTATGTGAAACACGCCGAAAAGCACCCGGATGCGGATAAGCTGCGGGTCTGCAAAGTGGACACGGATGAGGGCGAGATGCAGATCATCTGTGGCGCCCCCAACGCCCGCGAAGGCATCACCGTGGTGGTCTGTAAGCCGGGCATGTATATTCCCGGCCTCGACATCACCATTGGCGTCGGCAAAATCCGCGGCGTCGAAAGCTTTGGCATGATGGCCTCTGAGCGCGAGCTGGAGCTGTCGGATGAACACGACGGCATTATCGAGCTGCCCTCGGGCGAAGTGGGGGATCGCTTTGTTGACTGGCTGGCGGAAAACCAGCCCGCCAAGGTGGATCCGGTGATCGAGATTGCCATCACTCCAAACCGCCCCGATGCGCTGGGCATTCACGGCATTGCCCGTGATCTGGCGGCCCGTGGGCTTGGTACGTTGAAAACCTCAGACTTTGCCCCGGTCGTCGGCAACTTTGCCTGCCCGATCAAGGTTACCATTGATGAGGATACCCAGGATGGCTGCCCGCTGTTCACGGGTCGCCTGATCAAAGGCGTCAAGAACGGCCCCAGCCCCCAGTGGCTGCAGGATCGGCTGACCGCGATTGGTCTGCGCCCGATCTCGACGCTGGTCGATATCACCAACTTCTTCACCTATGACCAGAACCGCCCGCTGCATGTCTTTGACGCGGCCAAGGTCGCTGGCAATCTGCGGGTGCATCGCGCCGCAGGCGGCGAGACCCTGAAGGCGCTGGATGAGAAAGAATATACCTTTGCGCCCGGGCAGATGGTGATCTCGGATGACAACGGCGCCGAAAGCATTGCCGGCATCATGGGGGGCGAAGACACCGGCTGTACGGATGAGACCGTGGATGTCTTCCTGGAGAGCGCCTTTTGGGATCACGTGCAGATCGCCCTTGCCGGTCGCGCGCTCAAGATCAACTCGGATGCGCGCTACCGCTTTGAACGCGGCGTCGATCCTGAGTTCACCATCCAGGGCCTGCATCTGGCGACCCAGATGATTCTGGAGCTTTGCGGTGGCGAGGCCTCGGAGGTGGTGATTGCAGGCGATGTGCCCGATCACTCCCGCGCCTATAGGCTGGATGCGGAACGGGTGCAGTCGCTGGTGGGCATGGATATCCCCGAAAGCGATCAGCGCCAGACCCTGACCCGCCTTGGTTTCCGCCTGGAAGGCAATATGGCCCATGTGCCCAGCTGGCGCCCTGATGTGCAGGGCGAGGCGGACCTGGTGGAAGAGGTTGCGCGCATTGCCTCGCTGACCAAATTGCAGGGCAAGCCGCTGGCACGGATGACGGATGGAATCCCCAAGGCCGTGATGACCCCGCAGCAGCGCCGCCAGCAGATGGCGCGGCGCACCGCAGCCAGCCTCGGCTATAACGAGGTGGTAAGCTACACCTTTATCGACCAGGCTTCGGCGGCCCTGTTTGGCGGCGGCGATGACGCCACTATGCTGGCCAATCCGATCTCGTCGGAAATGTCCCATATGCGCCCTGCCTTGCTGCCGGGCCTGTTGCAGGCGGCAGCGCGCAATCAGGCGCGTGGCTTCATGGATCTGGCGCTGTTTGAGGTTGGTCCGGCCTTCCACGGCGGCGAGCCGGGCGAGCAGCACAATCTGATTTCGGGCATTCTGGTGGGCAACACCGGCCCCAAGGATGTGCATGGCGCGGCGCGCGGCGTTGATACCTTTGACGCCAAGGCCGATATCGAAGCCATCCTGGCCGCCATCGGTGCCCCTGCCAAGGTGCAGATCCTGCGCGGCGCACAGGACTGGTGGCATCCCGGCCGTCACGGCAAGATCTGCCTCGGCCCCAAAAAGGTGCTGGGAATCTTTGGCGAGCTGCACCCCAAGGTGATCAATGCCATGGGGATCAAAGGCCCGGTTGTCGCCTTCAGCATCTGGCCGGATGAAGTACCGCTGCCGCGCAAAAATGGCGCCACCCGGGCTGCACTGGGACAAAGCGATCTGCAGGCGGTCGAGCGTGATTTTGCCTTTGTGGTCGATGCCGAGGTCGAAGCGCTGACGCTGGTCAATGCCGCTTCTGGTGCCGACAAGGCGCTGATCACCGATGTGCGTATCTTTGACGAATTCATTGGTGGGTCGCTGGGCGAGGGCAAAAAGAGCCTGGCCCTGACGGTGCGCCTGCAACCCAGTGACAAGACGCTGAAGGAAAAGGACATCGAGGCAGTGAGCGAGAAGATCATTGCCAAGGTGACCAAGGCCACAGGCGGCACCCTGCGGGGCTAGTGCCGGTCAGGCGCTATCAGATCCAGCGCAGTAAAACGCGCCTTTCGGGGCGCGTTTTATTTTGCTGCAAAGAACTCGGCCAGAAGATCATAGACCAGACGAATGCGTCGGCTGCTGTGTAGCTCACGGTGGGTTGTCAGCCAGACGGGAAAGCGGATGGGGGGCTGATCGGTCAACAGCCGTTCGACGCCGCTGGAGCGTTCGACAACATCATCTGCCATTGCGCCAATGCCAAAGCCCTGCCGGACCAGCTCCCAGGCCGCGAGCCCGCTGTTGGACCCGATGCGAAAATTATCTGGTGTCAGGTGGACGCCAAGCGGTGCAAGAAATTCGATAGAACGCTGGATATCTCCAAAGTTTACAAATTCATGGGAAGACAGCGCGGCCAGTGAGCCGGGCTGACCCCGGCGAGCCAGGTAACTGGGCGCGGCGTAGAAATGCGCCGTGGCCTCTTGCACCAGACGGGTGATTAGCTCTGGTTGGTCAGGGCGCACATGGCGAATGGCAATATCAGCCTCACGCCGCATCAAATCGCGGATGTCATTTGCGGCCACAATATCAATGGACAGACGTGGGGCCTGTTGGCGCAGTATCTGCAACACAGGAGGCAGCACAAAGGCTGACATCATGTCGCTGGCGGTGATGCGGATTGTGCCTTCGATGGACTGCGCCTGGGCACTGGCGGCAAGGCAGAGCCCATCGGCACCCTCTAACATCTTGCGCCCATGCGGCAAAAGTTCCCGCCCGGCATCCGTTAGGGCAAGTCTGCGCCCAAGGCGCTCAAACAGCATGACGCCCAGACTTTCTTCCAGTGCCGAGACCTGCCGGGACAGGGTTGGCTGGGTCAGGTTTAGTTGGCGCGCTGCTGCTGACAGCGTGCCAGCGTCGGCAGTCGCGAGAAAGGCGCGAATATGGGTCCAGTCAGGTTTGTTCATGCAAATGTGTATAAGTTATCCCCGAATTTTAGCAATTTATATGTTGTTTCTGTATGGATAAGCTGGGCGTAAATCAGGAGAGACTGGATGAAAACCGACGCACCGTTCTGGGACAAAATTGCCCCCAAATATGCTCAAAATCCTATTCGCGATGTGGCGGCCTATCGTCAGGCGTTGGCGCGTACCTGTAGCTACCTCAAACCTGATGATCGGGTTTTAGAATTGGGCTGCGGTACGGGCTCGACAGCAATTGAGCTGGCGAGCCAAGTGGCAGAGATCACCGTTTCAGATCTGTCACAGGGCATGCTTGCCATTGCACGGGAGCGGGCCGCCACCGCCGGGGTGGGCAACATGCAGTTTCATCAGGGCAGCGTGGCGCAGGCCCCAGAGGGCACATATGATGTGGTCTTGGCGCATAACCTTTTACACCTGCTGCCCGATTTGCAGGCCGCATTGGCGCTGGTCTCTGCGCGCCTGCCAAAGGGCGCTTTGTTCATATCCAAGACACCCTGCCTAAGAGAATCGCGGAGCAGTGCCAAATATTGGTCATTCAAGGTCATGATCCCGGTGATGCGTCTTCTTGGCAAAGCGCCAACCAGCCCGGTGCATTTTTTCGATATCCCCTCGCTTGAAGCAGCGATTGAGGCCGCCGGTTTTGAGTTGGTTGAAACCGCAAATTACCCGGTTTCGACGCTGGGGCGCTATATCGTGGCGCGCCGTCTATGATTTGTGCTCTGGTGCGGCTGGGCGATCCGACATAGGTCTGGGGCAAACCAACTGGAGCAGGAGCGCAACATGACACTCAACGTTTATCTTTCTGGCGAAATCCACACCGATTGGCGCGAGCAGATCACCGAAGGTGCCAAGGGGCTGGATGTGAGCTTTCAAAGCCCGGTGACAGACCATGCCGCCAGCGATGATTGTGGCGTGGCGATTCTGGGGGCTGAGGACAACAAATTCTGGCACGATCACAAGGGCGCCAAGCTCAACGCCATTCGCACCCGCAAGGGGCTGGAGGATGCGGATGTGGTGGTGGTGCGCTTTGGCGAGAAATACAAACAGTGGAACGCCGCCTTTGATGCGGGTTATGCGGCGGCGCTGGGGAAATCCATCATCGTGCTGAGCCAGCCTGAGCATCAGCACGCCCTGAAAGAGGTCCATGCCGCAGCCCTGGCGGTGACGGATGAGCCACGCCAGGTGTTAGAGATCCTGACCTATGTGTTGCAGGGCACGCTGCCCAAATGACAGCTCCAACCTTGTGGACAGAGCGGCTGATCCTGCGCCCACATGGGGTGCAGGATTTTGACGATGTGGCGGCGCTCTGGGCCGACCCGGTCGTGGTGAAATACATCGGCAGCACGCCCAACAGCCCTGAACAGTCCTGGGCGCGATTGCTGCGCTACATGGGCCATTGGCAGGCTTTGGGCTATGGCTATTGGGTGGTTTGCGATCGTGACAGCGGCGCGTTCCTGGGTGAGGTTGGCTTTGCCAACTATCGCCGCGCGGTGGCACCACCGCTGCCGGATGTCCCCGAGGCGGGCTGGGTTCTGGCGACACAGGCCCAAGGGTGCGGAATTGCCAGCGAAGCGGTGGCCTGCATCCACAACTGGGCCGACCAGACGCAGGACTGGGCGCAGACGGTGGCAATTTTTGCACCTGAACATGCGGCCTCGCAGCAGGTTGCGGCAAAACAAGGGTATCAAACCTCCGGAGAGGCCACATATTTTGGCGACAGGATCCTGATTATGTCCCGTCAAAAAACTGCGGCTCTTTAAGGCGTTTGGCCTCGGCAAAAACCACTCGTTAACGGGCGCTGTCTAGACTGTGGCGTAGCACATTCTTATCCCACCACTTGGTGAGCCCCGCTCTGGGGCTCCAACGGACGATACCTATGCAGAACCGACGACGCGCGCCGAAAGAGATTACAGCCACAAGTGAAGACCAGGGCCTGTTCAAAAAGGACCTGGGTCAGTTTCGGGTTGCTTTGGTGCCGCACATCAAACGCAGCAGTCGCGGCGACCTTGTGGTGCGTGGCTACCTCGACAACACCAGAGAAGTCTTTGTGATATTTGCGGGGCGCCGTGCCAAAGAGGCCCTGCCAATCGAGAGCCGGGTGAAAGCCATGTTTGTCCAGGCCAGCCAAGCAGCTGCAAAAGCAGGCCGCAAGCCACCAGAGGTCAATGCAATCCGGCTGCCGATACATGTCGAAGGCTCTTGGCGGTCGCGGTTTCAGCGGGATGTTTCCGGCTGGGACCACAGAAGCTTCCAGCTGCTGGCCTCTCGTTGGGCCTTTGCAGATGCCGATGGCATGACAAATCTGGGTGGTAGCCCTCCGTTTTCGTAAAAACACCCCGCCAAAGGCGGGGTGCTGGGCCCAACGGGAAGAGGGTTTTTCAAAATCCCGATGACGGGCGGGAGAATTAGGAGTCGCGTTTGATTTCCACAGTGTGGGGATAGGGGATCGAGATGCCCTTGGTGTCAAAGGCTTCTTTCACCGCCTGGGTCATGGCAAATTTCACTTCCCAGTAATCGGCTGCATCCACCCAGACGCGGGTGGTCAGATCAACCGAGCTATCGCCCAGATTGGTCACCCGCACCCATGGCTCGGGGTCCTGTTTGATACGGCTGTCCGCGGCGGCCTGTTGCAGAATGATCGCTTTGGCCGCATCGGCGCTGTCGCCGTAGTCGATGCCAAAGACCATATCAACACGGCGGGTTGCGTGGTGCGAGAAATTGGTGATCACCGCGCCCCAGGCCTGGCCATTGGGAATAATGATCTGCACATTGTCCGGTGTTGCCAGCTCTGTCACAAACAGGTTGAGATCTTTGACCGTGCCTGCGGTGCCGCCAATATCGACGTATTGGCCAATCTTGTAGGGGCGAAACAACACCAGCATGAAACCGGCGGCCAGATCGCTCAGCGTGCCCTGCAGCGCCAGACCAATCGCCAGAGTGGCCGCGCCCATCATCGCCACCAGGCTGGTGGCTTCGATGCCAAAGATGCCCAGTACGGCAATCATCACCACGGCAATCAGTACCCAACGCACCATGCTGGCAGCAAAATTACCCAGGGTGGCGTCGATTTCTGGGGTGGCATTGATGCGTTTGCGCAGGGCGCTGCTCACCATTCCGGCAGCGATCCAACCAATGATGAGAACGGCCAGGGCCTTGCCGCCATTCAGCACCATGGGCCAGTAGGCAAAGCCCTTTTCAATCATGTCGTCCATATCAGTCTCACTCTTCCGGTTATGTGGTTTTGCGCGGATGAAGCACAGGTGGGCGGATCCAGACAAGGGGAGATCCATAAGAAAAGGCCCCCAAAGTGATCTGGGGGCCTGCGTCTGTAAATTATGCCTATGATCCGCGCCCGGCAACAGTATCTGCGTGTTACCGTCTGAGCACAAAACGGCCCGCCGGTCGGTGGAAACTGGCGGGCCATCAGTTTGGCGGGGGGCTTTAGGATTTGAGCGCCAGGGTCGGCGAGATCACATCCAGCCCCAGGGCTTTGCCGACGGCATAGTAGGTCAGCTTGCCGGCATGGACATTGAGACCGTTCAACAGATGCGGGTCATCCTCGCAGGCCTGACGCCAGCCTTTGTCTGCCAGGCTCAGCATGAAGGGCAGGGTCGCATTGCCAAGCGCCTGGGTCGAGGTGCGGGCAACCGCGCCGGGCATATTGGCGACACAGTAGTGCATGATGCCATCGACCTCATAAATTGGATCTGCATGGGTGGTTGCACGGGAGGTCTCAAAACAGCCGCCTTGGTCGATGGCCACATCCACCAATGCCGCGCCGGGCTTCATATCGCTGAGCATGGCGCGCGATACCAGCTTGGGGGCTTCGGCGCCCGGGATCAGCACAGCGCCAATAACCATGTCGGCCTCGCGGACCAGCTCGGCAGTGGCACCGGCGGTGGCATACTGGTTTTTGAAGTCGCGGCCAAAGACATCATCGAGATATTTCAGCCGGGGCAGAGAGCGGTCCAGAATGGTGACATCCGCGCCCATGCCAGCAGCGATCTTGGCCGCGTGGGTGCCGACAACGCCGCCGCCAATGACCACAACCCTGGCCGGGGCCACGCCGGGCACGCCGCCCATCAGAATGCCGCGACCGCCGTTGGCCTTTTGCAGCGTCCAGGCGCCGACCTGCGGCGCCAGACGGCCCGCTACTTCGGACATGGGCGCCAGCAGGGGCAGGCCGCCGGAGGCGTCGGTGACGGTTTCATAGGCGATGGCGGTGCAGCCGCTTGCCAGCAGGTCCTGGGTTTGCGCCGGATCGGGGGCCAGGTGCAGATAGGTGAACAGCAGTTGACCTTCGCGAAGCATCTTGCGCTCAACCGCTTGCGGCTCTTTTACCTTCACGATCATGTCGGCATTGGCAAAGATCTCTTCGGCGGTGTCGAGGATCATTGCCCCGGCGGTGATGTAATCCTCATCGGTAAAGCCGGCACCCAGACCGGCACCCTTTTGTATAAGGGCCTGATGGCCATGATTGACCGCTTCGCGGGCCGCGTCAGGCGTCATGCCAACCCGGAATTCCTGTGGCTTGATCTCTGTGGGGCAGCCGATTTTCATTATCTATCCTCCGTTTCCTTAGCGTCAGTCTGACGCAGGTCTGGCAACAGATGCTGCTTTTTTGGGCGGAATAAAAACATGACATTCGAAGAATCTTCACCTAAACCGGCGGAACCTAGCAAGGATCTTTGAAGAAATGTCTCTTGATAACACGGATCGTCGGATTCTACAGGTTCTGCAACGGCAGGGGCGGATCTCCAATGCCGAGCTGAGCGAGCGGGTAAACCTGTCGGCCTCGGCCTGCCATCGGCGGGTGCAGCGGCTGGAAAGCGATGCCTATATCAAAAGCTACGTTGCCCTGCTGGATGCCCGCAAGATGGCGGTGCCTACCACGGTTTTTGTCGAGATTACATTGCAAAGCCAGGCGGATGAGCTGCTGGATGCATTTGAACGGGCGGTGGCGCGTATTCCGGACGTGCTGGAGTGCCATCTGATGGCCGGAACCGCAGACTACCTGCTTAAGGTTGTCGCCGAAAATACCGATGATTTTGCCCGCATCCATCGCCAGCACCTGACCCGGCTGCCGGGGGTAGCGCAGATGCAGTCGAGCTTTGCCCTGCGGACCGTGTTCAAAACCACCGCGCTGCCGGTCTAGGGGCTGCGGACAAGGCTCTGATGGTCAAGGCTTTGATGACAGTGGGTTTTGCAGATTTCCCTCTGTCGCGCTGGGTGCATCTGTGGTCTGTTGCGGAAAAACTGAGGCAGGAGACGGGCGATGGAGTGGGACTATATCGTGGTGGGCGCTGGCAGCGCTGGCTGTGTTGTCGCCAAGCGGCTGAGCGAAGCAGGCCATAAGGTTCTGCTGCTGGAGGCGGGCGGCAAAGACAATTATCACTGGGTCCATATCCCCATGGGCTATCTCTATTGTATCGACAATCCCCGCACCGACTGGATGTATCGCACCGCTGCCGAGGCAGGGCTGAATGGGCGCAGCCTGCTGTATCCCCGTGGCAAGGTTCTGGGGGGATGTTCGTCGATCAACGGCATGCTTTATCTGCGCGGGCAGGCGGCGGATTATGACGGCTGGCGCCAGCGTGGGCTGGCGGGCTGGGGCTGGGACGATGTGCTGCCCTATTTCAAAAAGTCCGAAGACTATGTGGACGGCGCGTCTGAAATGCATGGCGCTGGCGGCGAATGGCGGGTGGAAAACCAGCGGCTGCACTGGGATGTCCTGGACGACTGGATGCAGGCTGCCGCCAGCTGGGGCCTGCCCAAAGTCACCGATTTTAACACCGGCAACAACGAGGGCGTCGGCTATTTTCGGGTCAATCAGCGCGGCGGCTGGCGGATGAACACCGCCAAGGCCTTTTTGCGCACGGTCACTGGCAGCACCCTGAAGGTTGAGACCAAGGCCCATACCCGTCGCATCCTGATCGAGGATGGCCGCGCGGTTGGCGTGGAATATGACAAGGGCGGCAGCACTCATCAGGTGCGGGCGCGTGCTGAGGTGGTGTTGTCTGCCGGGGCGGTGAACTCGCCGCAGATCCTGCAACTGTCCGGGCTGGGGCCGGGGGAGCTGTTGCAGCGCCACGGCATTGCGGTGCAGCGGGATATGCCAGCGGTGGGCGCCAACCTGCAGGACCATTTGCAACTGCGCTGTGCCTGGCGGCTGGAGCGAGGAAAGACCCTGAACACCCTGGCGAACTCAACACTGGGCAAGGCCAAGATTGGCTTGGAATATGCGCTGAAGCGCTCGGGGCCGATGTCGATGGCGCCGAGTCAGCTGGGGGCGTTTTCGCGCTCGCGTCCTGATCTGGCAACTCCGGATCTGGAATATCACGTGCAGCCCCTGACACTGGAGGCCTTTGGCCAGCCGCTGCATGATTTCCCCGGGCTGACCGCCAGTGTCTGCAACCTGCGGCCTGAAAGCCGGGGCACGGTGCAGATCACGTCGGACGATCCCCATCAGGCGCCTGAGATTGCGCCAAATTACCTGTCCACCGAGGGCGATCGTCAGGTGGCGGTGGCGGCAATCCGTCAGGCGCGCCAGATTATGGCGCAGCCGGCCATGCAGGGCTATGGCCCGCAGGAGATGAAGCCCGGAGGGGCTTCGGATGCGGTGGAGGATCTGGTAAAGGCCGCCGGGGAAATTGGCACCACGATTTTTCACCCCACCTGCACCGTGCATATGGGGGCGGAGGACACGGCGCCGCTGGATGCAGAGCTGCGCCTGCGAGGGGTCACAGGGCTGCGGGTGGCGGATGCCAGCGCCATGCCCACCATTCCCAGCGGTAATACCAATGCCCCCAGTATCATGATCGGCGAAAAGGCTGCGGATCTGATCCTTGCGGCTGCGCGCGGATAGCGCTGCTGATCCTTTGAGCAGAGAGGCGATGCAGTGGTGCCGGGATGTCGCAACCGCAGAAATTGCGGTTGCACCCCAGGGGGAAACGCGGTTCCATTGACCCATGGCAGAGTGCCGTGACGGGTCCCGATTTGACTGACCAGACGCGGCTTTGCTCAACAGTCGCGATCCCGCAGTTTTTTTGCGCGTGACATCAAAGGATCACACTGGCTTGGTAGTGGGATCGACAAAAGACAACACAATATAAGGAATACGCCTGTGACCAGCGATATCGACTCCGACTCCTATGATTGGCTTGAGGCTGAGCTGCAGGACACCTTGGACGAGGATATCGAAATTGAATTTGCCGAACCGATGTTGTCCATGGAGCTGCGCAAGATCTACCGCGAACAGCACCCAGAGATGTTGGATCGCAAAGTCTATTTCCGCAACCTGCTGCGGCTTCAGGCCGAGCTGATCAAGTTGCAGGATTGGGTGGTAGAGACTGGTGCCAAGGTGCTGGTGATCATGGAAGGGCGCGACAGTGCCGGCAAGGGCGGGGTGATCAAGCGGATCACCCAGCGGCTCAACCCGCGGGTGGCGCGGGTGGTGGCGCTGCCGGCTCCCAGCCGACGGGAGCAAAGCCAGTGGTATTTCCAGCGCTATGTGCCACATCTGCCTGCGGGCGGTGAGATCGTGTTGTTTGACCGCTCCTGGTACAACCGCGCCGGGGTGGAACGGGTGATGGGCTTTGCCGACGACGACCAGGTGGAAACCTTCTTTCGAGATGTGCCGGAATTTGAACGTATGCTGGTGCGTTCAAACACCATCGTGTTGAAATACTGGTTCTCGATCACCGATGAAGAGCAGCAGCTGCGGTTCATGATGCGCATTCACGACCCGATGAAACAGTGGAAACTGTCTCCGATGGATCTGGAAAGCCGCATCCGCTGGGAACAGTATACCACCTCCAAAGAAGAGATGTTTGAGCGCACCAACATCCCCGAGGCGCCATGGTATATCGTTGAAGGCAACGACAAAAAGCGCGAACGCCTGAACTGCATCGAGCATCTTTTGAGCAAGATCCCCTATAAAGAGGTGAGCAGCGAAAAAGTGTCTTTGCCGGATCGGGAGTATAATCCTGACTATGAACGCCGGGTGCTGCCGGATGAGCTGTATGTGCCAAAAATCTACTAAGGTCTAAGGTCATAAAGGCAAAGGGGGGGCTCCCGCCAGCTTAGCGACCTTCTGACGAAGGCCCCACACTGTTGGGCCTGGCGCTGTGCCTGAGGGCACAGCGCAGGGGCGCCTAGGGTGAGGTTTCGATATTGGCCAGAAACCGTTGCATGTAGGTGATAAACTGGGCGGTCTCCTCGGGGGTGAATCCTTTTAACAAATCCTGCTGACGTTCGAGCGCGCGGGGCAGGATTTTGCCGTGAAGATCCTGGCCTTTTGGGGTGAGGCTCCAGGACTTGCGCCGCTCATCTCCGCCCTGGGCCTCAGACTGTGCCAGCCCGGTGCTTTCGAGCCGCTGCAAAGACCGGCTGACGGCGGCCTTGTCGATGCCTGTAAGGCGGGCCGCCTGGGCGACAGAGCAGCCAGGGCTGCGGGTCAGCATCACCAGCATACGCCAGTCCATCACGCCGATGCCAAATTCGGCCTGATAGGCGCGGGTGGCTTCCCGGGTCAGCCGGTTGCCGGCAAAGGTCACCAGCACAACAGGGCTGTTGCGCAGACTCAGCGTTGGCGCGGCTGGATCTTCCGCGCTGCCGGTGGCGGTGACCAGGAACATATCGTCAGGCAGGGATTGTCTCTCACTCATGGCCCCATCTTAGAGCTCGCGTGTTGACATGACAACTCATTCACCTTTCAGTGAAGACATGCACAACAAGGGGGGCGGTGATGGAGCGGGCTGAACGGTATGATATTGACCTTGATCGGTTTTGGCAGGACCCCTATCCCGACCTTGCCCAGATGCGAAAGCGGGCTGCGGTGGTCTATGTGCCGCAGCTGCAGGCCTATTTGATCACACGCCGCGACGACATTTTTCACCAAGAAAAGAAAGTGGCGGTTTTCTCCTCTGAGCAGCCGGATGGGTTGATGGTCCAGTTGATGGGTGAAAACATGATGCGCAAAGATGGCGACGCGCATATGCAAGAGCGCCGGGCGATTTTCCCCACGGTCTCTCCCAAAACGGTGCGTGATCACTGGTTGGCGCAGTTTCAGACCCTGACCCAGGATGTGCTTGCGGAGCTGGTGCCCCGGGGCGGCTGTGACCTGGTGCGTGACTACGCGATGGTTGTCTCGGGTGAGGCGTTGAAGCGGATCACCGGGCTGACCAATTTGACAGCTTTTGAGATGGATCAGGTCAGTCAGCATATGATTGATGGCTGTGCCAATTATGCAGGCGATGCCGATATTGAACGCCGCTGCCACGCAGCAACCGACAGGATTGATACCTGCATCAGCGCCAGGCTGGCGCAACCGTTGGATCCCGAAGATCGCTCTCTTTTGGCGGTGCAGCAACGGGCAGGGCTCAAGGATGCGGCGATACGGGCCAATATCAAGCTGGCCATCTCTGGCGGCCAGAATGAACCACGCGATGCCATTGCCGGCACGGTCTGGGCCCTGTTGCGCCACCGCGACCAGCTGCAACAGGTTCTGTCGGGGCAGATTTCCTGGATGCAGGCCTTTGAGGAATACGCGCGATGGATTTCTCCCATTGGGATGTCGCCGCGCCGGGTGGCACAAGAATACCAGCTGCAGGGGGCGACCCTGCTGCCAGAGGATCGGGTGTTTTTGATGTATGGCTCGGGCAATCGGGATGAACGCATCTTTGAACGGCCCGATGTCTTTGATGTGCACCGCGATTGCGCTGCCGCGATTTCTTTTGGGGCCGGGCCGCATTTTTGCGCCGGGGCCTGGCTGTCCAAGGCGCTCATCAGCCAAGTGGCGCTGCCGATGCTGTTCGAGGCGGCGCAGGATCTGCGCCTTTCAGGAGATACCCAGTTCGGCGGCTGGGCCTTTCGAGGACCAATCTCAGTTCCGGTTACCTGGTCCGTCCCGCCAAACTGAGCGCCCAGCTGGTGAGCGGATCCGGGCAAGGGGGTGAGGTAAGCAATTTGAAACCCGGCAGTCGCGGGGAGCAATACGGGCAAGGCCTGGGGAAAGAAGGAAAAGGTCCCGAGGTGACATATGCCTTGAGCGCAGGGGGGCAAGGCGCGCCTAATAACTAGGGGGTGCGCTATGTCACCTCGGGTAGAGCCGGGTGTTCCAAATCCGGCTGCAAGCACATGGGCGGGGAAACCCAGAGGTGTCGCCCAATGCATCCAGTATAGAACCTGTGTGAAAAAAATACACGCTTAAGTTTAGTTGTGGGGGGTTTTTTGCCTACAGGCTGAAAAGACAGGCCGTCACGCCTTTGCTCAGCAAGCAAAGCGGGTGCGTCCATGGTGCTAAGCGGCCTGCGCGGAAGGGCGGTAGACGGGATAGCTGGCGGTCTGGATAAGGGGGGCTAGAAATGACAAACCCCCGAGCCATGGCGCGGGGGTCATCAACTTTGTGTCCAGAAAAGAACTGGAAGCCAAAAAGGCCGATAGAAGGAGCTTAGAGCATACCTTCGCGCTGTGCTTTCTTACGCGCCAGTTTACGGGCACGGCGGATCGCTTCAGCTTTCTCGCGCGCTTTTTTCTCGGACGGCTTTTCGAAATGTTGCTTGAGCTTCATTTCGCGGAAGACGCCTTCACGCTGCAGCTTTTTCTTCAGAGCGCGGAGCGCCTGATCGACATTGTTGTCACGAACACTAACCTGCATGTGGTTTTCACCACCTTTCTAGATAGAGTTGCAAGGATTTGCAGGAAGTGGCCATATAGCAAAGCTCCTGTATGTTGTCTAGTACTGTGATATCAGGGCGCGACTCCCCGGATACCGGGGGCTTCATCACTTTCATTTCGGGAGATCCCCCATGAGCAGCCAGGAAAATCAGACAGACCAGCCGAGCGATCTGATGAGCCAATTGCTGGATGCAGCGCTGCTGCATGTGGTGTTTGATGGCTGGTCCGAGGCAACATTTGAGGCGGCGATTGCCGACACCGGCACCAACCCGGTGTTGGCGCGGGCGCTATGCCCCCGTGGTGCGGTGGATCTGGCCCTGGCCTATCACCGGCGCGGCGATCAGATGATGCTGGCACGTCTGGCGCAGAGCGACCTGTCGGCGCTGCGGTTCCGTGACCGAATCGCTGCCATGGTGCGCTATCGGTTGGAAGTGGCCGACGACAAAGAAGCGGTGCGCCGGGGGGTGACGCTGTTTGCTTTGCCGCAACATGCCGCAGCGGGAGCCAAGGCTGTTTGGGGCACTTGTGATGCGATCTGGACAGCGCTGGGCGACGCCTCGGATGATCTGAATTGGTACAGCAAGCGCACCATCCTGTCGGGGGTCTACTCCTCGACGCTGCTGTACTGGCTGGGGGACGACAGCCCTGACCATCAGGCGACCTGGGAGTTTCTGGACCGGCGCATCGACAACGTGATGCAGTTTGAAAAGGTAAAGGCAGGCCTGCGCAAAAATCCTTTGCTCAAGCCGCTGCTGGCGGGGCCTGAATGGCTGTCCTCCCAGATCAAACCGCCTGCGGTGCAGGATGATCTGCCAGGACGCCAGGACTAGGGCCTGGGGGCGGGGTAGGTTTAGGCCTGAATTCAGCGCCATCGGTTTGTGACGCAGGATCCGGCTGGGCTTTGCCCGGCAAAACGATCAGGGTAGCGTGCAAATCAAGAGAGCGGCCGGAGCTGACCGCCGGACCACAGCAATAAGGATATCCAGATATGAGCGACACAATGCGTGCCATTGAAATCTCCACCCCCGGCGGGCCAGAGGTGTTGGCCCTTTGCCAACGACCAATGCCGCAGCCAGCGCATGGTCAGGTGGTGCTGAAAGTGGCCTACGCAGGGGTCAACCGCCCGGATGCGCTGCAACGGGCCGGGGCCTATAATCCGCCTCCCGGTGCCAGCGATCTGCCAGGGCTGGAGGCTTCAGGCGAAGTTGTCGCCCTGGGTGCTGGTGTCACCGGATTGGAAATTGGCGACCGGGTCTGTGCCCTGCTGCCCGGCGGCGGTTATGCCGAATATGTGGCAACCCCGGCAGCCCATTGTCTGCCTGTTCCGGGTGGTATGAGCCTGAAACAGGCGGCTTGCCTGCCAGAGACCTGTTTCACCGTCTGGTCCAATGTCTTCACCCGTGGCGGACTAAAAGCGGGCGAGCGGTTTTTGGTGCATGGTGGGTCGTCCGGCATTGGCACCACGGCGATCCAGCTGGCCACTGCGCTGGGCGCGCGGGTTTTCACCACCGCCGGGTCGGATGAAAAATGCCAGGCCTGTCTGGATCTCGGCGCCGAGCGGGCGATCAACTACAAAACCGAGGATTTTGTCGAGGTGCTGCGCGCGACGGGCGGTGCCGATCTGATCCTCGACATGGTGGGCGGCGACTACATTCCCCGCAATATCAAGACCCTCGCCGATGATGGCCGCATGGTGCATATCGCCTTTCTGTCCGGCCCCAAAGCCGAGCTGAACTTTGCCCAGATCATGGCCCGGCGCCTGACGGTAACAGGATCCACCCTGCGGCCACAAAGCGATCTGGCCAAGGCGCGCATTGCCCAGGATCTGTTCGAGGTGGTCTGGCCCTTGATCGAGGCGGGCAAACTGGCGCCGGTAATGGACAGCGACTTTCCCCTGGAGGAGGCCTCTGCCGCCCATGCCCGGATGGAAAGCTCAGGCCATATCGGCAAGATCGTTCTGCAGGTCGCTGGCGATCTCACCTGAGCCAAACGCACCGTTAAGACGAGACCGTAAAGATGGCAAAGGCGCGCTCAACACCCTTGAGCGCGCCTTTAGCGTTTGTATCTGACCCCGTGCTGATTGATCCTGTGATTCTATGCCCCCGTTTTGGCCTCAGCGCACAGGGGTAAAGACCGCGTCCTTCAGCGAGCAATCCTTGATCACGTCACGCCCGCAGGGCACCGGCTGCAGGTCGCGGGACAGGCACAGGCGGACCTCCTGGATGTGGTGATCACGGCAGGTCACGGTGACGCTGTCGGCATCAAACTGCGGGTTGGCTTGCAAAAACGCCTGTTCCACCAATGTGGCAGGCAGGGTCACGGGGCGCTCGAGCTTGCGAAAGATCGCGGGCCGGTTGACGCTGTCATAGGCGGCGCGTGACAGGTCCAGATAGGCCCGCGCGCTGAGGCCAGAACAGGTGCCGTGTTTTTTCCACTGGTGCCAGGCCAGACCGGGAGTTCCCATGATATCAGCCATTTGTGCAGTATCACTGCGCCGTGGTGGGGCCTCGGCAGTGTTGCAATAGGAGGGCCAGCCGCGATGGAACTGCGGCCAAAGCCCGTGCAGGGTCCAGCCATGATCATGGCGCGGATCACATTGATCGGAGTTTTTGGCATCGCCTTCGATCTCGCACCAGTTGGGCGACCAGCTGAGCGCCATTACGTAATAGTCAAACTCACCCGCCTTGTCGCCCTCTGCCCAGGCGGCGGGGGCAAATACCCCGGTGAGAGCCAAAATAGCTGCGAACAAGAACCTGTGCATCGCCTCTTTCCTTATGAAAACAGCGCGACTATATAGGATTGAAGTTCCCCGACAATGGAAACCGACCCCAAATCACCGGGGCAGCCTAATTCAGGCGGCGGGAAAGTTGTATGTTGGGACAGGGTGCAGTTTAGGAGATGAGCACATGGCAAAACCATTGATGGCCAAGGCAACCGCTGTGTGGCTGGTGGACAATACAACGATCAGCTTCAAACAGATCGCGGATTTTGTTGGCATGCACGAATTGGAAATTCAGGGCATTGCGGATGGCGATGTGGCCACTGGGGTCAAAGGGTTTGATCCGGTGACCAACAATCAGCTGACCCAGGACGAGATCGATAAGGCCGAGGCCAGCCCGCTGTACAAGCTGAAGCTTAAATTCAACGCCGCAGCGGCTGGCGAAGAAAAACGCCGTGGCCCGCGCTACACGCCCCTGTCCAAACGCCAGGACCGGCCCAACTCGATCCTTTGGCTGGTAAAGTTCCACCCGGAACTGTCGGATGCGCAGATTGCCAAACTGGTGGGCACCACCAAGCCGACGATCCAGTCGATCCGCGAGCGCACCCACTGGAACATCTCCAACATGCAGCCGATTGACCCGGTTGCTCTGGGTCTGTGCAAACAGTCCGAACTGGACTCGATTGTACAAAAGGCCGCCGCCAAGAAGGCCGCCGAAGGTGGCGTGATGAACGATGATGAGCGCCGTAAGCTGGTCTCCACCGAGCAGTCTTTGGGGGCGGAGGCCGAACCCAAGATCCCTGCCGGGATTGAAGGTCTCGAAACCTTTACTCTGGGTGGCGGCAATGAGCGCCCCTCGGCTGATCCTATGGTCGATGCGGATAGCTTCTTTAACCTTCCCGATGCGGATGACGAAGACGACGAAGACAATTCGGATGACCCACGCGGTTAATCGTATCTGCTCTGATGCGCAGAGGTTCAAAGGCCATGCCCCCTGGGTGTGGCCTTTTTTGCTGCCCGGTTTGCGTGGCTGACGCCGGTGGGGAAAGGTCATTGTGACCGAAACAATAATCTCTTTGTTTTTGCGCCTGACCGCCCCTAGTTTCGCACTGGATCAGCTACAGGAGAGCGCAAAGTGAACCAATATGCAGGCACGAGCCCCAGCCTGGGGCGCAATCAGCCGCTGTGTGATTTGCGCAGTGATACAGTGACCCGACCGGATGCGGGTATGATGGCGGCAATCGCTGCGGCGGATCTTGGCGATGACGTCTACGGCGAAGACCCGTCCGTCAACCGGTTGGAGGCCCTGCTTGCCGAACGTCTGGGCAAAGAGGCTGGGCTGCTGCTGCCCACCGGCACTCAAAGCAATCTGGTTGCGCTGCTGGCCCATTGTGGGCGCGGCGAAGAAATCCTGGTGGGCGTCGATTACCACGTAAACAAATATGAGGCCGCCGGGGCGTCGGTGCTGGGGGGCATTGCGCTATGCCCTTTGCCGATCCAAGGAGATGGCGGTTTGCACCCGGATGCAATTGCTGCTGCCGTCAAACCCGATGACAGCCATATGGCGATCAGCCGGTTGCTGTCGCTGGAAAACACCCATAACGGCCAGGCCGTCTCGTTGGCGCAGACCCAAGCCGCCGCCGACGCGGCGCGCCGGGCGGGGCTGGCGGTTCATCTGGACGGGGCCCGGTTCTTTAACGCGATCGCGGCGCTGGGATGTGCCGAGCAGGATCTGGCCCAGATCCCTGATACCATTTCGATTTGTCTCTCCAAAGGTCTCGGCACACCTGCAGGTTCGGTTCTGGTGGGCCCCAGGGATCTGATCTGCAAGGCGCGCCGCTGGCGCAAGATGCTGGGCGGCGGCATGCGGCAGTCCGGGCTGCTGGCGGCGGCGGGGCTATATGCGCTGGACCACAATGTCGCCCGTCTGAGCGAAGACCACGCGCGGGCCGCAGCTCTGGCCGCAACGCTTGGAAACCTGCAATCTGGTGCGGTAACCCAGGCCAGCAACATGGTCTTCTTTACCCCCGGCGACGGGCGAAATATGGATCTTCAAGAGCATTTGGCCGAAAACGGCGTGGTGATTGGCACCGGGGAAACAGGGCCGATCCGTTTGGTGCTGCACCGTGATGTCAGTGACGCAGGGCTGGAACTGGTGACCCAGGCCGTGCAACAGTTTTACGGCTGACACCCCGACAGGAGGGCGCACCGGTGGTCGCCATTGTACTGTTATCTCAGAGCTGTTTACGGGCTTTGAGCGCGGCAATGATTGTACCGTCATCCAGATAATCCAGCTCGCCGCCAATTGGCACGCCCTGTGCCAGGGTGGTGAGCTGGACCTGATCCTCCAGCTGGTCGGCGATGTAATGGGCGGTGGTCTGGCCGTCGATGGTGGCGTTGAGCGCCAAAATGACCTCGCGCACGCCTTCGCTGGCAACCCGGTCCACCAGTCGCGGAATACGCAGGTCTTCTGGACCAATGGCATCCAGCGCCGACAGGGTGCCACCCAACACATGGTAGCGGCCCTTAAAGCTGGCGGCGCGCTCCATCGCCCAAAGATCCGAGACGGTTTCCACCACGCAGATCTCTCCGTTGGCCCGCCGCTCATCGGTGCAGATGCCGCAGATGTCACGGGTGCCGACATTGCCGCAGTTCAGGCATTCGCGCGCGCTGGCCGCCACCTGTCCCAGACTTTCGGCAAGCGGCGTAAGCAACAGCGCCCGTTTGCGGATCAGATGCAGCACCGCCCGACGGGCCGAACGCGGCCCCATACCCGGGAGTTTTGCCATCAGAGCAATCAAATGCTCGATCTCGCTGATGCTGTCGTCGTTCATGTCTTGGGTCCTTTGCGATTGCTGCATATAGGCGCAAAGCACACCGGCGCTGCAAGACCCATGGTGCAACCACTCGGGCTTTGTTTCCGGGTGTGGTCAAGATCAAGACAGATAAGGCGGGCAAGGCGGGAAACCTGCCTCAACAGGTTTCCGAATCAAGGGCAAATGGGCGCAACCAGACCCGGCGAAGCCCTGAAAAGCCCCAGCAACAGCGGTTTTAGCCAAGCAGTTTCTGCCATTTGCGTAAAAGGTCGAAAAAAACTTTGGCACCAGAAGAGGCGGACAGGCTGGGCAAAGAACAGGTAAGGCGCCAGAAAACGACCGCAAGTTGGGCAAAAACGCAGATTTTGCCATATTTTTAGCATGATAGGCGCTGCTCAGGGGCAATCACCATTTTTGATTGCAGAGGCGCTAAACAGCCTTGGACGTATATTCACCCTTGAAAAAAAATCGACCTCCGCGCATATAGGCACTGCTAACGTTTTTCTTTTTCGACCCACTGTCTCCCGTTTACGGCGTTCAGTCTTCGATCCAGACCTACAACGCCGGGCTGCCGCACCAACGCGGGCAGCATTTAATAGGAGATTACGGACATGGCTTCAGGCACCGTAAAATGGTTTAACTCGACCAAAGGCTTCGGCTTCATTGCACCCGATGGCGGCAGCAAAGACGTATTTGTTCACATTTCTGCTGTTGAGCGTTCCGGTCTGACCGGTCTGGCCGACAACCAGAAAGTGACTTTTGACATCGAACCCGGCCGCGACGGTCGTGAGTCCGCTGTGAACCTCGAACTGGCGTAAGCCTTTTCCGAGCCAGAATTCTGAAAACGCGGTCTCCTTTGGAGGCCGCGTTTTTGTTTTGCGCATAGCCCAGCGGACACAGGGTCAAAGCCGCAGACAGACAAAAGGCGACCCCTGAGAGCCGCCCTTTGAGCTTGGGTCATGTGCTGCGCAGTTAGAAGGGCAGCTTGATATCCTTGGGCAGGCCCATGCTTTCGGTCAGGTTGGTCATTTCTTCCTGCGCCTTCAGCGCCGCCTTGGACTGGGCATCCTTGATCGCGGCCAGGATCAGATCCTCGACAACTTCTTTGTCATCCCCGGAAAAGATCGACGGGTCAATATCGAGCTCTTTCAGCTCGCCCTTGGCCGAGGCCGTGGCTTTGACCAGGCCAGCCCCTGCTTCGCCCACCACCATGACATTGTGCAGTTCTTCCTGCATCTCTGCCATTTTGGTCTGCAGTTCCTGTGCTGATTTCATCATCTTGGCCATATCGCCAAGCCCGCCGAGGCCTTTGAGCATCTGTCTTCTCCTAAAAAGTTCTGTTGGGACCTAAATACGAAGCCAGGGCAAGGCGCACAAGGGTAAGCGCGCGATTAAAGGGGTGGTGCTCCTAAGGCCTGCAAGACTGCGGCGCCGTGCGAAACCGGTCGCGATAGGCACCGGGGGTGAGGCCGGTGACGGCTTTGAAGGCGCGCGAAAAGGCTGGCAGATCCGCATAGCCGACGGCCCAGGAAATCTCGGCAACCGTGGCGGTGCTTTGCTCC
This sequence comes from Phaeobacter sp. G2, assembly GCA_025163595.1. Lineage (NCBI taxonomy): Bacteria > Pseudomonadati > Pseudomonadota > Alphaproteobacteria > Rhodobacterales > Roseobacteraceae > Phaeobacter > Phaeobacter sp. G2. Next base: position 737,359 of record CP104100.1, read on the forward strand.
AGCCGGTTGCGGGCTTTTTCAATGCGCAGGCTTTGCAGGTAGGCCGCAGGTGTATAGCCGGTGGCCCGATCAAAGTGGCGGCTGAAGCTGCGCAGGCTCATGCCGGCAACCTGCGCCAGATCGGCGCTGGCAAGGGGGGCGGCAAGATGCTGGTCCATGTGGCGCTGGGCCTTCAGAATGCCGCTGTTGCCATGGCTGCGGTTGGGGCGAAAGCTGGAGTAATGCCGCTGCGCCCGCCCGGCCGGATCGACCAGTAGGTGCCGCGACAGCTTTGACACCATGGTTGGCCCATACCATAGCCCGGCAAGGTGCAGTCCCAGATCCAGCCAGGCCATAAGCCCGCCGGCGGTGATCACATCGTGATCATCAATCAGGATTTCTTCTGCCTGCAGGTCTACTTGCGGGAACCGTGCCTGAAACTCCTGCTCCAATGCCCAATGAGTGGTGGCGGGGCGTCCCTGCAACAGGCCAGCAGCGCCCAGCCAAAAGGCGCCGGCACAGACCGAACAGGCAATCGCCCCGCCGCGGTGCTGGGATCTGGCCCAATGGGCCAGCGGGTCCTGCGGGCTGCCACGCTGTTGTTCCAGCGAAGGTGGGAACACAAAGGCGGTGAAGCTTTGCTTGGGCAGGGTGGCGGGGGTCACCAGGGTTATCTCTGGCCCGGGCACATCCGGGGCCAGGCGCGGCACCAGCGAAAACAGATCCGCCAGCCCCCAAAGCGCGGATTTCTGCACGCCGGGATAATCAACCAGCGCAAGGGAGATATTTGGCAGTTTCTGCATATATATTGTCGTACGCGCCAATGTGTTTTGCAGTCAAGCCCGGGCATTTCAAAGGTCATGATATCAAAAGGAGGCTCAAGATGAGCAAGACTGCATTACTGTTGGTGGATATTCAGAACGATTACTTCCCAGGTGGCGACTGGGCGCTGCATGGGATGGAGCAGGCGGCGGAAAATGCCGCCTCTCTGCTTGCCTCGGCCCGTGAGGCTGGCCAGATGGTGGTGCATATCCGCCATGAAAACCCGTCGCCCGAGGCACCGTTCTTTCGCGCGGGCAGCCACGGGGCTGACATCCATAGCGCCGTTACCCCCACAACAGGTGAGCCGGTTTTGACCAAGGCGCGGCCCAATAGTTTTGTCGACACGGGCCTGTTGGAGCTGTTGCAAGAGGCCGGGATTGAGGCGTTGACCCTCTGTGGCGCCATGAGCCAGATGTGCATTGATGCGACAGCGCGGGCGGCGCGTGATCTTGGCTTTGACGTTACTGTGGTAGAAGATGCCTGCGCCGCGCGGGCCATGGTGTTTGGTGGTGTCGAGCTGAGCGCCCAGCAGGTCCATGCGGCCTTTATGGCGCCCCTCGCCATGAGCTATGCGCGGGTTGTTTCAACCGCTGAGGTTCTGAAGGCCTGATAGCCTGACGCGCTGCGATCCACCCTTCGGAAGCTAGACTACGCAGGCAGGAGGTTGCCATCGGCAACCTCTTGGCCCTGCAGCAACGGGGCCGGCCAGAACAGAACAGTGCAGCACAGGGTTAGTCCTCTTCAAAGGGATCCCATTCGTCTTCCACCTCTGGCAGGGCCTCGGCTTCGACTTCGGCGGCCAGTTCCTGTGCGGTGCGGATGCGGGTGATCTTGGCCTTGGGAAAGCTCTCCAGCACGGCCTGTACCAGCGGGTGTTCGCTGGCCTTGGCGCGCAGGGCGTTTTCAGCGGCGTTTTCCAGCTCGGTGATGGTGTCGCCACCGCCGTCATTCTCCAGCGAGATGATCCAGCGGGCCTGGGTCCAGTTTTGCAGCTGTTGCCCCAGTCTGGCGGCCAGATCCTTGGGGGCGTCCGCCGTTGGCTGGATGGCAATGCGCCCGGGCTGATAGGAAACCAGACGCAGATAGGTTTTTACATACTCCAGCAACAACCCGTCGCGGCGCTGGCGGATCAGATCGACCACATGCTCAAAACTTGGGTAGCGGGCGAGGGCCTGAAGGGTTTCTGGCGCCAGCGCTGTTGCGGTGCCATTGCCACCCTGCGCAACCGGCGCGCCGTGAGGCGCGCCACCGGATGCCATGGGCGCTCCGTCAGGAGCGCCGCCGCCCGCCGCAGGCGTACCCATGCCCTGCATGGGGCCAGAGCTGCCTATGCCAGAGCCGCCTGTGCCATAGCCAGTCGTCGCCATTCCACCGCTGGGGCCGCCGTTAGGGGGCGGCGGAGGCGTGTCCTGCAATTTGCGGATCAGCTCTTCCGGGCTGGGCAGGTCGGCCACATGTGTGAGGCGGATCACCGCCATTTCAGCCGCCATCATCGCATTTGGTGCAGCGGCGACTTCTTCCAGTGCTTTCAGCAGCATCTGCCACATCCGGGTCAGAACCCGCATCGCCAGGGCCTCAGCCATGTGCTGGCCACGGGCGCGTTCATCCGGGCTGACGGTGGGGTCTTCTGCCGCGTCAGGGGTGATTTTCACCACTGAGACCCAGTGGGTGATCTCGGCCAGATCGCGCAGGACCGCCAGGGGATCAGCGCCTTCGGCATATTGCGCGCCCAGCTCTGTCAGGGCACCGGCGGCATCGCCGCGCAGGATCATGTCCATCAGATCCAGCACCCGCCCCCGATCGGCCAGCCCCAGCATGGCGCGCACCTGATCGGCGGTGGTTTCGCCGGCGCCATGGGAAATGGCCTGATCCAGCAGCGAGGTGGCATCGCGCACCGAACCTTCGGCGGCGCGGGTGATCAGAGCCAGGGCATCCTCGTTGATCTCGGCGTTTTCAGCAGTGGCGATCTTGCGCATCAGGGCGATCATCACTTCCGGTTCAATCCGGCGCAGATCATAGCGCTGGCAGCGCGACAGCACGGTCACCGGCACCTTGCGGATCTCGGTGGTGGCAAAGATGAATTTGACGTGGGCGGGCGGCTCTTCCAGGGTTTTCAACAGCGCATTAAAGGCGCTGGTGGAGAGCATGTGCACCTCATCGATGATATAGATCTTATAGCGGGCCGATGCGGCGCGATACTGGACCGAATCGATGATCTCACGAATGTCGCCGACGCCAGTGCGGCTGGCGGCATCCATCTCCATCACATCAACATGACGGCCTTCCATGATGGCGGTGCAATGTTCGCAGACCCCGCAAGGCTCGGTGGTGGGCTGACCGCTGCCATCAGGGCCGATGCAGTTCATCCCCTTGGCGATGATCCGCGCCGTGGTTGTTTTCCCGGTGCCGCGAATGCCGGTCATGATAAAGGCCTGGGCGATACGATTGGTTTCAAACGCATTTTTCAGCGTCCTGACCATGGCGTCCTGACCCACCAGATCGGCAAATGTCTCGGGGCGGTATTTCCGCGCCAGGACTTGATACTGGGGCTGGCTGCTGTCGCTTGTGCTGTCGTTCATGGGTCTCTTGCCGGATTCGGAAGGCGGGATCGCGTCCGCGCAAGGTACGCGGGCTGGCGGGCTTCGTCCACCGCTGTTGACCAACTGGGGCTCCACGGGTCAGACTTTGGAGACAGTGCCGGATTTGGCACTGGGTGGGCGCCCGTCTGGGGGCGATTTTACGGATTTTGTGGCCCCTGTTTTCAACCAGTATTTTTGATCAGGGTTCAGGGCCCGTGCTTCCTGGGATGTTTCAGTATGAGTATGCCAATGTCTAAAAACACCGGGTTGTTTGAAAATACCGGGTTTCGCAGGCGCCGCTTGGGGCCGCTTACCTGCGTTGCTTACCAGTGGGAAAGGGGGCTGTATGGATGATCATCGCACTGACCAATCCGTGCGATCCCTGACCCTGCATGCCTTGAGCGTGGCGGATGGCATTCTGGCACTGTGCCCGCTGCCGGGCAGCGGCGGCGACTATAGGGGGGACATGGATCACCTGCATGATTGGCAGCCAGGGCTGGTGATCTCGATGACAACCGAAGTCGAACATGTGGGTGCGGGTGCCGCGCCTTTGGGGCAGGATTTTCAGGCCATGGGGTCGCGTTGGATTCACCTTCCCTTGCCGGATTTCTCTGCTCCGACCAAGGCCATGTTGGCGCAATGGCCCGAGGTCAGCGCGCTGGCGTTGCAGGCGCTGCGCGGCGGCGGCCGGGTGCTGGTGCATTGCAAGGGAGGCTGCGGGCGCTCTGGTATGGTGGTGTTACGCCTGATGATCGAGGCCGGGGAAGACCCCGATAAGGCCCTGCGCCGACTGCGTGCTGTGCGCGCCTGCGCGGTCGAGACCGAGGAGCAGATGACCTGGGCGCTGGCAGCTGCAAAACGCGCCGGGACACGGAAAGCCAGAAACAAATAGAAGGGCGAGACGCCCTCCTTAATGGCTTCGACGATGCCGGGGCTACAGGGCAGGGTGGACGGTTTGCGCTGTGGTCTGTTGAGGCAGGGGTTTTGGCAGAGCCTCACCCATGGCACAGGGGGGCTGATGCAGTTTGGTGGTAGAAAACGCCCGGCTGTCTGGTTGGAACAGGGTATCAGCAAACAGATCCAGGGTTGCTGTATCAGCTGCTTCGCTGACGTCACAAAACACCCGAATGCGGTCATGGCTGGCAATGAACCGGGCTGGGCAATGACGGGCGCAGCCATCCAGCAGACTGTCTCCGCAGAGCTCAAATTCAGCGGATGTCACCGGGCGGGCCTTATCCAATGCCCCGGCAAGCGCTGTGAGCATGCGGGTCAGAGCAGGGCAGGGCTTGCCCAGGTGCATACAGATGCTTTGGGAAAAGTGATGTGTTTCTTTGGTCGTTGTCTGGTCCATCGGTGTCATGATGCGCCCTCCGCGCGCTGGCGGGGAAATTGACAGGCGCAGGCATGAGACCGGGGGCGTTACCCGCAACCACCTCATGCACCCGCCCGGACTCCCCGTCCAGTTTCGAGTTACATTGGTGATGGCAGGTCTCCTGACTTGCGGGTCGATACGGTTTCGGTCCTTCCCGGCCGGGATTGCATCCCTGTACCAGTGGTTCACCCGAAGCGCTCACCGCTTACAGTTGCGGGGGCAGTCGCGGAGTTGGCAGGGCTGCAAAAGCCTGGCCGCACCGCGTTCCCTTTTCATCCTGGACACAAGGTTATGCATCGCAGAAACCATCCCCTAATCGCTATCGCTGACAGATATGAGTCGTCAATCACGAATTGAGCGCCTGGTCAGGACGGCCGATATCGGCACACAGAAACTGACACAGAGAAACCAGCAAGCAGAAGCAAGCACGTAGGTGCAGGCATAGGCTGGCCTGCTGCTGGTCAGGGGACACTGTCTGGCAGGCTGCAACCGGGATCAGGCGCTGCGGTTTGCCCGGTCTTCGGTCAGGCTGGCAAACTCTGCCACTCGTTGCTTGAAACGGGTGTTGATCTTGGAGCGCGCCAGTTTGAGCGATTGCAACAACAGCCGCCCGGACAGGGTTTTGGCCTGCAGATTGACCTTCACCGAAAGACGGGTCCGCCGCGGAGAGAGCGCCAGGAGCTCAATCTGGCCCTTGCCTGACAGGCTGGGGCTCTCGCCATCAAACCCAATCAAGGTTGTGGGCTCATAGCTGGAAAGCTTCAGGTGCAATTTACGCGGTTTGCCGCGAAACTCAGTCTGGATATCCCAAGCCATGCCAACCTGAGGGGTCGGATCATCGCTCAGCCGCTGTACCTCGATGCCGCGCCGGATTGCCGACCGTTCAAAGCTGGCAAAATCGGAAATTGCTTCAAAGACTTCAGCCAGAGGCGTGTCGACGTCCTCTTTACTCGTTAATTCCATGATATGCCGCCTGACCTGTCGTCAGCCCTTAGAGAGTAGTGTAGGATTTGGTGATAGAATAATCTCCTTAATCCAAGGTGTCCGCAAGCCAGTTTTCCAGAAGAAAATGTGCAATTGCTCCTTTTCGCGCCGGTTTGATGACAGGGTGTTCGCCTGCAAAGACAGTCATCATATCCTGACGACTGACCCAGATTGCATCTTCGATTTCCTTGGGGTCGATGGTGATGTCGCGGCTGGTGGCCCGACCGCTGCAGCCAAACATCAGTGACATGGGAAAGGGCCAGGGCTGACTGGAGAGATAGCCAACCTCAGCCACAGAAACGCCTGTCTCTTCAAATACTTCCCGCCGCACGGCAGCCTCCAGTGTTTCTCCGGGTTCCACAAAGCCAGCCAGCAGCGAATACATGCCCTCTGGCCAGCCAGGGGATCGCCCCATCAGGACGTCATCGCCATGGGTGATCAGCATGATGACAACCGGGTCGGTGCGGGGGAAATGCAGCGCTTTGCAGCTGGGGCATTGGCGCTGCCAGCCGGCCTGCGTGACCAGGCTTTGACTGCCGCAGCGGGCACAGAACTGGTGTGACTGATGCCAGGACAGCAGGGCCTTGGCGGTGGCAGCCAGCTCAGCCTCCAGCGGCGACAGGCGCGCCATGATGCGGCGCAGCTCGGCAAAGGCATAGCCTGCCGGCAGGTCCGGGTGCTGTTGTTCGCTGGTATCGGCGAAACTGGCCAGGGCCATTTCATCCAGGGCATCCGGCTGCCAGGCGCCAAGGTCGCAGGCAAATCGTTCTGCCCCGTCAGGGCTGGCGCCAAGATAGAGCGCCGCGCTGCGGTGTTCCATGGCCACGGGGTGGCTGGACGCAATCCAGGCCAGACTATCCGGCCCGCGATCCGGGTCAGAGCGCTGGCTGAGAACCTTGCCGCGCCAAGTCATCAGAACCTGCGTTTCCGGGGCGGCCCAGGCGGTCTCCAGTGCGGCGGGATCTTCTCGCAGCTGCGCTTTGCGATCCAAACCGCCACCACCGCCAAAGGTTACCTGTTCTGCTCGTTTCATCCACCGCTCCCCGCATTGACTGTGATGCCAGAGACACGGGGGCCTATCCCGCGATCTGGCGCATTTCTCCAAAGTGATGACGCCTTGGCGCACGAAATACCAGAGTATCTCTGATTTATTGCGCCTCAGGGGCTGTCGGAGTGTTGTCTTGACTTTGGTTGCGCTGGGGCTAGCTCCCCTGCAACTTGGTTAATTTTTCTTAAAGATGATGTGTTTGAAGGCTTTGCAAATTTGTGAAACGCTGTTTCAAATGGGTGGCGGTTCTCAGAAGGGGGGCTGGTGAAGCAAGAGATTGGACCAAGCAGTGACAGCTGTGATATCAGCACAATGACAGATTTGGCCTCTTCCAAATCAGAAGCCTCCGGCGTGTTGCGCATTCTTGCGACAACGGATCTGCACTGTAACCTTCTCAGCCGAGATTACTACGCGGACCGCGAGGACCCGGGCGTTGGCCTGTCGCGCCTGGCCAGTCTCATTTCGGACGCCCGCAACGAGGTCCAGACCCAGGGGGGGGCGAGCCTCTTGCTGGACAATGGGGACGCTTTGCAGGGCTCGCCGATTGGGGAAACCGCCCTGAAGCTCGACCCAGAAAGCTCCGCCCCCTGCAGCGCTGCCGTGCATCCTTTGATGTCAGCCTTTGCGGCATTGAACTATGATGCCTTGGGGCTGGGCAACCATGATTTCAATTTTGGCCTGCCGGTGCTTGAGGATGTATTGAAAGATGCACCCTGTGCGGTGGTATGCTCCAACATGTCTGCGGTTTCGCCCGGTCGTGCGCTTCCCTTCGTAAAAACAAAGATTATCGAACGGCATCTGGCCTCGCTGCCCGAGGCGCCAGGTCTGCGGATCGGAATTCTGTCGGTGCTGCCTCCGCAGACGATGATTTGGGATGCGGATTTGCTGGAAGGCGAGGTTCAGGTCCAAGACATGGTACAGGCTGCCGCAGCCAGCGCCGCAGAGCTGCGGGCGGCGGGCTGTGATCTGGTCGTTGCCTTGGCGCACACCGGGGTTGGCGGGGAGCTTTCTGTTCCGAATATGGAAAACGCCCTGCGTCCGATTGTGGCAACGGCTGGCATCGATGCGGTGATTGGTGGCCATACGCACCTGGTTTTGCCTGACCCGGAACATGCCTTTGCAAAACCCGTGGTGATGCCCGGGGCACATGGCTCCCACCTGGGGCAGATCGACCTGCACCTGCGGTATGGGCCTGACGGCTGGCAGATGGAGACCTGGCAGGCCAGTGCCCTGCCGATTTCCCGCCGGGATGCCTGGGGCAGGCTGACGCCTCTGGTGGAGGAGGACCCCGCCCTGGTCGAGATCCTGGCAGAGGCGAACGCGCAGACCCAGGCCCGGATGAAAGAACCGGTTGGCTATAGTTCCGACGCGCTGCATTCGTATTTCATTTTCTTTGGTCAGGACCATGGTCTGGCCCTGACGGCCTGCGCGCAGATGGCAGCGATGCGCCCTTTGCTGGCTGGTTCCCGGGCGGGGGATCTGCCGCTTTTGTCAGCGGTGTCACCGGGCAAATTTGGCGGTCGCTCAGGGCCGGAAAACTACACGGATATTGCGGCGGGGGATCTCTGCATGCGCAATGTTGTGGATTTGCAGGTGTTCCCCAATGCCATCTGGGGCGTGACCGTCACGGGGGATCAGCTGCGGGATTGGCTGGAAATGTCTGCTGGCATGTTCAATCAGGTCACCCCGGAAAGTCGCGACACTGAGCTGATCAACCTGGAGCGCGCTGGGCATAATTTTGATGTGATATTTGGCCTGGAGTACGAAATTGATGTCTCGCAGCCACCGCGATTTTCGTCTTCTGGTCTGGTGATCAACCCGGATTCGCACAGGATCCGAAATCTGCGCTGGAACGGGGCACCTGTTACCGGCACGCAGCAGTTTTCTGTTGCGACAAACAGCTATCGGGCCAGTGGCGGCGGCAACTTCAAAATGGTGCAGGAGGCAGAGAAACTGAACCTGCCCCGGATTAAAATCCGCGATGCGATCTGCGATTACGTATCAGGACGCCTGCCCAAAGATGCCCTGGCTCAGGCCGACTACCCCTGGCGGCTCAGTCGGCTTCCAGAGACGCGGGTGGACGTCTATACCGGGCCGGTCGCGCGCAATTACCTGGCTGAGTTGCCCGAAGGTCTGGTTGAAGACCGCGGGGTGACGCCAAATGGGTTTCTAAAGCTCCGGCTGAGCCTTTAACACTGCCCGCTCTGGCCAAGCCTGCTGTTGGGTTTATTTGAAAGCAAGTGAGCTGAGGAGTTGAGCTGCTGCAAACCCGCCAGGGGGCTTATGTTTGCTGCGGGACATGACCGCATCGCTCTTGTCATCGGGGCAAACTCTGCCTATATCGGGATTCGAGAGGTTGGCGCGGGCAGGCGCCTCGCCAACCTGGTCAGATCCGGAAGGAAGCAGCCACAACGAGCCCCGCTTGGGTCGATGTCCAACCTCTCACCTTATCCCCCCTAAAATGTCGATGCTAAATTTCCAGCGAGATCTGCTGTCTATCTCAGCGGCCTTGCGGCAGGCTGCTTTTTCACGGGCTGCTTTGGCACAGGCGACGGGTTGGATCGACGCGTCTGTTTCAGGCCGCCCGCCGATTTGTACCCAGGAGCAAAAGAAAGACAAAAGCCGCCCCAACCGATGTGGTGACGATCCCTACGGGCAATTCTTGCGGCGCCAGCAGCAAGCGCGACACGATATCGGAAGCGGTCAGCAGAACCGCGCCGATTATGGCGGCCATGGGCAACAGGCGCCCATGCATCGGCCCGGCAAGCCCACGGGCGATATGGGGCACCATTAGGCCGACAAAGCCGATAACGCCGGCGACGGAAACAAAGGCGGCGGTGGCCAGGGCGCAGATCAGAAACATGCGGGTGCGCAGCGCGCCAACCGGTACGCCAAGGCTGCTCGCAGTAGTGTCCCCCGTCAGGAGCGCGTCCAGCCAGCGGCTGCGCCAAACGGCATAGGTCGCGATGAGCGCCAATCCGGCAGCAACCAAAGGCAGGGTCTCCCAGCGGGCAAGGCCAAGCCCGCCAAGCATCCAGAAAATCACCGAATGGGCCGCGCGGGTATCGCCAGAAAAGATCAAATAATTGGTGATTGCTGCAAACAGAAACGAGACGGCCAGCCCGGCCAGGATAAGCTTCTCCGGAGCGCTGCTTTGCAGAGTTCGCACCAGCAGCAGCACGATACCAGAGGCCACAAGCCCACCGCTAAAGGCGGCAAGGGGCAGGGTCCAAAGCCCCAGAAAATCGCCGGTGACGGTGATGACCAGAACCGCGCCGGCGGCGGCACCAGAGGACAGGCCGAACAAAAACGGATCCGCCAGGTCGTTGCGGGTTGTGGTTTGAAGTACCACGCCGACCAGACCTAATCCGGCACCGATCAGGGCGGCAAACAGCGCCCGCGGCAGGCGCAGGTCAAAAATGATCCGATGTATGGGCTCTGGCTCCAGGCTGCTGAACCCCAATCCCGAAGAGATGGCGGCAAAGACCTCGGCCACCGGCACATCGGTGGACCCATAGAGGACGGAGAGTAAAAGCAGGGCGACCAAAACGGCCGCCCCCAATATCAGCGAAAGGCCAAAACGGCCCATATCAGTTGAGACCCGGATGCATGGCCTTGGCCATTTTCTCGATGGCGGCAATATTTGCCGGTCCAGGGGTCAGCTCTTCGTAGCGCAGGCCCACCCAGCGTTGGTTTTTAACCGCATCCGTGTGGGCCATAACCGGGTGTTCCTGCAGGAACTTGAAGGTGTCTTCGGCGCCATTGCCGTTTTGGTAATCCAGCAACACCAGAAATTCTGGATTGGCGGCCGCGACCGCTTCCCAAGAGGTGCGCCCCCAGCTGGTGTCCAGATCATGGGTGACGCTGGCGCCCCCTGCGGCCGCGATCATGGCGTCGGGGATGGCAAACCTGCCTGCAGTGAACGGCGCATCCGCCGGGCCGTCCAACAGGAAAACACGCGGTTTGGGCTGTTCTGCGGTTTTGGCTTCAATCTCGGCCAGCTGCTGCTGCCAGCCTGCCACCAGCTCTGCTGCCTTGTCCTCCACCTGCATGACTTTCCCAAGGCGCAGCACATCATTGAACAACAGCTCCATGCTGGCTTCTGGGCGATCCTTGTCCAGATGCACGCAGCTTTCGGTCAGGATCATGGTTTTGATACCAAAAGGCACCAGCGTGTCCGGGGTCACATCCCCGCCGGGTTTCATGCCGTAGTACCACCCGGCAATAAACAGATCCGCAGAGGCCGAAACCAGATTTTCGACGCTTGGATATTTGGGGGCAAGTTCAGGGATGTCGCCGCGAGCCTTGTCGAATTCGGGGCTTGTTTTATACCATCCGCTGATGCCGGTGACGCCGACCATCTTGTCCTGCAGGCCAAGTGCAAACGCCATTTCGGACATGTTGATGTCATGCACAACCAGCCGTTCCGGCATGGTTTCAAAAACCAGCGGCGTGCCGCAATTGTCGACGCTGACGTCATATGCGGCGGCACTACTTGCAGCACTCAGCAGGAGAGCAGCAGACCAGAGCGTTTTCATTGTGAATTTTCCTTCGGATTTTGAAAGTCTGTTTTGCGAATATCCAGAGCCGGGATCATCCGGCCCTCATGGGGAAAGCTCAGATAGCTGACCCCAAAGGTCGCCTGGACATTTTCAGGGGTGAGCACCTCGGCGGCGGGACCAAAGGCCACCAGTCGCGTTGATTTCATCAAGGCGGCATGGGTGGCAAACTCCGGGATCATCACCAGATCATGCACCACCATGACAACGGTGATCCCCAGCGAGGCAACCAGGGACAGAATGCGGCCTTTGGCATCCGGGTCCAGGTGGTTGGTCGGCTCATCGAGAAACAATAGCTCGGGCTCCTGGGCGAGGGCGCGGGCGATATGGGCCCGTTGGCGCTCCCCTCCTGACAGCTGTGCCATGGGCTTGCGCGCCATCCGCGAAAGCCCTGTAAGATCCAGAATGGCCTCAACGGCTTTGGTGTTTTGATCTGTTGACCGGCGCGCCGCGATTGGCAATTGGCCAAGGGCCACATAGTCCTGAAGGCGCAGCCGCCCATCCGGCGAGCTTTGCTGGCTGACAAGGGCAATGCGTCCCGCCCGGTCCTGTGCTTTCATCTGGCGCAGGCTGGCACCACCTATAAAAACTTCTCCGACCGCCAGCGGTTCACATCCTGAAAGCAGGTTCAGCAGGGTCGATTTGCCCGCCCCATTTGGCCCGGCGATGGCGAGGATTGATCCCTGCTGCAACTCAAAGGAAACTCCCGAGACCAGCGCATCCCCGTTCAGGGCAAAATACTCTAGGTCGCGCACGCAGAGAAAAGGTTGGGATAAAGGAGGGGAACCGGTCATGTCTTGACCTCCGGCCTGTAGGCGGGAAGCCGTGCCAGAGTTTTGTCGTACAACCGCTCTGGCCGCTCCGAAGCTGTGCTCCAGCCGGTGCCGCTTGCCAAAAATTGCCGGGCAAAACAGGCGATCGCCTCGATATCTGCCTGCGCTTCGATCTCGCCAAACAGATACTGCGTCTTGCCCGGCCCCTGCAGTCCGACTGCGATGGGGCGTTCGCAGCCCGCCATGCAGTCGACAGCCCGCAACGCGAACCGATTTGACACACGTTCAGCCAATGCTGCCCGGAGTTCGCGTGCTGCTCCCGGCCCTTTGCAGGTGGCGCAAATCAATATGGAATGATCACTGGTGTTGGTCATGTCCCGCCTCGCTGGTAAACGCACGAAGAGAGCAGGTGCCGGTCCTGGGTCGCCAGTTTTTCTGTGCCATCTAAGCCTCCTTCAGGACTCCCCGCCCTGGGTTGAGTGAACAAATGGATGGCAGGTCTCCTGACTTGCGGGTCGAGGCCTTGCCGCGCCTTCCCACCCCAGGGGGCAGTGGCGTGTTGCAGCAGTGCTCTCCGCTCACAGTTGCGGGGGCAGTCACGGATTTGGCGCCTATTGGCTACTCCACACCGTATTCCCTTTTCATTTTTCCGGAGTGACCCCGGTAAAAACCATCTAGGCCATGTATGAGTTCAATCTTGAGACTGTCAATCAAATTGAAAGGCCGCAGCCGAGCTCTGGCGGCACTGGTGCGCTCTGCGCCGATATCAGCTGGCTGTTGGGCTGCTGGGGCTCTGTGCTTGGCCAGTGCTGCACCAGGGTGCAGGGGCGCCGAGATCAGAACAGAGCGATCCAGATACCCGTAAACATGAGAATGCCGCCAGTATTGACCCATGCGTGCCAGATTGAATAGCGAAACGGCAGGCTCTTGCGGGCGTAAAACCCGATCCCGATTACAAAACTGGTGACGCCAGACAGGATGCACCACAGGCTGGTGTCCGGCACCATGGTCAGATCCGGCAACGCGCACAGTCCCAGCGCGCCCAGCCCAAGGTAAGAGGCCGTCGACCAGCGGGACTTGACGTTTTTATTGGTAATCTTGTTCCAGATCGCCAGCGCGGTCAGCCCCCAGCACAGATACAAGAGTGTCCAGGTCCAGACGGTGCCTGCCTGCACAAAAAAGGGCGTGAAGGTGCCGGTGATGCTGGGATAGATCGCTGCATGGTCGATGCGGCGCAGCAAAACACGGCGGTGATGCCAGGGGCCAAAGTGGTACAGGCTTGACGCGATATTAGAGGCCAGCAGCGAGAGGACATAGACGCCAAGGGCGGCGATCAGTGAAACATCGAGACCGGCGCTGGCCTTGTTAATCAGGGCTGCAGCGGCGGTCAGAATCAGGGTCAGACCAATCGCATGCACCATGATATCAGCGCGGCGATGGGCGGGATTGGCGCTGGGGTAGGTTGTGGCTTGTGGTGTAGCTGTCATGGTGGACTCGCGCAGGGGGTGCTCCAGCGATAAGAAGGATGCGGTGGAGAGTCTAGGGGCGGGACCCAGTGGTGCCTGGGTTCCTATACGTCAGCGCCTGCGCGCCGCTGTACGATCCGCCAGAGTAGCGCTGTCTGGCAGGTTCAGAGAGGCGGGGCCGCTTAAAAGCGGCCATTGTCGGCAGGGTAGACGCCGAGAATTTCCACATTGGTGGTGAAATAAGACAGTTCGTCCATTGCCAGTTGCACGTTTGCATCATCTGGATGGCCGTCGATATCTGCGTAGAACTGCGTCGCGGTGAAGGAGCCATCGACCATATAGCTTTCCAGTTTGGTCATGTTGATGCCATTGGTGGCAAAGCCGCCCATGGCCTTGTAGAGCGCCGCAGGAATGTTGCGGACCTGAAAGACAAAACTGGTGATCATCCCATGGGCGCCGCGACGGGTGGCGTCGGGCTCACGCGACATGATCAGAAAACGGGTGGTATTGTCACCGCGATCCTCGATCTTTTTCTCCAGCACGTCCAACCCGTAGATCTCGCCCGCCAATTCGCTGGCCAGGGCGGCGGTGTGGATATCGCCGGCCGCTGCCACATCGCGGGCGGCGCGGGCATTGTCCGGGCTGACCCGTCCCATAATATTGTTTTTGCGCAAAAATTCCCCGCATTGTGGCAGCAGGACCAGATGCGATTTCGCCTCGCGGATGTCTTCCAGTTTGGCGCCGGGCACGGCCAAGAGATTGATGTGCACCCGCACAAAGGCCTCGTCGATGATATGCAGACCGCTGTGGGGCAGCAGCCGGTGGCTATCGGCAACCCGCCCGTAGGTGGAATTCTCGACCGGCAGCATCGCCTGGTCCGCCGCGCCTGAGCGCACCGCCTCGATGACGTCTTCGAATGTGCTACAGGGAAGCACCTCCATATCGTGCCGGGCGTTGCGGCACGCCTCGTGACTATAAGAGCCGAGCTCCCCCTGAATGGCAATTTTTCCGGTCATCAGTGCGACTTTCCTGCAAAACTTCAGCAAACGGGCATTTCGTCGCGTTGTCTATACCTTGCCACTGACGAGTGGAAGCCTTAGACAACGACGCAGACAGCTAAAACGGACACGCGATTCATGTTTGACACGATGACCCTAACCAAAGCGACCGCAGGCGTTTGCGGATCGTTCCTGGTGCTTCTTCTGGGCCACTGGGCCGCGGATGTACTCTATGCGTCAGACGCGCATGGTGAGCAATCTTATGTAATTGAAGTGGCGGATGCGAGCGCCGCCGATGAAGATGTTGTTGAGGTCAGCTTTGAAGAGCTAATGGCCTCAGCGGACGCTGGCAAAGGCGCCAAGGTCTTCAAAAAATGTTCTGCATGCCACAAACTCGAAGAGGGTGTGAACGGCACCGGTCCTTCGCTTTATGGTGTTGTTGGCCGCGCCCAGGCCGGCATGGATGGCTTTGGCTATTCCGGCGCCCTGACCGCACTGGGCGGGACCTGGACAGCAGAAGAGCTGAGCGCCTTCCTTGCAAAGCCTTCGGCCTATGCTTCCGGCACCTCAATGTCGTTCTCTGGTCTGAAGAAAGAAAAAGACCGGGTAAACCTCATTGCCTATCTGGACAGTCTCGACGACTGATCCGGGCCTGGTTTCCTGAACCAGCACACAGATTTCAAAGGGCCGTGGCGGATGCTGCGGCCTTTTGCTTATGCAGCGGGCGCGGAATGCCCTGTTCTCATGGCAGGATCACGCGCTTGCGATCTGATGAGTGCGGGGATCAGGTAATCTCAGCTTGAATGTTACCGCCTGCGGGTTTTAGCTTGAGAGACAGGAAAACACCGGACCAGTACAAGGCCGGGCAATGGAGGTTGTGACGGATGACATCCCGGATAGCAGGTAATCAGGTGACACGACGCGGCGGCGCCCAAAGCTTTGCACAGGCGCAGGTACAGGCGCAGGTACAGGTGGCGCCATCAGCCCCTGCAAAATCTGGCCCTGCAAACGCAGTTTACCTGTTGCTTCTGGGGTTGGCACTGGCCTTGTGTCTTGCCCTGCCACAACGGGGCTCCGCGCAGGAGGTGATCACAAGCCATGGCTTTGCCGAGTTTGGCGCGTTGAAATACCCCGAAGGCTTTGCCCATTTTGACTATGTGAACCCAGAGGCGCCAAAGGGTGGCGAGCTGTCGATTTCGGCGGTGGGCACCTTTGACAGCATGAACCCCTTTACCCGCAAGGGACGTGCCGGCGCCTTGGCCTCATCACATTTTGAAAGTCTGCTGGTGGAATCCTATGATGAACCGGGGTCCTATTATGGCTTGATTGCCGAAAGCCTAGAGTATCCCGAAAGCCAGGATTGGGTGATTTTTAACCTGCGCCCCGAGGCGCGGTTCTCGGATGGTTCTGCGGTGACGGCGGAAGATGTGGTGTTTTCCCATAACCTTTTGCTGGATCAGGGCCTGCAATCCTACGCCGAAGCGGTGCGCAAACGCATCCCCAAGGCCGAAGCGCTGGCCCCGCATCAGGTGAAATTCTATTTCTCCCCGGATTTTCCCCGCCGGGCCATGATCACCCAGGTCGGGGGCACTCCGGTTTTCTCGAAGGCCTGGTTTGAGGCCGATCCCGAAAATCGCCGCCTGGATGAACCCCGCCTGGATCCGGGCATTGGATCTGGCCCCTATATTCTGGACAAGGCCGAGATCAACCAGCGCATCACCTACCGCAGAAACCCCGACTATTGGGGCAAGGATCTGAACGTCAACATCGGTCGCCATAACTATGATGCCATCCGGGTTGAGTATTTTGGCGACGCTATTGCCGCCATGGAGGGGTTCAAGGCCGGCGTCTATACGGTGCGGCCAGAAAATAACTCAAAAAGCTGGGCGACCTCCTATGATTTTGACGCGGTTGCGCGTGGCGATGTGATCAAGAACGAGATCCCGGACGGCAATGTGCCTGTGGCCAATGGCTTTGTGATGAACCTGCTGCGGCCCAAGTTCCAGGATATTCGTGTGCGCGAGGCCCTGCAGCTGGCCTTCAACTTTGAATGGACCAATGAGAGCCTGCAATACGGGCTGTTCCGCCATCGCAGCTCTTTCTGGCAGGATAGCGATCTGGAGGCCAAGGGCGTGCCGACGGGGCGCGAACTGGAGGTGCTGACCGCGCTGGGCGACCAGATCGATCCGGCGATCCTGACCTCTGAGCCGGTGATGGCCCATGCCTCGAAACCCAAACGCCCCAATGATCGTCGCAACCTGCGCCGCGCCATGAAGCTGCTGGATGAGGCAGGCTGGGAAGTGAACAGCGAGGGCATGCGCCAGAACGCGGCGGGCGAGGTTCTGAAGATCGAATTCCTGCTTGATAGCCCGACCTTGGAACGTATCGTCGGCCCCTATGTGTCGAACCTGCAGGCAATGGGCATCGACGCGGTGCTCAATCGGGTGGATTACGCGCAATACACCAGCCGCCGCCGGGAAAAGGATTTTGACATGGTCTCCTTTGCCTATCCAATGTCACTGGAACCATCGACCGGCCTGTATCAGTTCTTTGGGGCCGAGGCGCATAAGTTCTCGGTCTTTAATCCGGCAGGTCTGGCGGATCCGGCAGTGGACGCCCTGATTGACAACGTTGTTGACGCCAAAACTCAGGAAGAGCTCTACTCCAATGCCCGTGCGCTGGACCGGGTGCTGCGGGCAAAACGGTTCATGGTGCCAACCTGGTATCTGGACGTCAGCTGGATCGCCCATTGGAAACAATATGCCTACCCTGCAAACCTGCCCCCCTATGACACCGGATTGCTGGACCTGTGGTGGGTGGATGCCGCGCGCGAGGCTGAATTGAAAGCCTCGGGCGCCTTGCGGTAAGGGCGCGACATGGCAGCCTATATCCTTAGACGTTTACTGCTGGTGATCCCAACCCTGTTTGGCATCATGGTGGTGAACTTTACTCTGGTGCAATTTGTCCCCGGCGGTCCGGTGGAACAGGTGATCGCGCAGCTGCAGGGCGGCGGTGATGTGTTTGAGGGCTTTGCCGGTGGCGGCGGGGACTCTGGTGGATCATCGGTGATCGAAGCCAATGACAGCTACGCAGGCCGTCAGGGCCTGCCGCCCGAACTCATCGAGGAGCTGAAAGAGCAGTTTGGCCTGGACAAGCCACCGCTGGAGCGGTTTGGCCTGATGCTGGTCAACTACATGCGGTTTGACTTTGGTGAGAGCTATTTTCGCAAGATCGACGTGACAGAGCTGGTGTTGGAAAAGATGCCGGTGTCGATTTCTCTGGGGCTGTGGTCGACACTGATTGCCTATTTGATTTCGATCCCCCTAGGGATTCGCAAGGCGCTGCGCGATGGCTCGCGTTTTGATACCTGGACCAGCGGCATCATCATCGCTGCCTATGCCATCCCTGGATTTCTGTTTGCAATCATGCTGCTGGTTCTGTTCGCGGGTGGCTCCTACTGGCAGATCTTTCCCCTGCGCGGCCTGACCTCTGACAACTGGGAAAGCCTCAGCCTGTTTGGCAAGATCTACGATTACGCCTGGCACATCGCGCTGCCGGTGATTGCCTCAACCATTGCCTCCTTTGCCACCTTGACGCTTTTGACCAAGAACTCCTTTTTGGATGAGATCAAAAAACAATATGTCATCACCGCACGGGCCAAGGGGCTGTCTGAGAACCGGGTGCTCTATGGCCATGTGTTCCGCAATGCCATGCTGATTGTGATTGCCGGTTTCCCGGCGGTGTTCATCAGCATATTCTTTTCCGGCAGCCTGATCATTGAGACAATTTTCTCGCTGGATGGTCTGGGCCGCCTGGGGTTTGAGGCCGCGGTGGCGCGGGATTACCCGGTGATGTTTGGCTCCATGTATATCTTTGGTCTGATGTCCCTGGTGGTCGGGATCATCTCCGATCTGATGTATGTGCTGGTTGATCCCCGCATTGACTTTGAAAAGCGGGAGGGCTGAGACAATGGCACTCTCCCCGCTTAATCAACGTCGTTGGAACACCTTCCGCCGCAACAAACGCGCCTATTGGTCCCTGTGGATTTTTGCGGTGCTTTTTGGCCTGTCGCTCTTTGCTGAGTTCCTGGCCAATGACAAACCCATCCTGGTGAGCTATCGCGGCGAGCTCTATACGCCAATCTTCAAGTTTTACCCCGAAACCAGTTTTGGCGGTGATTTCAAAACTGAGGCAAGCTATCGCGATTCTGAGGTGGAATGCCTGATCCAATCCGGCGGGGTTGAGGATTGCTTTGACGAGCCGGAGGCGGTCATCGAAGAGATCGCGGCCGGCAGCTACGCGGCTGAAGGGTTCTACAAGGGCTGGACGATTTGGCCGCTTATTCCCTATTCCTACAAAACCAATGTGGACCGCCCTGGGGCTGCACCACTGCCACCCAATGGGCAAAACCTTCTGGGCACAGATGACGCCAAACGTGATGTGCTGGCGCGGGTCATTCATGGCTTTCGGTTGTCGATTGTCTTTACCCTGATGGTGACGGGCGCGGCCACGGTGATTGGTATTCTTGCCGGTGCGGTGCAGGGCTATTTTGGCGGCTGGCTGGATCTGGTGTTCCAGCGGGTGATCGAGGTCTGGGGCTCGGTGAATTCGCTCTATGTCATCATCATCATGTTTGCCATCTTAGGCCGCAGTTTCTGGCTCTTGGTGGGGCTGATGATCCTGTTCAGCTGGACCTCGCTGGTGGGCGTGGTGCGGGCGGAATTCCTGCGGGCGCGCAATCTGGAATATGTCCGCGCGGCCAAGGCCCTGGGAGTGGGCAATATGACCATCATGCTGCGCCACATGCTGCCCAATGCCATGGTGGCGACCCTGACCATGCTGCCCTTTATCATCACCGGCACCATTGGCGGCTTGGCGAGCCTGGATTTTCTCGGCTTTGGCCTGCCGTCCTCGGCGCCCTCATTGGGGGAGCTGACATTGCAGGCAAAACAAAACCTTGAGGCGCCCTGGCTGGCCTTCACCGCCTTTGTCACCTTTGCTCTGATGCTGTCGCTGCTGATTTTTATCTTTGAAGGTATCCGCGACGCCTTTGATCCAAGAAAGACCTTTTCATGAGTGCCGTACTAGAGGTCCGCGATCTGCGTGTGTCGTTCCGTCAGGATGGCAAGATCTCCGAAGCCGTTAAAGGTGTCTCGTTTTCGGTTGCACGTGGTGAGACCGTGGCCCTGGTGGGCGAGTCCGGCTCTGGCAAATCCGTCTCGGCGCTGTCCACCGTGTCACTGCTGGGCGACAGCGCCATTGTGGAGGGCTCGGTTACCTATGACGGGGTTGAAATGGTCGGCGCTTCGGAAAAGCACCTGATGCAGGTGCGTGGCAATGACATCAGCTTTATCTTTCAGGAGCCGATGACCTCGCTCAACCCGCTGCACACCATCGAAAAGCAGCTGGCGGAATCGCTGGCGCTGCATCAGGGATTGCAGGGGCAGGCGGCGCGGGGGCGCATTTTGGAACTGATGCAGAAGGTTGGCATTCGCGACGCCGAAAGCCGCCTGAGCGCCTACCCCCACGAGCTGTCTGGTGGTCAGCGCCAGCGGGTGATGATCGCCATGGCCCTGGCCAATAAGCCAGAGGTGCTGATTGCGGATGAACCCACAACGGCGCTGGATGTGACCATCCAGGCGCAGATTCTCGAGCTGCTGGCAGAGCTGAAGAAATCTGAGGGCATGGGGCTGTTGTTCATCACCCATGATCTGAACGTGGTGCGCCGCATCGCTGATCGGGTCTGCGTGATGAAGGGCGGCGAGATTGTCGAGGAAGGTCCGGCAGCGGCGGTTTTTGATAATCCGCAACATGCCTATACGCAAAAACTGCTGGCGGCAGAGCCTTCTGGCATCCCGGAGCCAGTGGCGGCTGACGCGCCGGAGATGATCCGAACCCGGGATTTGAAAGTCTGGTTTCCGATCCAGAAGGGGCTGTTGAAACGCACCGTCGGCCATGTGAAGGCGGTCAATCCGACCTCGATTTCCGTGCGGGCAGGCGAAACTCTGGGCATTGTCGGCGAAAGCGGCTCTGGCAAGACCACCATGGCGCTGGCGATCATGCGCTTGATTGCATCTGAGGGCGAAGTGCGGTTTTGCGGCGACGATCTGCGGCAGTGGTCCACGGGGGAGCTGCGCAGCCTGCGCAAGGATATGCAGATCGTGTTTCAGGATCCCTTTGGCTCGCTCAGCCCGCGGATGACCTGCGCCCAGATCATTGCCGAAGGGCTGGCCATTCACCGGGTCGACCAGCACCGCGCCCCGCGCGAACTGGTGGCGGAGGTGATGGTCGAGGTCGGTCTGGACCCGGCGACGATGGATCGCTACCCGCATGAGTTCTCCGGTGGCCAGCGTCAGCGCATCGCCATTGCCCGGGCCATGGTGCTGCGGCCCAAACTGGTGGTGCTGGATGAGCCGACCTCGGCGCTGGATATGACGGTGCAGGTGCAGATCGTCGAGCTGCTGCGGGATCTGCAAAAGCGCTATGGGCTGGCCTATCTGTTCATCAGCCATGACCTGAATGTGGTGCGGGCGATGTCGCATCAGGTGGTGGTGATGAAACAGGGCGATATCGTGGAGGCCGGCGCCGCCGAGGCGCTGTTTGAACACCCAAAAGAGGCCTACACCCGCGAGCTGCTGGCCGCCGCCCGATAGGCCACAAAGGGGGGGCTCCCGCCCGCTTAGCATTTGCCAAAGGCAAAGGCACACCCTTGGGGGTGGCGCCGCTGTCGCGGCGCTGCAGCTCTATCTGGCCAGGGGGGGGGCTCAGGCCGAGGAGGCCCGCGTGTCTGGCGCTGTGATCGGGAGGTTGTCGGCGCCTGCGGCCTCATAGGTGTCGAAATGGCGTGCAACAACCCGGGTTATGGCGCGGGCGCTTTCTGTCACGACAGCGCCATTTGAGGTTTGCACCAGAATACCGGGAAAGGCAGCACAGGCCTGGCTGACCAGGGTGTCAAACCGTGCTTTCTGATCCGGGAAATGGCGCAGGATTTGGTCGCTGGGAATCGAAAACCCGCAGAGCAGCGCCTTGATGATATGCTCGCGCAGCTGGTCTTCGCCCTCAAAGGCATGGCCGCGCGCGGCGGCAAAACGCCCGCCTTTGCTCCCGCCCTGGACAGTAGCCATGTATCGCGCGGTACTGGGGGCGTTTTGCGCATACCCCTGGGGGAAGCGCGAAATGGCCGAGGCGCCGAGGCCAATCAGAACCTCTGCCGGATCGTCGCTATAGCCTTGGAACCCCCGTTTGAGGCTCTGAGTCGCGCGGGCAGCACTCAGGCTGTCGCCGGGGCGGGCAAAACTGTCGAGACCGATCTGCTGGTAGCCCTGTTGCAGGCAGATGGCCCTGGCGGCGCTGAACAGCTCCAGACGGTCCTCTGGTTTGGGCAGGGTTTCCGACGGGATCATCGTCTGGCGGCGGACCATCGCGGGGAGATGTTTGTAGCCATAAAGCGCCACCCGGTCCGGTGTCAGCGACAGCAATTGGCGGGTGCTGTGACGGATCTGGGCAAGCGTCTGGTGCGGCAGGCCAAAAAGCAGATCGGTGCTCAGATCCTGCACACCGCCCTGGCGCAGCATGGCAACCACCTGAGCCACCCTGTCAAAGGTTAAACTGCGGCCAATGGCCTGCTGGGTTGTGTCGTCGAATCCCTGCACTCCAATCGAGGCGCGCGTGAGGCCAGCGTCAATCAAGGCCTGGCAACGGGCTTGGTCGAATTCGTTTGGATCGATCTCAACCGAGAACTCTGCGCCCGCAGCAAGCGGCGCCATATCCAGCAGCGCAGCAGCGAGATCGCGAATCATGTCTGGGGGCAAAATGGTCGGCGTGCCGCCGCCCCAATGGATCCGCGACAGGGAGACATCCTTGGGCAAATGGGATTTGAGTAACGAGATTTCCTGTTTCAACGCCGCAACATAGGCAACGATAGGGGCATCAGATCTGGTCCCCTGGGTGCGGCACATGCAAAACCAGCAGAGGCTGCGGCAAAAGGGGACGTGCACATAAAGGGAGATCTGGCTTCCTGCTGGAATTTGCGCCAACCAGGATTGGAAATGCGCCGCCCCAATGTGCGGCGCAAAATGCGGCACCGTCGGGTAACTGGTATAGCGCGGCACTTTGGCATCGAATAAACCGAGCTTCGCCAATTGTGATTTCTGACACATATCATTATCCTAGCCAGTATTCGCACGAACGAACTTTGACCTGGATCAAACGGGACTGCCCATGAACGCCCCAACCATTTCCCATATCAGCTGCGCTGATTGTCCCATCCGCCACCGTGCTGTTTGCGCGCGCTGCGAGTCCGACGAGCTGGAGGCGTTGGATGCCATCAAATACTATCGCAGCTACGAAGCGGGGCAGCCCATTATCTGGTCCGGCGATGTGATGAACTTTGTCGGGTCTGTGGTTTCGGGTATCGCGACGCTGACGCAGACGATGGAGGATGGCCGCACGCAGATGGTTGGCCTGTTGTTGCCAAGCGATTTTGTCGGTCGCCCGGGGCGCGATGGCGCGGCCTATAATGTGGTTGCGACCACCGATATGGTGATGTGCTGTTTCCGCAAAAAGCCCTTTGAAGAGCTGATGGCGCAAACGCCGCATATTGCCCACCGCCTGCTGGAGATGACCCTGGATGAACTGGATGCCGCCCGCGAGTGGATGTTGGTTCTGGGGCGCAAGACTGCGCGGGAAAAAATTGCCAGCCTGCTGACCATCATTGCCCGGCGCGATGCCTCGCTGACGCCGCGTGGGGCGGTCAATTCCATGACCTTTGATCTGCCACTCACCCGCGAAGCCATGGCGGATTATCTTGGCCTCACACTGGAGACCGTCAGCCGCCAGATGTCGGCGTTGAAACGGGACGGGGTGATTTCGCTGGAGGGTAAGCGCCGGGTATCCGTGCCTGATATGGGGCGGCTGTTCGAAGAAGCGGGCGACGACAGCGATGGCGGATTTATGAGCTAGGGCGCTGATAAGCCCCGGAATTATCGAAATTTTACCGCGGTTCATGCCAGTATTTGAGAGGGCTTAGGCTGGGTGTGGCAGCGCTTATCCTGCCTGTGTCAGCCATCTGAACACCTGATGACTGGCGGAGCCAGCGCTGCGCCCAGGCATGCTCCACAGCCTCAGCGCCCGTGCAAGGGTGGCCTTTTGTCGAAAGGGCGCCACCAGCTGCCCCCTGGCCAGATAGGGGGCCAAAAGCGCCTCATGGCCGATCAAGACCCCGGCTCCGTTGAGCGCCTCTTCCACCGCCAGGGCATAGAGCGAATAGACCGGACCACGCGGCGCGATATGGTGTGGCTGGGC
Organism: Phaeobacter sp. G2; assembly: GCA_025163595.1. Lineage (NCBI taxonomy): Bacteria > Pseudomonadati > Pseudomonadota > Alphaproteobacteria > Rhodobacterales > Roseobacteraceae > Phaeobacter > Phaeobacter sp. G2. The sequence continues at coordinate 761,242 of CP104100.1, forward strand.
GGCCTGGGCCAGCCAATGCTCCCAGTCCTCTTCCCAACTGGTGTCATAGAGACAGGGGACCGTCAGCAGATCCAACGGGGATTCCAGCCGCTCTGCCAGGGCAGGGGCGCAGACAGGAAAGATGACATCCTCTGCTAGGACCGTGCCGTCGGTATCAGAAAAAAACAGGCAGAGATCATAGGAGGTCCGCTTGAGGTTTGGCGGCTGCTCCAGTGCGGTGATGGAGATTTCGGTGCCGGGCATTTCTGCGCGCAGGCGCGGCAGGCGCGGCGATAGCCAGAACTGGGCGATGGCTGGCAGGGTTGCGATATGGACGACCCGAGGCGCCGCAGCATCGCGCATCCGTTGCACGGCCTCCCCCAGCTGATCAAAGGCCTGACCAAAGGCTGGCAGCGATTGGGCGCCAAGCGGCGTTAGCACCACGCCCTTTGCGGTGCGTTGAAACAGCGGCGCGCCAAGCTCTGCCTCCAGCGATTTGATCTGGGCGGAGATGGCACCAGGTGTCACGCCCAGCTCAGTGGCCGCTGCTGAAAACCCGCCCAAGCGGGCGGCGGCCTCAAACGCGCGCAGGGCGGTCATGGCAAAGGATTTTGGACGGGGGGGCGAAACGGCCATGGTTAGACTCACTTTTTCTAACCCTAGATTTTCAGAAAACTGATTTGCGCGCAAGCTTGGCCCGGGATCAACTGGGTCAAAGTTGCGATCGAAAATCGGCCCTAAGCCAAGCTCTATAGGAGTTCTACCATGCCCCATCTTGCCAGCCGCCCCTGGGTGCCTGCCTGTTGCGAAACCCGGGTTCAGACGATTGCTGCGGCGACAGCTGACATGGCTCCGGCAGCGGCAGCGGATCGGATTGAGGCGCTGATACAGCGCAACAGCGCGATCCACGACGAGGAGTGTTTCAACCTCAACCCGGCGACCAATGTGATGAACCCGGCCGCCGAGGCGGTGCTGGCACGCGGGCTGGGCAGTCGGCCGTCGCTGGGCTATCCGGGGGACAAATACGAAATGGGACTGGAGGCCATCGAGGAAATCGAGGTCATGGCCGCCGAGCTGGCGGCGCAGGTCTTTGGCGCCAAATATGCCGAGATCCGGGTGGCATCTGGCGCGCTGGCCAATCTCTATGGGTTCATGGCGCTGACCAAACCCGGCGATTGCATCATCGCGCCGCCTGCTGCGATTGGGGGCCATGTGACCCATCATGCGGATGGCTGTGCCGGGCTCTATGGTTTGATTTCTCACCCGGCGCCGGTGAATGCCGATGGCTATACGGTGGATTTGGAGGCCCTGCGGCTCCTGGCGCTGCGGGAGCGTCCCAAACTGATCACCATCGGTGGCAGTCTCAACCTCTTTGCCCATCCGGTACGTGAGATTCGCGCCATTGCGGATGAGGTCGGGGCCAAGGTGCTGTTTGATGCGGCGCATCAGTGCGGCATCATCGCCGGGCAGGCCTGGGCCAACCCGCTGAGCGAGGGGGCGCATGTGATGACCATGAGCACCTACAAGAGCCTCGGCGGTCCGGCGGGGGGATTGATTGTCAGCAATGACGCCGAGATCGCCGAACGCCTAGATGCCATTGCCTTTCCCGGTATGACGGCCAATTTTGACGCGGCAAAATCCGCCTCTTTGGCGCTGAGCCTGCTGGACTGGGTCGACCACGGTCCGGCCTATGCCCAGGCGATGATCACCCTGGCGCAGGCGCTGGCCGATGAACTGGAAGCGCTGGGGATGCCGGTGTTTAAGCCAAAGGGGGCCGCGGGCGGGCAGGCGACAAGCTCGCATCAATTTGCCATCGAGGCGGCGTGGTTTGGCGGTGGCCAGGCGGCCTCAAAGAAACTGCGCCGGGCCGGGTTTCTGGCCTGCGGCATTGGCCTGCCGATTGATCCGGTGGAGGGCGATATGAACGGGCTGCGCATTGGCACACCTGAGCTGGTGCGCCGGGGCGTCACCCCTGCGGAGGCTGCTGAGCTGGCCAGATTGATCGCCGCCGGGCTGACCAGCAATGATCCCGAAAGGGTGGCGCAAGAAACCGCCCAGATGCGGGCGCGGTTCCAGGGCCTGCAGTACGTCCGCAACTGAGGCGGAAACAGATCTTTTTGGTCGGCTGTTTGCCAATCGGTCAAATAAGAAACCCCACCCGGCTGGTTGCAGCTGGGCGGGGTAAACTTTCAGGATCAAGCTGGATCAGCCCAAGCTGCGATCAGTGGGCCAGGAAGATTGGCACGGTTGCATTTTCCAGCATGTTGCGGGTCGCTCCGCCCAGGATCGCCTCGCGGAAGCGGGAATGCCCATAGGCCCCCATCACGATCATGCCGGCATCTGTATCGGCGGCATGGCGGATCAGGATATCAGAGACCCGCGGCATGGTTTTGCTGAGCACATCAATCTCACATTTGACCCCTTGGCGGGCCAGCATCTGCGCCAGCATACCACCGGGGTCCGAGCGCTCTGGCCCGTGCTGCGGCGGGTCGATCACCACAATGCGCACCAGGTCGGCAGCGGTGAGGAACGGCATGGCCTTGCGAATGGAGGTCATCGCCTCGATGCTTTCGTTCCAGGCGACCAGGACGGTTTTGGGCCGGCCGACGGGCTTGGCATCGTCAGGAACAACCAGAACCGGCGTGCGGCCCTCAAAAAGCGCGGCCTCGACCACTGGTTCGGCTTCGACACCTTTGCCTTTGCCATAGGGCTGGCCCAGAACCACCAGATCAGAAAACCGTGCCAGTCGCGCCACGTGACGTCCCATGTCGGCAATTTGCGCAATACCTGCATCGGTTGAAAACTGGACGCCGGCTTTTTTCAGATACTCATCTGCATAAGACTGCAGCGCAGTGGCGTCTTCCTTGGCGCGGGTCATGGTTTCTTGCAGAACCATGGCGTTTGCGCCGGCATAATAATACCCGGTCTGGGTGCGATCAACGCCCAGGCACAGAACATCGGTATGGCCGTCAAAGGATCCGGCCATTGAGGCTGCCTGTGACAAAGGAGTTTCGGCCGTGTCCTGCGAGGTCAGGACCGTGAGAATGGTCTTGTAAGTCATGTTTCACCTCATGTGGTAAAAAGAATTCAGAGCTCTAACAAGAACGCCTGTTAGTGTAGCCGCACTCTGCTTGGTCTGTCACAGTTGTTTGGTATGTGTCTTGATGCAGATCAATGCGCTCGGAGCGCATGTTTTGCATCTAGTTCGAGGAATAAATGGGTTTTTCGCGACGCTAAGAATCGCGGGGGACATGGTGAAGGGACGCAATATGTCTAATTATATCAAGCTGATAGCGCTTGGTTTGGTCACGCTTTTTGCGATGATCGGGACCAATTATGCGCGGGATCTGGCTTACCAGGTGCATGCGATAATCGTCATGCTCGTTGCTGGTGGTCTTTTTCTATACACGCTGCGCCGTACAGGCGAGGCAAAGCCGGCTGCTGGCAGCCTGCAAAATGAATATTTTGACAGCGTTGTGCGCGCTGGCGTGGTTGCCACAGCCTTTTGGGGTGTTGTGGGGTTTCTCGTCGGGACGTTCATCGCTTTTCAGCTGGCCTTTCCAGCGCTGAACTTTGAGTGGGCCCAGGGTTTTGCCAACTTTGGCCGCCTGCGTCCGCTGCATACCTCGGCGGTGATTTTTGCCTTTGGCGGCAACGCTTTGATTGCGACCTCTTTCTATGTGGTACAGCGCACCAGCGCCGCCCGCCTCTGGGGCGGCAACCTCGCCTGGTTCGTGTTCTGGGGCTACCAGCTGTTTATCGTTCTGGCGGCAACCGGCTACCTGTTTGGCAGCACTCAGTCGAAAGAATACGCAGAGCCCGAATGGCATGTTGACCTGTGGTTGACCATTGTCTGGGTGGCCTATCTGGCGGTCTTCCTCGGCACCGTGATCAAACGCAAAGAGCCACATATCTATGTTGCCAACTGGTTCTACCTGGCCTTTATCGTTACCGTTGCGATGCTGCACCTGGTCAACAACATGACCATTCCTGTGTCCATCTGGGGATCCAAATCGGTCATCGTCTGGTCCGGTGTGCAGGATGCCATGGTGCAGTGGTGGTATGGCCACAATGCCGTGGGCTTCTTCCTGACGGCGGGCTTCCTCGGCATGATGTACTACTTTGTGCCAAAGCAGGCCGAACGTCCGGTGTTCAGCTATAAACTGTCGATCATCCACTTCTGGGCGCTGATCTTCCTCTATATCTGGGCTGGTCCTCACCACCTGCATTACACTGCTCTGCCGGACTGGGCTTCGACCCTTGGCATGGTGTTCTCGATCGTGCTGTGGATGCCGTCCTGGGGTGGTATGATCAACGGTCTGATGACGCTGTCTGGCGCCTGGGACAAGCTGCGGACCGACCCGGTTATCCGGATGATGGTTATCTCGATCGGCTTTTACGGCATGTCGACCTTTGAAGGTCCGATGATGTCGATCCGCGCGGTAAACTCGCTGAGCCACTACACTGACTGGACCATTGGTCACGTGCACTCTGGTGCGCTGGGCTGGAACGGGATGATCACCTTTGGTGCGCTCTACTTCCTGGTTCCGGTTCTGTGGAAGCGTGAGCGTCTGTACAGCCTCAGCCTGGTGTCCTGGCACTTCTGGCTCGCCACTATCGGCATCATTCTTTATGCCGCGTCGATGTGGGTGACCGGGATCATGGAAGGCTTGATGTGGCGCGAAGTTGACGCCAATGGCTTCTTGGTGAACTCCTTTGCCGATACCGTGGCAGCGAAGTTCCCGATGTATGTGGTACGTGGTCTGGGTGGCGTTATGTTCCTCTCCGGTGCGCTTGTCATGTGCTACAACCTGTGGATGACCGTCCGTAAAGCTCCGGCCAAAGAGTCGAGCCTTACTGTCGCGGTTCCGGCTGAATAAGGAGGGAATGGCAAATGGCAATTCTCGACAAACATAAAATCCTCGAGACCAATGCGACCCTGTTGCTGATCTGCAGTTTCCTGGTTGTGTCTATTGGTGGCTTGGTTCAGATCGCTCCTCTGTTCTGGCTGGAAAACACCATCGAGAAGGTGGAGGGCATGCGCCCTTACACCCCTCTCGAACTGGCGGGCCGTGAAGTCTACATTCGTGAAGGCTGCTACGTCTGTCACAGCCAGATGATCCGCCCGATGCGCGATGAGGTCGAACGCTATGGCCACTACTCGCTGGCGGCAGAATCGATGTACGACCATCCGTTCCAGTGGGGGTCCAAGCGTACCGGGCCTGACCTGGCCCGTGTGGGTGGCCGCTATTCGAACGAATGGCACGTCGACCACCTGCGTGACCCGCAGTCTGTGGTGCCGGAATCGGTGATGCCGAAATATGGCTTCCTTGAGCGCAAGATGATCGATGGCAAATACATCGGTGACGTCATGGCGGTGAACGCTATGCTTGGCACGCCCTACTCAGAGGACATGCTGGCAAGTGCCCAGGCTGACTTTAAGGCCCAGGCAGACCCTGACAGCGACTATGACGGGCTGCTGGAACGCTATGGTGAAAGCGTCAGCGTCAGTAACTTTGACGGTCAACCCGGTGTTTCCGAGGCCGACGCGCTGATCTCTTATCTGCAAATGATGGGTACGCTGGTTGATTTCTCGACCTTCACACCCGACGCAAACCGCTAAGGAGAGGAACAGATGGAAATCTATACGCTCCTGCGCGAATTTGCAGACAGCTGGATGTTGTTGTTTCTGTTCGTGTTTTTTATGGCTATTGTTGCTTGGGCCTTTCGGCCCGGCAGCTCCAAGGTCTATGAAGACACAGCCAGCATTCCCTTTCGCCACGTAGACGCCCCCGCCCCTGTTGAGGGCGAGGCGACACCCGCCGCAGACAAGGAGGCGAGGACATGAGCAAACCCGTCAAAAAGTACGACGACGACCCAAACACCACTGGCCACTCTTGGGATGGGATCGAAGAATTCGATAACCCGATGCCCCGTTGGTGGCTCTGGACCCTCTATGCCACCATCGTCTGGGCGATTGGCTACACCATCATGTATCCGGCCTGGCCCATGGTGAACTCTGCCACTGCAGGGATCCTCGGGTGGTCAACACGGGGTGATGTGGCAAATGAGATCGCAGCGGTTGAAGAAGCCAACGCGCCAATGAATGCCAAACTGGAAGCCGCCGAGCTGACAGCAATTGCGGGCGATGCCGAGCTTGGATCTTACGCTGTGTCTTCGGGCTCCGCTGTATTCAAGACCTGGTGTGCACAGTGCCATGGCTCTGGTGCCGCTGGCGCAAAAGGCTATCCCAACCTGCTGGACGATGACTGGCTCTGGGGCGGTTCCGTCGAAGACATCCATATGACGATCTCCCACGGTATCCGTAACGAGGACAGCGACGATGCGCGCTACTCCGAGATGCCTGCCTTTGGTCGTGACGAGCTGCTGGAAAAAGAAGAGATCGACCAGGTTGTAAACTATGTCATGTCTTTGTCCGGTGACGCAGAGGATGCCACCAAAGTGGAAGCCGGTGCTGTGGTCTTTGAAGACAACTGTGCCTCTTGCCACATGGACGACGGCACTGGTGATCGCAGCCAGGGGGCGCCAAACCTTGCGGATGCAATCTGGCTGTATGGTGGAGACTACGCCGCCATCAGCGAGACCGTTAACAATGCCCGTTACGGTGTGATGCCGGCCTGGAACACCCGCCTCACCGAGGCGCAGATCCGTGCGGTTGCGTCTTATGTGCACCAATTGGGCGGCGGCGAATAAGCCACCTTTTGTTTCGCATCTCAAAACAAAGGGCTGCCCCATCGGGGTGGCCCTTTTTTTGTTCAGGCCATGGGCATTTGTATTGGCACGGGCGCAGGCACGGGAACCAATCTGATGTCAGATCAGCCCCTATGTCAGCCCAATTTTCTTGACCTGCTGCGGTCATTTCTTTGCCAGTTTGATTAGGGTCAAGGCGTGCCAGGCCAAAGGCTGCTCCAATACCCAAAGACAGAGATAGGCTGGCAGATCCTTTTACGTTCTTTGGGGGAAGAGGATCTGGGCCAGCACAGAATTCCCACTGCCTGACGTGCTAGGTCGTGGGGATTGGGCGTCGGATTTTCGATCTGTTCGCGCGTTTCCTGGAAAACCGACGCCCATAAGTCTCTGCTGATTTGTCCCAGAATTTTATATCTAGCCGCAGCGCTTTGGCGCTTTGGTTACAGGTTTTGCAGATCGACGCAGCGCAGGGGCTGTCGCGCCTGGCGTGCTTTCGTAGCCCGCAGTTTGAACAGGCGCAGCATCTTGGCAAACCAACCTGGGGTGGCGTTTGTATCGGGTTCAGCGGCGGTGACTGTGGCTGGTGGGATGTCACGAACCAGCACACAGGGCTGGCGGGCTGCGGTCATCATGGAGCGGGCGTAGATATTGATCAGCATGTTGAAATCTCCTGTGCTGGTGTTTCTGCCTTTGACTGTCGCTGCAAAGGGCGCAAGATGCGACTCAGGAAAAATTCAATTATGTAAGTCAGGATTACATATGGACTGGCTCTCCCTGCCCCCTCTTGCTGCCTTGCGGGCCTTTTCTGCCTATGCGGAACATGGAAATCTTGCCAAAGCAGGGGCGGCGTTGAATGTGAGCCATGCTGCCATCAGCCAGCAGCTGCGCAGCCTGGAGGACTACCTGGGCACGCCGTTGCTGGACCGCAGTGGCCGGGCGCTGGAGCTGACCGAGGACGGCAAGCATCTGGCGCAGGCGGTGCTGTTGGGATTCGGGGCGATCCAGTCGGCGGTGCAGGATCTGAACGCCCAGGGTGCGGCGCGTCCCTTACATATCAGCTGCACACCGATGTTTGCCGCCAACTGGCTGATGCCGCGTCTGGCAGAGTTTCGCATGCAACACCCGGAAATTGACCTGGTGATTGATCCGCGCGGCGAAGTTGTCGCGCTGCAGCCCGGCGGCGTCGATATCGCCTTGCGCTACGGAGATGGCAACTGGGCCGGGCTGGAGGTTGAGATCCTGCTGTGTTCGCCCATGGTGGTGGTGGCAAATCCCAGTCTTTTGCAGGATCGCTCCGTACAGGCGCCGGAGGATCTTTTGGATCTGCCCTGGCTCGAAGAGCTGGGCACCACAGAGGCGGCGCATTGGCTGCGCTCACGTGGGGTGGCCGAGGTTATTCGCGGCGCCAGTCTGAAATTGCCCGGCAACCTTTTGATGCAGGCGGTCCGCGAGGGGCAGGGGGTCGCGGTGAGCGTGCGGGACTTTGTCAGCGAAGATCTGGAGGCCGGTCGTCTGGTCGAGCTGTTCACCGGCAGCGAGGGGCGTGGCTATCACATCGTCACCCGCCCCGGCGTGCAGCGTGTGCAGGCGCGGCGGTTTGTCTCCTGGCTGCGACGACACCGAAAAGCCAAAGATCTAGAACGTGATAGATAAAGATGCTTGTGCAATGCTCTTTTTGATCCACGTCAAAGAGCGAGACGTAGAGATTTGAAAGAACCAAGCTAGAGAGACACAAATTCAGTGGAGTGAGTCCGTGAGTGATTCCGATCCCGCCCCCAGCCTTTACGCCGCCAGGGAACCCGTTTTTCCACGGCGCGTATCGGGCGTATTCCGCAACCTGAAATGGTACATTTTGGCGATCACTTTGGGGATTTACTACATAACTCCCTGGATTCGCTGGGATCGCGGACCATCGCTGCCGGATCAGGCGGTTCTGCTGGATCTGGCCAATCGGCGGTTCTACTTTTTCTGGATCGAAATCTGGCCCCATGAGTTCTACTTTGTTGCCGGCCTCTTGATCATGGCGGGCCTGGGGCTGTTCCTGTTCACCTCTGCTTTGGGGCGGGTCTGGTGCGGCTATGCCTGCCCGCAGACGGTCTGGACCGATTTGTTTATTCTGGTGGAGCGATGGATCGAGGGCGATCGCAACGCCCGTCTGCGCCTGCACCGGCAAAAGAAGATGGATTTCCGCAAAGCCCGTTTGCGGCTGACCAAATGGACCGTGTGGATGTTGATTGGTCTGGCCACCGGTGGTGCTTGGGTGTTCTATTTTGCCGATGCGCCAACACTGTTGGTGGATCTGGTCACTGGTCAGGCTCACCCCATTGCCTATACCACGATGCTGGTGCTGACTGCGACGACCTTCTTCTTTGGCGGTATTGCCCGCGAACAGATCTGTATCTACGCCTGTCCCTGGCCCCGTATTCAGGCCGCGATGATGGACGAAGACACCCTGGTGGTGGGATACCGCGACTGGCGCGGTGAGCCGCGCGGCAAGCTGCATAAGAAAAAGGGCCAGGCTGAGGTCGCTGATCCGCCAGCAGGCGACTGCATCGACTGTATGGCCTGCGTCAATGTTTGCCCTGTGGGGATTGATATCCGCGATGGCCAGCAGCTGGAATGCATCACCTGCGCGCTCTGTATTGATGCCTGCGATGATGTGATGGACAAGATCGGCAAGCCACGTGGTCTGATCGACTATATGGCACTGTCGGATGAGGCCCATGAACGCGCTGGCCAGCCGCCAAAAAACATCTGGAAACACATCCTGCGTCCGCGCACCATCATGTATACCTCGATGTGGGGATTTGTGGGCCTGGCGCTGGTTTTTGCCCTGTTCATCCGTTCTGATATCGATCTGACCGTGGCGCCGGTGCGTAACCCCACTTTTGTCACCCTGTCGGATGGCTCTGTGCGCAACACCTATGATGTGCGTCTGCGCAACAAACATGGGGAGCCGCGCCCGTTCAAACTGTCGCTCAAAGGCGATCCGGCCATGCGGGTGCAGCTTGAGGGCACGCCCTATGCCTCGGTTGAGGTTCCGGCCGATACCGCCTATCTTCAAAGGGTCTATATCGTGACACCCAAAGACGCTGCGGCTTCGGAGGCGGAATCGACGCCGGTTCGTATCTGGGTCGAAGATCTCACCAATGGTGAGCGGGCCTATAAAGACACCAACTTTAACGGAAAAGGAAACTGATCATGGCAAAGGGCACGCGGGAATTTACCGGTCGTCATATGCTGATGGTCCTGTGCGGCGCATTTGGGGTGATCATCAGCGTCAATCTGGCGCTGGCCTATAATGCGGTCAAAACCTTCCCCGGCCTGGAGGTAAAGAACTCCTATGTGGCCAGCCAGGAATTCGACCTGCGCCGCGATGCGCAGCAGTCGCTTGGCTGGTCGGTCTATGCCTCAGCCCAGGAAAACCAGGTCACGCTGGAGATTTCTGACGCCGAGGGAAACCCTGTTGAGGTGGCAAAGCTGAGCGCGATACTGGGCCGGGCGACCCATGTGAAGGATGATCAGAAGCCAGAGTTCAAATTCAACGGGACCGCCTATGTGGCCCCGGCTGATCTGGGGCCGGGCAACTGGAACATCCGCATGGTGGCACGAGCCAAAAATGGCGTTGAGTTCACCCAGCGGGTGATCCTGCACGTAAGAGGCTAGACCAGATATGACTGCCCAGATGCGCCCTGCCATGGCCGTATGCCCCGGCTGCGTTGCCGCCCCAAGCGAGGCGGTGGACACCGCCCCAACAGAGGCGCGTCTGGCGCTGTCGCTGCCGACAATCCACTGTCAGGCCTGTATTTCCAAGGTCGAGCGCGGGCTGAACGCCCATCCCGGCATTCATTCAGCGCGGGTCAATCTGACCCTGAAACGCGCCCTGATCGAAGCCGACCCTGAGGTGCGCGCAGATGATCTGATCCCGGTGCTCGAAGGTCTGGGATTTGAGGCGCATGAGCTGGATCTGGCGACGCTTGCCGCCACCCAAAGCGACCGGGCCGGGCGGGATCTGCTGATGCGGCTGGCGGTTGCCGGCTTTGCCTCGATGAATGTAATGCTCTTGTCGATCTCGGTCTGGTCCGGGGCATCGGATGCAACCCGCGATATGTTCCACTGGATTTCGGCGGCAATTGCCTTTCCGGCGGTGATCTTTGCTGGCAAGCCCTTCTTTTTTAATGCCTGGAGCGCCCTGCGTGTGGGGCGGCTCAACATGGATGTGCCGATTGTTCTGGCACTGGCGCTGGCGCTGATCACCTCCCTGTGGGAGACCAGCCTGTCGGGGGAACATGCCTATTTTGACGCGGCTCTGACGCTGACCTTCTTTTTGCTGGCCGGGCGCTATCTGGACTATCGCACCCGTGCCGTGGCGCGATCTGCCGCCGAGGAGCTCGCCGCGCTTGAAGTGCCCCGCGCCATCCGCATGGAGGAAGGCAACAGGGAGGTTGAGGTTGCGGTCTCGGAGCTTGCCATTGGCGATCTTATCCTGGTGCGCCCCGGGGGGCGGATGCCCGTTGATGGGGTCATCGCCACCGGCCAGTCCGAACTGGACCGCTCGCTGCTTACGGGTGAAACCCTGCCTGTCTTTGCCGAACCGGGCACCCAGGTTTCTGCAGGGGAGGTCAATCTGACCGGCCCGCTGGTGGTCCGCGCCGAAGCGGTGGGCGAAGATACCTCGCTGCACCGGATGGCGGATCTGGTTGCCATCGCTGAATCTGGTCGCTCGCGCTATACCTCGCTGGCCGATAGTGCCGCCAAGCTCTATGCCCCTGGTGTGCATATCCTCTCGGCCTTGGCCTTTATTGGCTGGTATCTCTACACCTATGATCTGCGCATGGCGCTGAATATTGCCGCTGCGGTGCTGATCATCACCTGCCCCTGTGCGCTGGGTCTTGCGGTGCCCGCAGTGACCACCGCCGCCTCGGGGCGGTTGTTCAAGAAGGGCATGTTGATCAAACACTCCACCGCGCTGGAGCGTCTGGCCGGGGTGGATACCGTGGTGTTTGACAAGACCGGCACCCTGACTGCGGGCACGCCGCAGCTGGAAAACCTCGACGCCTTTAGCCGCGCCGAGCTGGCAATTGCCCTGGCCCTGGCCGAGGGGTCATCGCATCCCCTGTCACGGTCCCTGACCGCTGCGGCCCGTGCTGCGGGCATTGCTCCTGCTGAGGTCACAGAGCTGCAGGAACGCCCCGGATTTGGCACCGAAGGCCAGTATCAGGGCCGCACAGTGCGCCTGGGGCGCGCCGCCTGGCTGGGCGCCGATCAGGGCAGCCAAACGGCGGCCTGGCTGGACACCGGCGACGGCACAGCCCCGCGTGGTTTTTTGTTCCACGACGCCCTGCGCCCCGGTGCAGCAGAGGCCGTGGCGCAGCTGCATGCAGCGGGCAAAGAGGTGCTGCTGATCTCTGGCGATACCACCGCTGCGGTGGAGGATCTGGCCCATCGTCTGGGCATCCAGAAATGGCTGGCCGAGGCGCTGCCGCAGGACAAAGCCGCACGGGTCCAGGCCCTGTCTGATCAGGGCCGCAAGGTGCTGATGGTGGGCGACGGGCTGAATGACACCGCAGCGCTGACGGCGGCGCATGTCTCAATCTCGCCGGCCTCTGCCTTGGATGCCGCCCGCGTGGCCTCTGACATTGTGCTGCTGGGGCAGGATCTGGAACCCATCGCCGAGGCCTGTGTGGTGGCCAGCAAGGCGACCAAACGCATCCGCGAAAACTTCCGCATTGCCACACTCTACAATGTGATCGCGGTGCCCCTGGCCATTGCTGGTTTTGCCACCCCCTTGATCGCGGCGCTGGCGATGTCTAGTTCTTCCATTACCGTATCCCTAAATGCGCTGCGCCTGAAGTAACCCGCGCCGCGCCCGACAAAAGTGTCCTTGCCATGAGCGTCCTTGCCTATCTCATCCCCATTTCGCTGCTGCTGGGTGGCGGCGCTTTGGCGGCGTTTGTCTACACGGTGCGCTCAAACCAATATGACGACCCCGAAGGCGACTCGCGCCGCATCCTCAGCGAAGAATGGGACGATCACCCCAAACCCTGAGCACTGTTCTGAGACAAAGACACCTGGCGGCAAAACCGCTGGGACGGCCCAAGGGTTCCTATGCTGGACAAAACTGCGGTCTGTGAGACGGGAAACAACGACGGCTTCCAACCCTGGCACAAGTGTTGGGCCTGGGCGGCTAAACACTTGTGCCAGAGCGAAGGCCTTGCGGGTCGCTCACTTTAAAGCCGACCCAAACTGCTGCGGCGATGTTGCTCCTCGCTCGAGGGCGGGCCAAGCGCAGAAAGCTCCGTTTGGCAAAGGTCGAGGCCGCACGGCGCGATTTTCGGCAGATCTGTCCCATACTTGTGATTCACATTAGGCGCACGGAGGTTTTCCTTTTTGACAGCAGGTTGTTGCAACCGCCCTTCATTGGGCGTGCGTTCTGAATCCCGTGCCCCTTCAGGACGCCGTGTGCATTTTGAATCCATTGCATCCAATGCTAAAAATCTTACGCTGATCGTTGCAGTACGTGGTCCCATGGTCTGGATTTAGCGCGTTCTGTGGATGAAATTGATTTTTGAGTGCGTTATTTGGAGGTAGAAAAATTGCTGCTCGACGACAATGAAACGCGTACCCGCCTGAGGGAATTGGTGTTTTTTAGCAAGGTTCCCGTTTTACTGGTTACGCTCATTCTTTCTTTAGGGTGCTTTTCAATGGTGCGCGCCCAAGAGCTGGGAAAAACCGCGCAAGTCGTGACTGAACAATTGAATCTCCGCAGCGGGCCGAGCACATCCAACCCCGTAATCCATAAGATGCATCAGGGGACACTGGTAAAAATCTTGGCACGCCGGGAAGGTTGGGCCAGGCTTTCACTGGCTGACAACCCATCGATCACTGGTTGGGCAAGTGCCCGTTACCTCGAGGCGTCTTCCGCGACATTTTCCGCGGGCGCAAATGACTATTTCGCAGAGTTCATTACGCGCTATGGCACCCCAAGGGAGCAGGGCTACCTTCCAGAGCTTGATACCCACTTTGCCTTTTTCTGCGCCAATGGGTTCGGCCTTGCGCTCTTTCGCGAGTCGGACGAAGGGGGTGTCGGCTGGACGTCGGACGATTGGTGCGTTCGCGATGTGCTCGCGAAAGACATCGACGGTGACGGTCAGTACGAAATTGTCTATTTTTCCGGCGGAGGAGGCACCGGTTCCTTTGGCATAAAAGAGCGCCATCTCTATTGGCCACCCGGTGTTGCGGAGCCGGCGCGCGGTTACGACTACTTAACCTTGTCGCAAAGTCAGGGAATGGTCCCTGATGAGGACGTCGGAGCCCAATGGGAAGAGCACCGCGAAATGCGGTATGGGCAGAAATGCCGCGATAGCGTCTATACGCCGGATTGGCCTGCCGATGCTCTGTCGCGCCCCGTGGTGATCTGTGAACTCTCTGAGCAAAAAACGATTGAGCTGATTGCCTATGGTGGAGGCGGCAACCTCCACGGCAACGCAAACATCGAAGAGTTTGTCAAAGTAAATGCAGCGCGGGGGTTTGAGCTCGTGGGGGCAGGAACGCCCGATGTCCTAAAAGCGCTGTCCCGAGAGCACCTTGAGCGCGCATCTACAGCTCAAGGCGAGGCTCTGGAGAACTTGTCTTTGCAGAGCCTTGACGCGGTGGACACCGGCGTCAGGCAGGAGCTGAGTAAAGAGCGCCAGGCGATGATCGCGGAGTGGCTGAAGTGATCAGGATTCTGGCCGCCGCTCTTTTCCTCATCCTTTCGAGCCCCGCTTTCTCCGCAGCTGTCGTGGAGGAAGCGATTGATGGCAACGCCCGCCTGGATGGCGATCGGGACACTACAAAGGGGGCTACGCTCAGTTTCGATTGGAAGGCGGAGATCCGACTTGGGCTTCTCATGGGAGAGCCTGTGGTTTCTGTGCGTTTTATTTGGGCGGATCCGATCGGAATAGTGACCCTACCGCAATTGACGCCAAGCGGGCGGTCCTATCGTCCCGTGCATTTGACGCAGCTCCCGGTGGATCTGCGCCAACATCCACGGCTGCTCGATGTGAAACTTAGAATGACGTTCAGCGATGGGGTAAGCCTGCTTGATCACGTTGCCGATGTGGGAGTGACCGGGCCTCCCGGCCAATGGTCGTTTAACGTGCCGGGAAGTCCGGATTGGGAGCGGCTTTTTCGGGTTCACGGCCAGGATGCTTTTGTTTCAGAAAACACTGCAAAAACAGCGGTCCAAAATGGGTTGAGTCTGGTTTCTGTCGTGTTAGAGGACGCGACGATCAGCCTGTATCACTTGCACGAAGACTATGTCCGGCTCTACGGCGCACGCGAAGAGTATCGGGTGCTAGGGACTGCTTACAAGCGTGTACTTGATGGTCTGCAGCGGAGCTACGGCGTCGATGCGAGCGGAATCTCTGGTGGCTGGACGGACGCTTATTTTGTGGCCGAGAACTCCGGGTCGATCGATAGTTCCAAAGTATGGGAAGAGCGAGTACGCAAGCTTGAACAGGTATTGATAAAGCTATCCAGTTTGCCCGAAGAGCTTCGCGCTGGTGATAATCACGGCCCCTATGAACAGGCTGTCGCTGATGCCGATTTGATCCAGAGGGCGGCAGGGCCGGCTGTGCGTGGCTACCGAGCCGAGGGTACAAATCCGGACAGCCAGCCGCAGGGGCGCGAGCCCATGTTCGATGGCGCATACAGGCTGGCCCTACTGCGCGGCGAGCATTGGATTGTTGACAGTGACAGTGGCGATGCGATCCGAATGCTCTCGACGGATTCCGAAATCCTTGTTGCCGGTCTGATACTGTACCGGGCGTCCTTGTCGAACACACCTTGTCGCGATGGCAACATCGCGCTTGCGCTGCATGATCCCGTTTCGGAAGCCGAAGTATCCCATCTGGACATTTCATGTTTTCTGGAAGGGCGCACCGCTTCGGTCAAAGAGGTGGCGACACCAGACGAGGTTTACCCGCGCATAGTGCTGACGCTTCCCACACGGGAACCACGTAAATTTACCAAGACGGTTACCTGTCGACATTGCGGTCGCAGTTCCACCAGGACCGGGAAACTGACCGAATACTATCACGCCGATGTCACGGTTGGGCCGGATCTCAGCGTTACCATGGGGAAAGAGATCTCGGATGTTCCTGGGCGCATTTGCCCAGCCCTCGTGTTGTGCCGAAACTAGTATCCCCAGGACCATTCGGGCTCTAAGCGGGCACTGTTAAACACTCAAAAGGCCCCTCTTTGGAGGGGCCTTTTGTTTGCGACCTGATACGAGAGGTAAGCCCATGGTCGCTTGGATAGGGGGCCTTAGGACGAGGGGCCTAGCGTGTCGCAGGCAACATTGCGGGCGCTCAAGCGGCGGCAGGCGAGGTCGGCCTGTTCTTTGGTCATGCCGAGGAAATTGGCGTCATAGCCCAGACGTGATTTTGCCACCTTGCGCAGGGTGCCGTTCAGGGTCTCCATTTCGGAGAGGGCAGTGCGCAGCAGGACTTTTTCCGCCTGATAGGCACTGGTGTAGCGCCCGACATTGATGCCCCAATATCTGCCGCCCGAGGTCGAGAGCCGGGTCACCACCACGGGCTGTTCGGGGCTGGGCGCCGCCGCATTGGCCAGTTTGATCGGGCGCGCCATGGGCCGCAGCCCGGTAAAGGGCCGGGCTTGCACTCTGACGGGGGCGGAGGACTGCGCGACGGCGGCGGTTACAGTTGCAGCCCCAGCGGTCTGTTCTGATGTGCTGGGAACCGGTCCGGTAGAGGCTGGCAGTACCTTGGCCTCGGCAATGGCTGCGGTGATGCTGGCCTGCAGAATATCGGGATCAATCCCGGTGCCGGTCTCCGCAGGGGAAGGATCCGCCTGCGCTGCCGCGGCCTGTGCTGCGGCTTCCTGGGGCACGGCGGTCTGCGCTTCGGTTGTCTTGGCTTGCGTGGCGGTGGCAATCTGCACCGCTTCGGCGATGACGTCCGGGTCGACAATTGGGCCGGGGCGGGCCAGGGGGCGAAGGCTGGTTTTTACCAGGCCAGTGACGCGGACCGTCTTACCGGCGCCGCCGTTGCCTGCAACCTGGGTTGTGGCGCCAATGCCGCGATTGCCAACATATGCGGGGCGTCCCGGCGCCTGAACGCGGGCCCGGGAGGGGGCGCGACGAAAACCGAGATCCAGCAGTTCGGCAACCTTGGCATTGCGCGAGGTGGAGGATTTACCGCCAAAAACGGTTGCGATGATGCGCTCATTGCCCCGTTTGGCCGAGGCCACCAGGTTGGAGCCCGCAGCACGGGTATAGCCGGTCTTGATGCCGTCGGCACCTTTGTAGGAGGCCAGCAGGCGTCGGTTTGTATTGGGAACGGTTTTGACGCCCGCATCAATCGATCTGCGCGCAAACAGGTGATAATACTCGGGGTAGTCATACAGGATATGGCGACCCAGGGTTGTCATGTCGCGGGCGGTGGACAAATGCCCCGCCTCGGTCAGCCCATGGGCGTTTTTGAATGTTGTGCGTGTCATGCCGAGCGCTTTGGCGGTGCGGGTCATGCGACGGGCAAAGGCGGCTTCGGATCCGGAAATGGCCTCCCCAATGGCGGTGGCGGCATCATTGGCGGATTTTACAGCGGAAGCCCGAATCAGATAGCGAAAGGCAATACGCTGTCCGGTTTTTAACCCCAGTTTTGAGGGCGGTTCGGAAGAGGCGTTTCTGCTGATGAGCACCTTTTGATCCAGCGAGATCTCGCCGTTTCGGACCGCTTCAAAGGCAATATAGAGGGTCATCATCTTGGTCAGAGAGGCGGGGTGCAGCCGGGCATCGGCATTGCGCGAATGCAGTACTTCGCCGGTGCGCGCGTCAACAACCACGGCGGCATAGGCCGCCGCCTGCACCTGGGTCGGGGGAATCAGCACCACCCCAAGAGAGAGAAGAACACCCATGATCCACGGCACAGTCCGGGCCAACGCCCGCTGCCCGCGAACCAGGTGGTTAAACCTGATCTGCACGATATCTGCCATTTTTGCCTCTTGCCGCCGGTTTTCCGGCTGACGATTTTGCCTGCTATGCAGAAAGCCTAGCATATTAGATGGCCGGAAGAAACCTTGGCGATAGGCGGGTGAGCACAGCTGAGAAAGGACTTTCCCTAGATTTAGTTGCCCGGCGGCGGGTTTCGCCTAAATCGGGATTGTCTTAAAGAAGTGTAAACAGAAACGCAGGCTTAAATCCTGTCAGACCCCGGCATGGCACAGTGCGATTCGCCTTCTGTGCGACCTCTGGGCAACAGGTGCTGAGTTTGTTTGCGCAGGTCAGCGGGATTTTTCTGTGTCGGCGAGGCAGAGATCAGAGATGCCCCAACCTGCGCCGCTGAGCCCCTAGGCTTTGAGACTGCGGGTGACGTAATGGGGCGTAGAGTAATGCAGCCCAAAGGAGAACTCGCAGGGGCGGGGCAGCATAGCGCTGACCGCCTGTTCCAGGGCGCTGAGCAGAGCGGCTGAAAATGCAGCATCGCGATGTGGTTTCACCAGCAGTGAGACGCTGACGGTGACATGGCTGTGGTGGAATTCATCTGTGGGGTAGGCGCGCCCCTTGCAGGCGCCGGCACCGCCGTCGTGACGCAGGATGATGGTCTCGATCTCAGCCAGAATCGCAGCGCTGTCGAGCTGCAGGTCACTTGAGTATTTGATCTCTGCATGTGGCATCGGCTGTCTGCTCCTGTTGGTCTTTTGCTATGGCGTCTGCTGCGGGCTTACAATGCTGCGCGGTCTTTCTCAATCCGCGACACCAGCTGTGGCAGCTGGCTGAGATCCGCGATGGCGTTATAGCGAGGGCTGGCTTCCGGGGGCTCTGCATGTTCCAGCTCCCAGATCTCGCCGTGGGGTACATAGGTTCCCCAGCCACCTGCGGTGATCGGCGGCACCACATCCGAGCGCATGGAGTTGCCAACCATCATGGCGCGCGCGATGCCGTCGCCGTGGCGGTTGAAAATCTCCCGGTACACCTCGGGGGTCTTTTCCGACACGATTTCAACCGCGTCAAACAAATCGCCCAGACCGGACTGCGCCAGTTTGCGCTCCTGATCCAGCAAATCGCCCTTGGTGATCAGCACCACCCGGTGGTTTGCCGCCAGTTGCGTCACCGCCTCCTGGGCATGGGGCAGCAGGTCAATGGGATAGGAGAGCATCATCTGCCCCGCCACGATCAGCTCTTGGATGACGGCAGCAGGCACCTGTTGATCGGTCACCTCGATGGCGGTTTCGATCATCGACAGGGTAAAGCCTTTGACCCCGTAACCATAGCGCCCAAGGTTGCGTTTCTCCGCTGCTAGCAAGCGTCGCTCCAGCGCCGGGCGGTCCAGATCGGGCGGGGTGTGATCCTGCAGCAGTTCGGCAAAACGGTCCTGGGTGACCCGGAAAAACCGCTCGTTGTGCCAAAGCGTGTCGTCGGCATCAAAGCCTATGGTTGTTAAATTGCCTGTCATGTTGCTGCGTTAATCCCTTTTCCTGCCCCTTTTCCTGAGCCGTCATTACGCTATATAAGCGGGATATAGATTTCCATGCATGACTGGAACACTAAGCTGATGCCGCTGCTGCCTGTGATGATGTCCGAGTTCTCGGATGACGATGATACCGATCTGGGTCTGCTGACCAAGACGCGCCCAAAGACACAGCGCCCACCGCGCTACAAGGTGCTGTTGCTCAATGACGACTACACGCCAATGGAATTTGTCGTGCTGGTGCTGGAGCGGTTCTTTGGCATGACCCATGCGCAGTCCTTTGAAATCATGCTCACCGTGCACAAAAAAGGTGTCGCGGTGGTTGGGGTCTTTACCCATGAAGTCGCCGAGACCAAGGTTGGTCAGGTGATGGATTTTGCCAATCGTCATCAGCATCCGCTGCAATGCACGATGGAAAAAGAAGAATAATATCAACATATAAGAGGCTATGCTATGTCCCTGCGCCTGTCCCTGGCCTTAGAACCGGGTGGCTGTGTCATGCCCCCAGAGGGGCGCATCGCCGTCTTTGCGCCACGTGCTGGCGTGGATCTCACTGCCCTGCCCAAAGACCGGGTGCTGATCCTGCAGCGCCTGCGGCCAGATTTTGAAGCCTATGAGGCGGCTGGTTTTACCTGTCTGCCCGAGGTGGCGGATCTGCCCGCGCCAGAGCGCTTTGCCGCTGCGGTGGTGTTCTTGCCGCGGGCCAAGGCCGAGGCCCGCCAACTGGTGGCCCAGGCGGCGGCTGTGACCACAGGCCCGGTGCTGGTGGATGGGGCCAAAACGGATGGGATCGATTCGGTCCTCAAGGCCTTGCGTAAACTCACCGAAACATCGGCGCCGGTGTCAAAGGCACATGGTAAGATTTTCTGGTTCCAGGGCGGAAACAATGCGCTCAGCGACTGGATCGCGGCTGACGGCATCCAGGTCGACGGTTTTGTCACTGCGCCGGGGGTGTTTTCTGCCGATGGAATTGATCCGGCCTCACAGCTTCTGGCGGAGTGCTTGCCAGAAAAACTGGGTCGCCGGGTGGCTGATCTTGGTGCGGGCTGGGGCTATTTGGCGGCGCAGATCCTGACCCGCGCAGGGGTCGAGCATCTGCATCTGGTTGAGGCCGACCATGTGGCGCTGGGCTGTGCCCGGCAGAATGTTGCGGATGCACGGGCGCAGTTTCACTGGGCCGATGCGCGCAAATGGCAGGCCCCAGAGCAGGTCAACACGGTGGTGATGAACCCGCCGTTTCATGCGGGGCGCAGTGCCGAGCCAGAGCTGGGGCAGGCCTTTATCTCGGCTGCGGCCAATATGCTGGTGGCCTCGGGGCATCTGTGGATGGTGGCCAACCGGCACCTGCCCTACGAGACCCTGCTGGGAGAGCGTTTTGCCGCCGTAAGCGAAGTTGCGGGGAACAACCGGTTCAAGGTCCTGCACGCCCAACGCCCACGGCGCGCCAAAGGCTGATATCTTCCCTCTGACTTCCCACGCGCGCGGTCCACATTCGCCGTTTCCAAAAGCGGGCACGGGGGGTAGGCTCGCAGCCAAAATCAAACTACAGGAGTATGCCTCGCATGTCCTTTTCCATCGCTGGCAAGACTGCCATCGTCACCGGTGCTTCGTCAGGTATTGGTCTGGCCATTGGCCGTCAGTTTGTGGCCGCCGGAGCCAATGTCATGTTTGCGGATACCAACGAGGCGGCACTGCTGCGCGAGCTGGGCGAGCAGGCGGACGAGAGCAATATTCGCTACTTTGCCGGCAATTTGCGTGAACGGTTGACCATTGCCAATCTGTTGTCAGCGACAATCGACGCCTTTGATGACATCGACATCCTGGTGAACGGGGCGCGCCAGGTGGTGCAAAGCGATCCCTTGGATCCCAACGACGAATCGCTGGAGATGTTGTTGACCGAGAACCTGCTGCCGACGCTGCGCCTGTCGCAACAGGTGGCGCGCCGAATGATCAAACAGGGCGAGGGCCGCGACGCGGGGGCTCCACTGGGGGCCATCGTCAATCTCTCTTCCATTGCGGCGCGGCGCACCCACCCCGAGCTGATGGCCTATTCTGTCGCCTCGGCGGCGCTGGACCAGCTGACGCGGTCGCTGTCGGTCTCCCTGTCGCCACATCGTATCCGGGTGAACTCCATTGCCTTTGGATCGGTGATGAGCGCCTCAATGCGCTCCACGCTCAAGGACAACCGCAGCTACCGTCAGGACATCGAAGAACACACGCCTCTGGGCCGGATTGCTTCCCCGACCGAGCTGACCGAAACGGCGCAGTTTCTGGCCTCGGATGCCGCTGGGTTTATGACCGGCCAGATCTTGACCCTGGATGGGGGCCGCACCCTGCTTGATCCCGTTGCCGCGCCGGTTCACTAACTCAGCCGTTTCCGTTTCCGCCCAGCCCCGGCCAAGCCCCAGCCCCGGCCAAGCCCCCAAGCAGAAAGATCCCGTGATGACCGCCGCCCTCCCGACCGAAATGACCGAAGAAAAAGCCCAGGCCGCCGCCTGGTTCCGCCAGCTGCGCGATGAAATTGTCGCCGCCTTTGAGGCGCTGGAAGACCGCCATGACAGCGGGCCTTTTGCGGATCAGGAACCTGGCCGGTTTGAGGTCTCTGAAACCACGCGGGCCTCTGCGGATGGCTCTGACGCCGGGGGCGGCTTGATGAGCGTGATGCGCGGCGGTCGGGTGTTTGAAAAGGTCGGCGTCAATATTTCAGAGGTCTACGGCACTCTGGGTGAGCGGGCGCAGAACGCCATGGCGGCGCGCAAGGGCCTGCCGGGGATGCGTGAAGATCCGCGCTTTTGGGCCTCGGGGATTTCCCTGGTGGCGCATATGCGCAACCCCCATGCGCCGGCGGTGCATATGAACACGCGGATGTTCTGGACCCCCCATGCCTGGTGGTTTGGCGGTGGTTCGGATCTGAACCCCTGTATCGAATACGAGGATGACACCGCGCATTTTCACGCCACTCAGAAGACCCATCTCGACCCCCATGGCGCTGATCTGTATCCCCGGCTCAAGGAATGGGCGGATGAGTATTTCTATATCCCCCACCGCAATCGGGCGCGCGGCGTTGGCGGTATCTTTATGGATGATCACAACACGGGTGACTGGGCTGCGGATTTTGCGCTGACCCAGGATATTGGCCGCGCCTTCCTGCCGGCCTATCTGCCGCTGGTGGACAAACGCCGGGTGCAGGACTTCTCGGAGGCTGACAAGGACGCGCAGCTGGTGCACCGGGGGCTCTATGCGGAATACAATCTGGTTTATGATCGCGGCACCAAGTTTGGTTTGGAAACCGGCCATGATGCCAATGCGGTATTGATGAGCCTGCCACCCCTGGCCAAATGGGTCTAAGCATGCTGTCTGGCGGCCTGCGATCTTGCGCTCATTTCAGGTGACTTGCGGCTTTGCCCTAGGAAAACAGCGCTCTTCGATAGAGACTAAAAGAACCGGCTGCACAGGCGCCGGTTCTTTTGTGTTTGGGTTTAGGGTTTGAGATGCACAGCAGGTTTTTAGGTGTTTTGGCGAGTATGGTTCTGGCAAGTTGCAGCCCCAAGGCCCCGCCTCCCCCCGAGGCACATGCAGCCCCAACGCAACGCCCGTCAGAGGCACAGCTGGCGCAGCTCAGCAACTATCCGCGCTTTGGCGACAGCGATCCCCATGAATGGAGCGGGCGCGGCCCCAACAGCTATGCGATCCACGGGATTGATGTGTCGCGCTATCAGGGAGAAATCGACTGGCCGCAGGTGCGGCGGGCCGGGGTGTCCTTTGCCTATCTCAAGGCCACCGAAGGCGGCGATGTCGCCGATCCAGCCTTTAGCGACAACTGGCGTGGTGCAGCGCGGGCCGGAGTGCCGCGTGGCGCCTATCACTATTTCTATTTCTGTCGCCCCGCAGAACAGCAGGCGCGCTGGTTTATCAAACATGTGCCGCGTGATGCCAATGCCCTGCCGCCGGTGCTGGATATGGAATGGAACCCACACTCGCGCACCTGTACCAAACGCCCCGATGGCCGGGTGGTGCGGGCCGAGGCGCGCAAATTCCTGTCCCTGCTAGAGGCCCATTACGGTCAGCGTCCGGTGATCTATACTACAGTGGATTTTTATCGCGAAACCGGCATTGGCCGCTTGCATGGCACCGAATTCTGGTTGCGCTCGGTCGCGGGGCATCCGCGTCAGGTCTATCCCGGCGCCTTTTGGCGGTTGTGGCAATATACCGGCACCGGTGTGGTTCCGGGTATTCAGGGGGATGTGGATCTGAACGTCTTCCACGACAGCCCCGAATCCTGGCTGCGCTGGTCGGGGCAGCTCTAGGCGCGTTTCCAGCCGGCCTCGGCCAGCGCCTGACCATAGCCGGAGGCAATCCGCATATCCGGGCCGATACCCTTGTCCAGCAGCGCCTTGTGCATGGATTTCAGCTGCCAGCATGGCACATGCATCACCATGTGATGTTCCAGATGGTAATTGACCCAATAGGGCGCCACAAACAGCCGGGCGATGGGGCCTGCCTTGGTGGTGCGCACGTTTTGCAGCGGGTTCTGCGACTGCTCCACCGCGCCGTGTTCGGCGATATTGCGCACCCGCAGCACAAACTGAAACCAGGTGAGATAGGGCAGCAACCAAAAGGCCAGCCCCCACCACCAGTCGCCAATCAGGCTCATCACCACTGCGACGCCAATAAACACCGGCAGGGATTTCCATAGATGCGGCGCCTTAAAGCTCTGGGCAAAATCCGAAGTCGCCGCCTCGATGGCGTCATCGTCGCCTGCCAGGCGAAAGCTCATCAGGATTTGGCCCAGCAGCTGTTTACCGCCCGTCTGGCCGGTCAGGTCGCGGGTGAATTTGCGTTTCAGCGAGGCCTTGGAGGTGGGGAATTTGACGCTGAGCTTCAGATCCGGGTCTTTGTCCGTCTGGGTAAAGCGATGATGGGTCAGGTGGTAATGGCGATAGGCGGCAAGCTCGGCCAGAATCGGCCGCCCGCATAGCCATTCGCCAACGATGTCATTCCATTTGCGGCTCTTGAACAGGGCGTTATGCGCCGCCTCATGCATCAGGATCGCCAATCCCAATTGGCGCGAACCGATCACCATGACAGCAAGAACAAAGGTCAGCGGATTGGGCCAGAGCGCAAACAGCGCCAGCGCGCAGGCAATCACCCCCCAGCAATGCAGCACTAGCCACAGGCCCATGGCATCGGACCGTTCGGCCAGGGGACGGATCTCGTCGCTGCTAAGATAGGATTTTCCGGGTGTCATGATGTGCTCCTCCTGATCACAGGATCGCCTGTATCAGGGGAGGCGGTCAAATGGGGCGCCACGTCATACTTTTGCGTATGTCGTGGCGGCACTTTGCAGGAGCTGTGGCTGCGGGGCTAGGGCGCTACTGACGCCAGTCAAAAAATCCGGGACCGGCTGTGGCCAGCAATTTTGCCGCCATGTCGCGCCCTAGGTCAGCGCCGTCCTCGATTGCACAGGTCTGTGCATCGGCAATCGCTTCGGAGCCATCGGGGCGCAGCACCTCGCCGCGCAGCCGCAGGCTGCCGCCGTCTAACTCAGCCAGGCCGGCAATGGGCGTCTCGCAGGATCCATCCAGCGCGGCCAGAAAGGCGCGCTCTGCCGCCAGCCGCTGGCCGGTGGTGACATCATGGATCGCCTCAAGCATCGCGGCCACCCGGCTGTCATCGCCCCGCCGCTCAATGCCAATTGCGCCCTGCGCCACAGCAGGCAGCATGTCAGTGGTTTCGATCGCGGTGGCAGGCACATCCTCCATCGCCAACCGGTTCAGGCCAGCCATCGCCAGAAAGGTGCATTCGGCAACACCTTCGTTCAGCTTTTTCAGCCGGGTCTGCACATTGCCGCGAAACTCCACCACCTGCAGGTCCGGGCGACGGTTTATCAATTGCGCACGGCGGCGCAGCGACGAGGTGCCAACAACAGCGCCGGGCTCCAGATCCTGCAGCCGGGAAAACTTTGGCGACACAAAGGCGTCGCGCACATCTTCGCGCGGCAGATAGCAATCCAGCAGCAGCCCCGCAGGCTGGGCCACCGGCATGTCCTTCATCGAGTGCACCGCGATATCGATGGCGCCCGACAACAGATCCTCTTCGATCTCCTTGGTGAACAGCCCCTTGCCACCCAGCTCCTTGAGCGGCTTGTCCGCTGCGATCAAAGCCTGGTTGTCACCACTGGTCTTGATCACCACGATCTCAAAGGCCTCCGGGGCCAGATCAAAAGCCTCCGCCAGACGGCGGCGGGTCTCATAGGCCTGGGCCAGCGCCAGCGGCGATCCACGGGTGCCAATTTTCAGCGGAGAAGCGGGGGAGGGCAGGTTCTGTGTCATGTAAGAACCTTTAGTAGCGGCGATTTGCCGTTGCAAGCACTGCACAGGCTACCCTTGACAATTTGCCGCTTTGGGTCGACCTCATGGGCGACGTAAACGAGCAGGCGAAATCGAGGGTGACATGGCTGAACAAAAGAAAATTCTGCGCGCATTGGCAGGGGAAACACAGGACGTGCCACCGATCTGGATGATGCGCCAGGCGGGCCGCTACCTGCCGGAATACCGCGCCACCCGCGCCCAGGCCGGGGATTTTCTCAAGCTCTGCTACAATCCCGAACTCGCGGCTGAGGTCACCCTGCAGCCAATCCGCCGCTACGGATTTGACGCTGCGATCCTGTTTGCCGATATCCTGCTGATCCCCCAGGCGCTGGGCGCCGATCTGTGGTTTGTCACCGGCGAAGGCCCGCGCCTGTCGACCATCACCACCGAGGCGGATTTTGCCAAACTGGGCCCGGTGTCGGACATCCACGAAACCCTGAACCCGATTTACGAGACGGTGAAAATTCTGTCGCGGGAATTGCCCAGTGAAACAACGCTTATTGGCTTTGCCGGGGCGCCCTGGACTGTGGCCACCTATATGATTGCCGGGCGCGGCACTCCGGATCAGGGACCGGCCCATGCCCTCAAACAGGAAAACCGTCCCCTGTTTGAGGCGCTGCTGGCCCGCATCACCGAAGCAACCATCGACTACCTGTCAAAACAGATCGAGGCCGGTGCCGAAGTGGTCAAGATCTTTGACAGCTGGGCAGGCTCGCTGAAAGGGGACGATTTCCGCAAATATGCGCTTCAGCCCTGCCGCGAAATCACCGCAGCGCTGAAACAGCGCCACCCCGGCATCCCTGTCATCGGCTTTCCACGTGAAGCGGGCGAAAAATACCTGGGCTTTGCCAAGGAAACCGGAATTGACTGCCTGGCACTGGACAACTCGGTTGATCCCCTTTGGGCGGCGCAGAACCTGCAGGTGGATGGCTGCGTGCAGGGCAACCTGGCCTCGCGCCATATGGTGACCGGTGGTCAGGATCTGGTGGATGAAACCCGCGCCATTGTGCAGGCGTTCAAGAACGGTCCCCATATCTTCAACCTGGGCCATGGCATCACCCCGGATGCGGACCCGGACAATGTGCAGCTGATGATCGATACGGTCCGTGGCGGCTGATCCCAGCCCAGATGGCCTGACCCTGCGCCCGGCGCGTCCTGACGACGCGTCGAGCCTGGCGGCTTTGTCGATCGAAGTCTGGCTCAGCACCTACCTGCGCCATGGGGTGAACAGCCTGTTTGCTGACTATGTTTTTTCTGAACTGACACCCGCCCGGTTCCAATCTCTGCTGCAGCAAAAGAGCGAGACATTCATCGTCTCGCAGAATGTTGAGGGTATCGACGGCTTTATCCGCATCTCAGAGGGGCAATCACCACCTGCAGGCCTCGGTTCGGCGGTTGAGATCGCAACCCTTTATGTTCAGCCGCGCCATCATGGCCGGGGGCTGGGGCGGGCACTGTTGCAGGCCGGATTGCAGCGCTGCGCTGATTTAGCGGCTCCGGCGCCCTGGCTCACCACCAATTCAGAAAATACCGCTGCAATCGGCTTTTACCAGCGCATGAGATTTGAAATCACCGGCGAGACCGCCTTTTGCCTCGGCTCCCAGAGCTACCCCAACACATTGCTGACCTATTGCCCCAAGGCCCGGTAACCACTGGCCTTCGTTTTTCATCTTACTTGAAATACCTCGGGGTGAATTGGCCTTTAGGCCAAGAGGGGCAGAGCCCCGTTTAGCGCGCCTGCCTTGCAAACACCCGGGGTTTGGTGCATCAGCGCCACAGATACGATCCCGTATATGATCTGATATGAAAGCAGCCCCATGGACTACGGAAAAACCGGAAACCCCAAAAAGGGCAGCAATGCTCCGCGCCACGCCGAGCATAACGCCAAGGGCAGCCGCAAAAATCCCTATGACAAGACGGCGGACAAATCGGCGCTGCTGGCCCGGATGAAAGCCGCAGCCGAGGCCAAAGCCAAAGGCTGAAGTGCCTGCCTTTGAGCCTGCCTCCCCCCCCCACGCATCACCCGGCGCATCACCCGGCGCATCACCCGGGGGAGGGGGCCTTGCTCCACTCTTGCGCCAGGTCGTCACCCAGGTCGCCGCTGAGGTGGTGATCAGGCGGTCAAGCTGCGGGCAATCAGTTCCTTCATGATCTCGTTTGATCCCCCATAGATCTTTTGCACCCTGGCATCGGCATACATGGTCGAAATCGGATACTCCGACATATAGCCATAGCCGCCAAACAGTTGCAGGCATTCATCGATGGTGTCGCATTGCATCTGGGTCACCCACCATTTCGCCATCGAGGCAGTGGTGGCATCCAGTTCACCGCGCAGATGTTTGGCAACGCAGTCATCCAGAAACACCCGCGCAATATGGGCAATGGTCTTGACCTCAGCCAGTTTGAAACGGGTGTTTTGCATCTCCAGCAGCGGCTTGCCAAAGGCGATGCGCTCGGCTGTATAGGCAACCGTTTCCTCCAGCGCCTTTTCCATCGCGGCAGCGCCGCCCAGGGCGACCACCAGGCGCTCCTGTGGCAGGGATTTCATCAGCTGATAAAACCCCTGGCCCTCAGTTTCGCCCAGCAGGTTCTCCGGTGGCACCCGCACATTGTCAAAGAACAGCTCCGAGGTGTCCTGGCTTTTGAGGCCCAGTTTTTCCAGATTGCGCCCGCGGGCAAACCCCGGCGCTTCGGCGGCCTCGACCACGATCAGCGAAATACCTTTGGAGCCGAGGCTCGGGTCGGTTTTGGCCACCACGATGATCAGGTCCGCCTGTTGGCCATTGGTGATAAAGGTCTTGGAGCCGTTGACCACATATTCGTTGCCCTCCAGCCGGGCTGTGGTCTTGATGTTTTGCAGATCCGATCCGGTGCCGGGCTCTGTCATGGCAATGGCGCAGACCATTTCGCCGCTGGCCATTTTGGGCAGCCAGCGCTTTTTCTGCGCCTCAGAGCCATAGTCAAGAATATAGCCCGCGCAGATCTGGCTGTGCACCGAATTGCCAAACCCTGAAAACCCCGCGGCGCGGAATTGTTCGGTGGCAATCACAGCCTCATGGCGAAAATCCCCGCCCATGCCGCCGTATTCTTCCGGCACCGAGGCGCAGAGAATGCCAAAATCCCCGGCCTTGTTCCAGAAATCGCGGTCGATATGGCCCTGTTGTTGCCAGCGGTCCTCATGTGGGACCATTTCCTTGGCGTAAAAGCCGCGCAAGGACTCCTGCAACATGGTGAGCTCGTCATCCATCCAGGGTGAGATATGGGCAGTCATGTGGATCAATCCTTGTTGAGGCCAAGTTCGGCGAGAATTTCAGCGCTGTGCGCCCCGCGTTCGGGGCTGGCTGCCGGAGCCCAGGCCGCCTGCGGTCCGGCGGAGGCATCAGCAAAGCGGGGGGCGGGGGCGGCCTGCAGCACGCCGTCATGTTCCACCCAAGCGCCACGGGCATTCATCGGATGGTGCAGGGCCTCATCGGGGCTCAGGACCGGGGCAACGCAGGCATCGGTGCCGTCAAACAGCGCCGCCCAATGGGCGCGGGGCTGCGCGGCAAAGATCCCGGCCAGCCGCGCGGTCAGGACGGGCCATGTGTTGCTGTCGAACTGCTGTTTGAAATCGGCGTCCTCGCTGAGCTCAAGCAGCGACAGAAACTGGGCGTAGAATTTGGGTTCCAGACATTGCACCGTCATATAGCCGCCATCGGCGCAGGCATAAGAGCGGCTCCAATGGGGGCCATCCAGCAGGTTCTGCCCGCGTGTCTCGCCAAAGCCCCCGGCCTGGCGGATGCTCATCAAGAGGTTCATCATATGGGCAGAGCCATCGTAGATCGCGGCGTCGACCACCGTGCCGGCACCGCTGGTTTTTGCCCGCAACAGCCCGGCCAGCATGCCACCCACCAGATACATCGCACCGCCGCCGATATCACCGACCAGCGTGGCGGGTGTCAGGGGGGCGTCGCCGGGGTTAGACGCATACCAAAGCGCGCCGGAAAGCGAGATATAGTTCAGATCGTGCCCCGCTGTCTCAGACAGGGCACTGTCCTGCCCCCAGCCGGTCATGCGGCCAAAGACCAGCGCGGGGTTCACCGCCTGGCAGGCCTCGGGGCCGATGCCCAAGCGTTCCATCACACCGGGGCGAAACCCTTCGATCAGCCCGTCTGCGGTGGCCACAAGGGCAAGGAAGGTCTTGATGTCCTCCGGGTCTTTCAGGTCCAGCGCAATAGAGCGCTTGCCCCGATCCAGCACCGAGCGTTCTGGCATGCCGGGGGTGACACCACCGCCCTTGCGATGGACGCAGATCACATCGGCGCCCATATCGGCCAGCCACATGGCGGCAAAGGGGCCAGGGCCGAGGCCTTCCACTTCGATAATGCGTGTCCCTTGGAGCATCCTGCCCTCCCTGTTGGGTCTGTTTTTCGCCGGGCTATGTGGGGGGAGGCGCCGCTGTCAGCCCCTCCCCCGGCTGGTTGTTTAGAAGCCGCCGTAGCCACCGCCGACGATCAGTGTCTGCCCCGAGACATAGTTGCTTTCGGGAATGCAGAAGAGATAGACGCCACCGGCGGCCTCTTCGGCGGTGCCAGCGCGCCCCAGAGGGATCATCATTTCCATGCCCTGCACCAGCTTCTTGGGGATGCCGATGGCAACTTTGTTGCCTTCGACCTCGATGGATTTCTTTTCATCGGTGGCTTCGGTCAACCGGGTGGAGATCATGCCAAAGGCCACGGCGTTGACGTTTACTTTGAAGCGCCCCCATTCCTTGGCCATGGTTTTGGTCAGCCCGATGACGCCGGATTTGGCAGCTGAGTAATTGGCCTGGCCTGCATTGCCGCCGGTGCCGGAAATGGAGGAGATATTCACCACCTTGCGAAACACCTCGCGCCCTTCTGCGGTCTCTTGCGCCACCTGTTCGGCAATAAAGGGGGCTGCCGCGCGCAGGATCTGAAACGGTGCTTTCAGGTGCACATCAATCATGGCGTCGAACTGTTCGTCGCTCATCTTGCCGATGAAACCATCCCAGGTGTAGCCGGCATTGTTGACGATCACATCGACGCCGCCAAACCTGTCGATGCCTGCCTGGATGAAACCATCGGCAAAGCCGGGCGCGGTGACCGAGCCCGCAACGGCCAGGGCCTTGCCGCCCATGGCCTCAATCTCTGCCACTACCTCCTGTGCGGGCTCCGCATCTAGGTCATTGAGCACTACATTGGCACCATCTTCCGCCAGTTTCAGCGCGATGGAGCGGCCAATACCGCGTCCGGCGCCGGTGACATAGGCGGTTTTGCCTGTGAGTTTTCCTGTGAGTTCGGTCATAGTTCAAGTTCCAGTTCATTCTCAGTTGAAGGCCCACCCGGCCTGTGGCCGGGTAGCGCCCCTCCGCCCCGTGGGCGGGCGCTTCGCTTGCGTCCGCGGACGGGCTGCAGCTATCGCTAGGGCAGCTCCACCACGGCTTTGCCTGCCAGTTTTACGTCGCCATGCTGATCTGCGGCCTGGATCTCCAGGGCGACCAGATTGCCTTCGCGTTTCTCCACCACCCGGCCGGTGCAGGTCACCACCGCATGGACCTGGGTGATAGAGACAAACCTGGTGGAAAATTCCCGTACCGCGCGCTGTGGCACCCAGGCGGTCAGCAGGTGGCCCAGATAGGCCATGCCCAACATGCCATGAGCAAAGACATCCGGCACGCCTGCGGCCTTGGCAAAATCAATGTCGATATGGATCGGGTTGTGATCACCAGAGGCGCCGGCAAACAGCGCCAGGGTGGTGCGGCTGATGGGTTTCGAGGTCACGGCGGGCAGGCTATCGCCCACGTCTACCCCGGCATAGGTTACGCCCTGTGCAAATGCGCTCATTTTGGATCCCTCACAACAATGGTGCCGGTCATGCCGCCCAGGTCTTCGCCCAGTTGGTTTGTGGCTTGGGTTTTCAGGATAACAAACTCCATGGCGCCGCCCTTTTTGTCGTAGATGTCCATGCAGGTGCAGGTGAGGGTCACGCGGTCCCCGGCGCAGATCGGCGCGCCATAGGTAAAGGCCTGTTCGCCGTGCAGCACATGGCCCAGCTCAATGCCCATGGCGTTAATGAAATAGAACCGGTCCTCGCGGTCCTGATCCAGGGTGAACAGAAAGGTCAACGGCGCGGGCAGGGCGCGATAGCCTGCGGCCCGTGCTGCCTCCTCGTCCCAATAGATCGGGTCACGCTGGCCGGTGGCGCGGGCAAAGGCGCGCAGTTGAAAGGGCTCTACATCTACATGCAGCGGCGGAAAGCTGCGGCCAATGAAGGATCTGTCGATCATGTGGTTCTCCTCAGGCTGCCTGGTACAGGGTGACGACACAGGCACCACCCAGACCAAGATTATGCTGCAGGGCGGTGCGTGCGCCCGCGACCTGAGTAGGACCGGCAGTGCCGCGCAATTGCCGGGTCAGCTCGTAACACTGCGCCAGACCGGTGGCGCCCAGGGGATGGCCTTTGGACAGGAGCCCGCCCGAGGGGTTGGTCACATATTTACCGCCGTAGGTATTGTCTCCATCGGCGATGAACTTGCTGGCGCCGCCTTCGGGGCAAAGACCCAGACCCTCGTAGGTGATCATCTCGTTATGGGCAAAACAGTCGTGCAGCTCGACCACATCCACGTCGTCGATGCTGATGCCGGTCTGTTCCTGTACCTGTTTGGCGGCGGCGGCGGTCATGTCGTAGCCCACCAGCTGCATCATGTCATGGGCCTCAAAGGTCGAGGCATAGTCAGTGGTCATCGCCTGGCCCTTGATGCGCACGGCCTGATTGAGCCCGTGTTTTTTGGCGTAAGACTCGCTCACCACGATGGCAGCGGCGGCGCCACAGGTGGGCGGGCAGGCCATCAGCCGGGTCATCACGCCCTCCCAGATCATCGGGCTGTCCAGCACGTCCTGCGGTGACAATTCCTGCCGGAACAGCGCCAGCGGGTTGTTCACCGCGTGGCGGCTGGCCTTGGCACGAATGCGGGCCAGATCGGTCAGGGAGGAGCCGTGTTTCTCCATGTGGGATTTACCGGCGCCGCCAAAATAGCGCAGCGCCAGCGGAATTTCGGGGCGGCCAACCAGATCGTCGGTCTCCGAATCGAATGCATCAAAGGGGCTGGGGCGGTCGTCCCAATGGGAGGTCAGGGCGCCGGGCTGCATATGTTCAAACCCCAGCGCCAGCGCCACATCTACCGCGCCGGACTGCACCGCCTGGCGCGCCATGAACAGCGCGGTCGAACCGGTCGAGCAGTTGTTGTTCACATTCATCACCGGAATGCCGGTCATGCCCACTTTGTATAGCACGGCCTGACCACAGGTGCTGTCCCCGTAGACATAGCCCGCATAGGCCTGTTCAACCGCGTCATAGGGCAGGCCTGCATCGGCGAGCGCGTCGCGCAGTGCGGCGGCTCCCATTTCGGTATAGGGGGCGTTTTGACCGGGTTTGGCAAACTTGGTCATGCCCACTCCGGCAACCAGTACCTCTGATGACATTGGTCTCTCTCCTTGCTGATGCTTTGGACGCAGGTGTTGCGCACCGACGCAATTTTGCTTCTTGCGTACTGTTTGCCGGGGCTGGGCAAGAGGTCAAGTTTCATGTAACTGATGAGTGTAATTACCGGGCGTCACCTGGCTGTCAGCTGGCGTTCTCTGGGAAAAACTGGTCGGGCAGGCGGTGGCATTTTGGTCAATGTGTTGAGAGCAGAACGGCAATATGGGCAATAACAGCTGGATCAAACCCGGGGCGAGCCGTGACGCCCAGCGAGAGGCCAAGCGGCAAGCGGTGCTGCAGGCCGGCGCCTGCCTGTTCAACGATCAAGGCTATGAGCAAACCTCGCTGGAGGATATTGCAGCGGTGCTCAATATCACCAAACGCACGATCTATTATTATGTGCAAAGCAAAGAGGACATCCTGTTTGGCTGTCACCTGCTGGGGTTGGAATTTCTGCGCGAAACCATGCAGCAGAGCCAGGATGAAGCCCTGCCGGTGGTGGATCGTATCGCCCTGTTGATCCGGGGCTATTGTGCCTGGGTTTCCACCGATCTGGGCGCGACACTTGCTATGGTCCGTGAACACAGCCTGTCGCCCGAGCGGCGCCACGCGTTGCGCGCCAGCAAGGCCGAGGTGGATTTTCACCTGCGCAGCCTGATCACCCAGGGGGTGGCCGAGGGCAGCCTGCGCCCCTGCGATGCACGCTTGGTGGCGGCGGCGGTTTTTGGCGCCTTGAATTGGATCCCCCATTGGAATCGGGTGCCTGATCCGGTGCCGCAGGGTGAGATCGCAGAGCAAATTCTGCAGCTGGTCCTGTCTGGGATGACGGCGCAGAATTAAGGGGTCCTGCCCCTGGGTGAAAAGCCCTGCGCTAGGCCTCGCTGACCTTTTTGCGAAACAGTTTCGGCGGCGTGCCGGTGCCCTTGGTAAAGACCCGGCTGAAATGCGCCGGGTCGGAAAACCCCAGATCATAGGCGATCTGCGCTGCGGTCAGATTGGTATAGATCAACATCCGGCGCGCCTCGCGCAGCATGCGGTCGTTGATCAGTTGCGAGGCTGACTGTCCGGCAGATTGATGGGTGATCCGGTTCAGATGGGTGGGAGAGATCGCCAGATCGCGGGCATAACCGGCCAGGGGGCGGCGGGTGCGAAAATCCCGTTCGATCATTTCCTCAAACCGGGTGAACAGCTGGTTGCCCGCCCGATGCTGATTGGCGCTATCCGCCTCAAAAATGGCGCGGGCGGCCAGGGCGATCAGGGCGCCCGCCAAAGAGCGCAGCACCTGGGCGCGGGCAAAATCCTGTCGGTGGTATTCATCAAACAGATGTTCGGCCAACTCGCCCAGCTCCCCGGGCAGCGGCAGGATCGCAGGCCGTTCCAGCGGTGCCCGCACCCCCTCGCTGGCCTGGATGCAGTGGTCCAGCAGGTCAGAGGTCAGCGTTACCACCCAGCCGTGGGTTTCTGGCGCAAAGTCATAGCCATGTACCACGCCGCGCGGAATATTGACAAAACTGGCGGTTGGAATCGCCTGGGTTTTGCCGTCGATCTCGGCCGCGCCATTGCCCTCTGTCAGGAATAATAGCTGGTGCAGCCGGGCGTGGCGATGGGCCTTTAGCTGCCAGTCATGCAGGGCCGAGCGCGAGCGAATGGTCTCGACATGGAGCACATCTGCCAGTTCTTCGGTTTCGCCAAACAGGTTGTAGCTGCTGATGTGGGAGGCATGGGGCATGTGTGAAATGTACAAGAAGTTGCGCAGTCAGTCCATTCGCAAAGTAATTTTCTCAATGCATATTAGATGGCAGATCCACGGGCAAACTCTAGCCCCGCATGTTTAGGGAGACGTGTTCATGTCGCAAACAACCACTCAGGTTGCCATCATTGGCGGCGGGCCTTCTGGGCTGCTTTTGTCACAGCTTTTGCACCGTCAGGGCATTGATACTGTGGTACTGGAGCGGCAGACGCGGGACTATGTGCTGGGGCGTATTCGCGCCGGGGTGCTTGAACATGGTTTTGTCGAGCTGATGCGTGAAGCCGGCTGCGCCGCACGTATGGAGGCCGAGGGCGAAGAACATCACGGGGTCTATCTGGCGCATCAGGGGCGGATGGACCGCATTGATCTGGCGGGCTCTGCGGATGGTGCCACGGTGATGGTCTATGGCCAGACCGAGGTGACACGCGATCTGTACGCGGCGCGCGATGCCATGGGGGGCAGTGTCATTCATCAGGCCGACAAGGTGCAGCCCCATGATCTGAAATCGCAAACCCCTTATGTAACCTATGAAAAAGACGGGGCAGAGCACCGCATTGACTGTGACTTTATTATTGGTGCCGATGGCTTTCACGGGGTCAGCCGCAAGTCGATCCCGGCGGATGTGCTGCGCGAATATGAAAAGGTGTACCCCTTTGGCTGGCTTGGTGTCTTGTCCGAGACCAAACCCGCCTCGCCCGAGCTGGTCTATGCCCGCCATGAGCGTGGCTTTGCGCTGTGTTCCATGCGCAGCCAGGTGCTGAGCCGCTATTACATTCAGGTGCCGCTGACCGATAAGGTCGAAGACTGGTCGGATGAGGCCTTCTGGACAGAGCTGAAGGCGCGCCTGCCCAAAGAGGTTGCCGAGGGGCTGCAAACTGGGGCCTCGATTGAGAAATCCATCGCGCCGCTGCGCAGCTTTGTGGCAGAGCCGATGCGCTATGGTCAGCTGTTTCTCGCCGGGGATGCGGCGCATATCGTGCCGCCAACCGGGGCCAAGGGGCTGAACTCGGCGGCGTCCGATATCTACTATCTTTATCACGGATTTCTGGATCACTACAAAAACGGCGACAGTGCCGGACTGGAGGGCTATTCGGAAAAAGCCCTGGCGCGGGTCTGGAAGGCCGAGCGGTTTAGCTGGTGGATGACCAACCTGCTGCACCGTTTCCCGGATATGAGCGAGGCGGACCTGCGGCTGCAATGCGCCGACTTGGACTATCTGTTCTCCTCCGAGGCGGCGCAGGCCTCGATGGCGGAAAACTACGTGGGCTTGCCTTACTAAGAGCGCCCCATATGCAGTGACGCCACGTAGGCCGGGTAGCGTCCCGGCCTGATCAGGCTGGCCTGATGGCAAAGAGCATGCTCTCCTGTTAGCAAGCAAGGGAGAGAGACATGTCGACAGTTACCCATGAAAAGACAGTTGCCTACGAAAAGACTGGCCGGATTGCGCGGATCACGCTCAACCGGCCAGAGGTGATGAATGCCATCAATGATCAGCTGCCCAAAGATCTGGCGGCAGCGGTGGCGCGGGCCGATGCCGATCCCGGCGTCCATGTCATGGTGCTGTCGGGCGCGGGCGAGGCCTTTTGTGCCGGCTATGACCTGACCTTTTATGCCGAAGGCAATGGATCAGGGGCCGCGACACAAGAGATGCCTTGGGATCCGATCAAGGACTACCGTTTCATGTGGGAAAACACCCAGCACTTCATGTCCCTGTGGCGGGCGGTGAAACCTGTTTTGTGCAAGGTGCATGGCGCAGCGGTGGCTGGCGGATCCGATATCGCGCTTTGTGCGGATATGACCATCATGGCAGAGGAGGCGCAGATCGGCTACATGCCGACCCGGGTTTGGGGCTGCCCAACCACCGCAATGTGGGTCTACCGGCTGGGGGCAGAGCGCGCCAAACGCATGTTGTTTACCGGCGACAAGATCTCAGGGCGCGAAGCGGCGGACATCGGGCTGGTGATGCAGGCGGTGCCGCAGGCCGAGCTGGAGGATGCGGTCGAGGCCATGGCAGCGCGCATGTCCACGGTGCCGATCAATCAACTGGCGATGCAGAAACTGGTGATCAATCAGGCGGTTGAGCAGACCGGCCTGATGCAGACCCAGCGGCTGGCGACGATCTTTGACGGTATTACACGGCATTCACCTGAAGGGCTGAACTTCAAGGCGCGCTCTGAAGAGATGGGCTGGAAACAGGCGGTGCGCGAGCGCGACGAGGGCACCTTTGACTGGACCACAAACGAGGAAATCCCAAAGGGAAATCGCTAGGGCCCCGCGCCTGAGCAGATCATCCGTCAAGCCTGCAACCAGTCAGGGGCCTTTCACGAACCAAGCCTCCCCCTTTCCAAAGGGCGTTCCAGCCAACTCCAGAGATGCGGCAGGGCGCGCTCTTGTCTGTCCTTTGGGGGAGGCTCAGAAAACTGCAGGTCCAGTCCTGAACTGAGGCCCAGTCTTAATGTGCGGTGCCGGTATCTGAGACTGGATCTGGGGCTGGATCTGAGGCTGATGCCTGGATCGTTTCGTCTGGTGCGGCCTCGGAGAGCACCATCAGAACCGTTTTGTGGTTCAGCTCCTGGCCCGTGGTCTTATCGGTCAAAACCGGGTCCACTTGGGCACCGGTGTCGCGGGTTACAAAGGTAAAGGGAGCGGGCTCCTGGCTGGGCAGGTTGTGCTGGGCCCAGTCCTGCATCGCCAGCAGCACCGGGGCAAACTCTTTTCCAGAGGCGGTCAGGCGATATTCATGGCGCAGGGGGCGTTCTTGATAGGGGCGCCGTTCCAGAACCCCCATGGCCTCCAGCCGCTTTAGCCGTTCGGCCAGCAGATGCCGGGTCACGCCCAGACGTTTCTGGAATCCATCGAACCGGCGCACCCCTAGGAAACATTCCCGTAGGATGAGCAGCGTCCAACGGTCCCCAACCACCCCCATAGCGCGGGCAAGCGGACAGGTGTCACCAGTGAGATCATGCCATTTCATGGGCGGAACCTTAGCACGGATTGACAGAGTTCTCAATTGGAACCGATAATGAGTTCCAAATTAGAACTTATATCCGATTCGCGTGTCATACCGGGTACGCAGCGCCAGGCCAGCACAGTCTGGCACAGTCCGGCACAGAAACTTCGAGGAGGCCGCCAGATGGTCACGACTTCAACTGCCCGCCCAAAGGTCAGCGCCACAGCGCAACCAGCAGCCGCCGCGAAATCCAAGCCGCGCCAAGCGCGTGCTCCTAAATGGTTTCACCGCACCACCGGGGCGCTCAGCCGGGTCAGCCCTGGGT
Organism: Phaeobacter sp. G2; assembly: GCA_025163595.1. Lineage (NCBI taxonomy): Bacteria > Pseudomonadati > Pseudomonadota > Alphaproteobacteria > Rhodobacterales > Roseobacteraceae > Phaeobacter > Phaeobacter sp. G2. The sequence continues at coordinate 799,280 of CP104100.1, forward strand.
TGGCCTCCGCCGTGTTTGCTTATTTGTTTACCCGGCCCCAGCGGCAAAAACTGCCGCGCCGGGAACGGGACTGGTTGCTTCAGGCGACAGCCACCCCTTTGAAATTGACCGACGGCACCCAGGTGCCGCTCTATGAATGGCGCGGCGCGCGGCCCTTGGCGGGGGTGCGCGACGAGGCACCTCTGCCGACGGTGCTGCTGGTGCATGGCTTTGGTGGTCGGGCTGGCCAGATGGGCGGTTTTGCAGCGCCCTTGGTGGCGGCCGGATATCGGGTGGTTGCCTTTGATGCCCCGGCCCATGGGGCGGCGGCTGGAAGCCGCAGTTCGCTGCCGGAAATGTTGGAGGTGACGCAGCAGGTCGCCGCGCGGCTTGGCCCGCTGGCCGGGGTTGTGGCGCATTCCAACGGCGCGGCGGCGGTGATTGCGGCGCTCACGCGGGGGATGCAGGCTGACAGGGTGGCGCTTTTGGCGCCGATGCCGGATCTTGAAAGCTTTATCCAGCGCCTGGCCAGCCAGCTTGGCTTTTCTGCCAGCGTGGCAAAACGAGCGCAAAGCCGGGTGGAAGCACGCTATGGCCTGCCGTTTTCGGCGCTAAAGGCCGCAAGGCTCACCCCGCAGCTGACCTTGCCGACCTTGATCCTGCACGACAGCGGGGATCGGATTATCCCCCTGCAGGAGGTCGAAGATCTGGCGCGGGTCTGGAAGGCTGCGCGGCTGGAGGTGAGTGATGGGCTGGGCCATAACCGCCTGCTGCGGGACGAGACGGTTATTGCCTCGGTGGTTGCCCATTTGGGCGTGGCTACGCCGCGTTAGCGGCCAGTTGAGTGCGGCAGCTGACGGCTTGCATCTTGGCAGCGGCCCCGTGGGTCGGTTAGGTCTAGAGGCAGAGACAAACCACGAGGCAGAGAGGCAGAGGCGCACCGCAATGGTTGGCCCGGCCCGCTCACCCGCCCAAAGGAGGCCCCCGCCATGCAGATGAGTGACAGCAAAGAGATTGCCGCCCCCCCCGCCGAGGTCTACGCGGCCCTGCTGAGCCCGGAGGTTCTGAAGGCCTGCGTCCCCGGCGCCCAAGAGGTAAACGGCAGCGTTGAAGAGGGCTTCGAGGCCTCGGTGACGCAGAAGGTCGGCCCGGTCAAAGCCACCTTCAAAGGCCAGGTCACCCTGTCGGATCTGATCGAGAACGAAAAGCTCACCATCACCGGCGAGGGCAAGGGCGGCGCGGCTGGCTTTGCCAAGGGCGGCGCGGTGGTCAGCCTGACCCCCTCTGAGACCGGCACCCTGCTGTCCTATGAGGTCGAGGCCAAGGTCGGCGGTAAGCTGGCGCAACTGGGCAGCCGGATCATTGATGGTTTTGCCAAAAAGATGGCGGATCAGTTCTTTGTCAACCTGCAGACCCATCTTGCCCCCGAAGAGGCCGAGGCCGAAGAGGGCGAGGGTGAGGAGAAAAAGGGGTGGTTCAAAAAGATCACCGGGAATTAACCCGCAAACCAGCTCCGCTGACCATCCCGGCAATTCGCCCGCAGGCCTGCCAAGGGCTGCGGTGGAAAATATCTCTGCGCAGGCGCACAGATGTCTGCGCATGTCTTTGTGCTCCCGCTTACTGGTCGTGGCCTCCTGCGCTGGGTAGGGTGCAGCAGAATTGAACCTTTTGATCAAGGGAGGTCCCATGGCGGCGATCCTGTCCATTTCCGATCTGCGCAAATCTTATGAGGGCGGCTTTGAAGCGCTCAAAGGGGTTTCGCTGGATATTGATGAGGGCGAAATCCTTGCCCTGCTGGGGCCTAATGGCGCTGGCAAGACCACGTTGATCTCGACCGTTTGCGGGATCGTCACGCCCACCTCGGGCTCGGTGAAGGTGGGAGGGCATTGTATCCTGACCGGTTTTCGCGCCGCCCGGTCGCTCATCGGGCTGGTGCCGCAGGAGATCAACCTCGAACCCTTTGAAAAGGTGATCAACTCGGTGCGGTTTTCGCGCGGCCTGTTTGGCAAGCCCCGCAACGAGCCGCTGATCGAAGACATCCTGAAAAAGCTGTCGCTCTGGGATAAGCGCAACGCCCAGGTCAAAGAGCTGTCCGGCGGCATGAAACGCCGGGTGCTGATCGCCAAGGCGCTGGCCCATGAGCCGCGGGTTTTGTTCCTGGATGAACCCACCGCGGGGGTTGATGTGGAGCTGCGCAAAGACATGTGGGACGTGGTGCGGGAGCTGAAAGGCAACGGTGTGACCATCATCCTGACCACCCATTACATCGAAGAGGCCGAGGCAATTGCCGACCGCGTCGGGGTGATTGCCGATGGCCAGATTCTGTTGGTCAAAGACAAGGACGAGTTGATGGCGCAGCTGGGCAAAAAGCAGCTCTGCGTGCACCTTTCCGCGCCAATCACCGAGGTGCCCGCCAGCCTGGCAGAGCATGACCTGGCGCTGAGTGAGGCAGGTGATGCGCTGATTTACACCTATGACACCAAGGCCGACCGCACCGGCATCACCGCGCTGTTGAACGATGTGGCCAGTGCAGGCCTGGTGTTGGCGGATGTCTCCACCCGGCAATCCAGCCTCGAAGATATTTTTGTCGGCCTCGTGTCAGGAGAGAAGTCATGAACTGGACAGCTATCTGGTCAATCTACCGCTTTGAAATGACACGGTTCTTCCGCACTTTGTTCCAGAGCTTTCTGTCGCCTGTGCTGTCGACATCCTTGTATTTTGTGGTCTTTGGTGCCGCCATTGGCAGCCGCATTGATCAGGTGGATGGCATCGCCTACGGCGCCTTTATTGTCCCCGGTCTGATCATGCTCAGCGTGATGACGCAGAGTATTTCCAACGCCTCTTTTGGCATCTATTTCCCCAAGTTCATCGGCACGATTTACGAGCTGTTGTCAGCGCCGATAAATTTTCTGGAGATCGTGTTGGGATATGTGGGCGCGGCGGCAACCAAGGCCTTGTTCATTGGCGTTGTCATCCTGGCCACCTCAACCCTGTTTGTGGATATCTCAATCGCCCACCCCTTTGCCATGGTGGTGTTTCTGGTGCTGACCTGTCTCAGCTTTGCGCTGATGGGGTTTATCATCGGCATCTGGGCAAAGAATTTTGAGCAGTTGCAGCTGGTGCCGCTGCTGATCGTGACACCGCTGGTTTTCCTGGGGGGATCGTTTTATTCGATCTCCATGCTGCCACCGATCTGGCAGAAAATTACCATGTTCAACCCGGTGGTCTATCTGATTTCCGGCTTTCGCTGGTCCTTCTTTGGCACCTCGGATGTGCCGGTGGGCACCAGCCTGATGGCAATTGGGCTGTTTACAGCGCTTTGCCTTGGGGTGATCTGGTGGATCTTCAAGACCGGCTGGCGTATCCGCTCCTGAGTGCTGTGCCGGATTGGCCTAACGGTAGGAAATGCAAATAAAAAGACTGACAATTAAGCAAAGGCTTCCGGCCTGGGCCGGGAGCGTTGCAAATATACACAGACACCCCCGGATTTTGACCGGAACAGGTTTTGTATCGGCGCCTCCCTTGTTTCACCCCCTACGGCGATCTACATCGGCGCAATGATGTTGCGCTTACCCTTTTTGAAAAAACCGCCCCTCGTCTCTGTTGTGCGCCTGTCCGGGGCCATTGGCATGGCCGGGCGTGGCGCCCTGAACGATGCGTCGCTGGCGCCGGTGCTGGAAGCGGCCTTTAGCAAGGGCAAGCCAGACGCTGTGGCGTTGGAGATCAACTCTCCCGGTGGCTCGCCGGTGCAAAGCTCGCTGATTGGCGCCCGTATCCGGCGCCTGGCAGAGGAAAAGGACGTCCCTGTCTTTGCCTTTGTCGAGGATGTCGCGGCCTCGGGGGGCTATTGGCTGGCGGTTGCAGCGGATGAGATCTGGGCCGATGCCAGCTCGATTGTTGGCTCTATCGGGGTGATCTCTGCGGGCTTTGGCGCCCAAGAGCTGCTCAACCGACATGGGGTTGAGCGCCGGGTCTATACCGCAGGCGAAAGCAAATCCATGCTCGACCCGTTTCAGGCAGAAAACCCAGAAGACGTTGCCCGTCTCAAGGGCTTGCTGGGCGATATACATGAGAATTTCATCGATCACGTCACCGACCGGCGTGGCGATAAGCTCGACGGCAGTCACAAGCTGTTCACCGGCGAGATCTGGCTGGCCAAACGGGCCGCTGAGCTGGGCTTGATCGACGGGATCGGCCATATCAAGCCGACATTGATGGCGCGCTTTGGCGACAAGGTGAAGCTGCGGCGCTACGGCGTCAAAAAACCTTTCCTGAGCCGGTTTGGTGTCGAACTGGCCAAAGATGTCGTCGCGGGCATCGAGGAGCGTGCGGATTTCGCGCGTTTTGGGCTGTGAAGTGATTTTTAAGATTGTAACCCTGTTTTTGGTGGTCATAGCGGTGCTGGCTATGTTCGGAAAGTTTACCTTTCCCGGGCAAAAAAGACTGCAATCCGCGCGCTGCTCCTCTTGTGGGCGGTTCAAGATTGGCAAAGGCCCCTGTGGCTGCAAGTTAAAAGGACCGCGCAAATGATGCCGTGGCTGCTTTGTGGGTTGGGTCTGGTGATCCTGCTTTTGGCTGGGGATGCACTGGTACGTGGTGCGGTGAACCTATCGCTGCGCCTTGGGGTGCCTGCCTTGATCGTCAGTCTGACGATTGTGGCCTTTGGCACCTCTGCGCCTGAGCTGCTGATCGCGATCAAAGCGGTTGCAGAAAACGCCGATGGCATTGCAATGGGCAATGTGGTGGGCTCCAATACCGCCAATATTCTAATGGTTCTCGGCATTCCTGCCATCCTAGCCACCCTGCATACTAGTCAATGTGACAGCCGCAAAAGCTATGTGCTGATGCTTCTGGCCTCTGTCTTGTTCATTGGTCTGTCGATGTGTGGCACCCTGACGATCTGGTCTGGGTTGATCCTGCTGACGGCCCTGGCGCTGTTTCTGGGCGATGCCTTTCGCGATGCACGCAGCCATCGCAAAAACTGTTGCAGCGGCGACGAGGATGAGCCGCTGGAGGGGCTGGAAGAAGCCGACCCCAGCATGCCGGTCTGGAAGATTGCGATCTTTCTTGGGCTGGGCCTGATCGGCCTGCCGCTGGGCGCGGATCTTTTGGTGGATAATGCCACGATCATCGCCCGCATGTACCAAGTCAGCGAGCCGGTCATTGGCCTGACCCTGGTTGCCATTGGCACCTCGCTGCCCGAACTCGCCACCACGGTCATGGCAACCCTGCGCAAACAGGCGGATGTGGCGCTGGGCAATGTCATCGGCTCCAATATGTTCAACCTGTTGGCCATCATCGGCATTGCCACCCTGATCGGACCGATCACCGTGGATCCTGAATTCCTGCGCTTTGACCTTTGGGTCATGCTGGGTGCCTCGCTGCTGATCTTTCCTTTTGTGTTCTTCAAAAAGAACATCACCCGACTTTGGGGCTTTGGCCTGACGGGGCTTTACATCGGATATATCCTGGTGCTGTTTTGATCGCGGCAGCTGCTCTGCAGCAGTGAGAGGGAGCAAAAGATGCGTGCATTGGTAACAGGGGCGGGCAAGCGGCTTGGCCGGGCCATGGCGCTCAAGCTGGCGGCAGAAGGCTATGATGTTGCGGTGCATTACGACCAGTCCGCCGCAGCCGCGGAGGACGTCGCTCAGGAAATCCGCGCCTTGGGACGTCAGGCAGTCACCCTGCAGGCGGATCTGCTCTGCCAGCAGGCCAGCCGGGACCTGCTGCCCCATGCGGCCTCTGCTCTGGGCGGTGCCATCACCTGCCTGGTGAACAATGCGTCGATTTTTGAACCAGACCTGCTGGAAACCGCCAGCACCACCAGCTGGGACCGTGCCTTTGACAGCAATCTGCGCGCGCCTTTTCTGCTGACCCAGGCGATGGCGGCGCAATCTGTCACGCTGCCCACAGACGCGACGGGAGAGCCACAGGCCTGGGGGCTGGTGGTCAATATGATTGATCAGCGGGTGCGCAATCTGACGCCGGATTTCATCAGCTACACCCTGGCCAAATCAGCGCTTTGGACCCTGACGCAGACTGCAGCCCAGGCGCTGGCCCCAAGAATTCGTGTCAACGGGATCGGACCGGGTCCAACCCTGGCCAATGCCCATCAAAGCAGTGAGACCTTTGCCAAACAGCGGGCTGCGACCATCCTGCAGCGCGGTGTCGATCCGGCGGATATTACCGCAGCCCTTGGCTATCTGCTCACCGCGCGGGCGGTGACAGGACAGCTCATTTGCGTCGATAGCGGCGAACACTTGGGCTGGGTCGAGAGCGAGAATTTTGACCGCGGCTGATTGCTGGTGCAATTACCCTAGGGAAAGTTGTGCACGTTTGGTGGTGCCGTCACAGATCCGTTACAAAAGAGTCTTTGTTTTCAAAAACTTGACAGGTAAGCAAAAAAGTTTCCTTTAGTTTCAGGTTGTTACAAATTAGCCTAAAAATTAAGCAGTGGTGAATTTCCCGCGTGAAATAAGGGAAAAGTGGGGATAGCCCAAAGATATCTTCAGGCTTATCCACAGGGGTGGTGGATTTGTTCAGGGCTTGAACCCGACGGTGGGTCATTGCAGCCGGGCGTTGGGAATCATATCACTGTGGCATGACAGATCAGACGCCAGAACAGCCCTCAGACAGCTCCGCAGAACAAAGCACCCCGCTGCCGGTTGCCGCCACCTCTGACGGGGAGGTGCCGCGCAGGGGCTACGCTGTGATTCAGGACTATCTCAAAACCCTGGATGCCTCTCCCGGGGTTTACCGGATGCTCGATTCTGAGAGCCGGGTGCTTTATGTAGGCAAGGCGCGCAATCTGCGGGCGCGGGTGTCAAACTATAGCCGCCCGGGCAACTCTGCCCGGATCGAGCGGATGATCGCGCTGACCACGCGGATGATGTTCCTCACCACCCGCACCGAGACCGAGGCGCTGCTGCTGGAGCAGAACCTGATCAAGCAGCTGAAGCCCAAATACAACGTGCTGCTGCGCGACGACAAAAGCTTTCCCAGTATTCTGGTGGCCAAGGATCACCCCTTTGCGCAGTTGAAAAAACATCGCGGTGCGCGCAAGCAAAAGGGCAGCTATTTTGGCCCCTTCGCCGGGGCGGGGGCAGTCAACCGGACGCTCAATCAGCTGCAAAAGGCGTTTTTGCTGCGGGATTGTTCCAATGCGATGTTTGAGAGCCGCACGCGGCCCTGTTTGCAATATCAGATCAAGCGCTGTTCTGCCCCCTGTACCGGCGAGATCTCTGAGGAGGAATACGGCCTGGCGGTGCGCGATGCCGAACGCTTTTTGTCCGGGCGCTCCACCAAGATTCAGGAGGAACTGGCGGCGGAGATGATGAAGGCCTCCGAGGCGATGGAGTTTGAACGCGCTGCCGCCCTGCGGGACCGTATCAAGGCGCTGACCCAGGTGCAGTCCAGCCAGGGGATCAACCCGCGCGGGGTTGCCGAAGCCGATATCATCGGGCTGCATATGGAGGGCGGTCAGGCCTGTGTGCAGGTGTTCTTTATCCGCGCCAATCAGAACTGGGGCAATCAGGATTTCTACCCCCGTGTCGATGCGGATATGAGCCCCGCCGAGGTGATGGAGGCCTTCCTGGGCCAATTCTATGACAACAAGGAGCCCCCCAGACAGCTGATCCTGTCGGATGCGATCGAAAACACCGACCTGATGGAAGAGGCGCTCAGCGGCAAGGCTGAGCGCAAGGTCGAGATCCTGGTGCCCCTGCGCGGTGAAAAGACCGAGCTGGTGGCGGGCGCCGTGCGCAATGCCCGCGAAAGCCTGGCGCGGCGCATGGCCGAAAGCGCCACCCAGATCAAACTGTTGAAAGGTCTGGCAGAGGCCTTTGGCCTGAAGGCTCCGCCGCAGCGGATCGAGGTCTATGACAACTCGCATATTCAAGGCACCAATGCGGTTGGCGGCATGATCGTGGCCGGCCCCGAGGGCTTTATGAAAAACGCCTATCGCAAGTTTAACATCAAAGGGGACGATCTGGTGCCCGGCGATGACTTTGGCATGATGAAAGAGGTGCTGAACCGGCGCTTTTCCCGCCTGAAGAAAGAAGACCCGGATCGCTCCAAGGGGCAGTGGCCTGACCTGTTGCTGATCGACGGTGGCGCCGGGCAGGTCTCGGCGGTGGCGGAAATCATGGCGGAACACGGCGTCGAGGATATTCCCATGGTGGGGGTCGCCAAGGGCGTGGATCGCGACCACGGTAAGGAAGAGTTCCACCGGCTGGGGGAGAATGCCTTTGCCCTGCAGCGCAATGACCCGGTGCTGTATTTTGTCCAGCGCATGCGCGACGAGGCGCACCGCTTTGCCATCGGCACCCACCGGGCCAAACGGGCCAAGGCGGTGGGGGCGACACCTTTGGATGATGTTCCAGGTGTCGGCGCGGGCCGCAAACGCGCCTTGCTCAGGCATTTTGGCAGCGCCAAAGCGGTGAGCCGCGCCGATTTGCTGGACCTGAAGGCGGTTGATGGCATTTCAAGCGCCCTGGCAGAAACGATCTACGATTTCTTTCATGAAAAAGGGTAGGGGCTACGGTGACTCCTCTTTGTGGGTGCGACTAATTGCTCTCGTTGGCCTGACTGCTTGCGCCCAGCCTGCAGATTGGCCTCAGAAAAGGGTGCGGTTCTTCGGCGCACCGGGTCGAACCGGAACTCAGCTGGTTGGGGGCATTGTTGCCATTTAACTTGATGGCAAAAGGCTTTCACAACTCAGGCGACAACCCTTTCTGTCGACGACCCGGGGAGCCAATTCCGTCAGCCCCGCGCGCCTTTATCCGCAGATTTTGGGGGATTGTTTTCGCCCTGGGCCATAGCAAGAAAATCACCTCTGCGTGCTTTCCCTTGGGGAAAGTGCCTTATGCGTCTTTTATGTTTGAAAGGCCCATTGTAGGGTCGCCTGCATGAAATGGACCCTGCCCAATATCCTGACTGTGGTGCGCCTGCTGGCAGCGCCGGGTCTCGCCGTTATGTTTCTCTATTTTGCCCGCCCCCTGGCGGATTGGTTTGCGCTGATCCTGTTTGTCGGGGCGGCTGTCACCGATTGGTTTGATGGCTATCTGGCACGCGCCTGGCAGCAGGAAACCAAAATGGGGGCGATGCTGGATCCCATTGCGGACAAGGCCATGGTGGTTGTGGCGCTGATGATCCTGGTGGGCTATGCGGATGAGCACTGGACCCCCTGGCTGGTACTGCCTGCCACGGTGATCCTGTTTCGCGAGGTTTTTGTCTCGGGCCTGCGTGAGTTTCTGGGCGACACCGCTGGAACTTTGAAGGTGACACAGTTGGCCAAGTGGAAGACCACGGCTCAGATGGTGGCAATTGCCACGCTGTTTTCCCAAGGGGTTTTTGAACACTATCTGGTGATGTCCTCCTTTGGCATGGATGAGGCGCTGGTGGCTGAAATTCTGTCGGGGCAGGTCGAAGACCTGCATGGGCTGCGCTGGAAGCTGGACGGCATGTTCTGGACCGGGCGGATCGGGCTGTGGCTGTTGTGGATTGCGGCGGCTCTGACCCTGATCACCGGGGCTGATTACATGCGCAAGGCGCTGCCGCATCTGAAGGAGAGCAATTGATGGATGTCGTCTATTTTGCCTGGGTGCGTGAACGTATCGGAGTGCCACGCGAGCGGGTTGAAACCAGCGCCGCCACGGTAGCGGACCTGGTGGCAGAACTGTCAGCGCGCGAAGAACGCTACAGCGCGGCCTTTGCCGATCTTTCCGCCCTGCGGGTTGCCTTGGATCAGGAGCTTTCAGATTTTGCGGCCCCTCTTGAGGGGGTGCGCGAAGTGGCCTTCTTTCCGCCGATGACCGGGGGCTAGGGGCATGCAGGTGCGGGTGCAGCATGAGCGTTTTGAGCTCGGGGCACAAAGCGATGCCTTTGCCGCCAGGGTTGGTGGTGCTGGCGCGATTGTCACCTTTACCGGTGTGGTACGCGATGCGGATGCCGGGGATCTGGTGGCGATGGAGATTGAGCATTACCCGGCGATGACCCAAAAGGCGCTGGAGGCGATAGCCGCTGAGGCCAAGACCCGCTGGTCGCTGGCGGATGTGCTGGTGATACACCGCTACGGCCGCCTGGTGCCGGGCGAGCGGATCATGATGGTGGCCACAGCCGCGCGCCATCGCAAACATGCTTTTGAGGCGGCTGAATTCCTGATGGATTATCTGAAGTCGCGGGCGCCCTTCTGGAAGAAGGAGATCCTGGCGGATGGCCAGGCGGATTGGGTGGCTGCCAAGGCAGATGACGAGGCGGCGCTGGAGCGCTGGTAGTTGAGCGGCGCAGCCGGTGTGGTAAAACAACAAGACGTCAGGTCCAGCAACAGGGGGGGGGCTCCCGCCTGTTGCGGCACATTCAAGGAATGTACCTGCTCAGTTGGGCCCGGCACCGCGCTGCGCGCGGTGCGGTGGCGTATTGTCGGCAACGGTACCTGTGGTGGCAGCCCTGTTCTAGTGGCCCTGTATTCAGCCGTGTCCAGGCGGTGGAACTGGCCTGCCGGTGAGATCAGCCCTGTTTGGTTGGAGAAGCGGGGAAACGGGTCTGCGGGCTGAGCGGGGCTGCGTGGCGCTGGGCTAGCAGGTGCACGGTGGCGCGCCTCGCGGCAGCGAGGCGCAGGGCCCAAGGCCTTTCAGCGTGGCTATGCCACTCTGAGGGCGCGGGAGCCCCCCCCCTTCTTTGAGGCGCCGTCCATTGAACCTGTCCAGCTTTGAGATCCGGTCCTATTGCGCGGCTTTTTTTCGAGGGAGCACGATCGCCAGGGATGTGATTTTGGCAGATCTGACATCCTAATGACGGCCCGCCCTCGCCAGCCTTGGGGCGCGCGGGCGGGCGGGGGGGAGGCCGCTTAGTCCTGTTGCAGGTAGCTGCGCAGCTCTTCTGCCTCGCGGCGGGCATCGCGCAACCCGTCCATGGCGGCGCTGAGTTCTGCTTCTGTTTGGGTCAGTTGATTGCTCAGCTCTGCCTCGCGTTGCTGCAGATAGGTGATGGCCTGATCGCGGGTTTCTTCGGCTTCGTGCAGTTCCTGGCTCATCCGGTCCAGATCGGCAACGTCGCTTTGGCGCACACGGGTAAACCGGTGCACCAGCCAGTTGGCAAACCAGCCCATGGCGAAGGCCACAAACAGGATGATGGCGGTGGTGAGGATGAACTCTGCTCTGTTCATTGTCCTGTGTTCTCCTGTTCGTTGCTATCCGGGGCTGTTGTGCCCGCAGCGGCGTCCTGCGCTGTTTCGGCGGCCTCTTCGAGGGTGGTTTCTCCCTCCGAGGTGGTTTCGGGGAGGATCAGGCGGAATTCGATCCTGCGGTTGGCTTCCCGCCCTTCCTCGCTGTCATTGGTGGCGATCGGCTGGCTTTCGCCATAGCCGGTGGCAATAAAGGCCGAGGTGCGGATGCGGCGGGCGCGCAGTTCATTCAGGATCGACTGCGCCCGCGCCTGGCTCAGCGTCTGGTTCATGCCCTCGCGACCCTGACTGTCGGTATGGCCTTGTATCTCCAACCGGATTGGTCCGCATTTTTCCAAAATGGTGGCAATGTGATCCAGCACCACGCTGCTGCCCGTTGCAACGGTCGCAGAGCCGGGCTCAAAACCAATCTTGCCGCTGCTGGCCTGCGCTCCGGTCAGCTGTGCAGCACAGAGCTCTGCGCTCAGCGGCTGGTCTTTGGGAGCTGGCGGTTCCTCATAGGTCACCGCCAGCTCGTAACTTTCTGCCTCACCAAGCTTGGCGGCGAGGAAGCCCGACACCTCGGCCAGGGTGTCTTCCTGATGGCTCATGCCGCGCAGCTGCAGATTGTCCGGTGTCACGGTGACGGACCCGCGGGCAAGATGCGACAGGGCTTCCAAACCGGCCAAAACCCGCACTGGCCAGTCGGCGGGCAGATCGGCAACCACACGGGTGGCTGTATGAACCTGATCCGAGCCAAACCGCGCCTTGGCGTAGCTGCTGGCGATATCGCGCGAAATGGCATCGTTGATACGGCCACGCAACTGCACCTGCCCCTCAGGGCTGAGCGTCGCTGTGAACTCCGGGGGGCCGGCGGTGCCATCGCTGTCGGGCACCGGCAGGACCGCATGCAGAGAGAAGACCTCTGGCAGGGCGTTTTCCAGCTCTCCTACGACCTTGTCAAACCGATCAGGGGCGGTGCCTTCGGCGGCAACCAGGGTGATATCGGCATTGGCGATGGTGACGGTGCCCTGCCCCAAGGCGGCAAGGCTGGAAATGCTCAGGGCGCTGGCCCGGGACCAGTTCGGCGACGGCACCCCCATGCCAATGACGCAATCTACCTGGCCCTCAAGCCCGGCGGCACGGGCGGCGCTGAGGATCGCCGCACGGCTTTCGGCGCTTTCGGCAGAGCAGGCATCAAAACGTGCACCACCTTCGCCAATCAGGAAGCGCAGGGTAAAGGGGCTGATCACCGGGCGGGCGGCGGTGATATCGAGCACCAGATGAAGTTCGGGCGGCGCCATGCGGGTCAGTTGGGTCTGCAGTTTGTCTTTTGCGGCATCCGATTTTGCCATGGTGGTGATCTTGATGGTTTCTGCATCCACCGAGATCTTGGCGCGTGGCAACAGCTCCAGCGCCGAAATGGCATAGCGCAGGGCCTCCGACCAGCCGTCTGGCGCCGGATACCGTGCGGTCTCCAGAAGGTCGGCGACCTGTCCTGCCTCTTTCATGTTGTTCAGCTGGTTCACCAGCTCCGCGCGTGAGGTCGTGGTCGGGATCAGGCCAATGATAGAGATGCCACTGTGATTGCGCAGAATTTCCGCCGAAAACCGGGGCGCTGCGATGCCCTTGGAGGGGGGGACCGACATTTCATCAATCACCCGCGAGGCATCCACCACCCCGCCGGCCAGCGATAGCGCGGCAAAGCGGGTGGCCTCATCCGGGGCAACCCCCTGCAGGGTTACGCGCAGCCCGTCAGAGATCACCTCGGCCCAGCCCATGCCGCCTTCGTCCAGGGCGCGGCGCAGGGCGGTTTCGCTGTTTTGCTCCACCGCGGTCACTGCAAAACTGGCCGCAACCAGGCTGATGCCGGCAGCCGCTGCAAAGGTCAGGGTGGGGGTCAAAAGCGAAGACAGGCGCATAAAACGGCTATTCCTTGGAAAAACTGCGTCTTGTGTATAGCCCCGCGCCGGGCGTTTCAATCAGAGGAAGGCTGCCAGAACAAAGAATATAAGCGGAATCAAGCCGGTATCTCGGTTCAGCCGAAACAGCTGCAACAGACGCTGATTGTTCTCGGCGTCAAAGATTCGCAATTGCCAGGTCATATGCCAGCCCATGGCCCAGGGGCCGAGCAAGGCAAGCCCCAAAGCCCAGAAATTGTCATCAAGATCCAGGCTCAGAATAATGGCAAAGGCCATCAGGCTGACAGTGCCAACGATAAAGCGACGCAGCCAGGTGGGGGTATTGGTGCCAAACAACCGGGCGGTGGATTTCACCCCGATCAGCGCATCATCTTCGGTATCTTGATGGGCATAGATGGTATCATAAAACAGCGTCCAGCTGATGCCGGCAAAATACAGGAACACCGCAGGCCAGTGCAGCCCGCCGGTATGTGCGGTCCAGGCCCACAGGGCGCCCCAGTTGAAGGCCAGCCCTAAAAACACCTGCGGCCACCAGGTAAACCGCTTGGCAAAGGGATAGATCGCCACCGGCAGCAGCGCCAGAATCCCCATTGAGATCGCCATCGGATTAAAGGTCAGCAGGATACCAAAGGCGATCAGCGCTTGCGCCACCATCCAAAGGACCGCGCCCCTGACCGTCACCTGTCCCGAAGGGATGGGCCGCGATCGGGTACGTTCAACCGCGCCGTCAATATCGCGATCTGCAATGTCGTTCCAGGTGCAGCCGGCGCCGCGCATCAGCCAGGCGCCCAGGGCGCAGGCAATGGCGATCCAGGCATCTTCCCAGCGCGGGCTTCCATCCCACAGGATCGCCAGGGCCAGCCCCCACCAGCAGGGGATCAACAAGAGCCAGGTGCCAATGGGGCGGTCGGCACGGCTGAGCCGCAGATAGGGGCGGCTCCAGGCTGGTGCATATTGATCAACCCAGTTGTCTTTGACCGCATCTGCGACCTGGCCATCTGGTTTTGGCGCGTCACCTTGCATATGTAGGGCCTCATGAGTGCAAAAATCAGACTGTATGTAGAGCACCCCTTGGGTGCAGGGCAATCCATTCCTCTGACCAAGGAGCAGGCGCATTACCTATTTGGGGTGATGCGGCAGCGTTTGGGCGGCGCTGTGGCGCTGTTCAATGGCAGCGATGGCGAATGGCAGGCCGAAGTGACCGAGGCAGGCAAACGCGGCGGCACCTTGACCTGTCGCGTGCAAAGCAAGCCGTTGCAGATGCCGCCGGATCTGTGGCTGATCTTTGCCCCGATTAAAAAGGCGCGCACCGACTTTATTGTCGAAAAGGCCGCAGAGATGGGCGCCGCCCGCATTCTGCCGGTGGGAACGGAATACACCAATTCCGAACGCATCCGGCAGGACCGGCTGCAGGCCCATGCCGTTGAGGCGGCCGAGCAATGCGGCGGCACCTATGTGCCGCAGGTTGCGGATCTGCAAAAACTGTCGCAGTTGCTGGATCATTGGCCAGCCGAGCGTCAGCTGATGTTCTGCGACGAGGCCGAGGTGGGCAATGCGCTGCAACTGGCGGCGCAGGACCACAAAGACGCGCCCTGGGCCATTCTCATCGGCCCTGAAGGTGGCTTCTCCGAAAAAGAGCGCAAACGATTGCACGCTATGGCGCAGTCCCATGTGGTCAGCCTGGGCCCCCGCATTTTGCGCGCAGATACCGCTGCCGTTGCCGCCATGACCCTGTGGCAGCAAGCCTTGGGGGATTGGTAACAATGCGCCGCGCCACCCAGGCTGATCTTGCCGCTGTGCAGGATTTTTTGGCGCCCCGGGTGGCGACTTCGATGTTTCTGTCCGGCAATCTGCGCGATCAGGGGCTGACGCAGACCGATGCGGGGGACACTGGTCCTGATGCAGGCGCGGATCACCGCAAATCCATGACGCTTTGGCTCAGCGAAGGGGCGGGTCAGATCACCGGGGTGATCGGCTATGCCGCAGCGGGTTATGTGGTGTTTGAGGCCCCGGCGCTGACAGCGGCAGACTATCCGGCGATCCGGGCGGCCCTGTTTGGGCGCGCGTTGTTGGGGCTCAACGGTGCGGTAGATCAGGTGGCTCATTTGGTTGCAGCTTTGGATCTGCCCTGCCACCGCGCCGCAATGGATGAGGTGGAGCCACATTATCATCTGGCCCTTTGCGATCTGACGATTCCAACCGGCGCGGGTCAACTGCGCCCGGCAGTGACACAGGATCTGCCGCTGTTGACCCAGTGGCGCATGGCCTCTGAGGTGGAAATTCTGGGCGCGCGCGATAGCGTCGAGAACCGGGATCGGGCGCGGGCCAGCCTGCAAGAGCTGCTTGCGGCGGATCGGCTGCGGCTGCTGGAACAGGATGGCGTGGTGGTGGCGATGACCAATTTCAACGCCGCCTTACCCGCCATCGTGCAGGTGGGCGGGGTCTATACGCCGCCGGATTTGCGCGGGATGGGATATGCCCGCCGCGCTGTTGCGCTGCATCTGTCTGAGGCGCAGGCGCAGGGGGTAACAGAGGCCATCCTGTTTGCCGCCAATTCCGCCGCCGCCCGCGCCTATGAAGCCATAGGTTTTGCCCAGATCGGCAGCTACCGGATTGTAAATTTTGATCCAGGTATCACATTGGGTGAAACCTGATTGGGAGAGTCGCCATGAGTTTCATTCGTCCCGAGGCCCGCGTGGCGCTGTGGCGCTGGCGCGAGCTGATTGTCGCCACGCTGATGCTGCTGGTGGGGCTGAAATGGGCCTTTACCTCCTTTGGGGTGACGGCAGCCACCGGTTGGGCGCTGGTGGTGGTGGGGCTGGTCATTGCTGTCATCGGCGCTCAGCGGTTGCGCTTTCGCCTCGGCGCGGGTGGTCCCGGCGTGGTGCAGGTGGATGAGGGGCAGATTGCCTATTTTGGCCCGCTCACCGGGGGCGCCGTTGCGGCGTCTGAGTTGCAATGCCTGCGGCTCGATCACACCGCGAAACCACCCCATTGGGTGTTGGAGCAAGACGGCCAGCCAGCCTTGTCCATCCCGGTCAACGCCGCCGGCAATGAGGCGCTGTTTGATGTCTTTGCCGCCCTGCCGGGGCTCAAGACAGAACGCATGCTGAGCGAGCTGCGACGCCAGGGGCCTCACCAGGTCGTGATCTGGGAACGCAGTCCAAGCCGCCCGCCTCTGCACAGGCTGCATTGACACCGGGAACGATTCCGCTCACCACTGATTTCCCAAACCAACCCAACAGGACGGAGTGCCCGGCATGTCCATTCCCCAGTCCGGCGGCGGACCCATTGAGCGCCACGAAGATCTGGCTGAGTATCTGGCCAGTGGCTGCAAGCCACGCGATGCCTGGCGCATCGGCACCGAGCACGAGAAGTTCGGCTATTGCAAAGACACGTTAAAGCCGCTGCCCTTTGAGGGGGAGCGCTCGATTGTGGCGGTTCTGCAGGGGCTGCGCGACAGCTATGGCTGGTCTGAGGTCACCGAAGGCGGCAAGCTGATCGGGCTGGAAAAAGACGGTGCCAATGTGAGCCTCGAGCCGGGCGGTGCCCTGGAGCTGTCAGGCGCGCCGCTGGAGACCATTCACGAGACCTGCGACGAGGTGAACACCCACCTGCGCGAGGTCAAGGATATCTCGGACAAGATTGGCGTTGGCTTTATCGGTCTGGGGGCAGCCCCGATCTGGTCCCATGACGAAATGCCGCTGATGCCCAAGGGCCGTTACCGGCTGATGAATGACTACATGGCCAAGGTTGGCACCATGGGCCGCGACATGATGCGCCGCACCACCACGGTGCAGGTCAATATCGACTTTGGCTCCGAGGCAGACATGGTGCAGAAGCTGCGCGTTGCCCTGGCGCTGCAGCCGGTGGCCACCGCACTGTTTGCCAATTCGCCCTTCTTTGAGGGCAAGCCCAACGGCCATAAGAGCTGGCGCAGCAAGATCTGGCGGCATCTGGACGACAGCCGCACCGGGATGTTGCCCTTTGTCTTTGACGAAGGCTTTGGCTTTGAATCTTATGTGCAATATGCGCTCGATGTGCCGATGTATTTTGTCTACCGCGACGGCGAATATATCAATGCGCTGGGCATGTCCTTTCGCGACTTTTTGCAGGGCAAACTGCCAGCTCTGCCCGGTGAAACCCCCACCATGTCCGACTGGGCGGATCACCTGACCACCGCCTTCCCCGAGGCGCGGATCAAGAAATACATGGAAATGCGCGGCGCCGATGGTGGCCCCTGGCGGCGTCTTTGTGCGCTGCCGGCCTTTTGGGTGGGCCTGACCTATGACCAAGGCGCGCTGGATGCGGCCTGGGATCTGGTCAAGGGCTGGGACGGCGAAACCCGCGAAGAGTTTCGGGTCGCGGCCTCCCGCGACGGGCTGCAGGCTGAGGCCAACGGCATCAAGATGCATGATCTGGCCCGCGAAGTGGTGGCGATTTCAAACTCCGGCCTGAAAAACCGCGCCCGTCCCGGCGCTGGTGGCTTGGTGCCCGATGAGACCCATTTCCTCAACGCGCTGAAAGACAGTCTGGACAGCGGCAAAGTGCCGGCCGATGAGCTGTTGGAGCGCTATCATGGTGACTGGGGCGGCGATCTGACCCGGATCTACGCCGACTACAGCTACTAAATAGAGACCAAACGACAAATAGGGGCGCCGCTGAGACGCCCCTTTTTCTTGCTGCTGTTGATCCTAGGCGGCGCTTGCCAATGGATCGGGGGTGGTGGGGGCCGCGTGCGGCGGGGTCAGGGCTTCGCGGACGACGGCCCGCAGGGTTGCCACCGCGTGACCAAAGCCGAGGCCGAGGCAGAGGGCTGCAAAGCCCAGGGCGGGCAGGACGCCAATAACACCCATATCCATAAGCGGAATGGTGGAGCCTACCAAGGCGACGCCGCCAAAACCGATCATCCCATAGCCGGTGGCGATAGTGACCGCCGCAGCCCTGGCGGCGCGGCCAGAGGCGGGGCAGTCCCCAAGTAATTTTCCGATCTTCAGGATCATGAGCGCCATTGCGGTGACCATGACTAGGCCGAGGCCGATGTAGAGGCTGATGTGAAGAAGCATGGGTAAGGTCCTTTCAAAGTCAGATGGTTTGTTTGTAGAAATCGCGTTCAAATCTGCCATAGATATAGCCACTGACCGCGCCCCAAATAGGCGCGAAGGCGCTGCCGAATATGAGGAAAAAGCCGGGAATGCGTTGGTTTGTGTCGGTTAGAGCGGTGAAGAAGAGCATCGGCAGACAGAGTAAAACAAAGCTGGTGAAGGCCAGCATGGCCCATCTGCCTGACGTTACTGTGTTGCGGCGCATGTCGACCAGCAGCACCGGAATGCCAATGAGCAGATAAAGCGGGCCGCCAAACACCACTGCCATGACGGGGATGGCCAACAGAGGCGCGCCAATTGTTGCCACAACCAGCGGGCCGCCAACAATCGCCAGGGCAAAGGCAACCGGGTCCACCAGCTGTGTTGGGGTTGTTGCTTTGGGGAATAAGATGCATGAACTTGCAGTTATTTCTGTCATTTGTGAAATCTCCGGGTAAAATTTTTTGCGCCAGGTTTAGTCCTTGGGTTTACCCCCTGGCAGGAAACGCACCAGCTTGGCGCCGAGTTTCAGCACTGCCAGATGCACGGATCGGGGCAGGCGGGCAAAATCGACATACCAGTCGTCAAACATCTGCATCACCCGCAGGGTCTCGCCCATGCGGTCCTTGACCACCGCAGGGGTTTTGTCCGTTTCGGCCTCTTGCATCACCGCGTCCAGCGCCCGCAGGGTAGGGGCAAATTCGCGCTCGCGCCGGGCCTTGATCACTGCATCAACCAGATCAAACATGTCGCGGATCGAGGTGAAGTGATCGCGTCGGTCGCCCAGCTGACGTGATGCCTTGACCAGCCCCTGGGACTGCAGCTCTTTCAGCCCGTTGGAGACATTGGAGCGCGCCAGATTCAGCGTTTCGCAGATCTCATCGGCGGTCATGGCGTCGGGGGAGATATGCAGCAGCGCGTGGATCTGCGCCACCGAGCGGTTGACCCCCCATTTGGAGCCCATCTCTCCCCAGTGGAGGATAAAGTTCTGCATGGCGGGGGTGAGGTTCATTTTTCCTGTCCTGTATTTTCTGTAATGACAGAAATGAATGGAAAGTCGAGTCGCGTCAAGCATTTTTTCTTGATTGCAGGGGCGCGCAGCTTGCACAGTGGTGGATATTTTTAATCTGGGAGTTTGGGAAATGCGTGATCTGTTTATAGGACTATTTGAGAAACTCGTCGGCGCTGTCGTGATCCTGCTGTGCCTTGGGGTTCTGATCGCTGCGGGCGCGGCCCTTGTGGCACCTGGGCCAAATGGCGGTTTGCTGCCGGCGCTGGCAATCCTCGTGGGGGGATCAATCTATGCCATTTTGATGGGCGGGATGATGTATCTGTTTTTGGGCGTCTACCACAACACCAAACGCACAGCTGAAGCGATCGAGGCGCTTGCCAAACGCTAATTTGAACCAAAACAAAACCGGCGAAGCCTTTGGGCGTCGCCGGTTCCACATTTTACCAGTTCAGGAAAATACCTGTGATTGGCTTACTGCTGCAGGGCTGCAGGCTCGATGTCTGCAATGTTTGCCCAGTGGCCGTTGGCGTCCTGGACAAAGCCTGGGATATTGCCTTCCCAGCGTTCCTGAATGTCCTTGGACAGGTTCAGGTACAGTGTGTTGTCGACGATTTTCCAGTAGGTTGGGTCGCCGTCGAATTTAAAGCCCATGGCGGCGCCAAAGGCGCAGTAGCCGCCATATGCGGGCAGATATGCTTCGGGGTTGGCCTCAAACTGCGCTTTGTGCTCTTCGGAGGCAAAGCGGTAGGTCGCGTCATTAAAAACAGTTGTGATTTTGTAGCTGCCTTTGGCGGGGGCGCCGTCGGTGAAATAGGCGACGGGGTCGTAGCCCTGCATGGCAAGACCGGTGGAGGATGCGTTCAGCTCAACGCCTGCGGCCAATGCCGAAGTTGCCATTGCAACGGAAAGTGCCACGCCGCTCAGCAGGGATTTAAATGTGTTCATCAGATCGTTCCTTTTCCTGTCCAGTCAGGGGCTGCTTTAGCGGCTGACCGGCACGTATGAGATTTGTATGATCGCCTGTCTGGCTGTCATGGACCCCATGTGGAGAGGGGGTCGATCACGTTCAATCAAACTGTTTTTGATTGCGCATATACTCAGAACTGCTGTGCGTGGATGCGCAGACCTGGCGCATCACAATATGCGGAGGTCCTTATTTTGCTGACAAATTGCCAGGGGTGCGGCACAGTAAAGCCAGTGTGCAGGAGGAATTCGCGATGAATGTTTTTTGGTCACGCCGGGTGGTGATTGCCGGACTATTTGCATCCACTCTCTTGGCAGCGGGCGGCGCCCTGGCCCAAAGCGTTACGGGGCTGTACCGGGCAGAGGGGCGCAATCCCGATGGCAGCAGCTATAGTGGCACGGTGCAGATCCGCGACAGCAAGGGTGTGATCAAGGTGAATTGGCAGGTCGGCAGCCAAAGCTATTCTGGCAGCGGCACCCGCAGTGGCGATGTGATTTGGGTGGATTGGGGGGATCAGTATCCGGTTGTCTATGTGCGCATGCCCAGCGGCGAGCTACACGGCACCTGGGCCAATGGCCGCGGTCTGGAACGGCTCATCCCCTAATGCCACAGGCGCGGCATTAGGATGGCGCTAAGCGGCGGCGGGCGTCAGGCTATTTCTGCCCGATACGTGGCTCACTTCCCGAGATCAGCCTGTTGATATTGCCTCCATGGCGCCAGAACACCAGGGCCGTCAGCAAAACCGCAAGCAGGATCACCGACGGGTAGCCCATCAGGTAACACCAAAGCGGTGCAGACAGAGCTGCAATCAGGGCGCTTAGGGAGGAGATCCGGCTGATGGCGGCACTGGCCACCCAGATCAGGCAGCAGGCGATGCCGACGGGCCAGGCCAGTGCCAACATCAGCCCCAGGAAGGTTGCTACCCCCTTGCCACCCTTGAACTTCAGCCAAACCGGAAAGCAATGGCCGAGGAAGGCCGTGAGCCCAGCCAGTTGCGCCGCGTCTTCGCCTGCCAGAAAACGCGCCAACAGCACCGCCGCCGCGCCCTTGCCGCCATCCAGGATCAGCGTCGCTGCCGCGGCGGCTTTGCTGCCGGTGCGCAGCACGTTGGTGGTGCCAATATTGCCCGAGCCTATCTCGCGCAGGTTTCCCAGCCCCATTGCCTTGGTCAAAACCAGACCAAAGGGGATCGACCCCAGCAGATAGCCAATCACGGCCCAAAGCAACAGGATGGTGGCGGCACTTTCGATCAGGGGCATCAGTCTCTCCGGTATACCGGCGTACCGGTGACATAGGTTGCCAGCACTCTGCCCTGCATCCGCTGCCCATCATAGGGCGTATTTTGCGATTTTGACTTCAGCTGGAAGCGATCCATTACAAACGGCATGTCAGGATCAAACAGCACCAGATCCGCCGGCGCCCCGGCGCTGAGCCGACCCGAGGCCAGCCCCAGCCGTTTGGCCGGGTTCAGCGCCATGGCGCGAAACAGTGTTGGCAGGTCCATGAGTTCTGCGTGATACAGCCGCATTGCGGCCGGTAGCAGGGTTTCCAGCGCCACGGCACCGGCGGCGGCTTCCTCAAAGGGCAGGCGTTTGCTTTCTTCATCCTGCGGCGTGTGCATTGAGGAAATCGTGTCGATCAGCCCGCTGCGCACCGCCTCGGCCACCGCCAGCCGGTCGTCTTCTGATCGCAGCGGCGGTTTCACCTTAAAGAAGGTGCGATAATCGGCCACGTCCAGCTCGTTCAGGGTCAGATGGTGGATCGAGGTGCCGGCGGTGATGTCCAGCCCGTTTGCCTTGGCCCGTTCCAGCGCGGGCAGGGCGCGGGCGGTGGTGATCTGATCGGCGTGATATTTGGCGCCAGTCATTTCCAGCAGCGCAATGTCGCGGTCCAGCCCCATGCGTTCCGCCATCGGCGACACCGCAGGCAGCCCCCGCAGGGCGGCAAACTTGCCCGATGTTGCGGCAGCCCCGGCGCTAAGCAGGGGTTCTTGCGGGTGGGCAATCACCAGTGCGCCACACGAGCGCGCATAGGTCAGCGCGCGGGAAAACACTTTGGTATTGCTGACCACATGGTCGCAATCGGAAAAGGCCACCGCGCCGGCATCCATCAGAAAACCAATCTCGGTCATCTCGCGCCCTTCGCGCCCCTTGGTCAGCGCCGCCATGGGCAGCACATGCACCGGTGCGTCGGCCTGGGCGCGGCGGGTGACAAACTCCAGGGTTTCCGGGCTGTCGATGCTGGGGCTAGTATCGGGACGGGTGACAATGGTGGTCACACCGCCAGCGGCGGCGGCGAGGCCAGCGGTCTTATAGCTTTCCTTGTGGCGCTCGCCCGGCTCGCAGACTTTGACGCCGATATCGACAATGCCGGGGGCGAGGCATTTACCCTCACAGTCGATGATTTCGACAGCGCTGGTATCAATGTTTCGTGCACGAAACAGTTGCGCGGGCTCCGTACCCTCGGGCAGGAGTTCGGCAATCTTACCATCCTGAACCAGCAGGCCCCCCAGGCTATCGGTGCCAGCTTCGGGGTCGATCAGGCGGGCATTGATAAAGAAAAGGGTCATGCAACGGGCCTTTCGATGGCGTGATTTAGGGCAGCGACGGTGGTGCTGGGCGACGATTGATACTTGATCAGATGCTTGTCACCGCCTTTGGTGATCACCTGCACGTAGGATCCCATGGTCTTGACCGCTGCGATCTGATCCAGTGGCACCCTGCGCTCGGCGGGGCCGGTTAGCACGCCGTCAGAGATCCGCCAGATCACGGCCAGTTCTTCGCTCATCATGTACCAGCCGCGCAGTCCGATGGCGCCCAGGCCGCCGATGGCTCCGGTCCAGACATGAGGATTGCCAACGGCCCAAAGAATGACCATCCCGGCCACCATGGCAATCGCTGCCATCCAGGCATGGGCGGTGATATAGGCGCTGCGGTTGGGGGTGAATTCGATCACAGTCATCTCAAAACACCAGAACATAGAGGGTGAGGGCAATAAGCAGCATCACCACGGTAAAAAGGCTGGCGCCAATGCGCCGGGCGGCAGCGCGGGTGTCGCGCGGCGAAGGTCTGGCACCGGTGTAGAGCTTGCTGCTCTCAGGCGCAGGCTGGGGCGGGGCGCTCCAGCTGATTGGCCGCTCACCGTAGCTGGCGACATGGGTGATCTGGTTGGAGAGCGTCAGGCGGCGGGCGGCACCCCCAAAGGCGCGCGAGCGCAGCAGCAGCACATGGCCCTGCAATGCGGCGAGCCGCTCCCGGTCCGGGGTGATCTCAGTCTCGGCAATGCCGCAGCCCTGGGTGAGATAGCCCGCCAGTCCCAGCTCTTCGAGGTCCGAGACCGGGAAGATCTCCACATGGTTCAGGTCAATCTCATCAATTCCCAGCACCTGAGCCAGGGCACCGGGTTCGCGCAGGAAACGGGCCTGTTCGGGCGCCATGTCCAGATTGAAAATCCGGATCACGCCACGCTCTTCGGCTGGAATTTCGATCACACCTTGCACAGGATCAGCCTGCTGCCGGGGTGTTGCGGCTTTGGCGCAGGTTTTGCGCCAACAGATCCATTGCGGCCATGCGCACGGCGACCCCCATTTCCACCTGTTCCTGAATCACCGACCGGTTGATGTCATCGGCCAGGGTGCCGTCAATCTCAACGCCTCGGTTCATCGGGCCGGGGTGCATGACGATGGCATCGGGTTTGGCATGGGACAGTTTTTCAGCGTCCAGTCCGTAGCGGTGAAAATACTCGCGCTCAGAGGGGATAAAGCCGCCATCCATCCGTTCCTTTTGCAAACGCAGCATCATCACCACATCGACGTCTTTCAGGCCTTCGCGCATGTCGTCGTAAATCTCGGCGCCAAAGTCGGCGAATTGGCCGGGAACCAGGGTGGGTGGGCCAATCAGCCGGATGCGGTTTTCCATCTTGCCCAGCAGGATCAGGTTTGAGCGCGCTACGCGGGAATGTGCGACATCACCGCAGATGGCGATGTTCAGCCGGTGCAGGCGACCTTTGGCGCGGCGGATGGTCAGCGCATCCAGCAGCGCCTGGGTTGGGTGCTCGTGTTTGCCGTCGCCGGCATTCAGCACCGCGCAGTTGACCTTTTGCGCCAACAGATCCACCGCGCCGGAATGTGGATGGCGCACCACCAGCAGATCGGGGTGCATGGCGTTCAGGGTCATCGCGGTATCAATCAGGGTCTCGCCCTTTTTGATCGAGGAGGCCTGCATCGCCATATTCATCACATCAGCGCCCAGACGTTTGCCGGCAATCTCAAAACTTGCCTGGGTGCGGGTGGAGTTTTCAAAAAACATGTTGATCTGGGTGAGACCCGCCAAGGCGTCTGAATGTTTCTCGGGGCGGCGGTTCAGATCGACATAGCTGTCGGCCAGATCCAGAATCGCGGTGATCTCATGGGGTTTGAGCGGCTCGATCCCCAAAAGATGGCGGTGGCCAAAACCGGTGGGAGAGAGGGGGGAAGAGGTTGGGGAAGACATCTGGGCAGGCTCCGCTCTGTTTGTCGCACCTTATAGGCAGCACGGCCTTTTGGGGCAAGGTCGATAGGCGGGTTTGATTGCGGCTGCCCCGGCCAAATCACCGCAGGTG
Organism: Phaeobacter sp. G2; assembly: GCA_025163595.1. NCBI lineage: Bacteria > Pseudomonadati > Pseudomonadota > Alphaproteobacteria > Rhodobacterales > Roseobacteraceae > Phaeobacter > Phaeobacter sp. G2. The sequence goes on from CP104100.1 coordinate 824,001, forward strand.
CGACTGCGGCACTGCGGCTGCGGTGGCCTGCATTAGGGGTGTTCCGCTCACCCGCGTGGCGGGGTAGCTTAGGCCATGGAATCGGCAATTGATTATTGGAGCGCCAAAGCGCTGTTGGAGTGGCAGGTGGAGCTTGGCGCCACCGAAGCCCTGTGTGAAGAGCCGGTCAACCGCTATGAGCTGGCCGCGCCTGCGCCCAAGGCGCGTCAGGGGCAACAGTCGGATCAGGCCTCTGGTCAAAAGCCCGGTATGCCGCCCCCCGTTGCCCCCAGGCCCAAACCCGTCGATCCGGTGGCCGAAGCCCGCAAAGCCGCCGCTGCCGCGCCGGAACTGCCCTCGCTGCGGGCGGCCCTGGCGGAGTTTCGTCATTGTGAGCTCAAGCTGGGCGCGCGCAATCTGGTCTTTGGCGATGGTCAGCCCGGCGCGCGGGTGATGGTAATCGGCGAGGCCCCTGGGCGCGAAGAAGACCAGCAGGGCAAGCCCTTTGTCGGCCCGGCGGGGCAGTTGCTGGACCGGATGTTGGCGGCGATTGATCTGGATCGGGCCAAAAACGTTTATATCACCAATGTGTTGCCTTGGCGGCCACAGCAAAACCGCGACCCCAGCGCGGAAGAGATCGACATGATGCTGCCCTTCCTGGCGCGGCATGTGGAATTGGCGCAGCCGGACATTCTGGTATTGATGGGCAATATCAGTTGTCAGGCGGTGCTGGGCAAACGGGGCATCTCGCGGCTGCGCGGGAATTGGGCCGAGGCCTGGGGCAAGCCAGTGCTGCCGATGTTCCACCCGGCCTATCTGTTGCGCCAGCCCGAGCAAAAGCGCGCGGCCTGGGCCGATTTGCTGGAATTAAAGGCGCGGTTGGGCGCGCCAAACTAGGGATCTTTGCAGATGAAAATACTGGCCTTTTCCGACCTGCACCTGTCTGCTGCCCATGCGGAGGCACTGGTCGCGGCCAGCGATCAGGCGGATCTGGTGATTGGCGCCGGGGATTTCTGCAATCAGCGCAAAGGTCTGGATCAGGCCATGGCACTGCTGGCCGACATCGCGCCTCCGTTGATCACTGTGGCGGGCAATGCCGAAAGCGCGTCGGAGATGCGCGCTGCTGCCCTGCCGGGGATGCATGTCCTGCACGGTGAGGGGATGGAGTTTGGCGGGCTGCACTTCTTTGGCCTTGGCGGTGGTATCCCCGCGCCGCCCTTTGGCGCGTGGTCCTACAACCTGTCAGAGGCTGAGGCCGAGGCGCTGCTGGCGGGCTGCGCGCGCACTGATATCCTGATCTGTCACTCCCCGCCCAAAGGACAGGGGGATGCGACCTCGCTGGGGCTGTCTGTTGGCTCCACTTCGATCCTGCAGGCGGTGGAACGGCTGCAGCCGCAGCTGGCTCTGTTTGGTCATATTCACGACAGTTGGGGATTTCGCGGTCAAATCGGCACAACCCTGACCGCCAATCTGGGGCCAGAGCCTAACTTTTTTGACGTCACACCATGATTGACCCCATCACTCTTTTGACCTTTGTGCCGGCGGCGCTGGCACTGAACCTCACCCCCGGCGCTGATATGATGTTCTGTCTGGGGCAGGGGCTGCGGTCGGGGCGCAGATCGGCGCTGGCGGCCAGTGCGGGGATTTCTGCCGGCGGGATGGTACATGTGGCGCTGGCCGGGCTGGGGCTGGGCGCGGTTGTGAATACAATGCCAGGGCTGTTTGATGTGATCCGCTGGCTTGGCGTGGCCTATCTGCTGTATCTTGCCCGGGGCGCGCTGCAGGCGCCAGCCAGCGCGGCGCAGCCCGGTCAGCCGCCGGTTCCGGCCTCCCGTGCCTTTCGCGCCGGGTTTTGGGTCAATCTGACCAACCCCAAGGTGATCCTGTTTGTGTTGGCCTTTGTGCCACAGTTTGTGGTGCCCGAGGCCGGGCCGGTACTGGGGCAATTCCTGATCTACGGCTTGGTTCTGGCGCTGGGGGGCTTTGTCATCAATGGGCTGGTTGGCGTCTTTGGCAGCGCCGCCGGTCGCTTTCTGGCCCCAACCTCGCGGGCGGGTCTGTGGCTGGGCCGCATCTCGGCGGGTATATTTGCGGGGCTGGCACTCAGGCTCGCGCTTTTGCAAAAGACATGAGGTCTGCTATGTCACGTATCGACGAAACCATGGAGTTCATCCCGGTCCGTATCGCCATCCTTACCGTCTCGGACAGTCGCAGCCTGGCGGAGGATCGTTCGGGGCAGGTGCTGGTCGACCGGTTGCAGGCGGCGGGGCATATCCTGGCGGATCGCCAGATCATGCCGGATGAACGGGGCGAGATCGCCGATCAGCTGCGCGCCTGGGTGGCAGACCCGGCGGTGGATGTGGTGATTTCCACCGGGGGCACCGGGCTGACAGGGCGCGATGTCACGGTTGAGGCGCACCGGGATGTCTATGAAAAAGAGATCGAGGCCTTTGGCACCGTCTTTACCATCGTGTCGATGAAAAAGATCGGCACCTCGGCGGTGCAATCGCGCGCCACAGGGGGCGTTGCAGGCGGCACCTACATGTTTGCGCTGCCCGGCAGCCCCGGCGCCTGCAAGGATGGCTGGGACGAAATCCTGGCGATGCAGCTGGATTACCGGCACCGCCCCTGCAATTTTGTGGAAATAATGCCGCGTTTGACCGAAACCCAGCGACGGAAGTAACGCCACGGTGCGTGTATTCGAATAAGACGCACACTATGTACAGTGATATGTGCCAATAAGGCGCGGCACAGGGAGGCTCAGCAGGGGGCCCTCAGAGCGGCGCCTTGTCTGGCAAAGAAACATATTTGATAGGGTAGCAGGGGCGATCCCCAGCCACCAAAGGGAATAAGGCATGCGCTTTTTGCGGCATAGTTTGACGGGTTTGTTTCTGGCGGCAGTGGCAGCTGCGCTGATGCTCTATGCGGGGCAGATGGTGGTGGGGGCGGTGCAGACACGGCTCAACGCCGAACCGCGCAAGACACCAGCGCGCGAACGGGTTTTTGCGGTGAACCTCGTCACTGCCGATCTGCAAGAGGTGACGCCTGAACTCATCGCCTTTGGCCGGGTTGAAAGCCGCCGGACGCTGGAGCTGCGCAGCGCTCAGGGTGGGCGGATTATCCATTTGTCCGACCGTTTTGAAGAGGGCGGCGTGGTCCAGGCGGGGGAGATCCTGATCCAGATCGACCCCTCTGATATGCAGGCGGCGCTGCAAGAGGCCGAGGCCGATATGCAGGACGCCCGCGCCGAAGAGCGCGACGCCACCCGCGACCTGATCCTTGCCAAGGATGAACTGAAGGCAACACAGGATCAGGCGCAGTTGCGGGCCCGTGCGCATCAACGCCAGTTGGAGCTGCAAGAGCGTGGTGTTGGCACCACCGCAGCGGTTGAGGCGGCTGAGCTCACTGCCGTGCAGGCGCGCCAGGCGGTGATTTCGCGGCGCCAGGCGGTCAGCCAGGCCGAGGCCCGTGTTGATCAGGCGGCCACCCGGGTGGCCCGCAGTCAGATTGCCCTGGACAGGGCGCAGCGCGACCTCGCCGATACCACCCTGCGTGCCGGATTTGATGGCACCCTGCAGGCGGTTACCCTGGTCGAAGGACGTCTGGTTTCGGCCAATGAAAAACTGGCAGAGCTGGTCGATGGCGATCAACTGGAGGCCGCATTCCGGGTGTCTACCCTGCAATATGCCCGGTTGCTGGGCGCTGATAATCGGCTCAGCCCAGCCCCGGTACGGGTGACTCTGGATGCGGCGGGCGCCGGGCTTGAGGCAACGGGGCGGCTGTCGCGCGCCAGCGGCGCGGTGGGAGACGGACAAACCGGGCGATTGCTCTATGCCAGTCTGGATCTGACGCCAGGGTTCAAACCGGGCGATTTTGTCACCGTGAAGGTCAGCGAGCCGCCGCTCTTGGCTGTGGCGCGGGTGCCGGCTTCGGCGCTGGGATCCGATGGCACGGTGCTGGTGCTGGGGCCTGAAGAGCGGTTGCAGTCGCTGCCGGTTGAGCTGCTGCGCCGACAGGGCGATGATGTGCTGATCCGCGGCGCGGGGCTGGAGGGCCGACAAGTGGTGACTGGCCGTACGCCGCTTTTGGGCGCCGGGATCCGGGTGCGCCCCCTGCATCAGGACGCAGGGACGACACAGCCAACCCCCGCGACTGAGCGGTCGGCCACGGCGGCCGAGCTGATTGAATTGTCAGAAGAGCGCCGCGCCAAACTGGTCGCCGCCGTCGAAGGCAGCGCAGGCTTGCCGGATGCGGCCAAGGAGCGGATGCTGGCGGCCCTGGCCAAGGCGCAGGTGCCAGCCGGGCTGGTCAACCGGATCGAAGCCCGGATGGGGGGATAATCCATGCGTGATTTGTCGCGTCCTGCCGGCGGTTTGCTGAGCTACTTCACCCGCCACCGCACGGCGGCAAACCTGTTGTTGCTGGTGCTCTTGCTGCTTGGCACTGCGGCAATTCCAAAGATGCGGGCGCAGTTCTTTCCGGATGTGATTATCGAAAGCGTCACGGTCGGCGTCACCTGGGAGGGCGCCGGGCCGGAAGATGTGGACGGGGCCATCGTGCAGGTGCTGGAGCCGGTGTTGCTGGCGGTGGACGGGGTGGAGGAAAGCGCCGCCTCCTCGCGCGAAGGCGTCGCCTCGATCGTGCTGGATTTTGAGCCCGGCTGGGACATGGCGCTGGCGGCGGATGATGTGCAATCGGCGGTGGATGCCATTACCACCCTGCCGGAAGAGGCAGATGACCCGACGGTGCGGCGCGGCGCCTGGCGTGACCGGGTGACGGATGTGGTGATCTCGGGGCCGCTGGCGCCGGATCAGCTGGGGCTGTTCGCCGATGAATTGATTATACGCCTGTTTGCAGTCGGGGTCACCCGCACCACCATTCGCGGCCTTGCTGCACCACAGACCCTGGTCGAGGTGCCCTCCTACAGTTTGATCACCCATGATATCGCGATGAGCGATATCGCCAGTGCTATCGCCGCCGAGGTCGATGCCGATCCTGCGGGGGATGTGACCGGGGCCAATACCCGGGTGCGCACCGGGCGGGAAAAGCGCAGCCCGGAAGAGATCGAAGGGATCGTGTTGCGGACAGAGCCAGATGGTTCGGTTTTGACCATTGGCGATCTGGCGCAGGTCAGCCGCGAAGGGGTGGACCGCAACCGTTCCTATTTTGTCGGCGACAACCCGGCCATGTCGATCCGGGTGGATCGCTCGGATATGGGCAATGCCATTGCCATTCAGGCTGAGGTGCAAAAGGTGGTTGATGCGCTGCAAACCACCCTGCCGCAGGGCGTCAGTGCCGAGCTGATCCGCACCCGTGCCGCTGCCATCTCTGACCGGCTGGATATCCTGATCGACAATGGGCTGATGGGCCTGGGGCTGGTCATGGCGCTGTTGTTCCTGTTCCTCAATACCCGCATTGCCTTTTGGGTGGCGGCGGGTATTCCGGCGGCAATGTTTGCCGCCGTGGCGCTGATGTATGCCGCCGGGATCACCATCAATATGATCAGCCTGTTTGGCCTGATCATTACCCTGGGGATCGTGGTGGATGATGCCATCGTGGTGGGGGAGCACGCCGATTTCCGGGTGCGCCGCCTGAATGAAACCCCGATGCAGGCCGCCGAGAACGCCGCGCGCCGCATGGCGATGCCGGTCTTTGCCGCCACCCTGACCACCATCATCGCCTTCTTTGGGCTGACCGCCATTGGCGGGCGCTTTGGTGATCTGATCCGTGATATTCCCTTTACGGTAATTGCAGTGCTGGCGGCCTCGTTGCTGGAGTGCTTTTTGATCCTGCCGCACCATATGGCCCATGCGCTGACCCACGCACAAAAAGACCATTGGTATGACTGGCCCAATCGCATGGTCAATCGCGGCTTTCGCTGGATGCGTGACACCCTGTTTCGCCCCATAATGGCCCTGGTGGTGCAGGCGCGTTACGTGGTCCTGGCGGGGGCGCTGACCATTCTGGCCAGCCAGATGGCGCTGTTTATTGGCGGCGATGTCAATTGGCGGTTCTTCAATGCGCCGGAGCGCGGCTCTGTCACCGGCAATTTTGCCATGGCCGAAGGCGCCACCCGCGCCGACACCCTGGCGATGATGGCGGAGATGCAACGGGCCACCGCCGCTACGGGGGCCTCTTTTGCGGAGCGCTATGAGGACATCAATCCGGTGGATTTTGTCATCGCCGAGGTGGGCGGCAATGCCGGGCGCGGCATGTCCGGGGTGGATGCCAAGGACACGGACCTGTTGGGCGGCATCTCGATCGAGCTGATCGACGCGGATCTGCGGCCAGACTATTCCAGCTTTGCCTTTGTGGCCGAACTGCAGGAAGAGGTGCAAAACCACCCGCTGGTCGAGGCCGTCAGCTTTCGCAGCTGGCGCTCTGGTCCCGGTGGTGATGCGCTGGATGTGCAGTTTTATGGCGCTGATGTTCAGGTGCTCAAGGCGGCCTCTGAAGATCTAAAAACCGCGCTGCTACGCTACCCTGAGGTTTCGGCGGTGGAAGACAATCTTGCCTATGACAAAGAGGAAGTGGTGCTGGAGCTGACGCCCCAGGGGCAGGCGCTGAACTTTACCATCGACACCCTGGGGCGGGCCTTGCGGGCGCGGCTGAACGGGATCGAAGCGGCCACCTACCCGGATGGGCCACGCAGCGCCGAGATCCGGGTTGAACTGCCCCGCGATGAGCTGTCGGCGGATTTCCTGGAGCGCACCCTGATGCGCAGCCCCGGCGGCATCTATGTGCCGCTCTCGGATATTGTATCGGTGAGCCAGCGCACGGGGTTTTCCACTGTGCGGCGCGAAAACGGCATTCGCCTGATCAGCGTCACCGGCGATATCTCAGAGGATGACCCAACCCGTGCCGCCGATATCGGCAAGGCGCTGGAGGAGGAAATCCTGCCCGATATCGCCAGCCGCCGTCAGGTGGAGTGGCGGCTCAGCGGATTGAGTGAACAGGAAGACAACTTTCTCAACGATGCCCGCACCGGGCTGATCCTTTGTCTTGCCGGGATTTATCTGGTGCTGGCCTGGATCTTTGCCAGCTGGACCCGGCCCCTGGTGGTGATGGCGATCATTCCCTTTGGATTGGTGGGCACCATCTGGGGCCACTATCTGTGGGGCATACCGCTGAGCATGTTCACCGTGGTTGGCCTGTTGGGGATGACAGGGATTATCATCAATGATTCCATCGTGCTGGTGACCACCATCGACGAATATGCCGAAACCCGCGGGTTGGTGCCTTCGATCATTGACGGGGCGGCGGACCGGCTGCGGCCGGTGATGCTGACAACCCTGACCACGGTACTGGGGCTGGCGCCTTTGATGTATGAAAGCTCGCAGCAGGCGCAGTTCCTCAAGCCAACGGTGATCACCCTGGTCTATGGCCTGGGCTTTGGCATGTTTCTGGTGCTTTTGGTGGTGCCGGCCCTGGTGGCGATCCAACGGGATATGGCGCGGCCTGTGACAGCCCTGCGCCGGGCCCTGCGTGGCGGGACAAACCCGCTGCGCTGGCTGGTTCTGGGCACCGGAGTGGCGCAGCTGGGCTGGCTGGGAGTAAGCCTGGGCTGGGCGATGGCAACCGGAGCGCTGCACCCGGCCTTGCGCACGGTACTGCCCGGTCTGGCCGGGTTTGAGCCACTGCGTGCCGGGCTGTTTCTGGCGCTGGGCGGGATCGCTGCGCTGTCCCTGCTGGCCTATCTGATCTCGGCGCTGGTCTTTGGCCTGCGGCGGCACCGGACAGCCTAAACCGGACAGACTAAACCGGGCAGCTTGGACCGGGCAGACTAAACCGGGCAGCTTGGACCGGGCAGCCTAGATCCGTTTTTGTTAGGCTGGTTTTTGCTATGCCTGTCTTTGGCGGGCCAGGCGGGCCACGTCTGCGACCTGATCAATCAGCTCCAATCCCCGCTCTTCGATCTCATCGACGGGGATCCAACTGGCCTGCAGCGCATCATCATCAGGCACAGGGGTGCCGCTTTCATAAGCGCAGAGCACTGCCGTTAGCAGATATTGCTTTTGCACCGCACCCACAGAATCACGCAGCAAGACGTCGATATTGGTCAAATATTCCAGGGGACGGGCCACGACGCCGGTTTCCTCAAACAGCTCGCGGATGGCTGCCTGCATGGCGGTTTCGCCCAGCTCCACATGACCACCGGGAAAGCCCCACCAGCCGGCATTGGGCTCGGTCTTGCGCTGGATCAGGATGACCTGTCCCAGGTGGTAGACCACGGCAATTGCCCCGAGAACGGGGCGCTGGGGCTGGATCATCGACATTCTGGCACCATTTCGCAGTTACCCGGACGCTACCCGGCGGTTATCCAGCTGTGCAGCCAGAGATATCCACCGCATGTTTTTGCCCCAGCACCGTGATCCGCAATTGTGAGCGATCCACCGCAGCCAGGCTGCCCGCGCGGGTGGGAAGCAGCTCGGATGTGGCCACCAGAGTACCGCCGCTGCGCCGGGTGGTGGTGGCGCCAGCAAACAGATGCGGCGAGCCAGCTTCGATCACCGCGACCTCGGTGCCACCAGCGCTGGGCATGGTGATCCGGGCCTCGACTTCGATACCGTATTTTGTTGGCGTCAAGCGGCAGGTGCTGGCGGAGACCCTGGCTTCGCGGGCCGAGAAGGGGCGGGCGGCAATGGCGGCGACGATGGCCGGGTTGCGCGGCGCTGCTGAATCTAGCTGATGGTCGAAAGACAGTTCCGATGGCACACAGATATCTTTGCAGATGCCCAGCTCCATCCGCCCTTTGAGCCGCACCGGGCGGTCGGGCCTTTCGGGGGTGATCTCTATCGGCAGCACCAGCTGATGGTGATAGCCGATGGTCTGATAACCAGAAGTCAAGAACACCTCGGGTGTGGGCCAGGTCATCGACATTTCGCCGACATTGCGGGAGCCGCGCCAGGTAAAACTGGGGGGAATACCTGCCTCGCCGGGGGCGCGCCAATAGGTCTTCCAGCCGTCGCGAAGGGTCAGGCGCAGGGCGCCGATATATGTCCCATCTGGTGAGACACCGCCGTCGAGGATTTCCACTTGCACCAGCTCATCCATGCTGGTGGGCAGGGCGCTTTGTGCCTTGGCCGCAAACGGGGTGAGCGCCGAAGCAAACACTGCAACCGCAGCAGCCATCAGGCTGCGCAGGCTGACCGCCGGTTTTGCGGCGGCGGATCTGGGATCGGTTTGTGGGCCGAGGGGAGGAAGATATTCATGCATGGAAATATAAATGGCCTCTTGCGGGGCAATTGCCAAGTCACGATCTGGTCAAATGCTTGACTGCGCTGTTGTGACCGGATCGCCCGGAGGCTCTTGCACCTTCGGAAGCTGGGCGGCATGCTGCAGAAGACGCTGTAACAGCCAAGGGAAAGGGCAGGATATGGATCTCACCGGGAAGTTATTGATCGCGATGCCGGGCATTGGCGATCCTCGGTTTGAGCATTCGGTTATTTTTCTGTGTTCGCACAGCGAAGACGGGGCCATGGGGCTGATCATCAACAAGGTTGCGCCGGAGGTGCAGCTGGGAAATCTGCTTGAGCAGCTGGAGATCCCGGTGATTGCGGCAGGCAAGGGCGAAGAGGCCATCCGCTTTGGCGGGCCGGTGGAGGTGCAGCGCGGGTTTGTGCTGCATTCACCGGAGTATGAATCCAGTATCAATTCCCTGACGGTGCCGCCGGGCTATGGCATGACTGCAACCCTGGATGTTCTTGAGGATATTGCCCAGGGTAATGGGCCTGAGAAGCTGTTGATCATGCTGGGCTATGCCGGCTGGGGGCCGGGGCAGCTGGAGGCAGAGATCATTGCCAATGGCTGGCTCACCACCGAGAGCACGGATGCGCTGATTTTTGAGACCGCGGATGTGGATAAATGGGAGGCGGCGCTTGGCTCCCTGGGGATTGATCCGCTGTCGCTTTCGGCCAGTGCCGGGAGCGCCTGAACTGCGACGGTTCTAGGGGTGCGTCTAGTTACCTGAAGCTGGCGAGGGTTCATCGCGCGGCGCTGCTGCGCGGCGCAACCGGTCATTGATGGCAGCGCCAAGGCCGGTCTCGGGGATGGGGGCCACGGCAATGGGCTGCCCCTGCGCATCCAGATGATGCAGATGGCCAAAGAGATTGGCGGCGGCCTCAACCAGATCGCCGCAGCTGGACAGGGAGAGATCGCAGGCGCGGGCGCCGCTGTAGTGGCCAAATCCCAGGTAGCATTCGCCCGCGCGCGCAGAGGTCGCATTGAGCCGCACCCGCTCTTGTGGCGCGTAGTGGGACAGGAGCTGGCCGGGCGCTGTCAGGGGGTCGTGGAGGTCGCGTGTGGCCAGGGGCTGGCCCAGTACTGCTTCGATTTCCTCGGCTGCCAGACCGCCGGGGCGCAGCAGCACGGGGGCCTCCCCTGCAAGGCCAACAATGGTGGATTCGACACCAACACCGCAGGCCCCATCTGCAACCACAGCGGCGATACGACCGGCAAGGCCCGCCATGACATGCTGCGCCGTTGTGGGGCTGATCCGCCCCGAAGGGTTGGCCGAGGGAGCCGCTACGGGACCGTCGAGCGCGGCCAGCAGCTTTTGCGCCGTGGGATGGGCTGGCACCCGCACCGCCAGGGTGTCGAGCCCGGCCGTGACCAGCTCGGAGATGCCATGTCCGGGTGCCAGCGGCAGCACCAGCGTCAGCGGTCCGGGCCAGAAGGCGCGGGCCAGGGTCTCGGCCCAAGGATTCCATATAACGTGGCGTTTTGCAGCCTCAACCGAGGCCACATGGGCGATCAGCGGGTTGAAGCTGGGACGCCCCTTGGCGGCATAGATCGCCGCCACCGCATCGCCGCGCCGGGCATCGGCGCCCAGGCCATAGACCGTCTCGGTTGGGAAAGAGACCAGATCACCCTGCCGCAGCAGCTGCGCTGCGCGACTGATCCCGCTGGCGGAGGCATCCAGCATTTGCGTTGCTTTTTGGTCGGTTTCTTGAGGCATTTTGGGTGACGCGGCGTTTTGGTTGATTGCAAGGGGGCGAAGGTTAGGTAATCGATCAGCTAAACTGATAGACAGCGCAACAGACATACCGGGCGGTTTGGGCAATGCCAAGCCTGCGCCCGCGATTATCCCCAAGGCCGACAAGAGGATGCCTATGACCTTCCGTGCCCCCGTTTCCGAGTATGAGTTTCTCCTGAATACCGTGATTGGCTTTGAGCAGATCGCCCAGACAGACCGGTTCAGCGAGGCAAGCCGTGAACTGGTGACTGCGATCCTGACCGAAGCGGGTAAACTGTGTGATGAGGTCATGGCGCCGCTGCAACGGGCGGGCGATGTGCAACCTGCGGCGCTGGAGAACGGCGTGGTGCGGACCTCGCCCGGCTTTGGCAAGGGGTTCACGGCCATTGCCGAGGGCGGCTGGATTGGCATGAGCGCCGCGCCTGAGCAGGGCGGCATGGGCCTGCCGATGACCCTGACGGCGGCAGTGAATGAGATGATGTCGGGGGCCTGCCTGTCTTTGCAACTGGCACCCCTGATGAGCCAGGGCCAGATCGAGGCGCTGGAGCATCACGCCAGTGACGCCCTGAAACAGATGTACCTGCCAAAACTGATCTCGGGGGAATGGACCGGCACCATGAACCTGACGGAACCGCAGGCGGGCTCTGACGTGGGGGCGCTCAGCTCCAAGGCCGAAGCCAATGGCGATGGATCCTATGCGGTGACCGGCCAGAAGATCTATATCTCCTGGGGCGACAATGATTTTGCCGAGAATGTCTGCCATCTGGTGCTGGCGCGATTGCCCGACGGGGTGCCCGGCACCAAGGGGATCTCGCTGTTTCTGGTGCCCAAGTTCCTGCCCAACGAGGATGGCACCCTGGGCGCCGCCAACACATTGGGTGTGGTTAGCCTGGAGCATAAGATGGGCCTGCATGGCAGCCCGACCTGCGTGATGCAGTTTGATGGCGCCAAGGGCTGGTTGGTTGGCCCCGAACATGGGGGTATGGCGGCAATGTTCACCATGATGAACAATGCCCGCCTGGGCGTCGGCGGCCAGGGCGTTGGCGTTAGCGAAGCTGCCTATCAGCAGGCGCTGTCCTATGCGTTGGAGCGCAAACAGGGGAAGACGCCCTCGGGCTTTATCGCGGATCACGCCGATGTGCGCCGGATGCTGATGGAGATGAAAGCCGATACCTACGCTGCGCGGGCCATCCTGCTGGCCTGTGCCCATGCCACCGATATGCAGACCGCAACCGGGGCTGCGGATTGGAAGGCGCGGGCTGCCTTTCTGACCCCAATCGCCAAGGCCTTTGGCACCGAGACCGGCATTCGGGTGGCCGATCTGGGCATTCAGGTGCATGGGGGCATGGGCTTTATCGAGGAAAGCGGCGCGGCTCAGTTCCTGCGCGATGTGCGGGTAACCTCGATCTATGAGGGCACCAATGGCATCCAGGCGATGGATCTGGTGGCGCGCAAGATGATGGATGGCGGCGATATGGCCCATCGCATCATTGACGAGATCGAAGCCCAGGCCGAGGGTGCCCGGGCCACCCATCCCAATATGGGAGAGGCAGTCTGGCAGGCCTGCGAATCCCTGCGTGAAACCACTGAATGGCTGGTAGAGCAGGACGACCTGCAGGATCGCTTTGCCGGGGCGGTGCCCTATCTGCGCGCCTTTGCCCGGGTTCTGGGGGGGCATTACCACCTGTCTGCGGCCATTGCCGACAAGGGTGGCCCGCGCGAAAAACTGGCGCGGTTCTACATCAAACGCATGCTGCCGGAACATTCGGGTCTGCTGACCCATGTGCAGGAAGGTGCCGCCGGCACCATGGCGCTCACTCTTGAAGAATTGGCAGGCTGATCATGGCAAGTGTCCCCGAAGTAGGCCCCCGCACCCCCTGGACCGAACCGCCCGCGCTGGGCGAGGCGATTGAGGTCGCCGAAGGGGTTCTGTGGATGCGCCAGCCGCTGCCGATGAAGCTGGATCACGTCAACATCTATGCCCTGGACGAGGGCGACAGCTGGACGGTGGTGGACACCGGCTTTAACACCCGCAAAAGCCGCGAGATCTGGCAAAGCCTGATGGCAGGCCCCTTGAAGGGGAAGCCGGTCAGCCGGATTGTCGGCACCCATCACCACCCCGATCACATCGGTCTGGCGGGCTGGTTTCAGTCTGAATATGGCGCTGAGCTGGTCACCAGCCGCACCGCTTGGCTGTTTGCCCGCATGCTGACGCTGGATGTGCAGGAAACCTGGCCTGCCGAAACCCTGGCCTATTACCGCTCTGCCGGGATGGACGGGGAGATCTATGACAAACGCATTGCCGACCGGCCTTTCAATTTCTCCGATATGGTCTACCCGATGCCGCTGGGCTTTACCCGGGTGCAGCAGGGCGATGTCTTTCGCATGGGCGGGCGTGACTGGGATGTGCATATGGGCAATGGCCACGCGCCCGAACACGCCACCTTCTGGAGTCGCGATGACAATCTTGTGATCACTGGCGACCAGATCCTGGCCTCGATCAGCCCCAATATCGGGGTCTATGCCACCGAACCCATGGCCGATCCCCTGGGCGAATGGCTGGAGGCCTGCGAGCGGCTGGCACCGCTGTCGCGCCCGGATCATCTGGCGCTGGGGGGGCATAAGCTGCCCTTTACCCGGTTGCCGCTGCGCATGCGGCAGCTGATCGACAATCACCACGGCGCGCTTGACCGGCTAATGAACCATCTGGAAACGCCAAAGACCGCAGCCGATTGTTTTGCGCCGCTGTTCAAGCGTAAGATTGGCGAGGGTGAATATGGGCTTGCACTGGTAGAGGCGGTGGCCCATGTCAATCATCTGTACCGCACAGGTCGCGTCAGCCGCGTCAAAGGCGATAACGACGCCTGGATGTACCAGAGCATAGATTAGGCGCCGGGTGTTCCCCGGCAGAAGAGTGGCAGGGGAGTGAAGGCCATGGACAACAAGATTTCAACCAGCGCCGAGGCCGTCGAGGCCGCGGCATTGCCCTGCGTCCATGAGGTGCATGCGGACCCGGAGGCCAAAAATGGTCTCACCGAAGTGCCAGAACAGCTGCAAAAAACCGATGGTGCCAAGAGCCAGGCGCGCTGGGCCTATGAGCGGCTGATCCTATATATCCAGAACTTCGAGAAGCAGTTGGACAGCGAGCATGAGGTGGCCATGGGCTTTGTCGGCGGTGACGCCGGGGTGCTGCGGATCGAGGGCATGGGGTATTATGACCCTGACATCGTGACATTCTATGGCACCGATGGCGCAGGCGCCAAAACCCAACTGGTGCAGCATGTGAGCCAGATGAACGTGATGCTGCGCGCCCTGCCCAAACCCCGCGAGGAAGTCCCGGCCAATCGCATCGGATTTCGTCTGGCCAGCGACCTGGAAACCTAGGGGCGGCGATTCGGCGGTGCGCCTTGTCCGGGGGCCGCGGCGGGCAGAACAGCTGCGGATTGGGGCAAGGACGCGACGGATTGGTCGCAGGTTGGGGTTTTTGCCCCCCTGTGCGGCAATGACGTGGTGACAGGCAATTTGAAATCCAGTATCCAGCAAAAAAACATACGCGAATAGAAAGATCCATCATGGCTGAACACAAACACGGTACCATGGACTCTAAAGTTCAAGAAGAAACCTATGCAGGCTTCATCACCTTCACCACGCGTTTCACCATCTTCCTGGTGTTTCTGGCGTTGTTTCTCGCCGTATTTGCAACCTGATCCTTGCACATGACATCTGGTAAAGCGGTTGCGCGCCGGGCGCCTGGTCGTATTGGCCTGGCGATGGCTCTTTTGGCGGGCAGCATTGTGCTGGCGGGCTGTGAGGCCCAGAAAAAGCCCAATGCGGATGCTGCGACACTTGCAGCAGCCTCCTATACCCACAGCGGGCCACCTGCGCTGACCTTGTTCACCATGGTCAACAATCGGACCGGCTCCGGTGGTCATACCTCCCTGATGATCAATGCCTCTGAGCGGGTGATTTTTGACCCTGCCGGATCCTTTTATGCCGATGTGGTGCCGGAACGGAATGACGTGCTGTTTGGCATCACTCCGCCTGTTGTGCTGGCCTATCGCGGTGCCCATGCCCGCAGCACCCACCATGTGGTGGTGCAGCGTCTTGAGGTCACGCCTGCGCAGGCGCAGCTGGCCTATGAGCTGGCGATCTCAAATGGTCGGGTGCCCGGGGCCTATTGCGCCAATTCCACCTCCTCCATCCTGCGCCAGATCCCTGGGCTGCAAGGTTTGAAAACCACATTCTACCCGGTGAAGCTGTCCGAGCAGTTCGGCGCGCTTCCCGGTGTTGTCACCAGCAAATACTATGAGGATGACGACGCGGATCTGCAAAAGGCCCTGGCAGAGGGCAATGTGGTCCTGAACTACGAGACCACGCAGAGCGAATAGCTTTGTGTACAGCGGAAATTAGGCGGCTGAGCACGGGTAACCGGCTCAGCCGTTTTTTTTGAGCAGTTGAGGCGAGGGTCATTCTACGTTCGCCAAGATCGCCTCAATCATAGGTCTGGTGAATTCTGTCTCCGGAGAGTCCGTTTTGTCTTTCTTGCGATGATATTCACCAGCGTCAAAAGCTTCATAAATCTCATAGAACGGAGAGGGCACCATCCCGCCGTTGAGGTGTCCCACCAGAACAGACCAAAGATCGTTCATGATGGAACCGCAGCGGGTGTAGCAGAGTATACCGCGTTGGTATCTCCGGGCGACTTCCAAGCTGAGAGAGTTGTAAAACACCTCTTTTGAAAGATCTTCAGTCAGGGAGCGAACATGGTTTTCCGTGATCCTTTGACCAGGAGATTCAGAAGCCAGGGCGATCAAATCGTCAAGCTTATGATCCATGACTTTCCCTTTTGATCGACCGGGGTCTTGCAATCCTACCCAAGCAAAAACAGCAGCAAAAACCCACTGACACCGCTGAGCAGTGCCCAGAGCACATTGCGGGTGAAATAGCCCACCGCGAAGGTTAGGGCGGCGACAGCCAGATGCGGCAGGCTGGTCTCTCCGCCTGTCGGGGAGGGCCAGACAACCAGGGGCGTGACCAATGCCGGCAGAATGGCCACCGCCGTATAGCGCAGGTGTCGCATCAGCCAGGCGGGCATTGGGCGTCCGCCCATAAATCCGATAAAGGCAAACCGCAGGGCAAAGCTGCCGACCGCCATGCCGGTAATCACAATCCACAGGCTGAGGCTGTCAAATCCATTCATGATGAGGTCTCCTGGCTGGCACTGCTGCTGGGGGTGCGGCGGGCGGCTTTGCGTTCAAGCCACAGCTCGGTCTGTGCGCCGGCCATCATACCTGCCAGCCCGGCAACAATCAGCCCAAGGTTATGGGGCATCAAGGTTGCAGGCAGCGCAGCGACAATGGCGACAAAGCAGGCAACCATATGCGCAGGGGTGCGCAGCATTGGGCCGATCATTGCCAGAAAGGCCAGGGGCAGCACAAAATCCAACCCCCAGCTTGCCGGGATCTGCGCCCCCACCAAAGCACCGACAACTGTGGCGATCATCCAGCTGGGGGCAATCACCGAGGTGGTACCAAAGAAATAGGCCATCCGCTGCGGCGTGGTCATCTCTGGTTCGGTCTCAAATTTGACGATCGACAGGGCGTAGGATTGATCCACGGTCATATAGGCGGCACAGGCGCGCTGCCACATCGGCGCATCGCCAAGGTAGGGGGTCAGCGAGGCGGAATACATCCCCATCCGCAGATTCACCGCCAGAGCCGAGACCAGAACGATCAGCAGCGGCGTGTTCTCTTGCAGCAGTTGTAGGGCGGTGAACTGGGCGGCACCCGCAAAAACCGCGAGCGAAAAGGCCAGGGCCTCAAGGACATTTAGTCCCGCTTCGGCAGCCAGAACTCCAAACAATAGGCCAAAAGGACTGGCCACAAGCAGAAAGGGCAGGCTGTCGCGCAGTCCTTTCCAAAACAGGGATTTCGTGGTGGTGATTGCCATGCGCCCGTCCTAAGTTCACTGACAACTTGGTAGGCAGCTTCAAAGGGCTCTGCAATTGGTAAAATCATCTGACCTCACGGAGATCTTATCCGAGTACCTGATTGCGCCCGATCCGGGGCGCCCAGGCCTCACCCGTGGCGTGACCGGCCATGACGAACACGGCGCTGCGGTGTCCCTGTCGGTGGTCGAGGAGCGCCCGCTAACCATCTATTTGAATCGGCAGGAAATTGTCACCGCCATGACCATTGGTGACTACCCAGAATATCTGGCGCTGGGGTTCCTGCGCAATCAGGGCATGCTGTCCCCGGGCGAGGATATCCTGCGCGTCGACTATGATGAAGAGCTGGAGGTGGTGGTGGTGCGCACCGCCCGCGAGACCAACTATGAGGAAAAACTGCAGAAAAAGACCCGCACCTCTGGTTGCGCGGTGGGTACAGTTTTTGGCGATATGATGGAGGGGCTGGAGGACGTGCAGCTGCCTGCCACGCCGGTGAAAACCTCTTGGCTCTATGCGCTGGCGCATAAGATCAACCGCACCCCCTCGCTCTATCTTGAGGCCGGGGCAATCCATGGCACGGTGCTGTGTCACCAGGACCGTCCGCTGGTCTATATGGAGGATGTGGGGCGCCATAATGCGGTGGACAAGATCGCCGGCTGGATGCTGTCGGAAGGCGTCGATGCATCGGATAAGATCCTTTATACCACGGGCCGGATGACCTCCGAGATGGTGATCAAAACTGCGATGATGGGCATTCCGGTGCTGGCCTCGCGCTCGGGCTTTACCGCCTGGGGCGTCGAGATCGCCCAGCAGGTCGGCCTGACCCTGATTGGCCGGATGAAAGGCCAGCGGTTTGTCTGCCTGTCCGGCGACGCGCGATTAGAGCGCGACATGGACCCGCGCGATGCGCCGGTTGAGGCAAAGAAACATCGCAGGAAGGGGGCGGAGTGAACCGGTTGGAAATGTCTCTCCAGTTTTCTAGCCCGGCACAGCCGGGCTGCGCCCAACCCGCCCCTCACGGGGTGGGCGCTTTGCACTCTCTTTTCTGTTGTCGCGTCCGTACGACGTCATAGGAGATCAATAAATGACCAAACCCCTCGGAGTAATCCTAGCCGGTGGTCTCGCCACCCGGATGGGCGGCGGCGACAAAGGCCTGTTGCAGATCGGTGGTCAAAGCCTGCTGGCGCGGGTCCGCGACCGGCTGGAGTCACAGGTCTCAGGCTTGGCGCTGAACGCCAACGGCGATGCGGCGCGCTTTGCTGATCTGGGCCTGCCGGTGGTGGCTGACAGCATTGATGGCTTTGCCGGTCCCCTGGCCGGGGTGCTGGCCGGGCTCGACTGGGCCGCCGGGCAGGGGGCTGAGGCCATTGTCACCGCTGCTGCCGATACGCCGTTTTTCCCGACGGATCTGGTGGCGCGATTGGTGGCGGCATCAAAGGGACAGGCGCACCCGCTGGTGCTAGCGACAACACCCCGCACCGGCGACGCGCTGAAATCGGGGGGCCGCAGCAAGGTCAATCGCCACCCGACATTTGGCCTCTGGCCCGTAGCCCTGCGCGATGATCTGCGGGCGGCGCTCAAGGATGGTCTGCGCAAGGTGGTGCTCTGGACCGACCAGCACGGAGGCCGCGAGGCGCTGTTTGACGCCACCCCCTTTGATCCCTTTTTCAACGTCAACACGCCTGCGGATCTCACCCGGGCTGAGGAGCTGATGCGATGAAACTCTACGGTATCACTGGCTGGAAGAACTGCGGCAAAACCGGGCTTATGGAGCGGCTGGTGACCGAGTTTACTGAGCGCGGCCTGACGGTCTCGACCATCAAACATGCCCATCACAGCACCGATGTGGACCAGCCGGGCACCGACAGCCACCGCCACCGTATGGCTGGTGCCGCCGAGGTGATCCTTGCCTCGACCCACCGCATTGCCATCATGCAAGAGCTGCGCGGCGCCGAAGAGCCATCGCTGGCCGCCCTACTGGCACGGCTTTCACCGGTGGATCTGGTGCTGGTCGAAGGCTATAAACGCGAACCCCACCCCAAGATCGAGGCCCACCGCGCCGCCGCCGGTCAGCCCCTGATCGCGCCCCAGGATACCAGTGTTCGCGCCCTGGCCAGCGATGTGCCACTGGCCTGCGGACAGCCGGTCTTTGATCTGGATGACACCACAGCGATTGCGGATTTTATCGCCGCAGAGCTGTCGCTTTAGCTCCTCTTTTGTAAAGGCAGGACGCCGATGACCCTGACCCCCCCTCCGCTGCGCAACGATTGTTTTTCCCTGCCCGCAGGCGTCGATTGGACCCCGGTAGACGAGGCCCTGGCGCTGCTGCGAAAGCGGTTGCAGCGGGTCGTCAGCAGCGAAGAGCTGCCCCTGACCACAGCCACAGGCCGTATCCTGGCCGCTGATGTTATTGCCAACCGCTCAAACCCGGCGCTGCCCAATACGGCAGTGGATGGCTATGGTTTTGCCGGGCCAATTGCAGAGGGTACGCATGTGCTGCCCCTGATGCCGGGGCGCGCCGCCGCCGGGCTGGCCTATGAGGGCGCGGTGCCCGCAGGTCAGGCCATCCGCATCCTCACCGGGGCGGCGCTGCCCGATGGTGTCGATACCGTTATCTTGGAGGAGGACGTATCGCTGGGCGCAGCGGAGATCGCCTTCCATGGCCCGCTGAAACGCGGCGCCAATACCCGCAAGGCGGGCGAGGATGTGACCTCGGGGGCGGTGATCTTGCCAGCCGGACGGGTGCTGACCCCGGCTGATCTGGCGCTTGCCGCCGCTGCTGGTATTTCCCAGGTCCAGGTCTACCTGCCCCTGCGGGTGGGGGTTCTATCAACCGGGGATGAGCTCTGCGAAGTTGGCGAGGTAGCCGCCGCGGGGCAGATCTATGATGCCAACCGGCCAATGCTGCTGGCGCTGTTGCGGCAGATGGGATTCGTGCCGGTGGATCTTGGGCGCGTGGTGGATGATCGCGACGCTCTGCGTGCCCGGCTGGATACGGCTGCGGCGCAGGTGGATGTGATCCTCACCAGCGGGGGCGCATCGGCGGGGGACGAAGATCACGTCTCGGCGCTGTTGCGCGAAAGCGGCGCCCTGCAGGAATGGCGCATCGCGCTGAAACCCGGGCGCCCTTTGGCTCTGGCCATGTGGCAGGGCGTGCCGATCTTTGGGCTGCCCGGCAATCCGGTGGCGGCCCTGGTCTGCACGCTGATTTTTGCCCGCCCCGCCATGGGGCAAATGGCCGGGGCCAACTGGCACCAGCCACAGGGATTTGATCTGCCCGCCGCGTTTGCCAAACACAAAAAACCGGGCCGGCGCGAATATCTGCGCGCCCGGGTCCGGCAGGGTCAGGTCGAGGTGTTCAAATCTGAAGGCTCCGGGCGCATTTCCGGCCTCAGCTGGGCCGAAGGCCTGGTTGAACTGGCAGATGGCGGTGCGCAGATCCAACCGGGTGACCTGGTCCGCTACATTCCCTATAGCGCCTTTTACCTGTAAATCTGGCCCTCTGTGGGAGGTCCGACAGTGGGCGGGGCGGTAGCCCATTGGGCGCCCTGATGTGTGGTGTTGTATAGCGGCTGGCGTGTCGGCTTGGGCAGGGCCTAGATTTCATCTTGCCCCAAATACCTCCGCCGGAGGCAGCGGCCCGTCAGGGCCGCCAAATTTAAAGCAGTCAAATTCCGGGCCTCCAGACAGGGCACTGTCGGCCTGCTCAGAGCTCCCGGTTGGTCAAAGGCGGCGGCTAGTCAAAGGTTCCGGCAACCCGCCCCAGCAGCATAAAGGCGCGGGCAGTACGTGTGTCGCCCAGGGCGGTGATTTCCCCATCACTGGCCTCGGTTTCGAACTCGGCAAACATCCGGTCAAACCGGCGCAGGAAGTGATGTGCTGTATCGCGAAAAATGGGATCCTGCTTCATCCGGGCCGAGGTCAGCGCCAACGAGGTGCGATCCCGCACCCCGCCCAAGGCGGCGACGGCGCGGCCGCGGGTGCCCTGAGCAAATTGCCGCCAGATCTCGGGGCGGGCCATATCGGGGCGCAGGTCATCCATATAGATGCCGTCCTGGCTGAGCAGGGTCAGCACATCCTGTGCCGCCTGCACCACCTGTGCTGCCTTACGATCCT
Organism: Phaeobacter sp. G2; assembly: GCA_025163595.1. Lineage (NCBI taxonomy): Bacteria > Pseudomonadati > Pseudomonadota > Alphaproteobacteria > Rhodobacterales > Roseobacteraceae > Phaeobacter > Phaeobacter sp. G2. The sequence continues at coordinate 845,018 of CP104100.1, forward strand.
TCAGCGCCGCCCGCAGGGCGGTAAAGCCATCTTCATCTTCTGCGGTCTCGGGGAAGTTCAGCGCCCGGATGAACTGCTCTGCGGGCAGGGGCGGCGCCATGTCTTCTGCAGAGGTGCCGAGCGCCAGACTGCCCTGATCCTCGGTGGCCAGCTTGCTGGCCTCCGCCGGAATGGCAGGTCGGGCAGGGCCATGGCGGCTGCTTTGAAAGGTGGCCAGGGCGGTTTCGGTCTTGCGGGCGGCCTCGGCGATTTCTTCCAGTTTCTGGCTGACGGTTGGTTCGCCCGCCGCCTCGGTTTGCTGCACATGGGTCAGGTAGCTGTGGCGCAGACTGTCGATGGCCGCCTGCAGGCGCTGGTTTTCGCTGCGCATGACCCGCGCGGCGCGCAGCGCCGAGGTGCCAACCCAGATCATCACCAGCGGCATAACAATGGCCAAGGCCGTCAGGACGGTTGGGGTCCAATGGGCGATACCTTGATCCGCCGGGGCCAGCAGATAGAGAGCCAGAATCACCAAAAGCCAGAGCGCCGAGAGCAAAATCGCCACCACCTCGGCGCTGCCCATTCCGGCCTCGGGTTGGCCCGCATTGGGGCCGCGTCCCGCAAGGGGAGAGAGGCGTTTGGAGGCATCCTGGGCAGTCATAGGCAGGCTCGCAATCCGAAGGGAGGTCTGGGTTTATATAGGCTTTACACAAGGCTAACGGTTTCAGGGCCAGAGGCAAGGAGAACCACACCGGACCCTCCTGCGCCAGTGCTGTGCCCTAGCCGTAGTGGATGCTCAGAATTTCGTAGCTGCGCACACCGCCGGGGGTGCGGACCTCGACGCTGTCGCCTTCTTCTTTGCCGATAAGCGCGCGGGCAATGGGGGATTTGATATTCAGCAAGCCCGCCTCAACATTGGCTTCATGCTCGCCAACGATCTGCCAGGTCTTTTCTTCGTCGGTGTCTTCATCCACCAGGGTGACCTTGGCGCCAAACTTGATCGAGCCAGAGAGTTTGGCCGGATCAATCACATCTGCAAGGCTCAGAATCCCCTCCAGCTCTTTGATGCGGCCCTCGATAAAGGACTGTTTTTCGCGCGCCGAGTGGTATTCGGCATTTTCCGACAGATCGCCCAGCTCGCGGGCTTCGGCGATGGCCTTAATAATCGTTGGGCGCTCCACCGATTTCAGGTTCTTGAGCTCAGCTTCGAGTGCGGTGTGACCCGCAGAAGTCATTGGGATCTTTTCCATATCTTGGGTCCAGGTCGTTTGGCTAACGGGGTAGCTCTTGGGTCATTATGATGTCGGTTTGCCAAAGGCAGAGCCCCGCCACAGCACTGCAGCGGGGCCTGTCTTTTGTGTTGGCATTTACCTGACCCAATCTGGGCACAAATTTCAAGGGGGGCGGAGCAATCTCTGCACCGGCAAATCGGCTCAATCTGCGAATTTTGCAGATTTTATAATGGGTTTGCGCGGAAAAATGCCATGATCCGGGAGATTGGGCATATCAGCCTGCCACAGTAATCAATCTTCGTATTGCACCACTTCATATTCGATCCCGTCACTGTCGCGAAAGTAAAAGCGCAGACCGGGTTCGTAATCCGCGTGGTTGGTGGGGGTGAAACCGGCAGCCACCACCGCCGCTTCGGTGGCCTTGATGTCATTCACAACCACGGCCAGATGATTGAGCCCACCGCGGGTGGTGTAGCTATTGCCCGGCGCCTGTGGCGGGGTGGGCGGCTGATAAAGCGCCAGATAGCTGTCAGCTCCGCCCACATGCAGGCTGACGCCGTTGTGGATCGAGGCCCCGGACCAGCGGGTATGCCAGCCAAAGACATCCGCCATCCAGGCAGCGGTACCCTGCGGGTCGGTGACGGTAATATTGGCGTGTTCCAGAATGGCGCTCATTTTCTTTCTCCTTTTTTGAGTGGCGTTTACCTATGAGTCGCCTTACGATAATTTCTAAACCTAACTTTAGCTCAAGCATTTTTTGAGCTTTTTTCAGGAGAACGACGAGATGGCAAAAACCGCAGGGGTGGCAATTGGCTACCTGTCCGAACGCACTGGCCTGGCGGTCTCGGCCATTCGCTACTACGAGGCGCAGGGGTTGCTGGAGCCCTGGCGCAACGCGGGCGGTCAGCGGCGGTTTCACCGGGCCGACATTCGCCGCCTCAGCTTCATCATGATTGCCCAGCAGTTTGGGTTTTCCCTGCCGGAGATTCGCGGTTTTCTAAAAACCCTGCCCGGCGGACGCACCCCGACGCCCGAAGATTGGGCGCGGATTTCAACCAGCTTCCGGGATCATCTGGATTCGCGAATCAAAACCCTGCAAAAGATGCGCGACAATCTGGATGGCTGCATTGGCTGTGGCTGCTTGTCTTTGCCCAAATGCAGGCTTTATAACCCGCAGGACCAAGCGGCCCAAAAGGGAAAGGGGCCGCGATATCTGATGGGTGACAGCCCCGAGACCGGCAAGACGCCGGAAAAAGGGGCCTGAGCGCCGGAAAATGCCTGTGCCCCTGCGGCAAAGCATGGATCTGATGCAACTAACGCAGAGTTTGGATTGACCTAGTATGTTGCCAAACGCTAAGCAACCGCGAAAGAAAATTACTCCCAGCTCGCCCCCAGCGATGGGACCGGTAGCGAATACAATAGCCAAGGAGCAGCTCTATGGCCGAGATCGAACGCGAAACAATGGAATATGACGTAGTGATCGTTGGGGCAGGCCCCGCTGGTCTGTCTGCCGCGATCCGTTTGAAACAGCTGGATGCCGACCTTGAGGTCGTGGTTCTGGAAAAAGGCTCCGAGGTGGGGGCGCATATCCTGTCTGGAGCGGTGCTGGACCCTTGCGGACTGGACGCGCTGATTCCTGACTGGAAGGAAAAAGGCGCGCCGCTGAATACTCCGGTAAAAGAAGACAACTTTTACATGCTGGGGGAAGCGGGCGAAATTCGGGTTCCCAACTTCCCGATGCCGCCGCTGATGAACAACCACGGCAATTACATCGTCTCGATGGGTAATGTCTGCCGCTGGATGGCCGAACAGGCCGAAGAGCTGGGTGTTGAGATCTTCCCCGGCATGTCCTGCTCTGAGCTGGTCTACGGTGACAAGGGTGAAGTCAAAGGCGTGGTTGCCGGTGTCTTTGGTCTGGAAGAGGACGGCTCTTACGGTCCCAACACCGAGCCAGGCATGGAGCTGCACGGCAAATATGTCTTCCTGTCGGAAGGGGTGCGCGGCTCGCTGTCGAAAGAGGTCATCGCCAAATACGACCTGCAGGCCGGCAAGGACGTGCAGAAATACGGCGTCGGCATGAAAGAGATCTGGGAGATTGATCCCGCCAAGCACAAAGAAGGCACCGTCACCCATACCATGGGCTGGCCGCTGAACTCGAATGCTGGGGGCGGCTCCTTTGTTTACCACCTGGAGAACAACCAAGTCTATGTCGGCTTTGTGGTGCATCTGAACTACAAGAACCCACATCTGTACCCCTACATGGAATTCCAGCGCTTCAAGCACCACCCCATGGTTGCCGATCTGCTGAAGGGCGGCAAACGTGTTGCCTACGGCGCCCGTGCCATTACTGAGGGCGGCTATCAGTCGATGCCCAAGCTGGTAGCACCCGGCGTGGCGCTGCTGGGCTGCTCGGCCGGTATGGTCAACGTGCCGCGCATCAAAGGCAACCATAACGCCATGCTGTCGGGGAAATCTGCCGCCGAGGCCGCCTACGCGGCGATCAAGGCCGATCGCTCCGGTGATGAGCTGCCCGATTACGAGGCCGCTGTACGCGATGGCGCCATTGGCAAAGACCTCAAGATGGTGCGCAACGTCAAACCGATGTGGTCCAAGTGGGGGCTGATGGCCTCGCTGATGCTGGGCGGTCTGGACATGTGGACCAACAACATTCTGGGTCTGTCCTTCTTTGGCACCATCAAGCACGGAAAAAACGACGCCGAGGCGACCGAGGAAGCCTCCAAGCACCAGCCGATTGACTACCCCAAACCTGACGGGGTGCTGTCCTTTGACCGCTTGACCAATGTGTCCTTTGCCGCCACCAACCACGAGGAAAGCCAGCCCTGCCATCTGCGGCTGGCGGACCCCAACCTGCCGATCTCGACCAACCTGCCCAAATTCGACGAACCGGCGCAGCGCTATTGCCCGGCCGGCGTTTACGAGGTGGTGGAAAAAGACGGCAAGCCGGAGTTTGTGGTCAACTTCCAGAACTGCGTGCACTGCAAGACCTGCGATATCAAAGACCCAAGCCAGAACATCACCTGGACCACACCCCAGGGCGGCGACGGTCCAAACTATCCAAATATGTAAGCGTTTGGGCGCATTCTCTGCACTCAGATAGGCAATAGAACGCCTTAAGAGCCGGTTGCATATAGAAATCACGTAAAATTGGGGCGGCCTTCGGGTCGCCCCATTGCGTGTCAGCTGGTCCCGCACTACGATTCGGTTTGAGCGAGCCGCACACGCAGAGGAGAACTCCAGGTGCCACTTTCACATTTTCGTAGCCTGACGGCGCTGGCCCTGGTTGCCTTTTCGACATCCGGATCTCTTGTAACAGCCCAAAGCGCAGCGGCAGAGGGTCTGGTCGGGGCCTATCTGGCCGGGCGGGCTGCCACCTTTGAAAGCGATTTTTCCACCGCGGCAGAGTATTACACCCGGGCGCTGGTGCGTGATCCCTCCAATCCGTTGTTGATGGAAAACGTGGTGTTTGCCCATCTGGCACTGGGGCAAATGAAACAGGCTCTCCCGGTGGCAGAGCGTCTGTGGCAGAACGAGGTGCGCAGTCAGGCCGCAAATATCGTCATGGTCGGCGGCTTTGCCCTGTCTGATGACTACCAGGCGATCCTGGATCGCAATCTGGAAATCCGCCAGATCCACCCCCTTGTCGACGGGCTGATTGAGGCCTGGGCGCAGATGGGCATAGGCTCTGTTGATAAGGCGATCGAGGTTTTTGATCGCGTCGCAGAGGAAGAGGCGCTGCGCCCCTTTGCAGACTATCACAAGGCGCTGGCCTTGGCGTCGGCGGGCAATTACGGCGGGGCCGAGGCGCTGTTCGCAGCTGATGATGGGCGGCTGACCCGGTTGTCGCGCCGCTCGGCGTTGGCACGGGTCGAAATCCAGTCGCAACTGGGCGAATTTGACCTGGCTCTTGCAACGTTGAATGACAGCTTTGGCGCGGGCAGTGATCCAGCCCTGGATGAAATCCGCGCCCGGTTGCAGGCAAAGGAAGCCCTGGGCTTTTCCATTGCCAGCACCGCCCGCGACGGCATTGCCGAGGTGTTCTTTACCCTGGCGGCAGTGATGAACGGCGAGGCCGCCAATGACTTTGTGCTGATGTATGCCCGTGTTGCCTCGGCCTTGAGCCCGCAACATGTGGATGCGGTGCTGCTCAGCGCAGAACTGCTGGACCAGCTGGGGCGCTATGAGCTGTCGATTGCCACCTACAAACAGGTGCCCAGCGATCACCCGGAATATTACGCCGCCGAAATGGGCCGCGCCGAAGCACTGCGCCGCGCCGCCAAACCGGATGCCGCCGCCGAAGTGCTGGAGCAATTGTTCAGGGATTTCCCTGACTTGCCGCAGATTTCGATCAGTCTTGGCGATCTGTTGCGCCAGCAAGAGGACTACGCCGGCGCCATTGCGGCCTATGATTCTGCGCTGTCCAATATGCCCGAAGAGGCCGGCAGCCGCTGGTTCCTGCACTATGCCCGCGGTATCTCTCATGAGCGGCTGAAAGACTGGCCAAAGGCCGAGGCAGATTTCCGCGCCTCGCTGGCGTTGCAGCCCGACAGTCCGCAGGTGCTGAACTATCTCGGCTATTCGATGATCGAAAAAGAAGACAGCCCGGAAAAGCTGGATGAGGCCCTGGGGATGATTGAACGCGCGGTCGCGGCGCAGCCGAATTCCGGCTATATCGTCGACAGTCTTGGCTGGGTGTTCTACCGCCTTGGCCGCTACACGGAGGCCGTGGCCCATATGGAACGCGCGGTAGAGCTGATGCCGGTGGATCCGGTGGTCAGCGACCACCTGGGCGATGTCTATTGGGCTGTTGGGCGCCAGCGCGAGGCAGAGTTCCAGTGGAAACGCGCCCTGTCTTTCATCAAATCCGGTCGCGGCGATGGTGAGGCAGACCCGGATCGTATCCGCAAAAAACTGGAGCTGGGCCTTGAGGCGGTTCTGGAACTGGAAGGCTCTGCCCCGCTGCAGGTTGCCAATGGCGATTGAGGTCTTTGCGCCGGCCAAGATCAACCTGACCCTGCATGTCACCGGCCAGCGGTCGGATGGCTATCACTTGCTGGATTCGCTGGTGGCCTTTGCCGATCTGGGCGACCGCCTGCGGCTGGAGGCTGGCCCGGATATGGCCATAGATCTGCGCGGCCCCTTTGCCGAGGGTGTCCCACGGGACGGGCGCAATCTGGTCTGGAAGGCGGCGCAGGGGCTTGGCTGGGCTGGTGCCATTCATTTGAACAAACAACTGCCTCATGGGGCGGGGATTGGCGGTGGATCTTCGGATGCGGCCGCCGTACTGAACGCCCTGGCCGCAGAGGGGCTGACAGTGCCGCCAGAGCTGCCGCTGTCCCTGGGGGCTGACCTGCCGGTCTGCATGGTTGCCAGGGGCGCACGGATGCAGGGCATTGGCGAGCAGATCACCCCGGTCTCCCTGCCGGACTTGCCGGCGCTTTTGGTCAATCCTGGGTGCCATGTGCCAACTGGCGCGGTGTTTTCGGGCCTCGCATGGCGTGACAACCCTGCCATGCCGGACGAGATCCCAAGTTTTGAGACGGCGAGAGACTGTGCCGTCTGGCTCAAGGATCAGCGCAATGATTTGGAGATACCGGCGGCTTATGTGGCGCCGGAAATCGACCGGGTTCTTGCTGATCTGCGGTGCACCGGGAATGAAATGCTGTCGCGGATGTCGGGGTCCGGGGCCACCTGCTTTGCGCTTTACCCGACGCTAAAGGCCGCCCACATGGCCGCCTATGAGATCGGCGCCGAACACCCCGACTGGTGGATACAGGCGGTAACGCTGCGCTAGGGGGCTAGAGCTGCAGGTGAATGTGGTCGTCATGGCGCGCCGCCCGACATCCCTGAAACCGGATCTTGTCATCGGCCAGAGTCAGAGACTGCTGTAGGTGTGGCTCGACAAAGATCTTTCCCACGCGTGGATCCCGCGCCAGGGTCTCAATCAGCAGACGATTGCGATCAGGCTCTAATCCATAGGTTTTCCACAGGGGCTGTAGCCGGGCCAGATCCCAGCGCAGGCTGACCCATTGATCCGGGCAGCTGCTGGTGCCCTGTTCAAAGGCAAAATAACCAATTGGGCTGCGGGTTTGACCGGGCAGGTAACGCCCTGCAATATCCGCATAATAAAACGCCAGATCGGCCTTCTCTCCGTCGTCATGGGACAAATGCGGCAGCAGTGGAAACCCAGCGAAGAAGGGAAAGCCCGCATCCAGTACCAGCGTCTGGGTGCCAGGATGGTCCGCCTCGACCTCCGCGGCGGCGTCTTGCAACAGGGCTTTTAGCTCTGGCGTTACGTAGGACCGGTTGGTGGCGCAGTAAAACCAGGATTGCACCTGTAATGGCCCGCGCTCAAAACAGGACAGCGCGGTTCTGCCGGTCATTGGCGCGACCCAGACCGCCAGCACTGCCAGCCCCAGATACAGCCCCGCAAAGGCCAGGAGAGGCCTGCGAAACAGGCGCGACAGCCCCCAGGCAATGCCGCCGAGCTGGGTCAGAGCTGTGAGCAGGACAATGATGCAGCAGTGAAATACAAGGCGCAGCATGGGTCTATAATCCGTCCTAGGGCCGTTTGGTAAGACAAAGCACAGATAAAAACGCCCGCACAGGGGCGGGCGTGGGTGTTGGGTACTTTGGGCCTGGTCTAGTGCAGGCGAGAGACCACATATTCCGCCAGATCATGCAGCATTTGCCGGATTGGGTGGTCGGGCAGCGGGGCGAGGGCCTGTGTTGCCGTCTCGGCCCAGAGCAGCGCATCCTGGCGGGTGGCCTCAAGCGTGGCGTATTTCGCCATCAAGGCCAGGGCCTGTTCCAGATCGCCCTCTTGCTGCTGGCCCTTTTCAATGGTGCGGGTCCAAAAGGCGCGTTCGTCATCGGTGGCCTGGGCCACGGCCTTGATCACTGGCAGGGTCAGCTTGCGCTCGCGGAAATCATCGCCGACGTTTTTACCGGTGGCGGCGCTGTCGCCCTGGTAATCCAGCAGATCGTCGGCAATCTGAAAGGCAATGCCAAGCGCATCGCCATAGTCAAACAGCGCCTTGATCTGCTCCGCCGGGGCCTCTGCTATGACGCCGCCAACTTCGGTGGCTGCCGAAAACAGGGCCGCTGTCTTGCCCCGGACCACCTGCAGATAGACTGCTTCATCGGTGGCCAGGTTGGAGGCGGCAGTCATTTGCAGCACCTCGCCTTCGGCAATGGTGGCCGAGGCATTGGCGAGAATATCCAGAACCCGCAGCGAGCCGGTTTCGACCATCAGCTGAAAACTGCGGGAGAACAGGTAGTCGCCAACCAGAACCGAGCTTTTGTTGTCCCACAGCAGATTGGCGGTGGGTCGGCCACGGCGTTGGCCGCTTTCATCCACCACATCGTCATGCAGCAGCGTTGCGGTGTGGATGAATTCTACCGTTGCTGCCAGTTTGATGTGATGTTCGCCCTCATAACCACAGAGCTGGGCGGCAGCGAGGGTCAGCATGGGGCGCAGGCGTTTGCCACCAGCCCCTACCAGATGCGCCGTGACTTCGGGGATGCGCGGCGCATGTTTTGACGCCATGCGAGTCTGGATCAGTGTGTTCACCGCGTCCATTTCACCGCCCAAGGTGGCGGCGAGCAATTCATGCGGTTTTTGAGTCGTGACTTGATTCATTGCATTCCCGGCTTTCAGGCTCGACAAGATCGTAACCTTGCCCTTAGATCCATCCCCATGAAAGAACTTTTGCGCAGCACCGATCCGACTGTCCTGGCCTTTGCATCCGCCCTTCTTGAGGGTGAGGATATAGACTGCTTTCAGATGGACGTAAATATGAGCATCCTCGAAGGTGGCATTGGGATTTTTCCGCGCCGTCTGATGGTGCGCGAAGACGACTATAAACTGGCCAAGCGCGCGATGCTGGACAACAAGATCCCGCTTGGCAATGACATATGACGCAGGGGGGCGGAGCAGGGCCAAACTCTGATGCGGGCTTTGCCGAGAAAAACCTGTCGCTGAACGATTTTCTGGGCGGCCGGGTGCAGCTGTGGCAACCTCGCGAAGGCTACCGAGCCGGGGTGGATCCGGTGCTTTTGGCCGCTGCGATGCCGGCACGGGCAGGGGAGCGGGTGCTGGAGCTGGGCTGTGGTGGTGGTCAGGCGCTGTTATGTCTTGGCGAACGGGTGCCTGGGCTAGAGCTCACCGGAGTGGAGCTGCAGCCGGACTATGCTGCCCTGGCGCGCCGCAATGCAGCGCACAATGGTCAAACCGTTGAGGTGATCGAGGCCGACCTGGCGGCGCTGCCCAAAGATCTGCGCCAGCGTCAGTTTGACCATGTTCTGGCCAACCCGCCGTATTACCGCGCCGGAGCCCATAGCCCGGCCGAAGATATGGGGCGGCAGATTGCCCTGGGCGGTGATACGCCTTTGCAGATCTGGGTTGAGACCGCAGCCCGTCGGCTGACCTATAAGGGCTATTTGCATATGATCCAGCGCGCCGACCGTTTGCCCGAGATCCTGACCGCCTGTCAGGGGCGTCTTGGCTCGATTGAGGTGTTGCCGCTGGCGCCGCGCCAGGGGCGTCCGGCAGAGCTGGTTTTGCTGCGCGCCCGCAAGGGAGGCCGGGCCGATTTTCGCCTGCACGCGCCGCTGATCCTGCACCAAGGGGCGCGACATCTGGCAGATGTAGAGAGTTATCAGCCTGAAGTGCGGGAAATTCTGCGCGAAGGCGCGGCGCTTTGCTGGCCCGCGGCAAGATAGGTGCGACGCGGTTGTATTGCAAGCTTCCAGGTGGCTTTTTCGGCGCTCTGGGCTCGATTTCACCCATAAAAATATGGCTTCTGGCGAGCTTTGGCCGATATAACAATTTCATGACAAAAACTATGCGTCTGCGGCGTGACAGGGGGCAAAACTTGTGGTCCACTCGTTTCAACCCCGCAGGTTCGGGGTTGTTAGTCTCGCTTTAAAAGGAGGAACGCCATGAGCCTCAGCTCGCATCTTACCGAACTGAAAAAGAAGCATGACCACCTGAGCATGGAAGTGGAGTACGCCCAACGATCCCCCAGTACCGACGGGTTGGAGATTGCCGGGATGAAGAAGCAAAAGCTGAAACTCAAAGAAGAGATTGAGCGTCTGTCAAGCGAAACAGAGACAGCATAAACGCCTATTGGCGCAGGAAATTACCCCGGATATTGCCGCCAGGCACCAGGGGATTTATCCCGAGCTGATATGAGCGATAGAGTTTTCAGGGTTGCCAGATCTGGCAGCCCTTTTATATTGTGGTGGCCGTCGGGTCGGGGCGCAGGATCAGCCGCTTTTGGCGGCGATGGCAGCCCCAGCGGTAATCAGCGCGGCGGCCAGGGCCAAGGCCCAGCTGGGGTCCGCGACGCCGGCCAGAACCAGTACCAGGGTCGACAGCAAAGGCGCTGCATAAGAGCTGGTGCCGAGCATCTGAATGTCGCCCTGCTTGACGCCAATGTCCCAAACATAAAACGCCAGCCCCACGGGTCCTAATCCCAACAACAGGGTCGAGGCCCAGCCAAGTGTACCCTGTGGCCAGACGGTTTCTTCCACTGCAAAATGCAGCGCCCAGGATGCGATGGCAGTGGCGGTGCAAAACACCGAGACTGAACTGGTGGGGGCGGATCCCACCAGCCGCGACAGCACCGAATAGCTTGACCAGGTCAGCGCGCAGAGGAAGGCGAGGATATAGCCGGGCAGGTACTCTGCCTGAAAACCACCGGACCCACCGGTAATAATCGCCGCCGCCCCGGCAAAGCCCAGCAGTGCCCCGATCAGATGCCCTGGCCGTAGGCGCTCGCCGGGCAGAAGGCCGGAAAACAGCACGATCAGCAGCGGCCAAAGATAGGCAATCAGGCCTGCCTCGGCGGCGGAGGCCAGGCGCAGGGCCGAAAAATACAGGGCGTGATAGCCAAATAACCCAAGCGAGCCAAAGGCATAGACCTTCCAGGAGATGTTTCGCAATTGGCCCAGACCACCCGTGCGTAAGGTCCAGATCAGCCCCAGGATGCCGCCGATGGTAAAACAGATCGCATTCAACAGTAGCGGTGGGGTTGGGGCAGAGCCAACTGTCAGCAGCGCCAGCAGCGCCCAGAGCAGAACGGCCACAAACCCAACTGCGGTGGCTGTGGAGCGGGTCATAGTGCGGCGATCTCCTCAACCGGGATAATGGTAAAATCATCGGATATATGCGCGGTTTTTTCGATCTCCGCCAGAAACCAATCGCGAAAAGCTGCGATTTGGGGGCGTTTTTCAGCGCCGGGCAAGCAGAGAAAACGAAATCGGGCCTGGCTTTCGATCGCCAGCTTGAAGGGGGCAACCAGGCGGCCCTCTTGCAGGTCAGAGATAATCATCGGGCGTCGCCCCAGCGCCACCCCCATGCCTGCGACGGCGGCGTTGATGGCATGGTCGGCATTGGAAAAATGGGTGCCATGCAGAGGGGTGTAATCAATCCCGGCGGCGCGGAACCAGGTGGGCCAGTCGCAGGGGGGCTGCAAAAAGTCGATGGAATCATCAAAAATCAGCGGTGCCTGCCGCAGGCTTTCTACGGTGGTGAATTGTTTGGCCAGTTCTGGGGACATTACTGGTGTCAGCCATTCTTTGCGCACCGGTACCGAATACAACCCATCATCTCCGCCATAGCCAAACCTGATCGCCACATCGACGTCATCGCGCGCCAGATCCATATTGCGCAGGGTGGCCGAAAACCTGAGGTCAATTTCGGGATGGGCGCGGGCAAAATCATAGAGGCGCGGCGCCAGCCATTTGGCGGTCAGCGCCGGGCCGGCGGTGACGGTCAGGCTGCTGTTGTCCTGCAACCGCTTGGTTGCCATCCAGGCGGTCGAGAGGGTCTGGAAGCCTTCGGCAGCTCCTGGCGCCAGGGTGCGCCCGGCTTCGGTCAGCTCTACCGCCCGGTTGAGGCGGCGGAACAAGGGCACGCCCAGGTGCTCTTCCAGGGATTTGATCTGAAACGACAGGGCGGCCGGCGTGACATTCAGTTCAGCCGCAGCCTGGGCAAAGGACATGTGCCGGGCAGCGGCATCAAAGGCGCGCAGGGCGGTGAGCGGGGGGAGGCGATCTGACATGCTCACACAAGTAATACTTAACTGAAGCCTTGGAAAGTCTCGTTTGTGCCTTTTGCCATAAAAGCCCATGTTGGCTTTAGATAGACAATCCTAATCCGAACGGAGGCCCAGGCGATGGAATATTCAGCAAATAGCAACGTCAAGCAAGCGATGGAACGTGCACATGCAGAGCGCAGCCAGGCCCTGTTTTCCGGGTTGGCAAGACTGTTCCGGTTGCGCAAATCCGGGGCGACAAAAACCACTGGTCCAAAGGTGACCGGAATCGGGTTTTCCCGCTGGGCATAGTGCACATATGTCCTTACGGGATTAAAAAGGGCCGGTCTGAAAAGACCGGCCCTTATCTGTTCTCTCATGTCGCCACTGCCGCTGTTGCGGCGCGGGATCAGACGAAGAATTGACCGCCATTGGCCGAGATGGTGGAGCCATTGATAAAGCCCGAATCATCGGAAGCCAGGAAGGCAACGCAACGGGCGATCTCTTCGGGTTCGCCAAGGCGGCCGGTTGGGATCTGAGCGATGATCGAATCACGGACCTTTTCGGGCACGGCCATGACCATTTCCGTGGCGATATAACCAGGGCAGATCGCATTGGCAGTGATGCCGGCACGCGCGCCTTCCTGGGCCAGGGATTTGACGATACCCAGATCGCCGGCCTTGGTTGCGGCATAGTTCGCCTGGGCAAACTGGCCTTTTTGACCATTGATCGACGAAATCACGATGACGCGGCCAAATTTACGCTCGCGCATGCCGGGCCAGATCGGGTGAACGGTGTTGAACACGCCGGTGAGGTTGGTGTCGATCACCTCTTGCCACTGCTGCGGCGTCATTTTGTGGAAGGGCGCATCGCGGGTGATGCCTGCATTGGCCACCACGATGTCGATGGGGCCAAGGTCGGCCTCAACCTGGGCGATACCCGCTTGGCTTTCCTCATAGGAGCCAACGTTCCACTTGTAGGTCTTGATCCCGGTCTCTTCGGTGAACTTTGCCGCCGCTTCGTCGTTGCCCGCGTAGGTCGCGGCGACAGTGCAGCCCTGGTCCTTTAGGGCCTGCGAAATTGCTGCGCCAATGCCGCGTGAGCCGCCGGTGACGAGTGCAGTACGTGCCATTCAGTTTTCCTCCAATTCGATATTCGCTCGGTAATCTTGCTACCTATTGATAGTGCAATGCGCAACAATATTGCGCAATGAATTTTTGCCGCAATGCCGCGAAAATTGTCGCAGGTGCAGCAATACCTCCCTGTTGTAATAAAAAGGGCGCCAAACTGGCGCCCTGATCTATGTTAAACTGTGGTCCCGATTATGGGCGCTCCAGGCACATGGCGACGCCCATGCCGCCACCGATGCAGAGCGTGGCGAGGCCTTTTTTGGCGCCGCGCCGCTGCATTTCAAACAGCAGCGTGTTTAGCACCCGGCAGCCCGAGGCACCGATTGGGTGGCCGATGGCGATGGCGCCGCCGTTGACGTTGACGATCGCCGGATCCCAGCCCATGTCCTTGTTGACGGCGCAGGCCTGTGCGGCAAAGGCTTCGTTGGCTTCAACCAGATCCAGGTCGCTGACCGACCAGCCGGCCTTGTCCAGGGCTTTGCGCGAGGCGTAGATCGGACCAACACCCATGATCGAAGGGTCGACACCGGCGGTGGCGTAGGAGGCAATCCGCGCCAGCGGCGTGATACCGCGCTTTTCGGCGTCATCGGCGCTCATCAGTAGGGTTGCGGCGGCGCCGTCATTCAAACCAGAGGCATTGGCCGCCGTGACTGATCCATCCTTGGTAAAGGCGGGGCGCAATTTTTGCATCGCTTCCATGGAGGCGCCATGGCGGATGTATTCGTCTTGATCCACCACGGTTTCGCCCTTGCGGGTCTTGATGGTGAAAGCAGCGATTTCATCAGCAAATTTACCTGCTTTTTGCGCCGCTTCGGCCTTGTTCTGGCTGGCGACAGCAAATTCGTCCTGCATTTCGCGGGAGATCTGCCATTTGTCAGCGACGTTTTCCGCTGTCTGACCCATGTGGTAGCCGTTGAAGGCATCCCACAGGCCATCGCGAATCATGGTGTCGATGTATTTCATGTCACCCATCTTGTGACCGGCGCGCAGGGCGGCGGCATGGGGTGACAGGGTCATGTTTTCCTGACCACCGGCGCAGACAATCGCGGCATCCCCAAGCTGGATATGCTGCGCGCCTAGCGCAACAGCACGCAGGCCGGAGCCACAGACCTGGTTGATGCCCCAGGCAGCACTTTCCTGTGGAAGGCCGGCATTGATATGGGCTTGGCGGGCTGGGTTTTGCCCCTGTGCGGCGGTCAGAACCTGCCCCAGGATGGTCTCGGAAACCTCGGATTTGTCAACGCCTGCGCGCTCTACCACGGCTTCCAGTACCGCACGGCCCAGATCATGGGCGGGCGTATTGGCGAAAGCTCCGCCAAAACTGCCGACAGCGGTACGCGCGGCGGATGCAATTACAACATTGGTCATTATTTCTGGTCCTCTGCCATCAAATTCTATCGTGAAGACATGCAATTATTCTGCGGTTCGTAAACTTACCGCAAAATCACAAATCCCCACCTCCCTCTCCGGGACAGATATAGCGTCTTGCTGCAGGTGCAGCAAATGACAGGGTGTCTCAGGGGTTGGGTTCGAGTCAACTGGCATAAGTCAAAAACGCAAAGAACCGCCCGGGGTACGACCCGAGGCGGCTCTATTTTTGCTGCGGTGCGGCGATTTTTCCACCCGGTGTCAAGGCCTTAGGAAAACGGCACATGGTGGAGGGGCGCGGTCAACTATGCGTTAGGCGCGATTGCGCTGTTTCATCTTCTCCAGCCAAGGCGGCGAAACAGTTGGGGCGCCATAGAGGAAGCCCTGCAGGCAGTCGACGCCAATTGAAACCAGGAATTCGGCCTCGGCTTGGGTTTCTACGGATTCTGCCACAATCAACATATCGAACTGTTTGGCGATGCCCACCAGGGCGCGCACAACCGCCTGATTGTCAGGACAGTTGCAGATGTTGCGAATAAACTGCCCGTCGATCTTAACTGCATCAAAGTAGAAGTCGCGAAAGTGGCCAATGGCTGTGGTGCCCGCTCCAAAGTTGTCGAGCGCAAAGGCGATGCCATGCTGTTGCTTGCGGTCCATAAAGTCGATGACCAGTTCCGGGGCCGCCATGGCAGAGGCCTCGGTGATTTCCAGGATCAGGCGTTCGCCAATGGTTGGATCCTTTTTTATAAATCTTTCCAGTGTTTTAGACCAGCGACTGTAGCCGATGGAACGTGCGGACATGTTGATGGAGAGGCGAATGTTCGGAGATTGGGACAGGGCCCGTAGCCCGTGTTGCAGGGCAAGGCAATCCAGCTCACGGCCGATTTCCTTATCATAGACTACATGCATGAATTCGCGCGCAGGAATAACCCGGTCGGTGGCGTCCAGAACCCGGATATAGCCTTCGTAAAAGGCGATGTCATGGGGCGGCATCGCCTGCATGACAGGCTGATAGGCCAGCATGGTCTGATCGTGCTTGACCGCCTCTGCAACCATATCCAGCGTCGAGTGATCCCGCGAGACCACTGCAGCGGAAAGCGGATCTTCAGCCCCTTCGGACATATTCGCCCGTCTTAGTTTTCGCTTATTGACCACGCTTTGCCTCCTACTGCTGCCGTTTTCTGGGAAAACTATGCGTCAGCAGGGACTGTCGGGCAAAAGGGTAAATTGAGGCTTAAATCTAAAACTTTAGCCAATCAAATTTGCGGAACTATCGGCGCCTCGCACCTCTGCACGGGCTGTTCAAAATCCGGGCGTGCCGCTGTCCTGGGGCTGGCGGGCCAGGTGTTTGGCTTTGATGGTCTCAGAGGTGTCGCGACTGCCATCGTGGCTATAGCCCGGCGGCGCCAGCGCATAGAGCAGCCTTTGCTTCAGGCTCAACCCCGGTTGTGTCATATCCCGGTAGATTGCCACCCATTCGTGAAAGGCCACCCGCAGGGGATTAAAGGTGGCGATATTGTAGACCAGCCCATAATCCACCGGGTCACTGTCCTGTTCCGGTACAAAGGTGCCAAAGATCTTGTCCCAGATGATAAACACCCCTGCGTAGTTGCAATCCAGATAGCGCGGATTGCGGCCATGGTGGGCGCGGTGGTGGCTGGGGGTGTTCATCACCGCCTCAAACCAGCGCGGCAGTTTGCCGATGGCTTCGGTGTGGATCCAGAACTGATAGACGAGGTTGATGCCGCCGACAAAGAGCACCAGCGCCGGGTGAAACCCCAACAGCACCAGCGGCGCCCGCACCACCATCATAAAGGTAAAGGTGCCGGTCCAGGTCTGGCGCAGCGCCGTGGTCAGATTGTAATGCTGGCTGGAGTGGTGATTGACGTGGCTGGCCCAGACCCAGCGGATCCGGTGGCCAAAGCGGTGCACCCAATAATAGCGCAGATCATCCAGAACAAAGCAGAGGACAATCACCCAGATCGAGCTGCCAAGGTCCAGCGGCGTAATCTCCCACAAAACCATAAAGAATCCCCAGGCGATAAAGCCAAGTACAATTCCCGAGGCCACACTGCCGGCCCCCATGATCAGCGAGGTCACCGCATCGCGGGTCTCGTAGCGGCCCCCGCGCCCCTTGAGCGCGATCCATAGGAATTCGCCGAGGATGGCGGCGATAAAGATCGGCACCGCCAGTTGGGTCACATCAGGAAAGGAAAGCGGATCCATCGGTTACACCTCTGTTGCGGTGGCTAATGCGGCGGGGTGGTGGGCAATCAGGCGCTGCCAGTGCGCGGCCTCGGAACCGTTCAGATGCAGCTGCACCCCTGGCGCGGAGAAATCAGCCAGGCGGAGGTATAGCCCTCGCCTGGCAGTCTTCATTTCGACATTTTCCAGGTAGCGGGCCACGGTATCAGCGCCAAAGGACCAAACCAGGCCAAGCGGCGCGCTACCGTCCTCGGGTTGGATAAGAGCGGCATGGCCGTCCTCGGCCAGGGTCAACTGGGCAATGGGGCTGTCGGGGAACTGGCGCAGCCAGGCCTGCCGCGCCTGATCGGCGCTGAGCAGCCGCAGGTCTGAACGCCCGGTCAGATGCAACAAGACGGCGATCGCCGCGACACCCCCGACAACGAGGATCAACAAAAGCTCCAGCGGCATTGTCCCCTCCCTGATGATGCCCCGTGGCTCTCAGAATGGCGTTGCAAAGGCGCGGCTGTCAAAGGTGGCGTGGGGGAAAGCCCATTTGGGCAGAATGGTTGCTGCTGCTACAGGTGTCGTATTCATCTGGCGGTAAAGCGGATTGTCGAACTGGGCGCTGCAGATGAATAGGCCTAAATGGAGCCGGCCCTGCAAGCGAACCTGCAAGGCTGACCCCATGTGGGAACGAGAGAGAACGAGATTAACTGCCGGTCTCGCTGTCAATCATCGCCGCAATGATCGCCTTGGCGCTGTCAGAGTTCCACTCGGCATCGCCCAGCAGCCGCGCGACTTCCTCGCCTTCGCGGTTCAAAAGCACGGTAATGGGCAGGCCGATCACCGCCATCTCGCGGGCCAGCGCCTGTTTGGGGTCCTGATGGCGCGGCAGATTGGTAATGCCGTTTTCCTCAAAGAACTTGACGATCCCGGCTGGCGAGTTGCGCCCGGCGGCGATGGTCAGGACTTCAAAATCCTCGCCGCCAAACTCTTGTTGCAGCTCGGCGATCTGCGGCATTTCCTTGCGGCAGGGGGCACACCAGGTGGCCCAGAAGTTCAGCAGCACCACTTTGCCCTGATAGTCCTGCAGGCTGGCTTTGCCGCCGTCATCCTCCAGGAAAAACTCCGCCTGGGAGACCTCGCGCGGCTGCGCATGCACCACCAGGCGTTTCAGGCTGTCGGCGCGCAGGGCCTCCAGTTCGGCCACATCTGCGGCCAATGCCGCATTTGCACCCAGGCCCAGGGCGATATAAAGGGAAAGATGACGTAACAGACGCATATTATCTCCGGGATTCCACCATGACAGATCAAGCCTCGAACCAGATGTGGGGCGGCCGCTTTGCCGCTGGCCCAGACGCGATCATGGAGGCGATCAACGCCTCGATCACTTTTGACAAGCGGATGGCTGCCCAGGACATTGCTGGCTCCAGGGCCCATGCAGCGATGTTGGCCGCAACAGGCGTTATAAGCGATAACGACGCCGAAGCAATTCGGGAAGGCCTGCTCACGGTCTTGTCAGAGATCGAGACCGGAACCTTTCAGTTCTCCACCGCGCTGGAAGACATTCATATGAACGTCGAGGCGCGCCTGAAAGAGGTGATCGGCGAACCCGCAGGGCGTTTGCACACGGGCCGGTCACGCAACGATCAGGTGGCGACGGATTTCAAACTCTGGGTCCGTGATCAGCTGGACGCGGCCGAGACGGGCCTGCTGGCCTTGATCCGCGCGCTGTTGACCCAGGCCGAGGCAGGCGCTGACTGGGTGATGCCGGGCTTTACCCACCTGCAGGTGGCGCAGCCGGTGACCTGGGGCCATCACATGATGGCCTATGTGGAAATGTTTGGCCGCGACCTGTCCCGGGTCCGCGATGCCCGCAAACGCATGAACGAATCTCCCCTGGGGGCCGCAGCCCTGGCTGGCACCTCCTTTCCCATTGACCGCGAGATGACCGCTGCGGCGCTGGGCTTTGACCGGCCTGCGGCAAATTCGCTGGATGCGGTGTCGGATCGCGATTTTGCGCTGGAGTTCCTCTCCTGTGCCTCGATCAGCGCCATTCACTTGTCGCGCTTTGCCGAAGAGCTGGTGATCTGGTCCTCGGCGCAGTTCCGCTTTGTCACCCTGTCGGATCGTTTCTCGACCGGGTCGTCGATCATGCCGCAAAAGAAAAACCCCGACGCGGCAGAGCTGATCCGCGCCAAGGTGGGGCGGATCTTTGGTGCCAACACCGCGCTGATGATGGTGATGAAAGGTCTGCCGCTGGCCTATTCCAAGGACATGCAGGAAGACAAAGAGCAGGTTTTTGATGCCGCCGACAACTGGATGCTGGCCCTGGCAGCGATGGAAGGCATGGTCAAAGACATGAGCGCCAACCGCGCCGAGCTGGCTGCGGCTGCGGGCTCTGGGTTCTCAACCGCGACCGATCTGGCGGATTGGCTGGTGCGGGTGCTGGGGCTGCCGTTCCGCGACGCCCATCACGTGACCGGCTCGCTGGTGGCCCTGGCCGAAGGCCGCGGCTGTGACCTGCCAGATCTGACACTGGAAGACATGCAGGGCGTCCATGGTGAGATCACGCAGGATGTCTTTACTGTTCTTGGCGTCGAGAACTCGGTAAACTCGCGCATGTCCTATGGCGGCACCGCGCCGGCGCAGGTGCGTGCCCAGGTGGCCCGCTGGACGGCGCTTTTGCAGGCCTGAAGCGGCTCTAAAGCTTGTAAACATGAGCGTGGGCAGCCTTGAACTGCGGCCCGCGCCCCCCATCTAAGCCCGATTGCAACCGGGCCGGTTTCTGGAGGCGTGACAATGAAGACTTGGATGCTCAACTTGATTGGGATCACCGTCCTGACGGCAGGATTAAGCGCCTGTGGCGTCGATGGGGAGCCGGTGCGCCCCGCTTTGAATGCGGGCATTGGGGTTTCCAACTCTGGCGTCCATGCGGGTGGCTCGGTTGGGCTGCAAAAGGGTCCGGTGAGTGTTCTTTTTGGTTTCTAGGTGTTTGCAAGACCTTGGGCTTAGTGCCCGTCATCGTGCAGACGGTTCCCCCGGAATGGGCAGGAGTATTTAACAGTGATCCGTATTTTTCTGGTTCTTGGCGTCCTCGGCCTGTCTGCCTGTGATTTGCCGCAGTCCTACGCCCAGGCGCCCAAGGCGCCTAAGGCGGACAAGGCAGAACAGCCGCCCGCCTCCGGGGTGCGGGTTTCGGGATATGCCCGTGTCGGTGTTTCTCACCACTTCTGACTTTTCACAGCTTCCGACCTGGGGCCTTGGCGATTGCCAAAGCGCAGGTTTTACAGGGAATCATTTGCCAGCCCTGCCGGTTTTGGTCTAATCGCCAAGGCATGGATCACTTTCTCTACCGCGACGGCGCGCTTTACGCCGAAGACGTGCCGGTTGCCGAGATTGCGGCTGCCGTGGGCACTCCGTTTTATGTCTATTCCACGGCCACTCTGCAGCGCCATTTCCGCCTGTTCGACGAGGCGCTGGCGGGCATGGATCATCTGGTTTGCTACGCGATGAAGGCGGCCAGCAATCAGGCCATCCTCAAGACCCTGGCCCAGGCCGGCGCCGGCATGGATGTGGTCAGCCAGGGCGAATACCTGCGGGCCAAGGCGGCCGGGGTTCCGGGCGACAATATCGTGTTCTCTGGGGTTGGCAAAACCGCAGAGGAAATCCGCTGTGCCCTGTCCGGCGGCATTCGCCAGTTCAACGTCGAATCCGAGCCCGAGATGGCCGTGATCAACGCGGTGGCGCTGGAGCTGGGGCAGGTGGCACCGATCACCATTCGGGTGAACCCGGATGTGGATGCCAAGACCCATGCCAAGATCGCCACCGGAAAATCCGAGAACAAATTTGGCATCCCCATTTCCCGCGCCCGCGAGGTCTATGCCCATGCGGCGACGCTGCCGGGGCTCAAGGTCATTGGCATTGACTGCCATATTGGCTCGCAGCTGACCGATCTGGAGCCCTTCCGCAAAGCCTATGAAAAAATCGCCGACCTGACCGAGAGCCTGCGCGGCGATGGTCACGACATTCGCCGTCTTGATCTCGGCGGTGGGCTGGGCATTCCCTATACCCGCTCGAATGAGGCGCCGCCGCTGCCGGTGGAATATGGCCAGCTGATCAAGGACACGCTGGGCCATCTGGGCTGCGAGATCGAGATCGAGCCCGGCCGCCTGATCGCGGGTAATGCAGGGCTGATGGTCAGCAAGGTGATCTATGTGAAATCCGGCGAGGATCGCGAGTTTCTGATCGTGGATGGCGCGATGAATGACCTGATCCGCCCCGCCATGTATGAGGCGCACCATGATATCGTTGCGGTACATGAGCCCGCACCGGGGATCGAAAACCGCCCCTATGATATCGTGGGGCCGGTCTGCGAAACTGGCGATACCTTTGCCAAGCAACGCGACATGCCACCCCTGGCGGCGGGGGATCTGATCGCCTTTCGCAGCGCCGGGGCCTATGGAGCGGTGATGGCCAGCGAATACAACTCGCGACCCCTGATCCCCGAAGTTCTGGTGCACGGGGATCAATTTGCGGTTATTCGCCGACGTCCGGACTTTGACGAAATGATAAACCGCGATACCATCCCGGAGTGGCTGTAACAGGTCCGGCAGATCTTGCCGGGTTAGCGGCCATGTGCACCGCCCAAAGGAGGCAGAGCAGTGATGGCGCGACCTGGTAAGCAAACGGGTAATCGAACTGGCAAGACTGACCCACGCTTGCATCCCCTGCGATGGCCGCTGCGGCTGACGCAGGCGGGGCTGGTCTGTGAACGCGCCCTGCGGGCCTTTTGGCCGCTGTTTTCTGTTCTTGCGGTGACAGCCGCAGCGCTGATGCTGGGGCTGCACGACCTGATGTCGCCGCTTTTGTTCTGGGGCACTGCCGTTGTGGCGCTGGCCGCGATGCTGGCCGGCCTGGTCTTTGGGCTGTGGCGCTTTCGCTACCCCCGCCGGGCAGAGATATTGGCGCGGTTGGATGCCAGCCTGCCGGGCCGTCCGGTCAGTGCTTTGCTGGATGCCCAGGCGATTGGGGTGGCGGATGCCGGGGCAACGGCCCTGTGGCAGGCGCATCAGGCACGCATGGCGCGGGCTGCGGCAATGGCCCGTGCGCCGGCTCCAAACCTGCGGATCGCGGCGGCTGATCCTTTTGCCCTGCGCTATGTGGCGCTGGTCTCGCTGCTTATTGCGCTGGTTTTTGGCTCGTTCTGGCGGGTTGGCACGCTTTCGGCCCTGGCGCCGGGGGGAAGTGAGGCCGCAATGGCTGGCCCCTCCTGGGAGGGCTGGATCGAACCGCCGCTTTATACCGGCCTGCCGGTTCTTTATCTTAATGACCAGCAAGGCGAGCGGTTGCAGTTGGCAGAGGGCAGCCGCATCACTCTGCGGTTTTACGGCGAAGTCGGGGCTTTGACCCTGGCGCAGAACCTGTCGGTTCAGGACGCGCCTGATGCGCAGGATGGCGCGCAGGATCCGGGGCTTGAACATGACATCGCGGTTGAGCGCTCTGGCAATCTGGAGATCCAGGGACGTGGCGGGCAGCGCTGGGAGGTTGCGGTGGTGCCGGATCAACCCCCGAGCATTTCGATAACCGGCCTGCCCGAGCTGATGGAGGACGGCGCCCTGTCGCTGCCCTTCCTGGCGCAGGATGACTACGGGATCGAGGGCGGTACGGTGCGTATCTCGCTGGACCATCTCGCCCTGTCGCGCCGTCACGGATTGCTGCCGGACCCCGAGACACGCGCCGACATCGAGCTGGACCTGCCGATGCCGGTGAGCGGATCGCGACAGGCGTTTGAAGGCCTGTTGATCGAGGATTTTTCCACCCATCCCTGGGCCAACCTGCCAGTGGTGTTCAGCGTCTCGGTCCGCGATGCGGCGGGGCAGTCCTCGGTCTCGTCAGGGCTGGGGGCACCGTTGGTGGCACCACGGTTTTTTGATCCCCTGGCGGCAGCTGTGGCGGAACAGCGCCGGGATTTGATCTGGTCGCGTGACAACAGCCTGCGCATCACCCAGCTGCTGCGGGCGCTGTCGCACCGGCCCGAGGATCTGTTCCGCGAGGCGGGCAGCTATCTGCAACTACGCGGTATTCTGCGCGGGCTTGAGGTGGCTTTGCACCAGGGCAGCGCGACCGAGATGCCAATAAGCGAGGGCCAGCGGGATGAAACCGCAGCGGCACTTTGGGCCCTGGCGCAGAGCCTGGAAGAGGGCGATATCGGCGATGCCCTGGAGCGGATGCAGCGGGCCAAGGAGCGCCTGAGCCAAGCGATGCGAGAAGGGGCCAGCGACGAGGAAATCGCCCGCCTGATGCAGAAACTGCGCGAGGCCACCCAGGATTACATGCGCCAGCTGCAGCGTCAGGCGCAGCGCGACAATCCGTCGGGAGACAGCGGTGAGGCGCAGGAAAATGCCATGACGCTGAGCCAGCAGGATCTGCAGGCGATGATGGATCGCATTCAGGAACTGATGGAACAGGGGCGCATGGCTGAAGCGGAACAGGCGCTGGAAGAGTTCCAGCGGATGATGGAAAACATGCGGATCAGTCAGAGCCAGCAGGGGCAGAACGGCTCTGACGGTCAGCAGGCGATGGAAGATCTTGGCGAGACCCTGCAAGAGCAACAGGGGCTTTCCGATCAGGCCTTTCGCGATTTGCAGGAACAGTTCAACCCCAATGCCCAGGCCGGCGAAAGCCAAGGCAATGAAGGCCGAAGCGGTGGCCAGGGCCGGGGGCAGCAGCACCAGGGCGGCACCGGCGGTGAGGGCCAGTCCGGCGAAGACGGCAGTCAGGGTCAGGGCGGTCAATCTCCGGGCCAATCCGCTGACGGATCATCCCAGGGCGGTGCCGAGGGTGGATCAGCCGGTGCAGGTAGCCTGGCCGAACAACAGCAGGCCCTGCGAGAGGCCCTGCGGCGGCAACAACAGGGGCTGCCGCTGGGCCAGGGCGCAGAGGGGGAAGCCACCAAAGAGGCGTTGGATCGCGCCGGTGAGGCGATGGATGGCGCCGAAGAAGCCCTGCGTCAGGGTGATTTGGCGGAAGCAATTGATCGCCAGTCCGAGGCCATGGAGGCCCTGCGCGAAGGCATGCGCGCTCTGGGGGAGGCAATCGCGCAGAACCAACAACCCGGACAGCAACAGGGCCAGGGGGACATCGCATCCTCTGGGCAAGCCGACCCCTTGGGGCGGGATCGCAATGCCGGCGGGCTGGCAGGGGAGCAAAACTCCGAGTTTGGTGATGGCCGGGCGCATCGCCGCGCTTGGGATCTGCTGGAAGAGCTCCGCCGCCGCGTGGGTGAGCAAGATCGGGCAGAAGACGAGCGGCGCTATTTTGAACGTCTGTTGGATCAATTCTAAACCCGCGGCAGGGTGATGTGCCCTGTATTTCCCTGTCTGGGCAAGCAATGCCCCTCTTTGGCGCAAGCGCAAGGGAGGGCTCCCGCCCAGGACTTGGGGATTTGAAAATCCCGCGTCCTCGTTGGGCCGGGCGCCTACCGCTCTGAGAGAGCGGTAGGCGCGGCGCCAGGCTGCACTGTCGCGGGAAGGTCCATGCGGCGGCCTATTTGGCTGTGGCAGCAGATCGGCCCCGGTGAACGTGGGCACACTGGAATTATGGGCACACTGGCCGAGACGTCGCCTGCTAACAGGCCAGAAAAACAGGCCTCAAAAACAGGCAGGTGAAACAGGTTGGGGCTATCGGCCGGGATAGTTGCCGCAAAACCCTTGGTGGGTTGTACGGTGCGCCTGCGACTTACGAGCTTATCTGCCAGCATATCCGGCAGTGATCAGCAATGTGATCAGCGAGTCATCTTCCTGTGGCCAGCCAGCGAGGGCCGCTTACAGCTGAGGTTTCTGCAAGGCTGTGACCTGTGTGGCCAGCCAAAGCCTGAGCTGATCCACCCAGGTCACATAGCTGCTCAGGTAGGGGTCTGCCTGGGGCAGAATTTCCGCGATTTGCGGCGCATTGCTGTAGACCATCACCAGCGCCAGAACAGCCAGCACAGCCAGGGCAAACCCACGGGTAAACCCGGATTTCCGGGGCGCCGGTGCCATGTGCTCGGACTCTGGCGGCGGTGGGCTGTCAGCTGCGCGCAGGGTCGAGTTGATCTCTTCGATGTCTGGCAACACGCCGCGCTTTAGTCCGCTGGCTTCGGCGGCCAACTGGCGCGGATCTTCGCCGCGAATGCGGGCCATGCGGTCTTTGGCCTGGCGCGTGCGCTGGGCCTCTTCGTTTTCAGGCAGATCATCCAGCCCCAGGTTGGGCTGTGTCTCCAATGTCTGGCTTTGGTCCGCAGCGCGCAGGCTGGCTTCCCGCTCTGCTTCCTCGCGCAGGATCTCGCTGAGAGCGGGATCCAGCCCACGGGCGGGCGTCTGGGGCGACTGGGGTGGCTGAGGCGACTGGGGGGCAGGCTCGGCGTGATCCTCGGCGGCGGCGTCCTGCGCCTGCTGCGGGAAATCCTCTGTCGGCGAGACGTCAGCGGCATCCTGAGCCGTACTGTCGGAGGACGCAGAAGGGTCGAGCTGAGGCTCGGATGCAAAGGTGACCTCGGTATCCTGGTCAGCGCGGTCGGGGTGTTCAGTGGCTGTCCGCGCCGGAGCGGCATCTGCTGCCGGTTCAGGGGCGGGTGGCTCTGCAAAATCCGGGTCTGCAGTGGCATCGGGGGCAATGCCCGCGGCCTGTTGAAACCAGGTATCGCCGCAGTTGGAGCACTGCACATCACGACCTTCATCGGGAATGACGTCATCCGGTACTTCGTACTGGGCACCACAATTCGGGCAGGTCAGACGCATAAGATCTCCTTGACCCCGGCGGTCTCCGGGGAGCTGTCGGCAGTATTTCCAAATGACAATAGGCAGTTCGGCGCTTTGGTGAAAGGGTGAATTGTGCTTTGTCGGCGCCGTCAGGGGGGACATTGGGCGCTTTGAACCATGGCCCATTGAAACTGACGGGCTGCTGGGGCAAAACTGCTGAGCGCATACAGGGGACAGTCGTGATAGAGCTGGAAAACGTTGGCTACAACTACGGAGGCGGGGAGCTGCTGAGCGATGTCTCGGTAAAGCTGGCTCCGGGGTCTTTTCATTTCCTGACCGGGCCGTCGGGCGCAGGCAAGACCACGCTGTTGAAACTCTGCTATGGGGCGCTGACGCCGACCTCGGGGCGGGTGCGGGCCTTTAACATGGATGTGCAGGGGCTGGACCGGGATCAGATGGCGCATTTGCGGCGTCGTGTCGGGGTGGTGCATCAGGACTGCCGGTTTCTGGACCACCTTGCGGTGATCGAAAACATTGCCCTGCCGCTGATTGTTGCCGGCAAGGATCTGTCCCAGGAAGAGGCCAACCTGCGCGAATTGCTGACCTGGGTTGGCCTGTCCCAGCGCGCCGATGCGCTTCCGCCGGAACTGTCGGGCGGTGAGCGACAGCGGGCGGCGCTTGCACGGTCGGTGATCCTGTCGCCGGATGTGATTATCGCGGATGAGCCCACCGGCAACGTCGACTGGGAGATGTCACAGCGGCTTTTGCAGCTGCTGGTCGAACTCAACCGGATGGGCAAGACGATTCTGGTGGCGACCCATGATATGGCTCTGATCCGGGCTGCCAAGAAACAGGTGCAGGCGCGGGTGCTGCGGATCTCGGCCAAACAGCTGATCCAGGCGGGGGCAGACCTATGAGCGAAGGACGGTTGCGTAAACTCATCATGGGCGATGCTCAGGCGGACCGGGTGGTGCCGCCCAGCGGGTTCACCGCCCAGCTGACCCTGTTTGTCTCAGGCGCTATGGCGTTTCTGGCGGTGTTTGCCCTGGCGCTGTCGCTGGCCTCGGGGCGGCTGGCCAATCGCTGGGCGGATGAGCTGGCCCGCGCCGCCACCCTGCGGATCAATGCCCCTGCCGAGCAGCGTCTGGCCCAGACCGAAGCGGCACTGACAATTTTGCGCCAAACCCCTGGGGTGGCCTCGGCCCGTGCCTTTAGCGCCGAAGAACAGGCTGAGCTGCTGTCCCCCTGGTTTGGATCCTCTCTGGCCATCGACAGCCTGCCAGTGCCGCAACTGATCGAGGTGATCGAAGGCGATCCCGGCTATGACGGCACCGGGCTGCGCCTGCGCCTGCAGGCCGAGGTGCCGGGGGCGGTGCTGGATGACCATACCCGCTGGCGCGCGCCGTTGGTGGATGCCGCCCGCGCCCTGCGCCGTTTGGGAGCGGTCTCCATTCTGCTGATTGCCGGCGCCACGGCGGCGATGATCACGCTGGCGGCCAATGCCGCGCTTGCCGCCAATGCGCAGGTGATCGAAGTGCTGCGGCTGGTCGGGGCGCTGGACAGCTATATTGCCCATGCCTTTGTGCGCCGCTTTACCCTGCGCGCCCTTGGCGGGGCTGCGGTTGGCGTTGGCCTGGGTATGATTGGGGTCTGGCTGATGCCAAGTGCCTCGAATGAGGGCGGGTTTTTGACCGGGCTTGGGTTTCAGGGCTGGGCCTGGGGGCTGCCACTGTTGATCCCGCCTTTGGGGGCCTTGGTCGCCTTTGCCGCCACCACCCGCGCCGCCAATAAACGTTTGGGAGATTTGACGTGACATTTGCAATTCAGTGGCTGCGGTCCTTTCTCTTTGTGTTTCAGATCTATTTCATGATGCCAATCTTTGGCCTGATGTTTGCGCCCTGGGCGATCTTTAGCAAACGCGGCGCCCGGGCCTGCTGCAAAAGCTATTCGCGCTGGGTGTTCTGGACGGCACGTTTCATGGTGGGCATTCGCTGTGAAGTGCGCGGCACACCGCCATCGGGTGAGGTGCTGATTGCCGCAAAACACCAGTCGTTTCTGGACATCATGATGATCTTTACCGCGCTGCCCACAGCCAAGTTCATCATGAAAAAAGAGATCCTGCGCACCCCCGTAATTGGCCAATATGCCAAGCTGCTGGACTGTGTTGCGGTGGATCGCGGCAAGCGCGGCGCGGCCATCGACAAGATGGTGCAGGACGTCAGGGCAGGCCACCAGGAGGCAGGCCAGTTGATCATCTATTCACAAGGCACCCGCGTCGCGCCGGGCGTCAAGGCGGATTACAAGGTTGGCACCGGGGTGCTGTATGAGCAGCTGGGCCAGCCCTGTGTGCCGGTCGCCACCAATGTCGGTGTGCTTTGGCCGCGCACCGGCATCCTGCGCAAACCCGGCGTGGCGGTGGTGGAATTCCTCGACCAGATCGAGCCAGGCCTGGACCGCAAGGAGTTCATGGACACTCTGGAGACGCGGGTAGAAGAGAAATCGGACGCATTGATGCGGGAATTGGGATTTGATCCAGATGCAGTATCTTAAAACGATTGACGACCTGGAGGCGCTTTATGGCACGCCGGGGGGGCCTTCGTTGCGCAAGGTGGCGCGCCGGATGACGCCGCTCTATCGCCAATGGATCATGGCCTCCAAGCTGTGCATGTTGACCACCGTAGGGCCGGAGGGCACCGATGACAGCCCCCGCGGCGACGATGGCCCGGTGGTGCAGGAACTGGACCCCGGCACCCTGGCCCTGCCCGATTGGCGCGGCAATAACCGGTTGGATTCCCTGCGCAATATCGTTCGCGACGGGCGTGTTTCGCTGATGTTTCTGGTGCCGGGATCAAACAATGTCATGCGGGTCAATGGCACCGCTCAGGTGACGGCGGAGGCGGATCTGCGCGCCCGGTTCGAAAAGAAGGGCAAGCAGCCCGCCACTGTGATCGTCATCGCCATTGATGAGATCTACAGCCAATGCGCCCGCGCCCTGCTGCGCGCAGGCACCTGGGAAGGTGTAGATGAAAGTCAGGGCCTGCCCTCGATGGGCGAAATTCTGGCCGAGCAGACCGATGGCGAAGAGGGTGGCAAGGACTATGACCAAGCCTGGGGTGCACGGGCAGCCCAGACCATGTGGTAGCCGATGGAGCAGGTGCTGGCTAAGCCCGATGTAACGGCGTTTATGGTCTGGTTGGGGGGATACCTGTCAGTCTTTGTGCTGCTTCTGTGGTGGTCGCGTCAGTTCCGCGAATGTTTTCTCGACTGGATCACCCTGAAGGACCCTTTTGGGCTGCGGTTCTGGGGGCAAAACATTCTATTTGCAGCGTTCACCCTGGCCTATTTTGCCGTGGCTGTCCTGTTCCTCGGAGGCTGAGCCCCATTGGGCAGAGGCCGCGCCTTGGAGCAGCCTCTGCGCTTGTGTTGTTCCGGGGCGACCGGGTCAGGCGATGACCTCACCAATCAGAACCTGTGGCTGGATATTGG
Source organism: Phaeobacter sp. G2 (assembly GCA_025163595.1). Taxonomy (NCBI): domain Bacteria; kingdom Pseudomonadati; phylum Pseudomonadota; class Alphaproteobacteria; order Rhodobacterales; family Roseobacteraceae; genus Phaeobacter; species Phaeobacter sp. G2. Next base: position 874,201 of record CP104100.1, read on the forward strand.
TGAAATTTGCCACATCTGCCATCACCGGGCCTGAGGCCTTCATCGCGGCGCCCATGGCCTCCCGATCGGCAAAGACGATTGTGGCTACGGCATGAAATCCGGCGGGTTGATCCGGGCCACCGGCGAGCCCCTTGGTGACCAGAACCCGGTCGATATGTGGCCCCATATGTTCCTGGACCAGCGGCATATGCGTATCGGCATAATAGGCGTGGTCAAAGGTACTGCCGTCGCTGACCGGATAGATAACTTGTAGTGACACAGCCATGTGCCGTCCTCCCTTAGATTTCTATGACATCAGTAGACAACTGATACGGCGGCTTTCCTAGTGATAGTTTTTGCGACGCTGCGCTGCGTTCAGATCTAGGGGCCTTAGCCTGTTGGGGAGGTTAGGGAGAGAATGCTGTTGGAACTCTGCCCCGAGTTTGGATGGGCGCTAAAGAAAACGCCCCACCTTTTGGGGGATTGGATCTTCCCTACAAACCAGCCCTGCTCAAACACGTCTGGATCGGAGGATGACAGCCGAGGGTCGACTGCTAGGTCTGGAAATTCCTGAGAAACGATTTTTCTGGTCAGCTCCAGAAGTTCTTTGGCATCGGCCTCGGACAGAGCAAAGGGGTGATATGTTGCCACAGTACAGTAGCTGGCCTTGATACTGATGAAGCTACCAGAGGCCTGATCAATCCACTGGGACGAGGATGGGCTACGTTTGCGAAGCACCAGATTGGCTTCTGCCTTGGCTACGACGTTTTCTCCGCGATGATTTGGCAGACAATAGTCGCTGAACAGAGCGGCGAGATGCTCCGCGCGGCTGGGCAGAGGCCAGAGGACCGCGGCGAGGGCAAAGCCTGTCAGCAGCCCGGTGGCAACAATGGGGAAAAGAATATGTTTCTTCAAAATGCAAAGCCTAAAGGAAACGCCCCGACAAAATATGCCGGGGCGCGAAAGGCGAAGTTAGCTGTGGATGGCGCCATTGCCGCAGGCCAGGGCGGCTTCGCGCACGGCTTCCGAATAGGTCGGATGGGCGTGGCAGGTCAGGGCGACGTCTTCGGCGGAGGCGCCAAATTCCATCGCGACGCAGAGCTCGTGGATCAAGTCGCCAGCGCCGGGGCCAATGATGGCAGCGCCCAGGATACGGTCGGTTTCCTTGTCGGTGATGATTTTGACAAAACCGCCTTCGGCCTGGTGCACCGCCTTGGCGCGGGCATTGGCCATGAAGTTGAACTTGCCAACCTTGATCTTGCGACCCTCAGCCTTGAGCGCATCCTCAGTCGCGCCAACGGTGGCGACCTCGGGGGTGGTGTAGACCACACCGGGGATAACGCCGTAGTTCACGTGACCATGTTTGCCACCAATGACATCGGCCACGGCCATGCCTTCATCTTCGGCTTTATGGGCCAGCATTGGGCCCTCGATCACGTCGCCGATAGCATAGATGCCAGCCACATTGGTGCGCCACTGGGAGTCGGTGGCGATCTGGCCGCGCTCGGTCAGTTTGACGCCCAGTGCCTCCAGACCCAGCCCATCTGCATAGGCTTTGCGCCCGGTTGCAACCAGCACCACATCGGCGTCGAGGACCTCCTCGGTCTCGGGGGTTTTCTTCAGGGCGTATTTTACCTTGGCTTTGGTTTTGGAGGCCTCAACCCCCTGCACCGCAGCCCCCATGATGAAGGTCAGGCCCTGTTTTTCCAGGATACGCTTGAAGCCGCGCTGCACGTCTTTGTCCATGCCGGGGCAGACCGCGTCCATATATTCAACAACGGTGACTTCTGATCCGAGACGGGCATAGACCGAGCCAAGTTCCAACCCGATGACGCCGGCGCCGATGACGACCATTTTCTTTGGCACTTTGGGCAGATCCAGCGCGCCGGTGGAGGTAACAACGATCTTTTCGTCGACCTCGACGCCGGGCAGGCTCGAGGGCACAGAGCCAGTGGCCACAACGATGTTCTTGGCCTCATGGGTGTCATCGCCGACCTTGACCTGACCGGCAGCGGGGATTGAAGCCCAGCCTTTGAGCCAGTCGATCTTGTTCTTTTTCATCAGGAATTCGATACCGCCGGTGTTCTGGCCCACGACGTCTTCCTTGTAGGATTTCATCTGGTTCCAATCGACCGAGGGGGATTTGCCTTTGAGCCCCATGCTGCCAAAGTTGTGCTCGGCTTCGTGCAGCATATGGGTGGCATGCAGCAGCGCCTTTGAGGGGATGCAGCCAATGTTGAGGCAGGTGCCGCCGAGGGTCTCGCGGCCCTCTACGATGGCGGTTTTGAGGCCCAGCTGGGCGCAGCGGATGGCGCTGACATAGCCGCCGGGGCCTGCACCGATGATGATGACGTCGTAGCTTGCCATTATTGAGGGTCCTTTTGCGGTTTGTGTTGGGGAGGGGGCTCTGCCCCCGGCCCGAGTGGGCCTCCCCCGAGGTATTTGTGGAAAGATGAAAGCCTAGATGAGGGCGGCGATCAACATGGTTGTGGTGGCCAGAAGGCCAATAAACCAGATCACCGAGCGCCAGGGGGAGAGCCCCAGGGCATAGGCGGGGACATAGGCGATCCGCGCGGCCAGATAGATCCAGGCGCTGGTTTGGGTGACTGCGGTGGACTGATCGCCAAGGGTGATAACGATGCAGGCGATGGTAAAGAGCGCGAGGCCTTCATAGTGGTTTTCCATCGCCCGTTTGAAACGGCCTGCGGTGCCGGTCAGCGTGACGGGTTCATCGCGGGGGCCAAGAGCGACGCGGCGGCTGACCTGTTGGTTGGCGGTAAAGGAATAGGCGCCAAACTGCAGGACTTGCAGCAGGGCGGCGAGTGTAAGGGTGGTGAGTTCTGTGGTCATTTTACCAAGGCCTAACGTGCTGTCTGTTCAAGCGTTGAGCATTCGAAAACGCCAAGACTTCGCCTGTTTCCTCTAGCATGGAGCATCTAGAGATGACATCGCGCAGCAGTCCTCCCACCGAGTAGCGAAACTTATCATATCGCAACTGATCATCGCTTTGCTCTTGCTCGTCTGTAAATGTGATCGGAAGCTTTTCACAAGCTTTGAAAATTTCAACCGTTTCAAAACTGGCATCCCATGCATGCGAAAACTTATTTCTGATTTCGTTTAATGCAATCAGAGATACAGCCTCAGTCTTTCCAACTAGACCGAGCCCCTGAGCAACCGCGGTTTTGCTCGTGAAGTTTTTTAGAGCACGGTCCAAATCTCGTTTTTGTTTGCAATTCATGTCAGACGTGTCGAGGCGAATTCTGAGGAGTTTACCCAACAAGCTGTCCATGGCGCACATAGTGATCAGGACGACTGCTCGGGGAGATTCATCGCGAAGGCCCTGTGTGAAAGTATCGAGCTCAGCTGCATCACTGAGCACGCGCTCAAACCCTGGAATGTACGATTGTTTAGGTTCTCTCATGGCTAAAACACCCAATCCAATGCCCCACTCCAAAGTCAGAGTGGGGCAATTGCTTTTTTACAGATCCATCAGCAGGCGGCGGGGATCTTCCAGGGCTTCCTTGACGCGCACCAGGAAGGTCACGGCACCTTTGCCGTCGACGATGCGGTGATCATAGCTCAGCGCCAGATACATCATCGGGCGGATCACCACTTCACCGTTGATCGCCATGGGGCGGTCCTGGATCTTGTGCATGCCAAGAATGCCGGACTGTGGCGGGTTAAGGATCGGCGAGGACATCAGCGAGCCATAGACGCCGCCGTTGGACAGCGTGAAGGTACCGCCCTGCATGTCTGCCATTGACAGTTTGCCGTCGCGCGCCAGTTTGCCCTTGGCCGAGATGGCTTTTTCGATTTCCGCAAAGGACATCGCATCGGCGTCGCGGATTACGGGAACCACCAGGCCAGTTGGGGTGCCGGCGGCCACGCCCATGTTGACGTAGTTTTTGTAGACGATGTCGGTGCCGTCGATTTCAGCGTTTACTTCGGGCACTTCTTTCAGGGCGTGGCAGCAGGCCTTGGTGAAGAAGGACATGAAGCCAAGACGCACACCGTGCTTTTTCTCGAACTGGTCTTTGTACTGGCTGCGCAGGGCCATGACCTCGCCCATGTCCACCTCGTTATAGGTGGTGAGCATGGCAGCGGTGTTCTGGCTGTCCTTCAGACGCTTGGCGATGGTCTGGCGCAGGCGGGTCATCTTGACGCGTTCTTCGCGGGCAGCGTCATTTGCCGCCACTGGCGCGCGTGGAGCTGCTGGTGTGGGCGCTGGAGCCGCAGCGGCTGCGGCGACGGCGCGCGCCACGTCGTCTTTCATGATGCGGCCATCGCGACCGGTGCCTGCCACATTGGCGGCAGAGAGTCCGGCTTCGGTCATGGCCTTTTCCGCCGATGGCGCATTGGCGATGTCCTTGCCTGCGGCGGCAGGAGCAGCAGCTGCAGCAGGGGCTGCGGCTGGCGCCGCCGCTGCGCCAGAGCCGGAGATCACGCCCAGTTTGGCGTTGGCTTCAACAGTAGAGCCTTCGGCGGCAGTGATTTCTGCCAGAACACCTGCGGCGGGGGAGGGCACTTCGACGGAAACCTTATCTGTCTCCAGCTCGCAGAGCATTTCGTCCTGAGCGACGGTATCGCCGACCTTTTTGAACCAGACGGAAACAGTCGCCTCGGTCACGGATTCGCCGAGAGTGGGCACCATGACGTCGGTGCTGCCGCCCGCGGCCTCTGGGGCTGCGGCTGCGGGGGCTGGGGCGGCGGCAGGCGCGGGAGCTGCGGCGTCGCCGGAGGCTGAGATATTGGCCAGCAGCGCGTCAACGCCGACGGTATCGCCTTCGTTGGCGACGATGTCAGCCAGAACGCCAGCGGCGGGGGCGGGCACTTCTACAGTGACCTTGTCGGTTTCCAGCTCACAGAGCATTTCATCCTGCGCCACGGTATCGCCAGGTTTCTTGAACCAGGTGGCAACGGTGGCTTCGGTAACGGATTCGCCCAGAGTGGGCACGCGAACTTCGGTTGTCATGTCTGTCTTCCTCAGATGCTCAGCGCGTCGTTCACGAGCGCAGCTTGTTGGGCTTTATGTTGGCTGGCGAGGCCGGTGGCAGGCGACGCCGAGGTGGCTCGGCCGACGTAAGTGGGCCGGGTATGCTTGGCCTTGATCCGGCTCAGCACCCATTCAATATTGGGCTCAATGAAGGTCCAGGCACCCTGGTTCTTGGGTTCTTCCTGACACCAGACCATTTCCGCACCTTTGAACCGTTCCAGCTCCTTGACCAGAGAGATCGCCGGGAAGGGATAGAACTGTTCGATGCGCATCAGATAGACGTCGTCAATGCCACGGGCGTCGCGCTCTTCCAGCAGGTCGTAGTAAACCTTGCCCGAGCACATGACGACGCGCTTGATCTTGTCATCTGCGGCCAGCTGGGTGTCGGAATTGCCCTGTTGGGCATCATCCCACAGTACCCGGTGGAAGCTGGATCCGGTGGTGAAATCCTCAGCATTGCTGATCGCCAGCTTATGGCGCAGCAGTGATTTTGGCGTCATCAGCATCAGCGGCTTGCGGAACGAGCGGTGTAGCTGGCGGCGCAGGATGTGGAAGTAGTTGGCCGGGGTGGTGCAATTGGCAACGATCCAGTTGTCCTGACCACACATCTGCAAGAACCGTTCCAGACGGGCGGAGGAATGCTCGGGTCCCTGACCCTCAAAGCCATGGGGCATCAGGCAGACCAAACCGGACATCCGCAACCATTTGCTTTCGCCCGACGAGATGAACTGGTCGAACATGATCTGGGCGCCGTTGGCAAAATCGCCAAACTGCGCTTCCCAAAGGGTTAGCGCGTTAGGCTCCGCCAGGGAGTAGCCATACTCAAAGCCCAAAACCGCATATTCCGACAGGGCAGAGTCGATCACATCATATTGCGATTGGCCTTCGCGGATATTGTTGAGCGGGAAATAGCGCTCTTCGGTGTCCTGGTTGATGATGCCTGAATGACGCTGAGAGAAGGTGCCGCGGGTGGCATCCTGGCCGGACAGGCGTACTGGGTAGCCCTCGGTGAGCAAAGAGCCAAAGGCCAGTGCTTCGCCAGTGGCCCAGTCAATGCCGGTCCCGGTTTCAAACATCTTGCCACGGGCCGCCAGAAAGCGTCCCACGGTTTTATGCATCGGGAATCCTTCGGGAACCGAGGCGAGGCTCTTGCCGATTTCGGCCATGGTCTCCGGTGGGATCGCAGTGCGCCCACGCTGATAGTCCTCATCCTGTTTGTCCAGATGCGACCAGCGCCCATCCAGCCAATCGGCCTTGTTGGGTTTGTAATCCTTGCCGATCTCGAACTCTTCGTTCAGATGCGCCTGGAAGCCGGCCTTCATATCCTCGATTTCGCCCTCAGGGATCAGACCGTCCTTGACCAGGCGTTCTGTATACAGGCTGAGCGTGGTTTTATGGCCCTTGATCTTTTTGTACATCAGGGGGTTGGTGAACATGGGCTCGTCGCCCTCGTTGTGACCAAAGCGGCGGTAGCAGAAGATGTCCAGCACCACGTCCTTGCCAAACTTCTGGCGGAACTCGGTGGCCACCTTGGCGGCGTGCACCACGGCTTCGGGGTCGTCGCCATTGACGTGGAAGATCGGCGCTTCAACCACCAGTGCGTTGTCGGTGGGATATGGCGAAGAGCGCGAGAAATGCGGCGCGGTGGTGAACCCAATCTGGTTGTTCACCACGATATGCATGGTGCCGCCGGTCTTGTGCCCCTTGAGGCCAGACAGCGCAAAACATTCCGCCACAACACCCTGGCCAGCAAAGGCCGCATCGCCGTGCAGCAGGATCGACAGGACCTTGGTGCGGCTGTCGTCGTTTTTCTGGTCCTGCTTGGCGCGTACCTTGCCCAGAACAACCGGGTTCACCGCCTCCAGGTGCGAGGGGTTGGCCGTCAGCGACAGGTGGACGGTGTTGCCGTCAAATTCGCGATCTGAAGAGGCGCCAAGGTGGTACTTCACATCGCCTGAGCCATCCACGTCTTCGGGTTTGAAACTGCCACCCTGGAATTCGTTGAAGATGGCGCGATAGGGTTTCTGCATCACATTTGCCAGAACCGACAGGCGGCCCCGGTGCGGCATGCCGATGACGATCTCTTCAACGCCCAGGTTGCCACCGCGCTTGATGATCTGCTCCATCGCCGGGATCAGGCTTTCGCCGCCATCCAGGCCAAAGCGCTTGGTGCCCATGTATTTCACATGCAGGAATTTCTCAAACCCTTCGGCCTCAACCATCTTGTTGAGAATGGCCTTGCGGCCCTCGCGGGTGAAGGTGATTTCCTTGTCGTAGCCCTCGATACGCTCTTTCAGCCAGGCGGACTGCGCCGGGTCTGAAATATGCATGTATTGCAGGGCAAAGGTGCCGCAATAGGTGCGTTTTACGATGTCGACGATCTGCCGCATCGAAGCCACCTGCAGCCCCAGCACATTGTCGATAAAGATCGGGCGATCCATATCCGCATCCATAAAGCCATAGCTTTTGGGATCCAGCTCGGGGTGGGGGGCATCGCTGCGCATCGACAGCGGGTCCAGATCGGCGGCCAGATGGCCCCGGATCCGATAGGCGCGGATCAGCATCAGGGCGCGGATCGAATCCAGCACCGCGCGCTGGATCTGCTCGTCCGAGACCTCAACACCTGCCTTGGCGGCCTTCTCGGCGATCTTTTTGCCAGCGGCCTTGGTTTCCACTGGCGCAGGCCATTCGCCTGTCAGCGCAGCGGTCAGATCATCATTGGGGGCCGGGGGCCAGTCGCCACGTGCCCAAGAGGGGCCAGCGGCCTCTGCCGTCACATCCGGTTCTGCATCGCCCATCTGGCGGAAGAACTCAGCCCAGGCGGCATCCACCGCATTGGGGTCTTTGGCGTATTGGGCATAGAGCTGTTCAAGATATTCGGCATTGTGCCCCTGCATAAAAGAGGAGGCGTGGAACAGGTCGTTGGGAGAGGTGTCTGTCATGGATGTTCTCACTGCAGAGGATCAGAGACTGGGTTTCGAAAAATGGTAGCTTTGGTCGGACAAATTGTTTTGTCCGAAGGGTATAGGGCAGATGTGTTTCGCAATGCTTACGGAGATTTCTGCAGAAGGCGTGCGTGCGGCACGACCGGTCGACAGGCCTGCGGTTACCTGTTGTTCGTTTCGAAAGCCCAAACCTATGGGTGCCTGCGTCATGTCTGCCTGCCGTTTTCGAGTGGGTAGGCCGGGGCGCATTCTACGCCCCGGCTGGTATTCTTTAGCCTTTGATCGCTTTCAGCACGGCTTCGCCCAGGCCCGCGGGGCTTTCGGCGACGACGATGCCAGCAGAGCGCATGGCTTCGATCTTATCTTCGGCACCACCTTTGCCACCGGCAACAATCGCGCCAGCGTGGCCCATGCGGCGGCCGGGAGGGGCTGTACGGCCAGCGATAAAGCCAGCAACGGGCTTCCAACGGCCTTTCTTGCGCTGCTCGGCGAGGAATTCAGCGGCTTCTTCTTCTGCGGAGCCACCGATTTCACCGATCATGATGATGCTTTCTGTTTCATCATCGTCCAGGAACAGGTCCAGCACGTCGATGTGCTCGGTGCCTTTGATGGGGTCGCCACCAATGCCCACGGCCGAAGACTGGCCCAAACCAATGTCCGAGGTCTGTTTCACAGCTTCATAGGTTAGGGTACCGGAGCGCGATACAACACCCACGCTCCCGCGTTTGTGAATATGGCCGGGCATAATGCCGATCTTGCAGGCATCCGGGGTGATAACGCCGGGGCAGTTGGGGCCGATGAGGCGCGATTTCGAGCCTTCCAGCGCCCGCTGAACCCGCATCATGTCCAGCACCGGGATGCCTTCGGTGATGCAGACGATCAGTTCCATCTCGGCGTCGATGGCCTCGAGGATCGAGTCAGCGGCAAAGGGGGGCGGCACGTAGATGACAGAGGCATTGGCTTCGGTCATGTGCTTGGCTTCGTGCACGGAGTTGAAGACCGGCAGGTTCAGGTGGCTCTGGCCGCCTTTGCCTGGGGTGACACCGCCGACCATTTTGGTGCCATAGGCGATGGCCTGTTCAGAGTGAAAGGTGCCCTGCGAGCCGGTGAAGCCCTGACAGATGACTTTAGTGTTTTCGTCGATGAGTACGGCCATGTGTTTGGTCCTTACTTTGAGTTCAAAATGTCCGAGACTTCCTTATTATTGAGCGCAAAAAAACGGGTTTCACCTGGGGGCAGTGCCGCGTATTCTTTATCGTTCAAATAATAAAATGCCTGTCTCGGAGCTTTGGTTCGGCTTTGCGGTAGTCGGATCAATCCAGTAGTGTCGGTGTTTCTAAATTGAACGGTGACCCAACTGGGCTCGGGGTTTCCCCGCTCAAAAAAGCATTCGGCATGAGCCGGAAAAAAACTGCCGACGCTGCTTCTTGCAATGACATCTGGAAAGACGATCCGATTTGTACTGGCCTCAGAAAGCGGCAGCTTAGTAGCTTCCACTTTCAATAGCCCGATCTCTACGCTTTTGATCACGACTGTGTTCAGTATTCCTGTGCGCACGACTTCTTCGCACGCAATACATCCAGTGTCCTGAGCGCGGCAGACTGAGGTTTCAGCCAATGCCGGGGCTACAGACAAGCAAGAAAACAGAACCTTTGCCGTGATCTCTAGCACAAGATCAGCCCTTAACCGCTTTCACGATTTTTTCGGCGCCGTCGGACAGGTTGTCGGCTGCGATCACGTCAAGACCAGAGGTGTTGATGATCTCTTTGCCGGCTTCCACATTGGTGCCTTCCAGACGGACAACCAGCGGAACCTTCAGGCCGACTTCCTTCACTGCGGCAACGACGCCCTCGGCAATCACATCGCAGCGCATGATGCCGCCGAAGATGTTGACCAGGATGCCTTTGACCTGTGGGTCCGAGGTGATGATCTTGAAGGCCTCGGTGACTTTCTCTTTGGTAGCACCGCCACCCACGTCGAGGAAGTTTGCAGGCTCAGCACCGTAGAGTTTGATGATGTCCATGGTGGCCATCGCCAGACCGGCGCCGTTCACCATGCAGCCGATCTCACCGTCGAGCGCGATGTAGTTCAGGTCATACTTGGAGGCTTCCAGCTCTTTGGAGTCTTCTTCGGTGGTGTCGCGCAGTTCAGCCACATCCGCGTGGCGGTACATGGCGTTGCCGTCAAAGCTGACCTTGGCGTCGAGCACTTTCAGATCACCGGTGTCAGACACGATCAGCGGGTTGATTTCCAGCATCTCCATGTCTTTGTCGGTGAAGGCCTGGTACAGCTGGCCCATCAGTTTGACGCACTGCTTGATCTGCTGACCCTCAAGGCCCAGCGAGAAGGCGATGCGGCGGCCGTGGAAAGCCTGATAGCCGGTGGCCGGATCAACCGAGAAGGACAGGATTTTCTCTGGGGTTGCGGCAGCAACCTCTTCGATGTCCATGCCACCCTCGGTGGAGCAGACAAAGGAGATGCGCGAGGTCTGGCGATCGACCAGCAGGGCCAGGTACAATTCGGTCTGAATGCCCGAACCCGCCTCGATGTAGATGCGGTTGACCTGTTTGCCCGCAGGGCCGGTCTGGTGGGTGACCAGGGTGCGCCCCAGCATCTTTTTGGCTTCTTCCGAGGCTTCCTCGACCGATTTGGTCAGGCGGACACCGCCTTTTTCACCGGCATCGGCTTCTTTGAAGGAGCCCTTGCCGCGACCGCCGGCATGGATCTGTGCCTTAACCACCCAAAGCGGGCCGTCAAGCTCACCTGCTGCGGTTTTGGCTTCGTCGGCCTTTAGCACGACGCGACCGTCGGAGACTGGTGCTCCGTAGCTGCGAAGGAGGGCCTTGGCCTGATATTCGTGGATGTTCATGAGAAACTGTCCCGTCTGGCTTCAATAATCTCTGTCATAACGCCGTCATACGCCAAATGTTTAAAGGCTTTTCTGACGTCTCACGGGGAAATGATGAAGATTTTCGGGTTTTGTGATCACAGCTTTCGGGGGTGTGATCACAAATTTGCAAATGGCTAATTCAATTGATTCGTTGCCGGGCGTCAGGCTAAAAACGACATCCAGAGCAGGGCACCGACCCTGACGCGGGCAGGCCCTGGGTCTAAAATCGCTGACACTGCGCCAGGTCAGAGGGGGCCAAAAAGAAAATGCACGCCCCGATAGAGGGCGTGCATGAAGTGTTATACTGCGATCAGAACCGCAGCAGAAATCAGGCGAGGGAGCCGTCGATACCTTTGCAGGCGTCAACCAGACCCTGAACAGCTGCGACGGAGGTGTCGAACATTTCCTGCTCTGCTTTGTTGAGCTTGATGTTGACCACACGCTCAACACCGCCGGCGCCGATCACGGTGGGCACGCCCACGTACATGTCTTTCACGCCGAGGTCGCCATCACAGTATGCGGCGCAGGGCAGAACGCGCTTTTGGTCTTTCAGGTAGGCTTCGGCCATTTCAATCGCCGAGGCAGCAGGCGCGTAGAAGGCAGAGCCGGTTTTCAGCAGGCCAACGATTTCGGCGCCGCCGTCACGGGTGCGCTGAACCATTGCGTCCAGTTTCTCCTGAGTGGTCCAGCCCATGTCGATCAGGTCAGGCAGTGGGATGCCGCCAACGGTGGAGTAACGGACCGAAGGCACCATGGTGTCGCCGTGGCCGCCCAGAACAAAGGCAGTGACGTCGCGCATGGAAACGTTGAATTCTTCGGCCAGGAAGTGACGGAAGCGGGCAGAGTCGAGCACGCCAGCCATGCCGCAGACCTTGTTGGTGGGCAGGCCAGAGAATTTCTGCAGCGCCCAGACCATCGCGTCCAGCGGGTTGGTGATGCAGATGACAAATGCGTCTGGTGCGTGGGCTGCGATGCCCTCGCCAACGGATTTCATCACTTTCAGGTTGATTCCCAGCAGGTCATCACGGCTCATGCCGGGTTTGCGCGCCACACCTGCGGTGACGATGCAGACGTCGGCGCCCGCAATTGCCGAATAATCGCTGGAGCCAGCCATGGCCGCATCGATTTTCTCAACAGGGCCGGATTGGGCGATGTCGAGCGCTTTGCCCTGGGGAAGGCCGTCAGCGATGTCAAACAGAACGACGTCGCCGAGTTCTTTGATTGCTGCGAGATGGGCGAGCGTGCCGCCGATGTTGCCTGCGCCAATAAGCGCGATCTTGGGTCTGGCCATGGGGATTTCTCTCCGGTCCGGTTGAAATTGGGGCGATGCCTACGCCCTCACGCGCGTCCGCGCAAGGGTTCTGCACTGCGGCATCTCAGGCAGTGTGGTCCAGTCACTGCGGCCATAGGGCGCGAAAAGGCTTGCAAATAAGGGGGATAGGGTGGTCGGCTGGTGCTATGGTGATTGCTATGTTTTTCGCATTTGTGATTGCGATGGTCGCATTTGCTGCGCTGTTGTGCCGGTTCAGCCAGCCGACAAGCCCCGGTCGCTGCCGAGGGAGGGCCTCGATTCTAGCAGTGCACGCAAAGGGGGGAGAGGTCGTCTGGGCCACGCCATTTGTGGGGAAATGGCGGGCCAGAACAAGAGGTTGGATGTGGTGCAACCGATCCTGTGCCCCTGGGAGGGACAGAGTGTCAAAGCAAGGCCTGTGGGGGTGGCCTGATCAGCGGCCTGATCTACAGGGCGTCTGGCTGCGAAAGGGCAGGGTGGGCGCGTGTTCCGCAGGCCAAACTCTGAAATGACCAGCCAATGTGAGACAACCAGTCAGTTTGAGATAAAAGAGGGGGGGTCAGGCGTCGTTATCAGCCGTGGGGACGGCCTCGGCCAGGGCCTCAAACGACTGTCCCGAGGCCATGAGGCAGGTCATGCCGGTGGGCATGGTCACTGTGATGGTCCAGCTGCCGCTCTCGGCTGAGGCAAAGGTTTCCATCACCATGCCTTGCTGGCCAATGCCAATGGCCTGACGGCTTTCGCCATATTTCGAGGCGAGTCGCTCGACGACGACCTCACGCGGGGCGCAATTGCGGCCCTGGGCCAGTGCGGGGGAGGCAGCCATGAGGCTCGCGGTAAAGCCCAATACAGACAGGCCAAGTACAGTTTTAAACATCGTCTTCTCCTTGGGTTTTACCCTATACGGAACGGCTGACCTGAGAGAGAGCGGTCACATGACCTCCCTTCGTACCCGTCAGATCGGGGCCGGATTCAATTGACGTAATGGTTATGCAGGCCTTTGGCCCGGTCTTAATTCGGGCGTTTTGCCCGGTCTTTCCTAATGGGCTTTTGCCCTCGCAGAGTGACGACCATCTTGCGCCAGAACCCTAAAAAATAGGGGTTTGGTGGCAGTGTGATCCCAAGCCAGAAGGCCACTGCGATGATAAAATTGTGCCAAGGAGGGTTTGAAAAATAGTTAATCCGCCGATCCAAACCGGGCAGAGAAAATCTCCGGGTAAAATATCGTTTTTCACAGGTGGGTTAGCCGAGGCCACCTGCAGATGTCGTGAGGTCGTTTCTGCAATGCGGCATCAACGCCCTTGAAAGTTTTCGCCCGAATCTGTACCCGTTTGCGCAACAAAATAACCTGGAGGCTCCCTGATGGATCCGCGCATTCGCCCTTATCGTTCGGTACTCTACATTCCTGGCTCCAAGCCGCGGGCATTGGAAAAGGCCAAGACACTGCCTGTTGATGCGGTGATCTTTGATCTTGAGGATGCGGTTTCGGTTGAGGAAAAGGACAATGCGCGCGACACGCTGGCGGCGGCCCTGAAAGAGGGCGGTTATGGCGGGCGGGTGAAAATTGTCCGCATCAACGGCTTTGACACCCCCTGGGGCAAGGATGATGCCAAAGCGGCGGCGGCGATGGACTGCGATGGGGTGCTGTTGCCCAAGGTCTCCAGCCCGGCAGATCTGGATGCACTGGCCGAGATCACCGGCGACATGCCGCTTTGGGCGATGATGGAGACGCCGCGCGGCATGTTGAACGCGGCCGAGATTGCGGCGCATCCCAAACTGCAGGGCATGGTTATGGGCACCAATGATCTGGCCAAAGAGCTGCAAACGCGGTTCCGTGCTGACCGGCTGCCGATGATGGCGGGCCTCGGCCTGTGCCTGTTGGCGGCCAAGGCCGAGGGGCTGATCATTGTGGATGGCGTCTATAATGCCTTCAAGGATGATGACGGTCTAAGGCTTGAAAGCAGCCAGGGCCGTGACATGGGCTTTGACGGCAAGACCCTGATCCACCCGGCCCAGGTCGATGTTGCCAACGAAGCCTTTGCCCCCAGCGAAGATGAAATTGATCTGGCCCGCCGCCAGATTGCCGCTTTTGAAGAGGTCGAGGCCTCGGGGCAGGGGGTGGCCGTTGTGGAGGGTAAGATTGTCGAAAACCTGCATGTTGTGACCGCACGCGAAATTCTCGCAAAAGCGGATGCAATTGCTGCGATTTCCGCCTAGGTGTTAACCAAGTTAACATCTTTAGGAGACTGACATGACACTTCTGGTCCTAGGCATCCTGCTGTGGTGGGGCGCGCATCTGTTCAAGCGCGTCGCACCGGGCATCCGTGAACCAATGGGCAACAAGGGCAAGGGGCTCGTCGCCATTGTTCTGGTGGCAAGCATCGTGCTGATGGTGGTCGGCTATCGTTCCGCCGAAAGCTTTGAGCTGGGGATTTACCCGCCGTTCCTGCAGCATATCAACAACCTGCTGATGCTGCTGGCGCTTTATTTCACCAGCCCCGGCCCCAGCAAGGGCGCGATCTTTTACAAGATGCGCCACCCGATGCTGACCGGTTTTGGCCTTTGGGCGATTGCCCACCTGCTGGTCAATTGGGATCCGGCGTCTTTTGTGCTCTTTGGCGGGCTTTGGGCCTGGTCGATTGTCGAAAAGATCGTGATCAACAAGACCGAACCCAACTGGACCCCCAACCCCAAGGGCAGCATCAAAAAGGACGCGATGTTCTTGCTGGCCTCGGTCGTGCTGCTGGCGGTGATTGGCTATGTGCACGGGATGGTTGGTCCCTCTCCCTTTCCTGGGGGCTGAGGCATGAAACTCTACCGTTTTTTAAGCGAAGACGACACATCCGCCTTTTGTCACAAAGTGACCGATGCGCTGAACAAAGGGTGGGAGCTGCATGGCAGCCCCACTCAGACCTTTGATCCTGTCAAAGGCATCATGCGCTGTGGTCAGTCTGTGGTGAAAGAGGTGGATGGCACCTACACACCCGAGACAAAACTGGGAGAACACTGATGGCCAAGACCAGCGCGGCTAAGACCAATTCAGGTCGATTTTTTGAAGACTACGCCTTGGGCGATGTGATCACCCACGCGGTGCCCCGCACCGTCTCGGGCGGTGAGCGCGCCATGTATCACGCGCTCTATCCGGCGCGTCATGCGCTGTATTCTTCGGATGAATTTGCCCGCCGCTCTGGTCTGCCAAAATCGCCGCTGGATGATCTGGCGGCCTTTCATATCGTGTTTGGCAAGACGGTTCCCGATGTCTCGCTGAATGCGGTGGCCAATCTGGGCTACGCCGAGGGACGCTGGCTGTTGCCGGTCTATGAAGGCGATACTCTGCGCTCCACCAGCGAGGTGATTGGCGTCAAACAGAACTCCAATGGCAAATCCGGTGTGGTCTATGTTCGCACCCGTGGCCTGAACCAGCGCGACGAGACCGTGATGGAATATGTCCGCTGGGTGATGGTGCGCAAAGGCAACCTGGAGGCGCCAGCGCCGGAAACCGTGCTGCCGGATCTGGCAAAGGTCATCCCTGCCGATCAGCTGGTGGTGCCTGCGGGGCTGGATTTCAGTGACTATGACTTTGATCTGGCAGGGGAGCCCCATCGCTGGGGCGATTACGCGGTCGGCGAGACCATCAACCACGTGGATGGTGTCACCATTGAAGAGGCCGAGCATATGCTGGCCACCCGCCTGTGGCAGAACACCGCCAAGGTGCATTTCGACACCACCGCCCGTCCTGATGGCACCCGGCTGATCTACGGCGGCCATGTGATTTCGATGGCGCGGGCCCTGTCCTTTAATGGATTGGCCAATGCGCAGATGATTGTTGGCCTGAATGGTGGCGCCCATGCCAACCCCTGTCTGTCAGGCACCACCATCCGCGCCTGGTCCGAGGTGCTGGATAAGGTCGATACCGATGCCCCCGGCGTTGGTGCCATCCGCCTGCGTCTGGTGGCCACCAAGGGCGGCGATCCCTTCGCGCTGAAGGGCGAGGACGGCAAATACCTGCCTGACGTGCTGCTGGATCTGGACTACTGGGCCTTGATGCCCAAATAGCGGTGGCATCTAAGGCAGTGCATTCAACAGACCGCGCGTTACCCTGGCGTGGTCTGTTTTGCGGCTGTTGCATCACAGCTTTGTGTCCATGTGGTCAAGAGGGGTGACGCAACCGGCGCTTGCGGCTTAGTGTTTTCCCATGCGGATCAAAGCCCGACTCTTTGCTGTTGTGTGCCTTGCCCTGCCACTGCCTGGCTGGGCCTGTGACCTGGCGCTGGTGCTGGCGGTGGATGTCTCTGGTTCGGTTGATGAAACCGAATACCGCATCCAGATGGATGGGCTGGCGGCTGGCCTGCGCGACGGGCTGGTGTCCGAGGCTTTGGTGAGCGCCCAGGCACGGGTGACCCTGATCCAGTGGTCGGGGCGGGCGCGGCAGGAAATCTCTATTCCCTGGACGCCAACCCGCACATTTGACGAGGTCGAGGCCCTGGCACAGGCGATTGAGACCGCACCACGCCCCTGGCGCAATTTTTCCACCGCCCTGGGCGAGGCATTGCTGCTGGGGCTCAGTCAGATTACCGAAGGACCGGCCTGCAAACGCCGGGTGATTGATCTCTCGGGGGACGGGCCGTCAAACGAGGGGGTCGAGCCTGCGACGCTGAAGTCTCTGATGCGGCAGGCCGATGTCACGGTCAATGCCATCGCGATTGAGCAAAGCGAACCTGACCTCACCGCCTATTTTTACGAACATGTGATAGAAGGCGAGGGCGCCTTTGTGGAGACAGCCCGAAGTTTCCACGACTATCCTGAGAAAATTCGCCGCAAACTGGTACGGGAGGTGGCGCGCAAAACCGCTTCAATTCAGCTCCCGCAACAGGCTCCGAAACAGGCCTCGCCGCAGCCATCTGGCCACGCGTCGCTGCCGCAGCCCATCTTGCCGGTATTTGGGGGCAGAAAGAGCGGATTGCAGGAAATCACGCTAGGGAGGGCTGATTCTGCAAAACAATTTTAGTAAGACATTTTTGTGATCACTGGGCCGTTTCCTGTGATCACATATTGGCTTTTTTTGCAAAACTGGTCAAATAACCGCAGAAATTTACCCGCTGTTTGCGTGACAGGACGTAAAAATCCGCTAAAACGGCTTCAGCTAACTGGAAAGGAGCCAACATGGCCGATGTAAATCGGGGCAATCGCCCGCTTTCGCCACATTTGTCGATCTACCGCCCTCAGATGACCTCTATGTCCTCGATCCTCACCCGGATCACCGGCAATGCGCTGATCATCTCGGTGATACTGATTGTATGGTGGCTCCTCGCGGCGGCGACCTCGCCCGCCTATTTTGCCACCGCCAACGGGGTGATGACCTCCTGGTTTGGTGATATCGTGCTGGTGCTGTCGACGCTGGGCATCTGGTATCACTTTCTTGCCGGGCTGCGGCACCTGTATTTTGATGCCGGCCATGGGCTGGACATTGATACAGCCGAGAAACTGGGTTGGGGCATGATGATCGGGTCTGTCGTTCTCACCGTTCTCACCGTGATCGTGGTTTAAGGAGCACAACATGCGTTATTTGACCGCTCGTAAACGCGCCGTTGGCAAAGGTGCTGCCGGCACCGGCACCCAGCATCACTGGTACATGCAGGTAAGCGCCGTGGCGCTGGCCTTTTTGGTTCCGGCTTTCATCTATATCGTCGGCTCTGCCATTGGCGGCACGCAGGAAGAGGTTCTGGCCACTTTTGCACGCCCCTTCCCGGCAATCCTGACGGGCCTCACACTGTTTGTCGGTGTGATGCATTTCAACAAGGGCGCGCAAATGATGATCGAAGACTATGCGCGTGGCTCGATGCGTAAAGCGCTGATCATGTTTGTGATCGGCCTCAGCTACGCCACAATCGCCACAGGGTTTTTTGCCCTGGCCAAGATCGCGCTGTAAGGGACAAAAGAAATGGCTGCATACGAATACGAGACGCATGACTATGACGTCGTGGTCGTGGGTGCCGGCGGTGCCGGTCTGCGCGCAACACTTGGCATGGCCGAACAGGGCCTGCGCACTGCCTGCGTGACCAAGGTTTTCCCCACCCGGTCCCACACGGTTGCGGCACAGGGCGGCATTGCTGCCTCATTGTCGAACATGGGCCCTGATAACTGGCAGTGGCATATGTATGACACCGTCAAGGGCTCTGACTGGTTGGGCGATACGGACGCGATGGAGTATCTCGCGCGCGAAGCCCCCAAGGCGGTTTATGAGCTGGAACACTACGGTGTGCCGTTCAGCCGGACCGAAGAAGGTAAAATCTATCAGCGACCCTTTGGTGGCCACACCACGGAATTTGGCGAAGGCCCCCCGGTGCAGCGGACCTGTGCCGCAGCCGACCGGACCGGGCACGCCATTTTGCACACGCTGTATGGTCAGTCGCTGAAGAACAACGCTGAATTCTACATCGAATATTTTGCCATCGACCTGATCATGTCGGATGAGGGCGAATGCCAGGGTGTTGTCTGCTGGAAGCTCGACGATGGCACCATGCATGTCTTCAACGCCAAGATGGTTGTGCTGGCCACAGGCGGCTATGGTCGTGCCTTCTTCTCGGCCACCTCGGCCCATACCTGCACCGGCGACGGTGGCGGCATGGTGGCGCGGGCCGGTCTGGCGCTGCAGGATATGGAATTTGTTCAGTTCCACCCCACCGGGATTTATGGCTCTGGCTGTCTGATCACCGAGGGCGCGCGCGGCGAAGGCGGTTATCTGACCAACTCTGAAGGCGAACGGTTCATGGAGCGCTATGCGCCCCAGTACAAAGACCTCGCCCCGCGCGATTACGTGTCTCGGTCGATGACTATGGAAATCCGCGAAGGCCGTGGTGTCGGCGCTGATGGCGACCATATCCACCTGAACCTCAGCCACCTGCCGCCTGAGGCCCTGGCCGAGCGTCTGCCGGGGATCTCCGAGAGCGCCAAGATTTTTGCCGGTGTTGACGTCACCAAAGAGCCGATCCCGGTTCTGCCAACGGTGCACTACAACATGGGCGGCATTCCCACCAACTATTGGGGCGAAGTGCTGAACCCAACCGCCGAAAACCCAACCGGCGTTGTGCCTGGCCTGATGGCCGTGGGCGAAGCGGGTTGTGCCTCGGTCCATGGTGCCAACCGCCTGGGTTCCAACTCGCTGATTGACCTTGTGGTCTTTGGCCGTGCTGCTGCCATCCGTGCGGGTAAGACCGTGGATGCAGAAGCCCCCAATGCGCCGCTGAACCAGGCCTCGGTCGACAAGGCTTTTGATCGCTTTGATGGGCTGCGCAACGCCAATGGTGGGATCGCCACCGCGGATCTGCGTCTGGAAATGCAGCGGACCATGCAGTCCGATGCGGCGGTGTTCCGGACCGACAAGTCCTTGAAAGAGGGCGTCGAGAAGATGACCGTGATCGCGGGCAAAATGGATGACCTGAAAGTCACCGATCGCTCGCTGGTCTGGAACTCGGATCTGATGGAGACCCTGGAACTGGCAAACCTGATGCCAAACGCCCTGGCTACCATCCACGGTGCCGAAGCTCGTCGCGAAAGCCGCGGTGCCCACGCCCATGAGGATTACAGCACGCGGGACGACGAAAACTGGCGGGTGCATACCGTCAGCCGGGTCGAAGGCGAAAAGGTCGATCTGACCTACCGTCCGGTGATCCTGGATCGGCTCACCTCCGAAGACGAAGGTGGTATCAGCCTGGCGAAGATCGCGCCCAAAGCGCGGACGTTCTAAGATGGCTAAGCCCTGGGATATCAAATTGGTGCTGCTGGGTCTTGCGACCCTGCTGTTGTCGGCCTGTGCCGACCGCCAGGTATCTCAGGTGCCCCTGCCATGGGACTTCCCCTTGATGCCTGGGGATGCGGCGCTGTGGGAGACCCTGACGGTTGAAGAACAGCGGCGCGCCTTGGCTTTCCTGTCGGATGGGTCGACGATTCGCTCTTCCTTGGTTGAGGGGTATTAGAGTGACCGCTGCGTTGGACATCTCTGCGCCCGCCGAATGGCAGGCCCTGGGACTGGTTCCCGGGCTTAGCCTGCGGGTCTTTGGTATGCGGCGCTCTGGCAATCATGCCATTCTGGCCTGGCTGCAGCGCAATGCGCCCCGTGGCCGATCGGTGTTTTTGAACAATTGCAAGCCGGGTACTGATCCTTTGCACAATGCGCGCGGGATCGAGGTTAACGGCAGCCATGCCTCGCATAATCAGGCCAAGCGCAACCTGCCTGCGGTGACGCAAAAAGCAGGCGATGGCGCGCTGTTTCTGGTCTCATACGAGGACACCAGCCCGGCTGAATTTGGCCTCTCACGGCAGCCCTCTGGGGCGTTTGATGAGGCTTTGTTTTCGCACAATGTCCTGATCTATCGTGGGTTTCTGAACTGGTCTGCGTCTTTGTTGAAAAAGATCCAGGCCAATGACGGCTACACGCTGGTACGTCGCAATGGCATCGTTTTGCGCGCCATGGACAGCTATATCCGGCTGTTGGGGCTGGTCCGGCAGGCGCAGGATTTGGGACTGGTGGCGATCTGCTATGACCGCTGGACGCGCAGTGCTGACTATCGCGCCGCGTTGTTGCAACAGTTGGGGCTGGCAGAGCATGACAACAGCCTCGGCGAGGTGCAGTCTTATGGTGGCGGCTCTTCGTTTCAAAAACAGGCCAGTTCAGCGGCTGAGTTGCAGACCGACCGGCGCTGGCAGCAAATGCGCAGCGATGCGGAGTATCAGGCCCTGCTGCATCTGGCCGCCCGCGATCCGGCGCTGCTTGCGGAATTAGAAGAGCTGTTCCCCGAGGATGCCGCCTATCTAAAAACCGTTGCCCAACACCAGCCTTTGCCGCAGGGGGAGGGCCGATGACTGCTGGCCTTTGTCTGACGCGCCAAACATCTGCCGCAGCTGCGGCATTACTTAAGTTTCGGAGGGGCCTGTGGGCTCAGCCGGTCCATCTGATCTCTTGTCAGCCTGGGGCCCTGGCCCCTTGTGTGACAGGCAGCTAAGCAAGGAGAACGATCTATGGTCGAATTCGCACTTCCGAAAAATTCCAAGATCACCACGGGGAAAACGTGGCCCAAGCCCGAAGGCGCGACAAATGTGCGCAAGTTCAAGATCTATCGCTGGAACCCGGACGACGGCAAGAACCCGCAGGTGGACACCTATTTCCTGGATATGGACAAATGTGGTCCGATGATCCTGGATGCGCTGATCAAGATCAAAAACGAGATTGATCCAACCCTGACCTTCCGCCGCTCCTGCCGCGAGGGGATCTGTGGCTCCTGTGCGATGAACGTCGGTGGTATCAACACGCTGGCCTGTATCTACGGGCTGGATGAGGTCAAGGGTGACGTCAAAATCTACCCGCTGCCGCATATGCCAGTGGTCAAGGATTTGATCCCGGATCTGACGCATTTTTATGCCCAGCATGCCTCGATCATGCCCTGGCTGGAAACCAAGACCAACGCCCCCGCCAAGGAATGGCGTCAGTCGATCGAGGACCGCAAGAAGCTCGATGGGCTGTATGAATGCGTGATGTGTGCCAGCTGCTCCACTTCCTGCCCCAGCTACTGGTGGAATGGCGACAAATACCTCGGGCCAGCAGCGCTGTTGCATGCCTATCGCTGGATCATCGACAGCCGTGATGAGGCCACGCCTGAGCGTCTGGACCAGCTGGAGGATCCTTTCAAGCTCTATCGCTGCCACACCATCATGAACTGCACCAAGACCTGCCCCAAGGGGCTGAACCCGGCCGAGGCAATCGCCCATATCAAACATATGATGGTTGATCGCGCCGTCTAATCTATCTGCCTAACCTATCCGTCTGATCAGTCGCCAATCCTGGCGCTGAGCGAGACAGAATGAATTAGAAACCTCCGGGCAGGAAACTGTTCGGGGGTTTTCTTATGGACGCGGTGCAGCACGTGAGGGGGCTTGCAATAAATGCATGCCGAGACTGCACTTATGTCCGGTGTGTTCAAACCTGAGAGCGCCTATGTTTGGGCCAAGGGAGAGGTTTCAAACCGATCAGGACATAAGACAATGAAGACCGTAGAATTTTTGCCAAACACTGCCGCCGCTGCCAAGGCCGAGGCGGCTCTGCAGGATCTGGATCAGGCCTGGGCCTATTACACGCCAGAGGCGCTGCAGCCGAGCCAGGATAGTGGTTCCACCGAAGGCTTTGTTCCCTATTACGACGCAGCTTGATAGCCGTAGCTTGATCGAGAGCTGCCGTTCACAGAAACCTCCGACCTCCCTCGGTTCGGAGGTTTTTGTTTGAGCTGAAGAGGCCGAGGCGTTACAGCGCTGGCATGCCCATTCTCTTACTCCTGCTGCTCACCGGCGTTTTTGGCTATTTCATCTACCGCCGCAAGACGACAACCCTGAATCGCGATTGCCGCTGGCGCCAAGAGCGCAGCCTGCAGCGGTGGCGGTGCAGCAATTGCGGTGCGCTGCAGCCAGGCACGGCAGAGCCTCGGGATTGTTTGCGGGGGCATTAGCTCTCCTGTGACAGAGAAGATGGCGGTGCGTTGTGAGGTTGCTGGCAAGGGGCGATCTGACAAGGACGTGAGCGGCGGCGGCAGGATCAGGCTTGCGCAGGCTTGGTGAAACAGGCCTATTTGGCGCAAACAATGGAAGGTTCCCACATGGCTCAGTCATCCCATCACGTGCCCGCAGATGCCGAAGCGCGCCGTGCCGTCAAACCGGTGATTTGCTACCCCAACACGACGCTTCCGGTGCCGGATCTTACGCTGTATCGGTCCGCGCGTCAGGGCGCTGTAAAAACCGGGGAGGTTTTGGTCAGTCCCCGCGATGCGGCCTGTTTTGAAGCCCCCGCCGGTCATTTCTTTCGCATCACTTCGGTCGAGGGACCACAGGTTGGCGATTTGAATCTGTGGAACCGGGATGATCTGAAGGAGCGGTTCTATTCTGGTAAGACCCGTGCGCTGCATGGAACCCATATCACCACCGGGGAGCGCATGTGGAGCAGTTTTCCGGCGATGCGCCCGATGGCCACGATTGTTGAGGATAGTCTGGAGTGGTACGGGATCGATGCCTTTGGTGGCTCGGTGCATGATGTCATTGGCACCCGTTGCGATCCCTATACGGGCAATTTGCTGGCGGGCAGCCAGTACCATCAGTGCTGCCATTCAAACCTGACCCGCGCCATGGCTGATCACCTGGGCGTCAGCCCGGCGCAGGCGGAACCCCATGTGCATGACGTGCTGAACGTCTTTATGTGCACAGGATTTACCCGTGATACCGGGCAGTATTTTATGAAACAAAGCCCTGTACGGCCTGGTGACTATCTTGAGTTTTTTGCCGAGATTCCACTGCTGGGGGCATTGAGCGCCTGTCCAGGGGGGGATTGTTCTGCGCAACACTCCAGCGATGCCGCTGCCTGCTACCCGCTCTTGGTGGAGATCTTTGCCCCAGAGGCGGGAGCGCTAGGCGATTGGCAGAGCCCGGATTTGAATGGCTACAATCAAAGCCACGGGCGATAACTTCCGGTCGAGATGTTTTTCACAGGAGGGGGGCTCCAGCGCAGGGCGTGCCGCATCAAGATGCGGCGCCCCCTTGGGCCCGGCAGCGCGCCGCCAAGGCGCGCTGCGCTATCGCACCACAGAAGCGGCAGTGTGTTTGAACAGGCTGAGGTGGCAAGAAAAAGACGCCCCCCAAGGGGCGCCTTTTGACTGGGTGGCACCGCCCAAGAGACGTGCAACTGTCGGACTAAGCTTACGCTCAGCGCTTAGGCAAAAGCAGCTTCCAAGGCGATTTCGACCATATCCCCAAAGCTGCGTTCCCGCTGGTCAGAGGGCAGGGTTTCGCCAGTTCCAAGGTGGTCAGAGACCGTGAGGACCGCCAGGGCGCGGCACTGATACCGCGCTGCCAGAGTGTAAAGTTCTGCCGCCTCCATTTCGACGCCAAGAATGCCGTGACGCACCATCTGTTCGTTCAGATCTGGGCGTTCGTCATAAAAGGTATCGGAGGAATAAATGCCGCCAACATGGGTACCAATATCGCGCGATTGTGCAGCTGTGACTGCAGCCTGCAAAAGCGACCAATCCGCCGAGGGGGCAAAGTTCACTTCCTTAAAAATGCTTTGGGAGGGGGAGGCGAGGGTGGTCGCCGTCATTGCCACAATCACGTCCCGCAATTTGACCTGTGGCTGCATTCCGCCACATGATCCAATACGGATCAGGGTTTTTGCACCAAAATCTCGGATCAATTCATTTGCGTATATGGAAAGGGAGGGCATACCCATGCCGCTCCCCTGAATTGTGACCTTGTGACCATTCCAGCTGCCAGTATAGCCCAGCATTCCGCGCACTTCGTTTATTAATTGGGCATCCTGCAGGAAAGTCTCTGCCGCCCATTTCGCCCGATAAGGGTCGCCAGGCATGAGAACGGTTTCTGCAATGTCACCCTTTTGAGCGCCGATATGAATGGTCATTTGGTGTCTCCTGTTCTGGAATCAGATTTCCAGGTCAGAGATATCCATACCAGAGGTGATGGCAGAATGCACCCAATGTGGTTTGCGACCCCGGCCACTCCAGGTTTCCTCTGGGTTGTGCGGGTTGCGGTATTTTGCAGCGGCTTTTTGCTTCTTGCCGGTGTTCTTTGCCTGGCCTGCGATTTCGTCCAGAGAAAAGCCAAACTTGGCAGCCGCTTCTTCTGCGGCCTTAATGGCTTCTTTGCGCTCGCGCTGCTCTGCTTCTTTCAGGGCATCATCAATGCCGGCCTTTAGTTCCAAAAGCTCTTTACGGGACATTTCCGAAAGATTAAAACTCATTTTGATACTCCGAGTTGAGATATCGCACACAAATTGTTGCGTTATATGTCTTAATGCCAAAATGAATAGAGATTACCAGCCCAATTTTAAAGTTAGGCTGGCCATTTCTGAAAAAATGCGGATTTCAACAATCTAGGAGGGGCGTGAAAGTTTAACAATGTCCGCCATGATTGTGTTTAATTCAAAATCCTTTGGAGTATAAACGCGAGAGACTCCCATTTGGCTCAATTTCTCTGCATCTTCATCGGGAATAATCCCCCCGACCACGACGGGGATATGGCCAAGGTCCGCCTGTTCCATGCGCTGCATCAATTCCTCGACAAGCGGCAGATGGCTGCCGGACAAAATGGACAGGCCAACAACATGGGCGCCGTCATCCTGCGCCTGTGCCACCAGTTCTTCGGGAGTCATGCGAATACCGTCATAGGTGATGTCCATACCGCAGTCACGGGCCCGGAAGGCGATTTGTTCGGCGCCATTTGAATGGCCGTCCAGGCCGGGTTTGCCAACCACGAACTTCAACCTGCGGCCGAGCTGGTCAGAGACCGCATTGACCGCCTCGCGCAGGTCTTCCAGCCCTTCAGTCTTGTTTGACGGCGAGCCGGAGACCCCGGTGGGGCCGCGATAGGTGCCGTGGACTTTGCGCATTTCTTCGGCCCATTCACCGGTGGTGACGCCCGCTTTGGCCGCTTTGATCGAAGGCTCCATGATGTTGCTGCCATCGCGTGCGGCGGCGCGCAGTTCGGCCAAAGCCTGTTCTACGGCCCCCGTGTCACGTGCGGCACGCCAGGCGTTGAGCCGTGAGATCTGTTCCTGCTCTACGGCGGGATCAACCACCATGATGCCACCGTCTTCGGTCTGCAGCGGCGAGGCTTCGCCCTCGGTCCAGCGATTTACCCCCACCACAACGGTCTCGTTGCGCTCGATGCGGTTCAGGCGCTCGGCGTTGGAATCCACCAGGCGGGATTTCATATATTCAATCGAGGCAACGGCGCCGCCCATGGATTGCAGGTTGGCCAGCTCGGCGCGGGCACCTTCCTTCAGGGCCTCGACCTTTTTGTCGACAGCCGGGTTGCCGTCAAACAGGTCTTCAAATTCTAGAAGGTCGGTTTCATAGGCCAGGATCTGCTGCATCCGCATCGACCATTGCTGGTCCCAAGGGCGGGGCAGGCCTAGGGCTTCGTTCCAGGCTGGCAGCTGCACCGCACGGGCGCGGGCCTTTTTCGACAGGGTCACCGCCAGCATCTCAATCAGGATGCGGTAGACGTTGTTTTCTGGCTGCTGTTCGGTCAGCCCCAACGAGTTCACCTGCACCCCGTAGCGGAAGCGGCGGAATTTGGAGTCCTCGACCCCGTAGCGGTCGCGACAGATTTCATCCCAAAGATCAACAAAGGCGCGCATCTTGCACATCTCGGTGACAAAACGGATGCCGGCATTCACAAAGAAGGAGATCCGCCCAACCAGTGCCGGGAAATCCTCCGGCGCGATGCGCGGCTTCAGCTCATCCAGAACCGCCTGTGCCGTGGCCAGGGCAAAGGCCAGCTCTTGCTCCGGCGTCGCGCCGGCCTCCTGCAGGTGGTAGGAACAGACATTCATCGGGTTCCATTTGGGAACATTGGTGTAGCAGTACTCAGCCACATCCGCGATCATCTTGAGGCTGGGCTTGGGCGGGCAGATATAGGTGCCGCGGCTCAGGTATTCCTTGATCAGATCGTTTTGCACCGTGCCCTGCAGTTTTGAAACATCGGCACCTTGCTCTTCGGCAGCAGCAATATAGAGCGACAGCAGCCAGGGCGCAGTCGCGTTGATGGTCATCGAGGTGTTCATCTGCTCCAGCGGGATCTGATCGAACAGGCTGCGCATATCCCCGAGATGGCCAATAGGAACGCCAACCTTGCCGACTTCACCACGGGCGAGAACATGGTCGCTGTCATAGCCGGTCTGGGTGGGCAGATCAAAGGCCACCGAAAGGCCGGTCTGTCCCTTGGCCAGATTGGAGCGGTACAGCGCATTCGAAGCCTCTGCAGTGGAGTGGCCGGCATAGGTCCGGATCAGCCAGGGACGATCAGTTTTGCGGTCATTCTGCATCTGCGACATGGAGAGCCTCGCGTTGTCTAGTCAGTAATTATATTTCGCTGAGGGGATCTAGACTGCAATTTTCAACCCATGTCAATTCGCTGCGTTGCGGCAATTCGGGCGGCGGCACAAAAAAAGCGCCTTTGCCGGGCAAAGACGCGCTGTAACCAGCCTGCCCCCCGAACGCGGGCAAGCAGGCTGCCCGGGTTCGCGGGTGGGCCGTTTGCCCGGTTAATTGCCCGGTTAATTGCCCGGTTAATTGTAGGTATAGGTGCCGATTTTACAGACATTGATGCCGCGGGCCACCAAAACGTCATCATCATCAAAAATCGCTTTGAAGTCGAATTTACAGTAGCCGGTGCCATCATCAAAATCGATGCGAACGGATTGGCCTGGTCGCAACACATCGCGCCCAAGGATATCCTCTTCCCAGGAATCAGTACCCTTGTTGGAGCCGTAGAACTGCATGATTGTGTAGTTGGTATCGTTCACGATGGTAACCCGGCGGTCCAGTGCAGCAGCTGGAAGAGCGATGGTGGAGGCCAGAACAGCAGCCAAAACGGTTTTGAAGATGGTTCTTCGGTTCATGACAGGCATTTCCCTCTATTGTTGTTTTGAAGCGGGCTCCCTCGGGTTCCAATGGCGCGCACGCGGGGGAAGCTAACAATAGGCTATCACAAATTGGTTATTTTTGACGCCGCCGTTTTAAAGTTTCGCAAGCGGAGACTTCGCCGCCAGCTTCCTTTTCCTCGCGTGGTTCCTCCTGTAGGCTCAGCTTATGACGCGAACAGTTGAGCTTCCGCTTTGGCTTTTGGTGCTGATCCTGCTGTTTGCAGCGGTCACTTTTGCCTCGCATTTCTTGTTTCCCTCGGTGCGCTGGTTCTTTCGCCGTCGGTTTGAGCGGGCAGTGGCGCGGCTGAATTTACGGTTGGAACGGCCGATAGAGCCGTTCAAACTGACCCGCCGCTATGACATGATCCAACGTCTGATTTATGATCCCGAAGTTGCCCGGGCAATCTCGCGCCATGCCGCCGCAGAGGGGATCCCCGAAAACGTCGCCTTTGAACAGGCGCGCCGGTATGCCCGCGAAATCGTGCCGAGCTTTTCGGCCTTTGCCTATTTTGGTTTTGCTATCCGCGCCGCACGCTTGCTGTCCAATGCCATCTATCGTGTGCGCCTTGGCTATCAGGACAAAGCAGCACTGCGTCAGCTTGATCCCAATGCAACGCTGATTTTTGTGATGAACCACCGTTCCAACATGGACTACGTGCTGGTGACCTACCTGGCGGCGCGGCGCTCGGCGCTGTCTTATGCGGTGGGGGAATGGGCGCGGGTCTGGCCGCTCTCACGGCTGATCCGGGCCATGGGGGCCTACTTTATTCGGCGCAAATCGCGCAATGATCTCTACCGCAGGGTGCTTGCGGCCTACATGCGTCTGGCGACGCAGGGCGGGGCAACCCAGGCGATGTTCCCCGAGGGGGGGCTAAGCCTGGATGGTGCCCTGGCTGAACCAAAATTGGGGTTGTTGAAATACATCGTGGAAGCAGGAGATGCCTATGCTGAGGATCCCCAGGGGCGCGATGTGCTGTTTGTTCCGGTGGCAATAAATTATGACTGGGTTCTGGAAGATACCATCCTGACCTCAGCTGCACGCGCCGGAGAACGCCGATTCAAGGCCCGAATCGGCGTGATCATGGCGCGCATCCTGCACCAGCTTTGGTTGTGGATGACGGGCCGCTACCATCGTTTTGGCTATGCTGCAGTCAACTTTGGCCGCCCCTTAAGCCTGCGGGAATTTGCAAAGCGGGGTGCAGAAAACGGCGCGCTGCAGCTGCCAGATCATGGGGCAGAGGCACCAAGCTGCGATCCTGCCGCCGACCTGACCACGGATCTTGCCACAGAGCTGCTGTTTAGGATCGGGCAGGCGGTGCCGGTGCTGCCGGTTCCGCTTGCTGCTTGGCTGTTGCTACGCCACGGCCCTATGGGGGTGGATGCTTTGGAGCACCATATGGCGATGCTGCAAAAGCAGTTACCGCGAGTTGTGGTGCATCATAACAGCGCCAGTTTGCGCACTGCCGCAGAAGAGGCGCGGCGCATTCTGCTGCGGCGGGGGCTGGTCGTGCAGCAAGGAGGGCTGTTGGTGGTGGTGCCGGCCAAACAGGACCTGTTGCAGTATTACGCAAACTCCCTTGCGCATCTGCTCCCAGAGGGGCCGTTGGGCCTTCCCGAAGGCGATGATGCTGCACGCGCATTGGATATTTCTGCGCCTGCGAGGTCATAAAATTACAATATGACCCCCGGTAGGGGTTGCAATGTTACCCGGCTGTTTTTATCCATCAGGGAGCAGCTGCGATTCTGCGTCGCAGCAATGACCTTTGAAATAGGAGGCCACCATGGCTTTGGACACACAAACCGGACCGCTGTCTTACGAGGCTCCCGAAAAAGACCTGTATGAGGTCGGTGAAATGCCACCCATGGGCTATGTCCCCAAGAAAATGTACGCTTGGGCCATTCGCAAAGAACGCCATGGTGATCCTGATTCCGCCATGTTGCAGGAAGTGGTTGATGTGCCCCAGCTCGACAGCCACGAAGTGTTGGTGTTGGTGATGGCCGCAGGGGTGAACTACAACGGTGTCTGGGCTGCGCTTGGCAAGCCGATCAGCCCCTTTGATGGCCATAAACAGCCCTATCATATTGCCGGTTCCGATGCCTCTGGGATTGTTTGGGCCGTTGGTGACAAGGTCAAGCGCTGGAAGGTCGGTGATGAGGTTGTCATTCACTGCAACCAGGATGATGGCGACGACGAAGAGTGCAACGGTGGCGATCCGATGTATTCTCCCAGCCAGCGCATCTGGGGCTATGAAACCCCTGATGGGTCCTTCAGCCAGTTTACCAATGTGCAGGCCCAACAGCTGATGCCGCGCCCCAAGCACCTGAGCTGGGAAGAGAGCGCCTGCTACACGCTGACACTGGCCACCGCCTACCGTATGTTGTTTGGCCATGAGCCTCATGACCTGAAGCCCGGTCAGAACGTTCTGGTCTGGGGCGCATCGGGCGGCCTGGGATCCTATGCCATCCAGCTGATCAACACTGCTGGCGCCAATGCCATCGGGGTGATCTCGGACGAAAGCAAGCGTGATTTTGTCATGGGGCTGGGTGCCAAGGGCGTGTTGAACCGCAAGGATTTCAACTGCTGGGGCCAGATGCCCACCGTGAACACACCGGAATATGCCACTTGGTTCAAAGAAGCGCGCAAATTCGGCGCTGCCATCTGGGAGATCACCGGCAAAGGCAATAACGTCGACATGGTGTTTGAACACCCTGGTGAGGCAACCTTCCCGGTTTCGACCTTCGTCTGTAAAAAAGGCGGCATGGTTGTGATCTGTGCAGGCACCTCCGGCTTTAACCTGACCTTCGATGTGCGTTACATGTGGATGCACCAGAAGCGTTTGCAGGGGTCGCACTTTGCCCACCTGAAACAGGCTGCTGCAGCGAACAAGCTGATGGTTGAGCGTCGTCTTGATCCCTGCATGTCAGAAGTTTTCTCCTGGTCGGACCTGCCGGACGCACATATGAAAATGCTGCGCAACGAGCATAAACCGGGCAATATGTCGGTTCTGGTTCAGGCCCCAAAAACCGGCCTGCGCACTCTCGAAGATGTGCTTGAAGCAGGCAAATAAGCCAAACCATCTGGGCGCAGAGCCCATGAGATGAAAAGTCGGGCGTCGCGCTCCCTTGCCGGGGAGCTGCGGCGCCCGATTTTGTTTACGCTTAACGGAGGCACGCCCCTAGTTGGACCGCGAGATCGCCCCTGTTTGGTCCGGCCAGCCTCAGATATGGGCAGCCAGACGGGTGGGCAGCCAGACAGCTGATCTGCCGGACAGGTGATCAGCCAGACCTGCAATTTTTTTCCTATCGGCTTGAAGGTCTTGTGGTTTTAGGGACTGTAGTGCCCAAGAAATGGGCAAAGGAGCAACGAATTCGTTGACCTGAGAGACTTTAGTGAAGAAAAAAGAAACGGGAAATGAGGAGGACGGGTCCTGCGTCGAGAGTTCGGCGCGTGAAGTGGGTCGTATTACTTCCATAGCAGAGTGATATGTGACGCCATGACGACCAAAACAGAACTGGACAAGATACTGACGGCGTTGGACGCTACACAGACCCTTGAGGGGCTGCAGGGTATCATTGAAAGTATCTGCAAGGTATTTGCCATTGATCACGCGATGTATCATTGGGTCGATAGTGCTGGGGATCATTACTATTTTGGCACCTATTCGGATGCGTGGACCCAACAGTATCAGGACAAGAACTACACCCGCATCGACCCGGTTGTTTCCGGATGTTATCAGCGCTTCCATCCTGTGGATTGGCGGCGTCTTGACTGGTCCACCAAACCCGCGCGCGAGTTTTTTCAGGCCGCGATGGAACATGGTGTCGGCAACCAGGGCTATTCGGTCCCTATTCGCGGCCCCAATGGTCAGTTTGCCTTGTTCTCGGTCAGCCATCATTGCGAGGATGCAATCTGGGACAACTTCATCGACCGGAACAGCCGCGATTTGATCCTGATTGGGCATTACTTCAATCGCAAGGCTCTGGAGTTTGAACCCGACCGCGCACCAGAGCAGGCACAGCCCCTATCCCCCCGCGAACTGGATGCGTTGACCCTGTTGGGCATTGGATACAGTCGGGCGCAGGTTGCAAAGACCCTGTCGATTTCCGAGCACACGCTGCGGGTCTATATTGAAAGTGCGCGGTTCAAGCTGGGCGCGCTGAACACCACCCATGCCATTGCCCGCGCAGTGAGCTGCGGAATGGTGATTATCTAACGCTTGATTTCAAATACTTGCACTTAGCAGCGTTAACTATTCCGCTTTGAGGGTCTCTTGAGCCTTGGGCGGACTCGCTTTGCGGGCGTAGGCTCCCCTCGTGTTTCTAGCAAAAGGGGACTTATGAAATGCTACGCTATGTCTATGCAGGTGATTTGAATGCCCATGCCGATTTGGCCCATTCGATGTTTGTGGATCGTGCTGATCAGTTTCAAACCAGGTTGGGCTGGGATGTCCAGGTGGACCGCCAGGGCGAGGAGCGCGATCAATATGACGCGCTGAACCCGCTCTATGTGATCTGGGAAATGCCCGATGGCCGTCATGGGGGCTCGATGCGGTTTTTGCCAACAACCGGGCCGGTGATGGTCAATGATGTGTTTTCGAACCTGACCGGCGGCAATCCGATTTCCAGTCCTTTGATCTGGGAATGTACCCGGTTCTGCCTGTCGCGGGAGGCGACCGGAAATGTGGCCGGCGCGCTGACGCTGGCAGGGTTGGAGATCATGCGAAACCTCGCCGTTTCCCATTTTGCCGGGGTGTTTGATCGCCGTATGGTGCGGATCTACCGCAGTCTTGGCTTTAGTCCCGAGATCATCAAATCTGCGGGTGTTGGTCGCGACAGGATCAGCCTTGGCCTATGGGAATACAACGTGCAGGCCTATCAGCGGGTGGCACGGCGGGCAGGTATCGCGCCGGAAATGTCTCAGCTGTGGTTTGATCGCTCCTTAGGCAGCACTTCTGCTGCGGCGCCGATGCGCCTGACCGGGTGATTCTGGCAGAGACATGGGCGGATGAAGATTAAGAACAGGGGGTCGGTTGCGCTGGTGTCGCCGACCCCGCCGGGATAGTGTCGCGCCATGACAGATTTGACCGTAAAATTCTCCGATGATCAGGCCGTTGCCTTTGACAGTGTTTCGGCTTTGCTGCGCCAGGCCGGGGTGGATTTGGAGGACGGTCTGCTGCAGCCTCCCATGGGGGAGGCCGGGGTAATGGCGGTAATTGGCAAGGCGGGCTCAGGCAAGACGCTGTTGCTGGCCGAGCTGTATAAAACGCTTGAAAAGGCCGGTGTCGAAGTGGTCTCGGGCGATTATGAAAGCCGCAAAAAGACCGGGCGCCGGTCGCTGGCGATCCTGGCACCAACCAACAAGGCGGCCAGCGTTTTGCGGCTGCGGGGGGTTCCAGCCACAACCATTCACCGCATTCTCTACACGCCGGTTTATGACCCGGAATATGAACGGATCGCCGAATGGCTCGCCGGGAATGGTGAGCTGCCCGAGGTCGATGGCCTGACAGAAGAGGCTTTGGCGCGGGCGGCGGCCTTCTATGAGAAAAACAAATCTATTCCCGGGGCGCTTGCCGCTGCGGGACTGCGGGGATCCGATTTTATCACCGGTTGGAAACGGCGCGAAGATCCGCTGGATATCGGTTTTGTCGATGAGGCCTCGATGCTGGATGACCGCCAGTTTGAGGATCTGAAAGAGATCTTTCCCAATCTGGTGCTGTTTGGAGATCCGGCGCAGTTGGCGCCGGTCAATCAATCTGGGTCGATGGTGTTTGAAACCCTGCCAGAGCCGCGCCAGCTGGTGCTGCATCGGGTCCACCGCCAGGAGGCGGATAATCCCATTTTGGATCTTGCCCATGCGCTGGCGGATCCGGCGCTGGGGTTTGATGATTTTGAACGGATGATCGAAGAAACCGCCAAGCGCGATGAGCGCGTGGTTTGGGGGCAGCGGGTCGAAGTCGATCTAATGGCGCGCAGCCCGGTGCTGGTTTGGCGCAATGCCACCCGTATCCGGCTGATCAATGCCTTTCGCAGGGTACATGGCGCGCCAGAGGATGCCCTGGCCGAGGGCGAGCCTTTGATCTGTGACGGGTTGGAGCTGCCGTTGAAACACCGCAAGAAGCGGCTCGACCTGGAGGCGCGCGGACTGATCAAGGGCGCCCAGGTGGTCTATTTGGGGCCAGGGCGTAAGCCGGGGTTTTCGCGTCTGCATGTGATGGGGGCCGAAGACCCGCAGGTCTCGGCGGCCTCGATTGTGAAAATTGAAAAGCCGGATGAGGAAGAGCCCTTTATTCCCTATGCCGCCCGCATGGGCGCCACCTTTTTGCACGGCGCTGCGGTGACCATCCACAAGGCGCAGGGCTCGCAGTGGGATACTACCCAGGTCTTTGCGCCTGATATCTATGCCGCCGCCCGTATGGGGCGGGTGGAGGCGGGGCAGCCGCTGTGGAAACGCCTGGCCTATGTGGCCATCACCCGGGCGCAGGAGCGCCTGATCTGGGTGGTGCGCAACCGGCTGTCCAAACCAACGGGACCGCTGCGGGTGGACGATTTGAAGGCTGCCCCGGCGGCGGCTCTGACGTTGGAAATGCAAGAGGAGGCATCGCTGTTATGAGCAGTTTTGACAGTGCAAAAACCATTCTGATCACCGGGGCGAGTTCTGGCATTGGCCGGGCCGTGGCGGAGCTCTGCCTGTCCAGAGGCTGGCAGGTTGGTCTTTTGGCGCGCCGCCAGGAGGTGCTGGAAGAAATCGCCATGGGGCATGTGAATGCCACGGTTCTGCCGGCGGATGTGACCGATGCCACCGCCGTGGATCATGCGGTCAATCAATTTGTCATGGCCACCGGCCGGTTGGATGTTTTGTTCAACAATGCCGGGATCTTTACCCCCGGTGGCAGTATCGACGAAATTGCCCTGGAGGATTGGTATGCCTCGGTGAATGTGAACCTCAATGGTATGTTCCTTGCCGCCCGGGCAAGCTTTCGCCAGATGCGCCGCCAGACACCGCAGGGCGGGCGCATCATCAACAATGGCTCTATCGCCGCCCATGTACCACGGCCGGGATCGGTGCCTTATTCAGCGACCAAATCCGCCATTACCGGCCTCACCCGCAGCCTGTCTCTGGATGGGCGGGCCTTTGATATCGCCTGTGGCCAGATTGATATCGGCAATGCCCGCACACCGATGGTCGAAGACCTGAGCGCCCGCCAGGCCGAGGCTGCCCCCGAGGCGGCGCCGATGCCAAGTTTTGCGGTGGAAGATGCGGCCAAATCGGTGCTGCATATGGCTGAATTGCCGCCAGAGGCCAATGTTCAGTTTATGACGGTGATGGCAACCAAGATGCCCTATATCGGCCGCGGCTGATTGCTTTGGAATGCTCAGGTCAGATCTGTGTATCAGATCTGTGCACCAGACCAGTGCAAGGGGGGCTCCCGCCCGGATGCGCTGCGCTTGCGCGCCGCAAATCCCGTTGGGCCCGGCGCCGCGCTGACGCGCGGCGCAACAGAAAATCTGCTGAGAGGCTCTGATCTGGCAGTATGCCCGATCAGAGCCAGTTCCAGAGTATTCTGTTTGACCTGACCTCAAGGGTGAACCGCGCTGGGGCGCGGCCGCTAAGCGGCCCTTGACCTCTGGTCAAACGAAAAGGACTGACCTCTGGTCAAACGAAAGAAAACAGGCCTCTGGTCAAACGAAAGAGACTGACCGCTGGTCAAACAAAAAGAGGCTGAGCTTTGGTCAGTTAGTTGTTGCGCAGCAGGCGAAAAGCAGCTGAGGCTCCCCAGCCGGCCGCGACTGCGATGGCCAGAGACATCAGCCCATAGAGAAAGGGTTGTTCCCGTGACAGACCGTAGAGAAACCTCTCAAGACCAACCTTGCGCACGTCGATTTCGGTTTCAAAACTGGAGACAACGCGGCCTGCACGGGTAAGGAAGATCCGGGCGGCGTAGTGTCCTTCGGTGACATCCGCAGGCATGTCTATGGCGCTGCGAAACAGGGTTTGCTGGTCAACGGCCACGGTGTTTTCACGCAGGGAATACAGCCCTTCGTCTTCGCGAATGCGCACAACGGCATCGGCAAAGTCCTGGGCGTCGGCGATGTTCATTGCGGCCCCGACCGAGCGGATGGCGCGGGCAATGGACACCCGGTAGCGCAGATCCTCGGTGTCTGAGATCACCTCGGAGAAGGGGGCGCTGGTGGCAATGGCGTAAAAGCTGGGGGCGGAGTCAACGATGACGCTTTCGGTATTGACCCAGATGCCCATGCGTTTTGCCTTGCGCCGCACTGTCACTGGCGAATTGGGGCCAGAGACCGCAACGATGACCTCCAGCGGCGGGCCTTCCGGGATTGGCGATTGCCGTTTCACGGCGCCAAAGATCAGA
Organism: Phaeobacter sp. G2; assembly: GCA_025163595.1. NCBI lineage: Bacteria > Pseudomonadati > Pseudomonadota > Alphaproteobacteria > Rhodobacterales > Roseobacteraceae > Phaeobacter > Phaeobacter sp. G2. The sequence goes on from CP104100.1 coordinate 910,152, forward strand.
ATCTCTGATCCGTCAAAATCTGCTGTAATGGCAACACGGTCCTGGCTCAGGCCAAGCACGACTTCTTCCTCAACGGCCTGACCGGGGGAGGGCAGGCAGATAAGCGTGGACAGTGCCAGAAAGGCGGCGAGGAAAGCGGAACGGACCATGGTCAATGCCCTCCTGCTGCGCCAAGGGAGTAGAGCTCATTAGGCATGAGCAGAAGATCAAGGCCCAGTTTGGTGCAGACCAGCATGACCATCAAAGCCAGCAAAATACGCAGTTGCTCAGCTTTGAGAAAGACCCCAACGCGGGTGCCGATCTGGGCGCCGATGACGCCGCCAACCAAGAGTAGAACCGCCAGCACGATATCCACGGTGTAGTTGGTGGTGGCATGCAGCATGGTGGTAAAGGCGGTGACCAGGATGATCTGGAACAGCGAGGTGCCAACGACCACCTTGGTGGGCATGCCGAGAATATAGATCATTGCCGGCACCATGATAAAACCGCCGCCGACCCCCATGATCGCGGCCAGGATGCCCACCACGACCCCAACCATGAGGGGCGGAATCACCGAGATATACAGACCCGAGGTGCGAAAGCGCATTTTGAATGGCAGGGCATGAACCCAGCCACGTTGCCGCCGGGGCGCGGGAGCCCCGCCTGCGCGTCTGGATTTGAAAATAGCGTTCAGGCTTTCGATGAACATCAACGTGCCAACAATGCCCAGGAAGACCACATAAAAAAGGGTGACCAGCAAATCGACCTGACCCAGGCTTTTGAGGTAGTTGAATACAATCACCCCCAAGCCAGCGCCGATGAGGCCCCCCGCCTGCAGGACCAGCCCCATTTTGATATCGACCGTGCGTCGCCGAAAATGGGCCAGGACGCCCGAAAAGGACGACGCAACAAGCTGGGTTGCGCCGGTAGCCACCGCGACAACGGGTGGAATGCCTATGAAGAACAATAAGGGGGTCATCAGGAAGCCCCCACCAACCCCGAACATGCCGGACATAATGCCGACAAGGCCTCCGAGGCCCAGCAGCAGGAAGGCGTCGACCGATACCTCGGCAATGGGAAGGTAAACTTGCATAAATAAGTTAGACCGCAGCGGTGCAAGAAAAGCAACTAGGATGCCGCTGTGCAGCACGCAGGATTGATCTTGAAAGCAAAACTGGACCTAATCGTGACACTGGGATCACAGGGGGCAAAGCCCAACCAAAAAGGCCCGCTCAGATGTTAGCTGGGCGGGCCTGTATGTGTTTCCGGCAGGAGTGGGACCTATCGTTCTTTCACGTAGGGCTCACCGCCTGCGCGGGGCGGCACGGCCTTGCCGACAAACCCCGCAAGAATCACCACGGTCAGGATATAGGGCAGGGCATCCATCGCCTGCACTGGCACCACGATCGGGCCAAGCTCGATGTTCTGGAACCGCAGGGCGATGGCTTGCAGCAGGCCAAAGAGCAGGCAGGCTCCCATGGCTTGCCAGGGGCGCCATTTGGCAAAGATAAGCGCGGCAAGTGCGATAAAACCACGCCCGGCGGTCATGTCTTTCACAAAACCGGCCTGGAGCGCGGTGGCCAGATAGGCGCCAGCGATGCCACAGAGCACCCCGCAGATGGCGACAGCGGCAAATCGCAGCCCCACAACCGAAACGCCAGCCGTGTCCACCGCCGCAGGGTTTTCCCCCACCGCCCGCAGACGCAGGCCAAACCGGGTGCGATACAGGATCCACCAGGTTGCAGGCACCGCCAGAAAGGCAAGATAGACCAGGATGGAGTGGCCGGAGAGCAGCTCGGAATAGACCTGCTGCACAGGGCCGGCTTCCTTCATCAGCTGGGACACCGGCCTGCCGGTTGCCGCCGCATCCTCTGGGCCGATGGCAAAGGGCCATTCCAGACCTTCAAAACGGCCACCACTGAGCAAAGAGGGGGTGCGGCCGCCCTGTTTGAACCAATCCTGGGCAATCAGCACGGTCAGGCCAGCTGCAAGGAAGTTGATGGCAACGCCAGAGATCAGCTGGTTGCCACGGAAGGTGATCGAGGCCAGCCCGTGCAAACCAGAGAGCAGCAAGGAAGAGGCAATACCCGCCAGCAGCCCCAGCCAGACATTGCCCGTCACGGCAGCAATGGCCGCAGAGAAAAAGGCCGCCATCAGCATCTTGCCCTCAAGGCCGATGTCAAAAATGCCTGCACGTTCCGAATAGAGCCCGGCCAGACAGGCGAGCAACAGCGGTGTCGCCAGACGCACGGTGCTGTCCAGCACCTGGATCAGAGTGAGAAAATCCATCAGCTTGGCTCCTTGCGGAAGGCGAGGAAGATCTTCTCAAGCGGGATCCGCACCATATTGTCCAGCGCCCCGGTAAAGAGGATTACCAGAGCCTGAATGACCACGATCAGCTCGCGCGGGATCTTGGTCCAAAGCGCCAGCTCGGCGCCGCCCTGATAGAGAAAGCCAAAAAGGATCGCTGCCAGAAAGACGCCAAAGGGATGGTTGCGCCCCATCAGGGCCACGGCGATGCCGATGAAACCAGCGCCTTCGGTGGCGTTCAGCACCAGGCGCTCTGCCTCGCCCATGACGTTGTTGGTGGCCATCATGCCCGCCAGGGCACCAGAGATCATCATGGCGATGATGGTGATTTTGACGGGCGAGATGCCGGCATAGCGAGCACCGGCTTCGGATCGTCCAAAGGCGCGGATCTCAAACCCCAGCGAAGTCCGCCAGATCAGCAGCCAGACAGCGAGGCAGGCAAAAACCGCCACGAGCAGGCTGACATTGGCGGGGGCGGATTTGGAAAAGGCGATGCCTAGCGGCGCCAGCAGCTCATGCAGGGTGGGCAGATGTACGGTCTCGCTGAACCTGGCAGAGGCCGGATCCATCGAGCTGGCGGGTTTCAGCACATTGACCAGCACATAGTTCAGCACCGCTGCGGCGATAAAGTTGAACATGATGGTGGTGATGACGATGTGGCTGCCGCGTTTGGCCTGCAGATAGGCCGGAATGGCGGCCCAGGCTGCGCCGAACAGGCCCGCGCCAAGGCAGGCAAACAACAGCGCCAGGGTCCAATGTGGCCAGGGAATGAACAGGCAGATCACCGCAACCCCCAGGCCCCCCAGCATCGCCTGGCCTTCGCCGCCGATGTTGAACAGCCCGGCATGGGCGGCAACCGCCACCGCAAGGCCGGTGAACATGAAATTGGTGGCGTAATACAGCGTATAACCCCAGCCATAGCTGGAGCCGAGCGCCCCGTCGACCATCAGCTTGACCGCTGCAACCGGGTCTTCGCCAATGGCAAGGATCACCAGCGCCGAGAGGCCCGCAGCAAGCATCAGACTGATCAGTGGGATCAGAACGACATCGGCCCATTTTGGCATTTTTTCCATTTACGCCGCCTCCCCCGCGACGCCGGCCATCATCAGGCCCAGCTCTTTTTCATCTGTTTCAGCCACGATGCGTTCGCCCATGATCATTCCGTCAAACATCACCGCCACACGGTCGGCCAGCGACAGGATCTCTTCCAGTTCGACTGAAACCAGTAGGATTGCCTTGCCCTGGTCGCGCAGGTCGACAATTTGTTTATGGATGAACTCAATGGCGCCGATATCAACGCCCCGGGTGGGTTGGCCGATCAGCAGCAGATCCGGGTTGCGCTCGATCTCGCGGGCGACCACGATTTTTTGTTGATTGCCTCCCGAGAAATTCTTGGCCGCCAGCAAGGGGTCCGGCGGGCGGACATCGAACTTTTTCATCTTGGCTTCGGTATCGGCGCGGATTGCGGCGTTGTTCATCAACAGGCCGCGCTGATACTCAGGCGCGTGGTGATAGCCAAAGGCGGTGTTTTCCCAGGCGTGGAAATCCATGATCAACCCTTCGCGCTGGCGGTCCTCGGGCACATGAGCCACGTGGGCCGCGCGTCGGGCACGGGCATCAGAGCCTGCGCCGTGCAATGGCAGCGCAGCGCCATTGAGCCTGATCGAACCCTCGCCGCTACGCATACCGCCCAAGACTTCCATAAGCTCAGACTGGCCATTGCCCGCCACGCCCGCAATGCCGAGGATCTCCCCGGCGTGCACGGTCAGGTCGATGCCTTTTAGGCGCTCAACCCCGGCGCCGTCCACGATGCGCAGCTGTTCGATTTCCAGGACTGGCTTGCCAGGTTTGGCAGGCAGTTTATCAACCCGTAACAAAACCTTACGCCCCACCATCAGCTCTGCCAGATGTTCGGGGCTGGTCTCAGAGGTCTTGACCGTAGCGGTCATTTGCCCCCGGCGCATAACCGAGACCGTATCGGTGGCCTCCATGATTTCGCGCAGCTTGTGGGTGATCAGGATGATGGTTTTGCCTTCGGCGCGCAGCCGACCAAGGATGCGGAACAGCTGGTCGGCCTCTGGCGGCGTCAGCACCCCGGTGGGTTCATCCAGGATCAGAATATCCGCTTGCCGGTAGAGTGCCTTGAGGATCTCTACCCGCTGTTGCATGCCAACGCCGATCTCATCAATGCGTTTATCCGGGTCGACGTTCAGCTCATATTCCGCGGCCAGCTCCTTGAGGATCTTGCGGGCCTTGGTCAGCGAGGGCATCAGCAGGCCGCCGTCTTCGGCGCCCAGCACGATGTTTTCCAGAACGGTGAAATTCTCCACCAGTTTGAAATGCTGAAAAACCATGCCGATACCGGCCACAATGGCGGCCTGACTGTCGGGGATCTCGGTCTGTTTGCCGTTGATCCAGATCTCACCCTTGTCGGCCTTGTAGAACCCGTAAAGGATGCTCATCAGGGTGGATTTTCCAGCGCCGTTTTCACCAATGATACCGTGTATGGTGCCGGGGGCGACGCTGATCGAGATGTCTTTGTTTGCTTGAACCGGTCCAAAGGATTTAGAGATGCCTTTGAGTTCAATGGCGGGGGCGGTCAATCGGGCTCTCCCATGCCTGAAAATCCAATCACACGCAGCAGTCTGTGCTGTGCCAGTTCCACAAAAGACTGGTCGCGCAGCATGCGTTGACCGGCTTTGACAAAATCGAGAATGGCACGCAGGTGGCCGTTATGTACGCTGGCGATACAGCCTGCGGCAGTGGCACCGGGCAGCGTCGCCGACATCTGGGCAATATGGCCCAGATAGGCCTGACGACCCAGGACCGGGTCTGGTGCGTTTGGATTGGAGGAATAAAAATTCGGCCCGATGGCTGCATCTGTTATGGCAGCACGCTGCTCGGGCGATGGGGCAGCCCAGGCCAAAAACAAAGTATGAAGACACGTTGTCATGGCCTGGGACTTTCTGTTTAGAACTTCAGCGCAGGGCAGCTGTTGTCCGCATAGTAAGACACAACTTCGATCTCGCCGTCGATGATCTGCTGGCGGGCCTTATCGACTGCCGCTTTCATGTCATCGGTGACCAGGGCGGCGTTGTTGTCATCAAGCGCATAGCCAACACCTTCTTCGGCCAGCCCCATGGAGAACACACCGGCTTCGACTGCGTCGCCTGCCGACATGGCGTCATAAACCGCGACGTCAACGCGTTTCAGCATCGAGGTCAGGACCTTGCCCGGGTGCAGGTGGTTCTGGTTGCTGTCGACGCCGATCGACAGGATGCCTTCGTCGGCTGCGGTCTGCAGCACACCAACGCCGGTGCCGCCTGCTGCGGCATAGACCACATCAGCACCCTGGCTGATCTGGGCTTTGGTCAGCTCAGAGCCTTTTACCGGGTCATTCCAGGCCGAAGGCGTGGTGCCGGTCATATTGGCGATGACCGTTGCATCAGGGTTCACCGCTTTGACGCCCTGGGCATAGCCGCAGCCAAAGTGACGGATCAGTGGCACGTCCATACCGCCGACAAAACCGACGGTGTCGGATTTGGAGGCCATCGCCGCCATCATGCCAACCAGGTAAGAGCCCTCGTGCTCGGCAAAGCCAACCTGACGGATATTTGGCGCGTCCAGCCAGGTGACGTCGATCACAACAAATTTGGTATCGGGATAGTCGGGCGCAACCGAGCTAAGCGGATCAGCCATGGCAAAACCCATGGTGACGATGGGGTTGGCACCGGCTTCAGCAAAACGGCGCAGGGCCTGCTCACGCTGGGCTTCGGATTGCAGTTCGATCTCGCGGAAGGTGCCGCCGGTTTCTTCGGCCCAGCGTTGGGCTCCGCCAAAGGCAGCCTCATTGAAGCTCTTGTCGAATTTGCCGCCCAGGTCAAAGATCAGCGCAGGCTCGGCCAGGGCCGCACCAGCAGAAAGGGCCAGCGTGGCTGCGGCGCCCATCAGGGATTTCATCAGCGTCATTAGGATACTCCCGGTTTTTGTTTTTCCGCGCTTTGGTCAGACATGATCCGTCAAAAGGGATCACCTTGGCCCAGCAGGGATTGTTATTAATAGGTGTGGCAATTTAGCCCTTTGGCCGGGGAGGGGGTCAACCGCTTTTTGCCCCATTGGCGCGAATTCCGTGCAGGTTGCCTAAGGTAACTCTTTTCGCATGACGATTGCATCGACGGATGCGGCGTTTTTACGGGCATAGTAGCCGCGTCGGCAGCCGCAGCGGGCGAATCCTTGTGACAGATACAGGCCAATGGCGGCGTCATTGTCTGCTGCAACCTCCAAAAAACAGGTCTGTGCGCCCCGTAACCGGGCCTGCGTTTGCCAGTCTTGCATCAGGGCGCGGGCCAGGCCTTGGCGTTGACAGGCGGGATCGGTGGCGATGGTCAACAATTCGGCCTCATCGGCGATAACCCGCACCAGGGCAAAGCTGCGGCCATCGCCGCAGGCAAAGCACAGCGGACTGTCCAGAAGAGCGGTGAACTCGTCTTGTGACCACGGGCGAGACTGGGTGAAGGCGGCGGCATGAATTTGCGCCAGAACCATTGGGGAGGGGGCGTTACCCATCTATCAATTGTGGCGGCAGATCTCGTGCCGGGGCGGCGTCTGCCGCACGCAGATACAGCGGCGCAGGGGGGGCAGGGCTGTCCAGGTAGCGCTTACCCGCCAGTTCTGCGATGCGCTGTGCCAAATCCACCGGAGAGGCCTCAGGCGCAAAGATCAGCCCGGCGCTGCGCGCGGCATCGCTGGCCTCACTTTCGGGCATCAGACGCGGCGCTTGCCCGTCAAGGCTGGCGTAAACCTGGGCGCGGGGCGCGGGAACGGCGGCCAAAGCCCCGTGTTTTTCGCGGGCGTCAAACCCATCAATCCCAACTGCTGGAACGCCAAGCCCCAGGGACAGCCCCCGGGCTGCGGCCACGGCAATCCGTATGCCGGTAAAATTCCCCGGCCCAATACCAACCCCAATGGCATCCAGATCGGACCAGGTCAGTCCTGCCTCTGCCAGGATTTCTTCGAGAAGCGGCATCAGCCGTTCTGCCTGTCCACGGCTGTGTACTTCAAACCGTTCCGCCAACAGGCGATCGCCACGCAGCAATGCGGCCGCGCAATGCGCGGCCGAGGTGTCAAAACCTAGAACCAGGGGAGAGGTATTCATTAGGTCTCCACTTTAACAGGCTCTCCCCGCCACACCCGCCGGTGTCGGGCAGCTGGCACGGCGGAGGGTGGCGGCGCCAGACGGCATCAGGTCGGGTCAGACCGCGACGGGGCGAACTTCGGTGACTTCCGGGATATAGTGGCGCAGCAGGTTTTCGATCCCCATCTTCAGAGTCAGAGTCGAAGAGGGGCAGCCAGCACAGGCCCCCTGCATATGCAGGTAGACAACTCCACGGTCAAAGCCGTGGAAGGTGATGTCGCCACCATCTTGCGCCACCGCAGGGCGTACACGGCTGTCCAGCAGATCTTTGATCTGGTCGACAATCTCACTGTTTTCACCGCTGTGTTCCGCATGGCCCGAGGCCTGTTCCTCGCCAGCACTGACGATGGGCTGACCAGATTGATAGTGTTCCATAATGGCGCCGAGAATGGCAGGCTTTATGTGGTCCCACTCGGTTGTTTCTGATTTGGTGACGGTGACAAAATCATTGCCAAAGAAAACACCAGCGACGCCAGAGACTGCAAAAATGCGGCTGGCCAGCGGCGAGCTTCCGGCCGAATCGGCACTGGGGAAATCAGCGGTCCCAGCGTCCAGAACAGTCTGCCCTGGCAGGAATTTCAGCGTTGCCGGGTTCGGTGTGGATTCAGTCTGAATGAACATCTCGGGCCTCCAAAAAGCGTCTGAGGGATATGCGCCCGAAGGGGCATCAAGTCAAGGTTTAGAATAATTCTAAATTGGATTGCCGGGCAGTGCAATCCCTTTTGCGGGTGTCTTCCGGCTCTTTGTTTCGCAGCGTTCCCTAGGCCGTCTGGCTTGGCATCTCTGCACAGCCAGCGCCAGGCTGGGAAACCCTTCGTTCTGCCTTGGCCCGGATCTTGGACCGTTTGTCACCTTCAGGTAATGGCATCCAGGCGTTCCTTGGACAGATCTCCGGGCACAATAGTGATTGGCACAGGCAGGTTGCCGGAAGATTTGCTCAGCTGGCTGACCAGCGGGCCTGGGCCCTTTCGATCATCGCCTGCGCCCAGAACCAAGACGCCAATCTCTGCATCCGCTTCGATCTGGGCCATTATCTCGGGCACGGCCTTGCCTTCGCGAATGATCAGTTCCGGATCGACCCCTTGGCGATCCCGCATCCATTTTGCAAAAACTTCAAAATGGGCATGGATACGTTCGCGGGCTTCTTCCCGCATGACTTCGCCGACGCCAATCCAATGATTAAATTCATCCGGTGGGATGACCGAAAGAATGGCGACACCGCCGCCGGTTTTTGCCGCGCGCATCGCGGCAAATCGCATTGCATTCAGACATTCACGGCTGTCGTCTAGTACAACTAGGAATTTGCGCATGTGTGGCCTCTGGTTGCTCCACCAAGGATCATGACGCAATAGTGCGCGCGCAACAATAGAAATGGCACAGTTGCAGGCCAAGCCCTGCTGTCTTGGCCTGCAAAGGGCGTGCTCCCGCCTGTTCCATGTGATCTGCGATCCCACTCACAGTTGGGCCTGGCGCCGCTGGCGCTGCGCGCTCCCTAAACGAGATCAAGGTGGCCTTTGAGGGCCATTAGTAACAGGCGGTTGATTTCGGCCGACTGATTTCGGGCAGGTTGCACCGGGGCGCAGGAGAGACAGGTTACGACTGGCTCGAGGCCCAGTCCCAATACAGCTCCCGAACGCGTTTTGTGACTGGCCCAATCTGGTATGTGCACGCGTCAAAACCGGTAACGGGGGTCACTTTGCTCATGTTGCCCGACATGAAGACCTCGTCGGCGGCTTCAAAATCCTGCACGCTCAGCACGGTTTCATGTACGGTGACCCCATCCGCACGCAGGTTGGCGATATGGCGCGCACGGGTAATTCCGGCCAAGAAAGTCCCGTTTGGGATCGGGGTAAAGACCTCTCCGTCGCGGACCATAAAGAGGTTGGCCGTTGCTGTTTCTGCCACATTGCCCATCGCGTCCAGCGCCAGGGCATTGCTGAAGCCTTTGCTGCGGGCCTCGCGCAGCATCCGCGCATTGTTGGGATACAGGCATCCGGCCTTTGCATTGACAACCGCATTCTCCATCACCGGGCGGCGAAACCGGGTGCGTGTCAGGGTTGCGCTGGCCTCTGCCGGTGCCATGGGGATTTCTTCCAGGCAGAGGGCAAATTCAGTGCTCTCTGGCGCTGGGGCAATGGTCGTCGGATCGCCGTCGGTGGCCCAATACATTGGGCGGATATAGACCGCAGATCCGGGTGCAAAGCCCTTCAGGCCTTCCAGCGCGATGTCGACCATTTCAGCGGTTTTCACCGTGGGGCGCATCATCAAGGCCTCAGCCGAGGCATTGGTGCGGGCGCAATGCAGGTCCAGATCGGGGGTCATGCCCTCAAAGAAGCGGGCGCCATCAAACACGGAAGACCCCAACCACATTGCGTGGTCTGCGGCTTTCAGCAGGGCAATATTGCCATCATGCCAGCGACCTTGAAAATAGGTGCGAATATTTGTGCCTGCAGCCATGATGTCCCCCTGCGTTTCACGTGCGGCGAATCTAGGAGGAAAAGGGTCATAGGGCCAGACCTTTTTGTTGGGCAGCCTTCGCGCTTGCTCACATTTATTCGGCAATTGCGCCAGGCTCTGAGACGCTCTTGCAGGTACCGTGCCCCAAGCGAAACCGCGCGCCGATAGGCGCGCGGGGCCCAACAGGGGCGGGGCATCTGTGATGCACCATGTCCCCTGGCGGGAGCATTTGGCTCTGCCCCTCTCGCGGCAGCCGGCGCTGCGCCAAGTGAGCTGTCCCACCTGTGAGCTGCCGCAAGTGAAGCTGCCTGTCAGGAGGGCCGTGTCAGGCCCAGTCTTGCCAGTTTGGCGCCTGCTTCTGCCTGCCAGCGGGTTTTGAGCTCGCCGTTGGGGGTGCGACGCAGGCCCAGAGCCTTCAGCTCTTCAAACTTGGCTGAGTCTTCACTGCCAAAGCTGACGGCAACACGTGGCCACCAGTAGTCAACCGAGGCCTGTAAATCGCCCTTGCCGGAATCTTCTATCAGCCGTTCCAGACCTTCCTCCGCCAATTCCGCATGGCGGGCTTCGATCGGAGCCAGAGCGCGAAACACCTCGGCCAGAGGCTGATAGGAGATCAGCGAGAATTCAGCCAGCTGTACGGCGACGGCCCGGCCCATCAACAGGTTCATCACCACTGCATCCGCCCAGCCTTCCAGCGGGTAGTTGAACACCGCCAGCCGCATGTCATGGTCCGAGCGCTGTTGGCCGATATCAGCATCGCGCCCCAGGCGCGCGGTCCAGGGGTGGTGATCTGCATAGCGTTCAGTATCGGCGCCAAATTCCCCCATGATCCGCAGCACGCGATCGGCGTTGTCGCTCTTCTCCAGCACGATTTTGGCAGCGGCAATACGGGCCTTGATGCCGGGGCCTTCGTTGATGATCTCGGCAAAACCAGCGGCACCCGCCAGTTCGCTGTCGACAAAGGTGGCCATCAGTTTCAGCAGGGCGGCGCGGTAGCGCGGTGGCACATTGGCGGGATTGCTCAACATGCCTCCCTGGGCGAGATAGCTTTTGATGCTCATGTCCTCGGTCATGAAATAGCCTTCCTTTTAAACGCGTTACTGATCGTAATCGACAACAACCCTGTCGGTCACCGGAAAGGCCTGACAGGACAGGACATAGCCTTTTTCGACCTCGTAGTCCTCAAGGGCGTGATTGGCGACCATCTCCACTTCGCCCTCGATCACCTTGCAGCGACAGGTGGAGCAGACCCCGGCCTTGCAGGCATAGGGCGCATCCATGGCGTTTTCCAAAGCGGCGTCCAGGATGGTCATGTCCTTGCCCATCTGCACCGTCTGGGTCGAGCCATCCAGGGTGATCGCTGCGGTGGCCTGATTGCCGGCACTGGCGGCATCTGCGGCGCCTTGTTTGCGTTTGGCGCGCCCGGGCTGGGCACTGGCGAACAGTTCGAATTTGATCTGCGCATCCTCCAGCCCTGCGTTGCGCAGGGCGGCAGCGATGCCCAGCATCATTGGCTCTGGTCCGCAGATAAAGGCGGTGTCTACGGATTTGATATCAATCCAGTGTTCAAACAGCTGAGCGCATTTTTCCTGGGTGACCAGACCGGTAAACAGGTCGATTTCCTGGGCGTCGGATTCCAGGATATGGATCACGTTGAAGCGGCCCATATAGATGTTTTTCAGATCTTCCAGCTCCTCGCGGAACATGATCGTGTTGACGCCTTTGTTGGCATAGACCAGCGTAAAGGTCGACTCGGGCTCTGCCTCCAGGGTGGTCTTGAGGATCGACAGCACCGGGGTGACGCCGGAACCGCCGGCAAAACCCAGATAGTTTTTTGCTGTTGCGGCATCCAGTGGGGTGAAAAAGCTGCCCATGGGGGGCATTGCATCCAGCATGTCACCGGGTTGCAGCTCGGTATTGGCCCAGGTGGAGAAGGCTCCGCCATCGACCCGTTTGATGCCCACCTGCAACATGCCATCGCCCTTGCCGGCACAGATCGAATAGCTGCGGCGCAGCTCTTCGCCATCAAAATCGCGACGGAAGGTCAGGTACTGCCCTTGGGTGAAATCAAACTCCGCAGCCGCGCCATTGACGGGCTTCAGGGAAACCACAACCGCATCGCGGATGGTTTTGCGGACATCGGTAACTTCGAGTTGGTGGAAGCGCGCCATGGAGCTCTCCTCAGATGCACTTGAAATAATCAAAGGGTTCAAGACAGTCCTGGCAGCGCCAGTGAGCCTTACAGGGGGTGGAGCCAAACTGGCTCACACGGGTGACATTCTTGCTTTGGCAATTGGGGCAGCGTTCCGGGCCGCCAGCGGCCTGCGGTGGGGCAATGCCAAATTCTTCCAGTTTTGCGCGGCCCTTTTCAGACATCCAATCGGTGGTCCAGGGCGGCGAGATCTGGGTTTTGAGCTGGATCTTATCCAGGCCGTGATCGCGCAGCGCTGTCTCAATATCCAGGTTGATGATCGCGGTGGCGGGGCAGCCGGAATAGGTGGGCGTGACCGAGACCACCAGGGTGTCCCCCTGCCATTCCACGCCGCGAATGATGCCCAGATCCACCAGGCTGATCACCGGAATTTCCGGATCGGGCACAGCGTCGAGCCATTCCCAGATCTGGTCCACGCTTGGCTGAGTAGTAACTTGGCTCATGCGGTTATCCTCTTTGGCACGCTTGCCCGGACGATAGGCTGGGTAGCCCCGGCCCTCCCCGACAAACCAGAGATGTGTCTCTGGCAAAGGGAAGGGGGTTTTCCCCCCACCCGAGGTCGGGAGCTGCCCTCAGATTATTGCTTTCAGACTTACCAGCTGGCGCCGGGATAGGCCCGTTGCAGCCATTGCATATGGGTCAACAGATGGCCTAGGTGCTCGGTATGCATGGCGCCAGTGCGGCCACCTTTGTGGGCAAAGTCGCTGTCCGGAATGGTCAGGGTGGCCTCTGTCAGAACCCGCTTGATCAGCACGTCATAATCGGCGCGCAGCGAGGCCGGATCCGGGGCGATACCAGCCTTGACCATGGCAGCATCGACCGGGTCAGAGGTGAACATCTCGCCGACATAGGGCCAAAGATAATCCAGCGCTGTCTGCATGAAATCATGGCTTTGCGCCGTGCCGTCGCCCAGGCCCACAACCGTATCGGCAGAGCGTTCCAGGTGATAGGTCACCTCTTTGCTGGTCTTGGCAGCGATCGCGGCAATGCGGTCATCCGAGGATTTCATCAGATGCCCCAACTGGATCGAATGCCAGGCGTCAAACAGGAACTGGCGCATCAGGGTGCGGCCAAAATCCTCGTTTGGGACTTCAACCAGCAGCAGGTTGCGGAAATCCCAGACATCGCGCAGAAACGCCAGATCGTCAGCGGATTTTCCCTCGCCCTGAACTTCACCGGCGAGACCCAGCCACATCTGGGTCTGACCAATCAGATCCAGCGCGGTATTTGCCAGGGCAATGTCTTCTTCCAGCACCGGCGCGTGGCCACACCATTCGCTGACCCGATGGCCAAGGATCAGGGTATTGTCGCCCATGCGCAGCAGGAACTGAAACAGGGCCTCATTATCTGTGAGAGGGGCCGCCATTACATCGCCCCCACTTCGTCGGGGATGTCAAAGAAGGTCGGATGACGATAGACCTTGCTTTCAGAAGGCTCATAGAGCGGGCCTTTGTCGCTGGGCGAGGAGGCGGCGATATGGTTGGCTTCAACCACCCAGATCGACACGCCCTCATTGCGGCGGGTGTAGACGTCGCGGGCGTTTTTGATTGCCATTTCTGCGTCCGGCGCATGCAAGGAGCCGACGTGACGGTGGCTCATGCCATGCTGACCACGGATAAAGATTTCCCAGAGGGGCCATTCGTTTTTCATGTGATTACTCCGCTGCTACGGTGCTGCATTGTGCGCTGCGCCAGCGCGTGGCTTGGGGGAGATGTGACCAGCCAAAGGCGTGATCACTGTTGCCATGGGCATCGAGATGGGCAAGCCGATCCATGGCTTCCTCAACACTGGGAGTTGTTCCGGGGTCTACCCACCACATGGCAAAATGCATGGAATCCAGCATGTTGAACCATTCGTCGCGGCGTTGGTAAAACTGCCGATGGATGGTGCCCCAGACAAATGTCTCCAGGTTTTCAACCCGGTCCCAGGTCGAAACATTCACGATGACGCGTGGGTCATTCATCACCAGCGTGTCAGTGGCATTGCCGCTGTCATCGGTATAGCGCCACTGAAACCCGTCGGAACGTTCCGCAATGCCGTTTATCTTGTCCAAAGCGTTCATGAAAGGCGCAACACGCTGATCATCAGAATCGTGTTTCAACCGGGCGATATTGATTTCAGCCAGGTGTTTCATTCTGCGGCAACCTTGGCCGCGGCTTTCTTGCGGGCATGGGCCAGCAGGCCATCCCGCACCCATTGGCCGTCTTTCCAGGCCTTGTTGCGGGCCGCCAGCCGATCAGTGTTACAGGGGCCATTGCCCTTGATCACGTCAAAGAACTCGGACCAGTCGGGGTCAGAGTAGTCATAGTGACCGCGCTCTTCGTTCCATTTGATGCCTTCGTCAGGCAGGTCGAGCCCGAGATATTCGATCTGCGGCACGGTCTGATCGACAAATTTTTGGCGCAGCTCGTCATTGGTGTTCATCTTGATCTTCCAGGCCATCGACTGGGTCGAATGCACGGAATCTGCATCCGAGGGACCAAACATCATCAGTGCCGGGAACCACAGGCGATTGACCGCATCCTGGGCCATCTTCTTTTGCGCAGGGGTGCCGGTAGCCATCTTGCGGATAGCGTCAAACCCCTGACGCGCGTGAAAGCTCTCTTCCTTGCAGACCCGGATCATGGCGCGGGAATAGGGACCAAACGAAGTCCGCTGCAATGGCACCTGGTTCATGATGGCAGCGCCATCCACCAGCCAGCCCACCGCGCCCATATCGGCCCAGTTCAGGGTTGGGTAGTTGAAGATGGAGGAATATTTCATCCGCCCATCCAGCAGCATCTCGGTCAGCTCATCGCGGCTCACCCCCAGGGTTTCGGCGGCACAGTAAAGGTAGAGACCGTGACCGGCTTCATCCTGTACCTTGGCCAGGAGGATCGCCTTGCGCTCCAGGGTGGGCGCGCGGGTGATCCAGTTGCCCTCAGGCAGCTGGCCGACGATTTCCGAATGGGCATGCTGACCGATCTGGCGGATCAGGGTCTTGCGGTATCCCGCAGGCATCCAATCCTTTGGTTCGATCTTTTCACCGGCATCAATGCGGGCCTGAAAAGCGGCCAGCTTTTCCGGATCATCGGTGCTCGCTTCGGATTGTACCATCTGTGCATACATGACTTGCTCCTCCCGTATTGGGTTGCTGGCTTAAACGCGTTCCAGGATCAGGGCGGTGCCCTGACCAACGCCGACACACATGGTGCACAGCGCATAGCGCCCACCGGTGCGTTGCAGTTGATAGGCGGCTGTCAGCACCAAACGGGCGCCGGACATGCCAAGAGGGTGACCGATGGCAATGGCGCCACCGTTGGGGTTCACATGGGCCGCGTCATCGGCGACGCCCAGTTCACGCAGTGTCGCAATCCCCTGCGAGGCAAAGGCCTCGTTCAGCTCGATCACATCCATCTGATCAATGGTCAGGCCGGTGCGGGCCAGCACTTTGCGGGTGGCAGGCACCGGGCCAATGCCCATGACGCGGGGCTCAACCCCGGCGGCGGCCATGCCGACGATGCGCGCCATTGGCTTTAGGCCGTTTTTGGCGGCTGCGGCCTCGTTTGCCATCAGGATGGCGGCGGCACCGTCATTGACGCCAGAGGCATTGCCGGCGGTCACGGTCAGGTCAGGGCCATTGACGCCTTTCAGCTTGGCCAGTTTGTCGGCGCCGGTGCCGGGGCGGGGGTGCTCGTCGGTGTCGACAATCAGCGGATCCCCTTTGCGCTGGGGCACGGATACGGGCGTGATTTCATCGTTAAAGATGCCAGCCTCATGGGCGGCGGCCCAGCGGGCCTGGCTGCGGGCGGCAAAGGCATCCTGGTCTTCGCGGCTGATGCCATAATCGGTGGCAACATTGTCGGCAGTCTGTGGCATCGAGTCGGTGCCATACATTGCCTGCATCTTCTTGTTCACAAAGCGCCAGCCGATGGTGGTGTCATAGACCGCATTGGCGCGGGTAAAAGCCGAAGTCGCCTTGGGCATTACAAAAGGCGCGCGGCTCATGCTTTCGACACCGCCAGCGATGGCCATGTCATAGTCACCCGCGCGGATCCCCCGTGAGGCCATTCCCACGGCGTCCATTCCAGAGGCACAGAGCCGGTTGATGGTGGTGCCGGGCACATCTACAGGCAGACCCGCCAACAGGGCCGCCATGCGGGCCACGTTGCGGTTGCTTTCGCCGGCCTGGTTGGCGTCGCCAAAGATCACGTCGTCAATGCTGGCCCAGTCAACCTGCGGATTGCGCGCCGCAAGGGCCGCAATGGGTGAGGCTGCCAAGTCATCGGTACGCACCTGAGACAAGGCACCGCCATAGCGGCCAATTGGGGTTCGGGTGGCATCGCAGATGAATGCATCCATGGTGTTCGCGTCTCCTGAATTATCGGCAAAATAAGCCGACCGTGGGGTCGGTGTTATGCCTCTTGGTGATTCGTGGCAAGTAAAACGTAACGATTTATCGCATAGATCCGTAATCCTGTAACGTATTGGTGGGAGCTTAGTGACTTAACGTCGTCAAGAGCCACGGGCAGATTTAGGTTGCAGGCAGGGACATGCTTAGCCCAGATTAAAACAGAACGATCGGTCTGTTCAGGGCTTTCAGGTCGGTATTGTCCTGTAACCTGCCAGAAGGGGGAGAGAATGTCACAGCATTTGCGCATTGGTGGTGCCAGTGGTTTCTGGGGAGATTCAAGCGTTGCGACGGCGCAGCTTTTGGCCTCTCCGGGGCTCGATTTTATTGTCTATGACTACCTTGCCGAAATCACCATGGCGATCCTGGCGCGGGCGCGGGCCAAAGACCCCGAGACGGGCTATGCCACAGATTTTGTCAGCGCGGCTATGGCACCAAACCTTGCCGAGATTGCCAAGCAAGGCGTGCGAATTGTGTCTAACGCCGGTGGTATGAACCCAAAGGCCTGCGCGGCGGCTCTGGAGGCCGAGATCAAAAAGCAGGGGGTCACGCTAAAGGTTGCTGTCGTCACCGGCGATGATCTATTGGCCCAGGCAGAGCAGATCGTCGAGGCCGCACCACGGGACATGTTTCGGGGCACATCTTTGCCACCGGTGGACAAGATTGCCAGTATCAACGCCTATCTTGGCGCCTTTCCCATTGCCGCCGCGCTGGATCGCGGCGCCGATATTGTGGTGACCGGGCGCTGTGTCGACAGTGCGGTGACTCTGGGCGCGGCAATTCATCATTTTGGCTGGACCGCCACTGATCTGGATGCCTTGGCCGGCGGTAGCCTGGCCGGGCATATTCTGGAATGCGGCCCGCAGGCCACCGGTGGCAATTTCACCGACTGGCGCTTGGTGGCAGAAAACCTGGCAGAGATCGGCTATCCCATCGCTGAGATCCGCCGGGATGGCAGCTTTGAGGTGAGCAAGCCGGAAGGCACAGGCGGGTTGGTTTCACGCGGGACCGTCGGCGAACAGATGCTCTATGAAATCGGCGATCCACAGGCCTATCTGTTGCCGGATGTGGCTTGTGATTTCTCTGAGGTGGTGTTGCAGGAGGTCGCGCCGGACCGGGTTCTGGTCTCAGGTGCGCGGGGGCTGGGAGTGCCAGACAGTTACAAGACCTGCCTGACCTGGGCCGATGGCTTTCGCTCGGGACATATTTTCACCTTCTATGGTCTGGAAGCCGAAGAGAAGGCTCAGCTCTTTGCCGATACGGTGTTAAAGCGCTGCCGCGCGGCGCTGCAGCGCATGCAGGCGCCGGATTACACCGATGTCAGTGTGGAACTGCTGGGCACTGAAAGCCAGTTTGGCAACAAGCGCGACCTGCCCCCCCAGCGTGAGGTGGCGGTCAAGATTGCGGTACGCCACCAGGAGGCCCGCGCCGTGGCCCTGTTTCTGAAAGAGGCCACCGGTCTGGGTCTGGCAACACCGCCGGGGTTGAGCGGCTTTGCGGGGGCGCGGCCCAAGCCCTCGCCGGTGCTGGCGCTGTTCTCCTACCTTACCCCCAAGCCGCAGGTTCAGCAGCGCCTGCTGGACGAGGCGGGCGAGGTGCAGTGCCCGGAGGTCAAAGGTCCTGCTGTGGCTGTGACACCGCGGCCAAACCTGCCGCAGGCCCCGCAGGCGGCAACCTATGTCCAGGTGCCCCTGGTCGACCTGGCCTGGGCCCGCAGCGGCGACAAGGGCGATATCGCCAATATCGGCGTGATGGCACGCGATCCCGCCTGGATGCCCTGGATCTGGGCGGGTCTGACGCCAGCGCATTTGCACCAGGTGTTTGACCATTTCCTGGAAGGGGCCGGGGCGGAGGCGATAGAGCGGTTCTACCTGCCTGGCTCTGCCTCGATGAATATCCTTTTGCACGGCGCGCTAGGCGGTGGCGGCACCTCGTCCCTGCGCAATGACCCGCAGGCCAAGGGCTATGCCCAGCTGCTGCTGGCGGCACCTATCGCAGTCGATGCGGATCTGCTGGCACGGCTGCGGGGGGAATGATGTATCACAATAAAAAGATGCAGCAGGATCTCTGGTGCGCTGGTCGCGGCTTTGGGGCTGCGATTTCTACGATCAACCCGATGAGGACATGTGGATGAAGGCTTTTCAAAGCAGGATCAATACCGCCAGCGACAGCTATGCCCAGAACCGCGCCGATATGCTGGCGCAGGTGGACCGGATGCGCAGCTTGGAAGCCCGTGCTGCAGCAAAATCAGAGCAGCGTCGCCCGGTGTTTGATAAACGCGGCCAGCTGTCGCCACGGGAACGTCTGGCGGCCTTGCTCGACCCGGGCTTGCCATTTCTTGAGCTCTACAACATGGCCTCCTATCTGGTGGACGACCCGGATCCTGAGACCTCGATCCCCGGGGCCTCGATCATTCTGGGGATTGGCTATGTGGCTGGGGTGCGTTGCATGGTCTTTGTGGATGATGCCGGCATCAATGCCGGGGCAATGACCGGCAAATCGGTGGATAAGGCGCTGGGCGCCATTGATATCGCGTTGAAGCAAAAGCTGCCCTTTGTGCATCTGGTTGAAAGCGCCGGTGCAGATCTGACCCGCTACACGGTTGAGCTCTGGGCCCATGGCGGCGGCATGTTTGCCGGTCTGGCGCGGCTCTCGGCGGCGGGCAATCCGGTGATCACCGTTCTGCACGGGGCCTCGACCGCTGGCGGCGCCTATCAGCCGGGGCTGTCGGACTATGTGATCGGGGTTAAGGGCAACGGTATGGCGATGCTGGCCGGGGCGGCGCTGGTTCAGGCCGCAACCGGAGAAATCGCCGAGGATGCCGACCTGGGCGGCGCCGAGATGCACGCAGAGGTCACCGGCCTGGTGGAATACCTCGCCGAGGATGATGCCCATGGTCTGGAGATTGCCCGCGATGTGGTGGCCGGTCTGGGCTGGCAAAACTGCGCCGACCCCGCCGTCGCCTATGATCCGCCCAAATATGACAGCGAGGAGTTGGCCGGGGCCATCCCGGCGGACTACCGCAAACCCTATGACATGCGCGAGCTGGCCGCGCGGCTGGTGGATGGCTCTCGGCTGCGGGATTTCAAGCCGGATTATGGCCCGGCGCTGGTCTGCCTGCAGGCGCATATCATGGGCCAGCCCGTCGGCATTCTTGGCAATAACGGCCCCATTGATCCTGACGGTGCCACCAAGGCAACGCATTTCCTGCAGGTGATGGATCAGGCGGGCACCCCGGTGATCTTTCTGGGCAATACCACCGGCTATATGGTTGGTACCGCCTATGAGCGCGCGGGCATGATCAAACATGGCTCCAAGATGATCCAGGCGGTGACCAACCTGCGGGTGCCCAAGATCTCGCTCTATACCGGGGCCAGTTTTGGCGCCGGCAACTATGGCATGTGTGGTCATGCCTTTGGCGCGGATTTCCTGTTCACCTGGCCCAATGCCATGACCGGGGTGATGGGGGGCGAACAGGCGGCTCTGACCATGGAACAGGTGGCGCGGCGCACCGCTGCGCGCAAAGGCATCCCGGTGGACGAAGCCCGCCTGGCCAAGCAAAGCGCCGGGATCGCGGCGCATTTTGATAGTCAGTCGGATGCGTTTTTCACCTCCGGGCGGATGCTGGACATGGGCATGATTGATCCGCGCGACAGCCGGGAGGTGATTGGTTTTTGTCTCGCCACCTGCAGGGAGGCGCGCCGCCGTGATCTCAACCCCAATGCCTTTGGCGTGGGGCGGGCCTGATGGGAGAGGAGCAGAATATGACCGAGTTTAATTCAATCCTGGTGGCCAATCGTGGCGAGATCGCCCTGCGTATCATGCGCACGGCGCGCGCGATGGGGATGACTTGCGTGGCGGTGTATACCGAAGCCGACGCAGGGAGCCCGCATGTGGGTTTTGCTGATCGCGCCATCTGCATTGGCACCGGCCCGGTGGGCGACAGCTATCTGGATGCATCCAAGGTTCTGGCCGCGGCACAGGAGGCAGGCGCGCAGGCGGTGCACCCCGGCTATGGCTTCTTGTCGGAGAATGCCGAATTTGCCCGCGCCTGCACTGCGGCTGGCCTTACGTTTATTGGCCCCAGCGCTGAGTCCATTGCTCTGATGGGCAACAAAGCAGCCGCCAAACGGCGCATGATCGAAGCAGGGGTTCCCTGCGTTCCCGGCTATGAGGGGGCAGATCAGTCACCGGCTGTGCTGGCGGCAGAGGCGGCAGGGATTGGCTATCCGGTAATGATCAAGGCGGCGGCAGGGGGCGGCGGCCGTGGCATGCGGCTGGTCACCGCCCCCGAAGGTTTTGCACCGGCTTTGGATCTGGCCAAAAGCGAAGCCCTGTCGGCCTTTGGCTCGGATGAGATGATCCTGGAAAAGGCGGTGATGCGCCCGCGTCACGTGGAGATCCAGATCTTTGCTGATGCCAGTGGCAATACCATCCACCTGGGCGAGCGCGACTGCTCGGTGCAGCGCCGCCATCAGAAGGTGGTGGAAGAGGCCCCCTGTCCGGTGATGACGCCTGAGCTGCGCGCCGAAATGGGTGCGGCTGCGGTGGCTGCGGCCCGCGCTGTCAGCTATCTGGGGGCCGGAACGGTGGAGTTCCTGCTGGATGCCGATGGGGCTTTTTACTTTCTGGAGATGAACACCCGCCTGCAGGTGGAACACCCGGTAACGGAGATGGTCACGGGGCTCGATCTGGTGGCGCTGCAGATCCGCGCGGCGCGTGGTCAGGCGCTGGGGCTGGCGCAACACGACGTGGCGCTGACCGGCCATGCCATCGAGGTGCGGCTCTACGCCGAAGACGCCAGCCAGGGGTTTTTGCCTCAATCCGGCGGGATCAGTCTCTGGCAGCCGCCCAGCGGGCCGGGCATCCGGGTGGATGCGGGGATTACCTCCGGGCAGGAAGTCTCTGCTTTTTATGACCCTATGCTGGCCAAACTCATCGCCCATGGATCCACGCGCGGCGAGGCGCTGGAGCGCTTGATTGCGGCGCTGCGCGATACGGTGATTTTTGGGCCTGCCTGCAACCGTGATTTTCTGATTGATGTTCTCAGCCATGGGGAATTTGCCACAGGGGCGGCCACCACTGGTTTTATCAGTGACCACTTTGATCCACTTCTGCCGCCCGAGGTCACCAGCGCCGATCTGGCGCTGGCAGCGGGGCTGATCTATCGCGCCGATCAGGCGGCAATGGCTCAACAGGCCACCATCCCGGCAGATCTGCTTGGCTGGTCCAGTCAGGGGGCGTTGCAGGCGCGAATGGTACTGGAGGCCGGAGGCGATCCTGTGACGGTGCAGCTACGCCAGGGTCGTGATGGCATCCGCGTGCTGGTCGGCGCGGCGGAGCATCATTTGGATCACCAGGGCGATTGCCTGCGGTTGGATGGGCTGCGACTGGATCTGCGCCGCCATCTGATGGTGGGGGATGATCTTTATCTGGCGACCGGGGCGCGGATTTTGAAGGTGACCCGGGTGCTGGCGGACCAGGGCGCTGCAGCTGCTGCGGGGGGCGGCGCGACCCGGGCGCCGATGCATGGCAACCTGCTGGATCTCAGCGTCAGCCCTGGCGACCGGGTTGAGATTGGCACCCGGCTGGCGGTGCTGGAGGCGATGAAAATGCAGCACGAGATCCTGGCCGAGGTTGCAGGCACGGTGAGCGAGGTCGCAGTCACGGCTCCAAACCAGGTGAAGGCAGGCGATTTGCTGGTGCAGATCAATCAGGATAACGCGAAACAGGAGGGCACAACATGAACTCGGACCTTTGCAAGCGGCTTGGCATTGAGTTTCCGCTTTTTGCCTTTTCCCATTGTCGCGACGTGGTGGCCGCCGTCACCAATGCGGGTGGTATGGGGGTGTTTGGCGCCGCGATGATGTCACCCGAAGAGCTGGAAGAAGAGCTGTCTTGGATTGATGCCCAGGTGAAGGGCAAACCCTATGGTGTTGACCTTATCGTGCCGAACAAATTTGAGGCCAAGGGCGAGGGTCTTTCGGATGCGGAGATTCTGGCCATGGTCCCCGAGGGGCATAAGGATTTCGCCAGTGCGCTGCTGCAACAGCACGGGCTGGAGCCGGGCGATCTGGAGCCCGCACGGGCCGACCGGCTGGTGTTTCGTAAAAACATCAGCGCTGAGGGGGCGCGGCGCAGTCTGGATGTGGCCTTTTCCCACCCGATTGCGTTGATCGCCAATGCGCTGGGGTTGCCACCCCAAGATATGCTGGAGCGCGGCAAGGCCCTGGGGGTGGCGGTTGGTGCGCTGGTGGGCACGGCCCAGCACGCTCGGGCGCAGGTGGCAGCCGGGGTAGATGTGATCATCGCTGCAGGGGGTGAGGCCGGTGGCCACACCGGTGAGGTATCAACCATGGTTCTGGTGCCCGAGGTGGTGCAGGCCATCGCCGGATCCGGCGTGCCGGTGCTGGCGGCGGGCGGCATTGCCACCGGGGGCCAGATGGCGGCCGCCATGGCGATGGGCGCAGCGGGGGCCTGGTGTGGCTCGGTCTGGCTGACGACCGCAGAGGCAGAAACCAACCCGGTGGTGAAGGAAAAGATGCTGGCGGCCAGCAGTCGCGACACGGTGCGCTCGCGCTCTCGCACGGGTAAGCCCTCGCGCCAACTGGTCAGCGCCTGGACCGAGGCCTGGGAGGGCAAGACGGCACCCACTCCGCTGCCGATGCCCTTGCAGACCCTGGTGTCGGAACCGGCGTTGCACCGGATAGATCAGATCTCGCAAACCGGCCACGCCGGAGCGCAGGATCTGGCGACCTATTGGGTCGGGCAGGGGGTTGGCCTGATGAACCAGACAATGTCCGCCGGGACTGTGGTGCAGCAGTTCAAGGAAGAGTTTTTGACAGCCTATGAGCGCCTTGGCACCCTGTTGGAGGAGTGACGCCAGACCTTTTGCCAGAACGGTTGCCAGAGGGATTGCCGTGCGGCGGCTTTGTTGCCTTGTCTGGGTCTGCCACCTATGGTCAGCCAGATCAGTCGACAACAGAGGGCAGGGCAGCAGCAGTGGCAGGACAGAGTGAAGGGCTATTGACCGCGATCCTTGCGGATATTGACGCGGGGCAGTTGAATCCGGGCGATGTGCTGGACGAAGCCGGTTTGGCGGCGCGTCATCTGGTGTCTCGCACGCCGATCCGGGAAGTCTTTATCCAGCTGGAGGCTGCGGGGCTTATTCGTCGTTTGCCGCGTAAGGGCGCGGTGCTGTTCAAGCCCACATTGGAAGAGTTTCTGGCGATCCTGGAAGTGCATGCCAATCTGGAAGGTCAGGCGGCTGGCCTGGCGGCGCGGCGAATGACGGCGGTCCAGGCCGCAGAGCTGGAAGAGATTGTCCAGGCCTGTGAAGCCCATGCTGCCGAAAAGGGAGATGGCGACCCCAATGGCTATTACCAGCTGAACCTGCAGTTTCATGCAGGCGTGGCCCTCGGGGCCGGAAACCCGTTCCTGGTTGAGATGATCAAGACCAACGCGCGCAAGCTGATGGCCTATTACCGGGCGCGCTATCGGTATCCGGGCTCGATTGCGCAATCGGCAAAAGAGCACCGCGAAATTGCCGAGTTGATCTATGCCCATGATCAGGCCGCGGCAGAGCGGCGGATGATACAACATGTGCAGTTTGATCAGGTCACGGTGATGGATTTGCTGGCGGCGCTTGGCTGAAAGCGGGGCAGCCTCCGGCAGGAGGTGTTAGAGAAGATGAAGGCGGGTCGGAGGCTGTCCTTTGCTGGTTTGGCTGGGCTTTTGCCTATTGCGCTTGTTCAAAGAACCGCGCCAGGCTTTCGGCAAAGGCGGCCTGATCTGCAGGCTGGGAGAGGCTGTTTTGGGCCTGGGCATAGTGTTCGGGGCCGAGATCATCGCGCATCTCCTGGGTGAGCGCAGCGATGAAATCAGGGCTCATTTCCGGGTGGTGTTGGCTGGTCCAGATGTGATTGCCAATGTGAAAGCCTGCGTTCAACCCGGTGCTGGTCGTGCTTTCCCGGGCCTGGGCTGGCAGCTGTGTGACACACTCGCTGTGTGACCCATAGAGTTTGAAGTCTGCGGGCAGCGGCTGCGTCCAAGTCGGCCGGGCCCGCATCTGGTTGGGGATTAGCCCGTGGACCCAGCCATTTGGGTTTTTTCCAACACTTCCGCCCAGAGCCAGGGCGATGGCCTGATGCCCAAAACAGGCGCCAAACAGTGGCAGTTGCGCTGTCTCGATCTGTTGTATCAACTCTAGCAATGGGGCGATCCAGGGCAATCCGCTGCGGGTCGACGCCGGGCTGCCGGTGATCAAAACGCCGTCAAATGCATCCAGATCCATCGGGAACTGACCCTCGTGAATCTGAAAGGCTGTTACCTGCCAGTCTGGTCGCGCCAAATGGACGAGCCGGGTGAATTTCTCAGCGTCCAGGGGGTGCTGCGCAGCAAAGCTGCTTTTGTCTGTGTTGGTGACCATAATCGCTAAGTGCATGTTCTGGCTCGTGAGTTTTATGTTTACATATTTATGATGTTAAATAATATACATAAAGAAGCCATTCGGGAAGCCCAATATGACCATCTGGACACCACAGGACGACGGCTATGCCGACCTGAGCAGCCACGACACCTTTGCCAATGGGGCGCCGCATAACACCTTTGCCCGTCTGCGCCGCGAGGATCCGCTGCATTGGACCGCCTATGCCGGCGGCGAGGATTTTTGGTCGGTCACCCGCTACGAGGACATCACCCAGATGAACAAGAACACTGAGGTGTTCTCTTCGGCGCGGGGCATCCGCATGGAAGATCAGAGCTATGAGGAGTATCTGGCGCGACGCACCTTTCAGGAGACCGATCCGCCGGAGCATTCCAAGGTGCGGATGAAGCTGATGAAGGCCTTTTCCAAGACCTCGATGGCGCAGTATGAGCAGGAAATCCGCGATATCTGCGCCGAGATCCTGGACCCGGTGCTGGAGAAGGGCAGCTTTGACGCCACCAAGGACATCGCCCGGCAATTGCCGATGCGGATGCTCGGCCGCGTCGTGGGCCTGCCAGAGGCGGATCTGCCCTGGCTGGTGGAAAAGGGCGATGCTCTGATTGCCAATACCGACCCCGATTTCACCGCCCATGTGATGGATAAGCTGCAAACGGATGAATACCGGATGATGCCGTTTAACTCGCCCGCCGGGGCCGAGCTGTACGTCTACGCCAAGGAGCTGATGGCGGCAAAGGCAAAGGCGGGGGATACCGCAGGGGTGCTCAATATGATTTTGCAGCCCGCCAAGGATGGCTCCACCATAACCGAGACCGAGTTCCGTAATTTCTTTTGCCTATTGGTAGCGGCGGGCAATGATACCACCCGTTACTCTATTGCGGCAGGGATTCAGGCCCTGTGTCATCAGCCTGAGCTGTTGGCGCAGATGCAGGCGGGGGGCGCGGTTTGGGAGACTGCAGCGGATGAGATCATCCGCTGGGCCACGCCTGCGCTGTATTTTCGGCGCACTGCGACGCGGGATGTCGAGATGCATGACAAGCTGATCCGAGCGGGTGACAAGGTGCTTTACTGGTTCATCTCGGCCAATCGCGATGAGAGCTATTTTGACGATCCCCTTCGGGTGAACCTGATGCGCAGCCCCAATCGCCATCTGTCCTTTGGCCAGTTTGGCCCCCATGTTTGCCTGGGTATGTGGTTGGCCCGGTTGGAGGTCACGGTGCTGTTTCAGGAGCTGGCAAAGCGGATCAGCCATATCGAAGCCAGTGGGCCGCAGAAATTCCTGCGGTCGAATTTTGTCGGCGGCATCAAGGAGCTGCCGGTGCGCGTCACCCGGCGCTGATCCTGTGCTGATCCTGCGTTTATCCTAGGGTGTCTTTTTGCGGAGCTCAGGCAAAAATGGGTCCCTGTTAGGCGCTAAATATGTTAAGTAAATATCTGGCAAGCGCTGCGGCAGAACAGGCGCGACCAACCCAATTTGATGTCTCCAACCCGGAAGGATTCCCCTCATGAAGACCCGCTTGCGTGCGATGTTTTGCGACCACCTCAGCATCATGCGGGGGAAGTACCTGCCCAATTCCAAGATTGGCGATGGGGACACCCGGTTTTGCCGCTCTGTCTTTGGCACCCATTATGATCGCGATTTGCTGGATGCGCCGGGATCCCTGGTCAAGCAGGGGATGCCGGATATGGAGCTGCGCTGGCAGCATGACGATATTCGCGACAGCTGGCATGCCTCGACCAAAGTGGTTCTGGGCGACCTCTTTGATGTCGAGGGCGTGCCTTTGTCGCTGTGCCCGCGGGGGGCACTGAAACGCGCGGTTTCGGCCTGGAAGGCGCGGGGCTTGACCCCGAAGGTGGGGATCGAGCTGGAAGCCTATGCGCTGCAGGCGGATGATCGGGGCCGGTTGATGCCCTATGATGCGCCTGGTGGCGTGGTCTATGGCACCGGGCCTTTTGCGGATCCCTTGCGGTTCAATGACCGGATCTGGGCGATGGCGGATGAGATGGGATTTTCGCTGGATATGATCACGGCAGAGTTCGACTCGCCGCAGTTTGAATACACGCTGACCTTTGATGACGCGGTGAAGGCGGTGGATGATATTGTCTTGTTCCGCCTGATGGCGCGGGAGATCGCGCTGGAATATGGCATTGTGCTGACCTTCATGCCCAAGCCGGTAGCCGAGGCGGGCGGATCTGGCATGCATATTAACTTTTCCTTTGTGGATGAGGCCGGGGGCAATGCGCTCTCGTCTGGGCCACGGGGCGGGCCGGAGCATATGAATGACCTGGCGCGGGGCTGTCTGGCAGGGGTCTTGCAGCATCACAAAGGCCTGGCCGGGCTGATTGCGCCCACCGCGAACAGCTATATGCGGCTGCAGCCGGGATCGCTGTCGGGCTATTGGCAGAACTGGGGCGGCGATCATCGCAATGTGACCACGCGGATCAGCTCGGAGGGGGGCGCCAAGGCGCGCTTGGAGCACCGGATGGCGGATGCCTCCTCCAATCCTTACACTTCGGTAGCAGCAGTTTTGCAGGCCTCATTGCTTGGGGTGGAGAAGGGCTATGAATTGCCGCCGATGGAGACGGGCGATGGCTTTGACCGCACCGATGCGCGTGAGGGGACAGCGATTGACCTGAAAGGCGCGGTGAATGATCTGGAACGTGATACGGTGCTGGCAGAGGCCGTTGGCGCCGAGCTGGTCGCGAACCATGTCTTTATGAAGCGCAAAGAAGTTCGCAAAACCCGGGACCTTGAAGGCGATGGAATGCGGGATTTCTACGTTCACTTTGTCTAGCGCTTTGTACGGCACGGGCGAGACTGGGCTTGATGGCAGGGCTGCTTTTGCAAAAGCAGCCTAGCTCACCATATAGAACAGCCGCGCCGCGGTAGCGGCGCTACGAGAAGCAGCGGGCCCGAAGCATATGCTTCGGGCCCGCCATGGCATCTGGTGGCAGCCGACCTATGGTCGGCTGCGGCGGCGCTTGTGTCTGCGTTAGCGCACCGCCGAAAAGCCTGCGTCCAGGGCGGAAAGGATGCTCTGGACGTCTTGCGCGGTGAGAACCAGCGGGGGCGAAAGGATGATATTGGGGCCGGAAACGCGCACCATGGCACCGTTCTGGTAGGTCACTTCCTGCAAGGTGGCAGTGGTCTGTTTGTCGATTGGGCTCTTACTGGCGCGATCTGCCACCAGCTCCATGGCGCACATCAATCCATGGCCGCCACGGACATCGCCGATCAGCGTGTGTTTCTCTTGCAGAGCGAGCAGCCCCTGATGCAACTCCTGGCCACGGGCCGCTGCGTTCTCGGCCACATTCAGGCGCAGGGTTTCCTGCAGACAGGCAAGCGCGGCGGCGGCGCCGACCGGGTGGCCGGAATAGGTATAGCCATGGCCAATGGCCGCCCGCCCGGTTTTGTCCTGCTCAAACACCTCTGCCACCGCATCCGCGATCATCACCGCACCAAAGGGAAAATAGCCATTGGTGATGGCCTTGGCGGTGCACATGAAATCAGGCTGCACTCCCCAATGCCGCGACCCGGTCCAAGAGCCTGTGCGACCAAAGGCGGTGATGACCTCATCAGCAATCAGCAGGATGCCGTGCTTGCTGCAGATCTCACGCACCCCAGGCATGAAGCTTTCATGGGGCGGGATCACTCCGCCAGCGCCCAGGATCGGCTCCATGATAAAGGCCGCGATGGTGCCCGCCCCCTGAAAGGCGATCTCGTCTTCCAGGGCCTGCAGGCAGAGCTGCGCCAGCTTTGCGGGATCGCTCTCGTGAAAAGGGTTGCGATAGGTATAAGGGGCCGGGATATGGTAGCAGCCGGGCAGCAGTGGTTCATACTGGGTACGGAAATTGGCATTGCCGTTGACCGAAGCCCCGCCCATGTGGGTGCCATGGTAGCCTTTTTTCAGGCTGAGGAATTTGGTCCGCCCGGCCTCGCCCCGGATTTTGTGATACTGCCGTGCCAGCCGCAGGGCGGTTTCCACCGAATCCGAACCGCCAGAGGTGAAAAAGGCACGGGTCAGCCCATCGGCAGCAAAAAAATCCTTCAGCACCTCGGCCAGCTGGATCACCTGATCATTACTGGTGCCGCGAAAGGTGGAATAATAGGGCAGTACATCCAGCTGGGCGGCAATGGCGTCCTTGACCGGTTGACAGGAAAACCCAAGGTTAACGTTCCACAGCCCGCCCACGGCATCAATCACTTCGTGACCATCCACATCGCTGATCCGCACGCCGGAGGCGCCGGTGATGATGGTGGGCGGGTTGGCCTGGCTATCGGCGGGATGCGCCATGGGATGCCAGAGCGATTTGGCGTTATGTTCCTTGAGGAAATTTGAATCTTTCATTGGCTAAACTCCTGATCGGGTCCAGCGGGGGACCGGGGGTATCTTGAAAAAGGGCAGTGGTTACAGAGCCGCATCCTGCGGATAATCGGCGGGAGGGCTGCCTCCGATGCGATGGGTGAGGGAGGCCCCGGCCCTGCGCAGGGCGGTGCGAATAGTATCCTGTTGTTGCGGAGACATCCGTGAGGCAGGGGCGGCCACGGCAAGCGCCCCGAGCGCCTTATGGTCTGCACCAAAGATCGGCACCGCATGGGAGTGCACTTCCAGCTCAAAGCTGCCCAGGGTGTCCGCGATGCCAGTCTCGCGGATCTGGGTCAGTTTGGTGCGGATCTCATCAGGATCGACCAGCGTCTTGCTGGTATGCACTTTCAGCGGCTGCGCCAGCACCTGTTCGACAAAGTCCGGATCGGCATAGGCCAGGATCGCGAGGCCAGAGCTGGTAGCATGATAGGTCACGGTCTGGGCGTCATCCATGGTGACCTTGGTGGCATGGCGCGGCGAATAAGCGTGGCTGAGGGTCTGCACCCAGGTTTCATGCCCCAAGGACACATGGGTCGTCTCGCCGGTTTCATCGCTCAACTCGCGCAGGACACGGCGGGACACCGATAGGATCGGGGTTGAGGCTTCGCGCAGCGCTGCCAGGTGCAAAACCTGTGGCCCCAGCCGATAGGCGCGATCGTTTTCCCCCTGTTCAACAAAACCCGATTCTTGCAGCTCACCCATAAGGCGATAGGCCGTCGCCTTGTTGATGCCCGAGAGGCGAGTGAGGTCGCTCAGGCCGATTTCGGTTCGGTCGGGAGCGAAAAAACTTAACAATGAAAGGGCTTTGCTGACAGTTCCCATATGCCGGTCCGAGCTCCGTTTGGCCAATTGCGCGGCGAGAGTTTGGAAAAGAAAACTCCTGCGTTGATATTTTGTTGACAGATAAGCAAGCGGCCTGTCAATCTAAATTCAAACCAACGGTTCAAATAATGAACCAATCTTGCTGAAACCTCAGCACCAACCGGGAGACTGAAATGAAACTGACCCATCTCGTGAAAGGCGCCGCTGCTGCTGCCGCTCTTGGCCTCAGCGCTGTGGCTGCGCAGGCGGAATATCCAGAAAAACCTGTAAGCTTTATTGTGCCCTGGCCTCCTGGTGATCTGGAGGATGTGCTGACCCGCATGATCGCAGATGATTTTCAGGCCGAATACGGTGTGGCTGCTGCTGTGGTGAACAAACCCGGCGGTGGCGGTGGTCCCTTCCCTGGGGCAATCGAAGTGGCCAATGCGCCTGCGGATGGCTACACGGTTGGCTCTTTTGTGATCGGCGTGCCGGTGATGGGTCATCAGATTGATATCCCGCCGCTGACACCGGAAAAGTTCGACCCGCTGGGGATCTTCCTAACCTATCCCTTTGTCATCGCCACCTCGGCGGATGCGCCCTATTCCTCGATGGAAGAGCTGGCCGCCTATGCCAAGGACAACGACGTGGCCCTGGGCCATTTTGGCGATGTGCTGACGCCGACGCAGGTGACCAAAGCCTTTGCCAAGAACGCAGGCTTTGAGTGGGGCTCGGATGCGGCTTTTGATGCGCTGGACTGCAATACCCTGGCCTCTGGCGATGCAGATGTGATCAACACCACCCTGCAGCTGATCCTGCCCTGTCTGGATCAGGTCAAGGTTCTGGTCTCAATCACCGATGAACGTATCCCGCTGGTGCCCGACGCGCCCGCCATTGGTGAGCTGGACGCTGGTCTCAATATTGCCCTGTGGAACGGTCTGTTTGTCACCAAGGACACGCCGCAAGATGTGCGTGAAAAAATCATTGCCGTGGCGCAGAAAACCATGATGAGCGAACGGGCGCAGGCCGTGGCAGCGGAAACCGGAGCGCTGGTCTATTGGCAAAGCGCCCCCGACAGCGCCGCCCGCGTGGCGACTGACATTGCCACCATGGCAAAAATCGGCTCGATCCTAGAGTAATACTCCGCACCTTTTGCCGGGGCCAGAACTGGCCCCGGTTCCCGTTTCAGCGCGAAAAAGATCCTCCCAATGACCACGGAACGAGAACGCCGCTTTGTCGGCCCCCGGCGCGGGCAGCTGGTATTTGCCCTTGTGTTTCTTACCCTCTCGGTGCTGCTTTTGGCGCTGATTGGTGAACAGACCACCTGGGTCAAAAAGGCCAAACTCTTTGCCCAGCCCCGGTTCTGGCCAGCCGTGAGCCTGGGCGGAATGGTGCTGCTTGGGGGTTTGCATTTTTACCACCTGCCCTGGCGGCGGGCCTCGCGCTATGACCTGTGGGAGACGCGGCAATGGGGGCGCAGCGCGGAATATGCGCTCTGGTTTATGGGCTATGTGCTTTTGGTTCCCATCATTGGCTATCTGCCCGTAACCCTGATTTTTGTCCCGTTGCTGGCGCGCCGTATGGGCTATCGCAGTAGGTTCATGATGGGAATTAGTCTCTGCTTTGCCCTGGCAGTTGTGCTGCTGTTCAAGGGCGTCCTGTCTGTCCGGATCCCTGGTGCACTGCTCTATGAGTATCTGCCGGGGGCCCTGCGCAACTTCTTTATTCTCTACTTCTAGTCCTCGGGGTTTTTGATGGATCTTATCCTCTCTGCAATCGAAATCCTGATGCGCTGGGATGTGGCGTTGGCGCTGCTTGCGGGCTCTGTTGGTGGGGTGCTGATTGGCGCCATACCCGGCGTTGGCCCGGCGGTGGCAATTGCCATCCTGCTGCCGGCGACCTTTTCGATGGACCCGATTGTGGGCCTGACGGTGCTATTGGGGATCTATGGCTCCTCGATGTATGGCGGTGCCATCCCGGCGATCCTGATCAATACACCGGGCACCGCGGTGAATGCGCTGACCACCTATGATGGCTATCCGATGACCGCACGCGGTGAGCCGCGTCGGGCGCTGAGCCTGGCCTATTCTGCCAGCTTTTTTGGCGGTGTCTTCTCGGTGATCTGTCTGATCTTGTTTGCGCCGCTGCTGGCCAAGGTGGCGCCGATGTTTGGCAGCCGCGAGATCTTTTTGGCGGCCCTGCTGGGGTTGATCCTGGTGGTGGTGGCCCATCGGGGCCAGGCGCTGATCGCAGGTGCACTGGCCTGTCTGGGGGTTTTTCTCAACACCATCGGCATGGAGCCGGTAAAATACACCCAACGCTACACCTTTGATCAGGATTTCCTGGGCAGCGGCGTGAACCTGATCGTGGTGGTTCTGGGATTATTTGCGCTAAGCCAGGCCTTTGTGTTGCTGATGGATGAGGACGAAAAAGTTCATATCACCAAGCTGCGCGGCGGCATGTTTCAGGGGCTGCGCGAGTTGGCGCGGCATCCTCGGGTCACTGCCGTTTCAGCCAGCTTTGGCGTTTTGATGGGAATGATCCCCGGGGTTGGTGAATTCACCGCTCAATTCATGTCCTACACCTATGCGCAAAAGTCATCAAAACGGCCGCAGGATTTTGGCAAGGGCTCCTCTGAGGGGCTGATCGCTGCCGAAACCGCCAATAACGCCGTGCCCGCCGCCGCGATGGTGCCGCTTTTGGCCCTGGGTATTCCCGGCGAGGCGCTGACAGCGATGATGCTCAGCGTGTTTTACGTGCATAACGTGGTGCCGGGGCCGGGGCTGTTTCAGAACGACATGGATTTTGTCGTGGCGCTGTATTTGGCGTTGCTGATCCTGAATGTGCTGGTTCTGGGCTTTCTGCTCTTTGCCACTCGCGCCTTGGTGCAGGTGGTGAAGATCCCCAATCGCTTTCTGGGCGTCTGCATCCTGACGCTGAGCTTTGTGGGGGTGTATTCGCTGCGCAATTCCGCCACCGATTGCCTGATCGCGGCGGGCTTTGGTCTCTTTGGCTTTATCCTCAAACGCCTGTCCCTACCGGCGGTGCCGATCATCCTAGGCATGGTTCTGGGTGGCATTATGGAGGTCAAGCTGCGTTCGGGTATGGCCCGGGTCAAGGAGCCGCTGGATTTCATCGACCGACCGATATCGTTCATTCTTTTCATCATCATCATCTTGGTTCTGGCGAGTCATATCCTGCGCGTCTGGCGCGACCGCAAAGAACTGAAGGAGGCCGAATGGCAGAACAAAACCGCATCAACCAGCTTCGGAAAGCTGATGTCGCGCCGCAAAAACTCTTTCTTGAAGGATCGTGGGAAAGAGGTTCGGGGACGCCACTCGAAGTTACTTCGCCGATTGAAGGGGCTGTTCTAACCACGCTTGAGGGCGCCTCTGCATCAGATGTTGAACGCGCTGTCGCTTCGGCGCGGCGGGCCTATGACGATGGCCGCTGGGCGGGGCAGTCCCCCGCCGCACGCAAGAAAGTGTTGCACCGCATCGCTGACCGTATTGAGGCCGAAGCGGTGGAGCTGGCGGTGCTGGGTGTGCGCGACAATGGCACCGAATTCAACATGGCGCTGAAGGCCGAACCAGGTTCGGCTGCCGGCACCTTTCGCTATTACGCCGAAGCCCTGGATAAGGTTGCGGGCGAGGTAGCACCGACGCAGCCGGATGTGCTGGGGCTGGTGCATCGCACGCCTGTCGGGGTAGTGGGCGCCATTGTGCCCTGGAACTTTCCGCTGATGATTGGCGCCTGGAAGCTGGCACCGGCTTTGGCGATGGGCAATTCGGTGGTGCTGAAACCGGCGGAAACAGCCTCGTTGACGCTGTTGCGCCTGGCGCAGATCTGCGTCGAATGTGGCCTGCCGGATGGGGTGTTCAACGTGGTCACAGGCAGCGGCGCCGAGACCGGCGCCGCCTTGGCGATGTCCATGGGCGTCGATGTGCTGACCTTTACCGGATCGGGCGGCACCGGGCGCAAACTGCTGGAGGCCTCGGCGCAGTCCAATCTGAAACGCTGCTATTTGGAACTGGGCGGGAAATCCCCCAATATCGTCTTTGGCGACGCGCCGGATTTGCAAAAGGCGGCCCGGGTTTCCGCCATGGGAATTTTCCGCAACTCTGGCCAGGTCTGTGTGGCGGGATCGCGTCTGCTGGTTGAGGCCTCGGTACATGATGAGTTTGTCGCCCTGCTAAAGGCCGAGGCCGAGGCCCTGCGGGTGGGCGATCCACTGGATCTGGGCAATCAGATTGGCGCGGTGAACTCGGAAGAACAGCTGCGGCGCAATCTGTCCTTTATGGATATGGCCCGCGCGGAGGGCGGTCAGGTGATCACCGGAGGCGCGCGCATTCTGGCAGAGACCGGAGGCAGCTATATGGCGCCAACCATCGTCACTCATGTGGCACGCGATCATGCCCTGTTCCAGCGCGAGGTTTTTGGCCCGGTATTGTCGGTCACAAAGTTTGAGACCGAGGCCGAGGCCGTGAGCCTGGCAAATGCCACGGATTTTGGCCTCGCCGCTGGGGTCTGGACTGCGGATCTGTCGCGGGCCCATCGTATGGTCGCGGCTATCCGGGCCGGGGTTGTGCATGTGAACACCTATGGGGGGGCGGATAATACGGTGCCTTTGGGCGGTGTTGGGCAATCTGGCAATGGCCATGACAAATCCCTGCATGCGCTTGATAAATATGTTGATCTGAAGACGGCCTGGATTCAGTTGTGAGGGATGTTGTGAACAGGTTTTGCAGTGCAAAACCTGTGGCCTCCGGCGGAGGTATTTGGAGTAAGATGAAAGCGGGGGCGCCTTGGGCGTTGGGAGGGTGAGATGGTGGCTGTAAAAACAATTCTGGTCGCAGGGACCTATGATACCAAAGATGATGAGCTGCATTATCTGGCGGAGATTATTCATGGCCAGGGCGGTCGGGTCTTGTCGATGGACGTGAGCGTCCTGGGGGATCCCAGCCGGCCTACAGATGTCAGCAAGCATCAAGTGGCCGAGGCAGGGGGCAGCTCAATTGAGGCGGCAATTGGCGCGGGTGATGAGAATACCGCGATGCAGATCATGGGCAGCGGTGCGGCGGCTAAGGCGTTGGAACTGTACCGTGCGGGAAGCATTCACGGGGTTGTGGTCTTGGGGGGGACTATGGGGACGGATCTGGCGCTGGATCTCTGCGCTGCCCTGCCCCTGGGGGTGCCCAAATATGTGGTCTCTACGGTTGCGTTTTCGCCGCTCCTGCCGCCGGAGCGGATCCCGGCGGATGTGCAGATGATTCTCTGGTCAGGCGGTCTTTATGGATTGAATTCGATCTGCAAGGCGGCGCTGAGCCAGGCTGCCGGGGCGGTCTTGGGGGCGGCGCGCGCTGTCGAAGCGCCGCGCCGGGAGCGGCCGTTGATTGGCATGACCTCCTTTGGGAAAACGGTACTGCGTTACATGGTGACGTTGAAACCTGCATTGGAGGCCCGAGGCTTTGAGGTGGCGGTCTTTCATGCCACCGGTATGGGGGGGCGCGCCTTTGAAAGCCTGTCCCGTGAGGGGGCTTTTGCGGCGGTAATGGATTTTGCGCCACAGGAGGTTTCTAACCACATGTTTGGCGGGCTCTCGGCGGGGGCGGACCGGCTGACCAATGCAGGCCAGTCGGGTACTCCGCAATTGGTGGCTCCGGGCTGTTACGATCTGGTGGATTTTGTCGGATGGCAGGCCGTTCCCCCGCAGATTGAGGGGCGTCCGACCCATGCGCATAACCGGCTGTTGTCTTCTGCGGTGCTCGAACCGGGGGAGCGTCGCGCTGTGGCGAAGAGCCTGTGCGATAAGCTGTCGCAGGCGCAAGCTCCGGTGGCGTTTGTGCTGCCAAACCAGGGCTGTAACGAATGGGATCGTCCGGGCGGCGAACTGCATGATGCTGAGGGGCTTGCGGCTTTTTGTGATGAGATCCGCAGCCTCTGTCCTGACACCGTGGCGCTGCATGAGCTGGATTGCCACATCAACGATGCGGCATTTTGTGACCGGGTGTTGGAGATCTTTGACGGGTGGATGGCAAGCGGCCTGGTGCGCGCGACGGCGTAGGGTGGGCAGGACTGGCTGACGGAGTCGCCCGAACTGGCCATCTGAGCTGGCCATCTGAACGGGCCCATCTGAACTCCTGTCTGAACTGGACAGAGACGATTTTTGCGCGGGCGGAGCTGTGGCAACGGGCTTTAGAATGTTGCCTGGCGTGGCCCTGACAGTCGCAGGGGCATCGGCGGAAAAGGCAAGGAGGGCATCTGTTTAGAGCAGCTGTCCTTTTTCTGTTGGCGGCCTGGATTTCTCCGCAGTGCAGCATTTCCCCAGCGTCGCGCAGGTTTATTGCTTGATCACCGCGATGCTCTTGCCTAATGTGCCTGCAATTCTGTGGAACTAGGTTCTGCATAGTGGAATTTTTGCACAAGCCGCTCCACCTCCAAGTTGTAGCGGGTGAGCCGGGGTCGTGACGCAGGGTTCTGGATCGCGGTATCGAGCCGGGGCTGGCATGGGGACTTGGCTTGTGCTGAGAATGAAAAAGGACTTAGGGCTAGACCGGACGATTGTTTGGTAGACCTAAAGAGGAGAGGAAATTCGAATGACAGATGCCATCGCATACGAGCGCATTGGGGAAATTGCGGTTCTGAAAGCGCAGAATCCTCCGGTGAACGCGCTGGGCTTTGATATTCGCGAAGGCCTGCTGGCTGGGATCGAACGGGCTGAAAAGGACGGTGTAAAAGCGGTTTTGATCTATGGTGATGGCCGCACCTATTTTGCCGGGGCTGACATTACTGAATTTGGCAAACCCCCACGCGGCATCTTTTTGCCCGACCTCTGCGCACGCATCGAGGCCTCTCCTTTGGTGGTGGTCTCTGCGCTGCACGGGACCGCTTTGGGCGGCGGGCTGGAGGTTGCATTGGCCTCGCATTACCGCATTGCAGTTCCATCGGCGCGGGTGGGTCTGCCCGAAGTGTTGATTGGGGTGATGCCCGGTGCCGGTGGTACCCAGCGTCTGCCACGTTTGATCGGTGTTGAGGCCTCTGTGGATGTCATCACCTCGGGTCGTCAGGTTGGTGCCAAAGAAGCGCTGGCACTGGGTATTCTGGATCGCATCGAAGAGGGTGAGCCGCGCGAGATCGGTCTGGCCTATACCCAGGAATTGCTTGATAGCGGCGCCACCCGTCGCCCCGTGAGCGAAATGCCAGCACCAGAGGCGGTTGATTTCGATGCGCTCTATGACAAGGTTCTGAAAAAGGGCCGTGGCCTGCTGGCGCCTGCGGTTGCGGTGCGCGGTATTCAGGCCTGCTGTGAGCTGCCTTTTGACGCGGGCATGAAGCGCGAGCGCGAATTGTTCATGGAGCTGATGGATACCGATCAGCGTCAGGGCATGATCCATGCTTTCTTCTCGGAGCGCGCTGTCAGCAAGCTGCCTGAGCTGAAAGGCATTGCCCCCCGTGCGCTTGCTTCGATTGGCGTGATCGGTGGTGGCACCATGGGGGCAGGTATTGCTACCGCAGCACTGCTTGCCGGCCTTCCGGTGGTGATGCTGGAGATGAGCGACGAGGCGGCAGAGGCCGCAAAAGGCCGCATCGCGGGCAATTTGCAGGGCGCTTTGAAGCGCGGCAAGATTTCCGAGGCGCAATTCACCCAGCTCACCGAAGAGGCGCTGACCCTGGCCACCGACTATGACGCCTTGAGCGATGTGGATCTGGTGATCGAGGCGGTCTTTGAAGAGATGAGCGTCAAGAAAGTGGTGTTTGGCAAGCTGGATGCGGTCTGCAAGAAAGGCGCGATCCTCGCCTCCAACACCTCTTATCTGGATGTGAATGAAATTGCCGCCTGCACCTCGCGTCCTGAGGATGTGATCGGGCTGCACTTCTTCTCGCCCGCGCATGTGATGAAGCTGCTGGAAATTGTTGTGGCAGACAAGACTGCACTGGACGTGGTTGCCACTGGCTTTGCCCTGGGGCAGCGGCTGAAAAAGATCTCGGTGCGCGCTGGCGTTTGCGATGGCTTTATCGGCAACCGCATTTTGGCCACCTATCGCAAGGCGGCTGACCATATGGTGCTGGATGGGGCCTCGCCCTATCAGATCGACAAGGCGCTGACTGATTTTGGCTTTGCCATGGGGCCCTTTGCCGTGGCGGATCTGGCTGGGCTCGACATTGGTTGGGCGGTGCGCAAACGCAAACGGGCCGAAGGCATGGACCCGCGCGATCGTGACAGCGAATATATGGATAAGGTCTGCGAAGCTGGCAACTTTGGCCAAAAGACCGGCAAGGGCTATTACATCTATGAGGCCGGTAAGCGCGGCGGCACGCCAAACCCAGAAGTCACCGATCTGATTGCGGCGGAACGGGCGGCAAAGGGCATCACGCCCCGGGCCTTTACCGACGACGAAATTGTCACTCGTTATATGGCGGCGATGGTCAATGAGGCCGCCAAGGTTGTGGGCGAAGGCATCGCCCGCCGCCCGCTGGATGTCGATATGACCCTGCTGTTTGGCTATGGCTTCCCGCGTTACCGGGGTGGGCCGCTGAAATGGGCCGATATGGAAGGCTTGGACAAGGTTCTGGCCACGATCAAAAATGGTGCGCAGGAAGATGACTATTTCTGGGAGCCTGCGCCCCTGCTCGAAAAACTAGTGGCTGAAGGCCGCTCCTTTGATGATCTCAACAAGGAATAAAGCAAATGAAACAAGTCGTTATTGTCTCGGCCGCCCGTACCGGGTTGGCTAAGTCCTTCCGGGGATCCTTCAACATGACCCATGGGGCCACCATGGGGGGGGCCGCGGTTGAGGCCGCCATGGCACGCGCCGGGATCGAGGGCGCGGAAATCGAAGACTGCATCATGGGCTGTGGCGCTCCCGAAGGGGAAACCGGATCCAACATCGCGCGTCAGATCGCCCTGCGTGCAGGCCTGCCGGTAACCGTATCGGGCATGACCGTGAACCGGTTCTGCTCGTCCGGTTTGCAGACCATCGCGCTGGCGGCTCAGCAGATTATTTGCGAAGGCGCCGGTCCCATGGTGGCCGGCGGGGTCGAAAGCATCTCGATGGTGCAACCAAAGGTGCGCGCGGCTCCTGAGGCCTGGCTGCAGGAACACAAGCCCGCTGTCTATATGACCATGATCGAGACCGCCGATATCGTGGCGCAGCGCTATGGTATCAGCCGCGAAGAGCAGGATGCTTATGGTCTGCGCAGCCAGCAGCGCATCGCTGCGGCGCAGGAGGCAGGTCTTTTTGCCGATGAGATCGTGCCAATGACCACCACCATGGCGGTCAAGGACAAGGAAACCGGCGAAATCTCGATGAAAGAGGCGCTGGTGGATCGGGACGAATGCAACCGCCCCACCACCACGCTGGATGGTCTGGGCAGCTTGGCGCCGGTTCGCGGTGACGGCAACTTTGTCACCGCAGGCAACGCCAGCCAGCTGTCTGATGGTGCCGCTGCGGTGGTCCTGATGGACTCCAAAGAGGCCGAGAAGCGCGGGCTCGAGGCCATGGGCGCCTTTAAAGGCTTTGCGGTTGCAGGCTGTGAGCCAGACGAGATGGGAATTGGTCCGGTCTTTGCTGTGCCACGTCTGCTGGAGCGCCACGGCCTGACCGTGGACGACATCGACATCTGGGAGCTGAACGAAGCCTTCGCCAGCCAGGCGCTCTATTGCCGCAATCGCCTGGGCATTGATGACGAGAAATGCAACGTCAACGGCGGCTCGATCGCCATTGGCCACCCCTTTGGCATGACCGGTGCGCGGATGACCGGCCATATCCTGCGTGAAGGCAAACGTCGCGGGGCCAAACTGGGCGTTGTCACCATGTGTGTGGGTGGCGGCATGGGTG
This sequence comes from Phaeobacter sp. G2, assembly GCA_025163595.1. NCBI lineage: Bacteria > Pseudomonadati > Pseudomonadota > Alphaproteobacteria > Rhodobacterales > Roseobacteraceae > Phaeobacter > Phaeobacter sp. G2. Next base: position 950,144 of record CP104100.1, read on the forward strand.
CCGCAGGCCTGTTTGAGATCTACTGATCTAAAGCGTTTAATCTAGCAAAGGAGCGCCCATATGCCCCATCGAGGGCCATATGGGCGCGCCCCGGCCTGCGGGCCGGGGGGCGGCTTTCTGGGAGGAAGCACCAAATGGATCTGAATTACTCAGTTGAAGAGCAGGCGTTTCGCGCCGAAGTGCAAGAGTTTCTGGCACAGAAATTGCCAAAGGAAATGTCTGACGCCATTCGCGTCGGGCGTGAGCTTGGCAAAGAAGGCCATGAGAAATGGCATGGTATCCTGAACGACCAGGGCTGGCTGGCGCCGAACTGGCCCAAGGAATTTGGCGGCTGCGAGTGGAACGCGGTACAGCGCCATATCTTTGAGGAAGAATGCTGCCGCGCCAATGCGCCCCGCATCGTGCCTTTTGGCTTGGCGATGCTGGCGCCGGTGTTGCAGAAGTTTGGCTCCAAGGAACAGCAAGATCACTATCTGCCCCGCATTCTGTCTGGCGAAGACTGGTGGTGTCAGGGCTATTCCGAGCCCGGTGCCGGATCGGATCTGGCCAGCCTGAAGACCCGCGCTGTGCGTGAGGGGGACCACTATGTGGTCAACGGCCAGAAAACCTGGACCACCCTGGGCCAATACGCCAATTGGATTTTCTGTCTGGTGCGCACGGATCCGGATGCGAAACAGCAATCCGGGATCTCTTTCCTGCTGATCGACATGGACACACCCGGTATCGAAGTACGTCCGATTATCCTGCTGGATGGCACCCACGAAGTGAACGAAGTCTGGTTTACGGACGTCAAAGTTCCGGTGGAAAATCTGGTGGGTGAGGAAAACAAAGGCTGGACCTATGCCAAATATCTGCTGACCCATGAGCGGACCAATATCGCCGGTGTTGGCTTTAGCAGTGCTGGCCTGGAGGCGGTGAAACGCATGGCTCGCAGCCAGATGCATCGCGGCCGGCCTCTGAGTGAGAACCCGCATTTTGCCGCCCGTGTGGCGCGGGCCGAGATTGATCTGATGGCCATGTCCACCACCAACCTGCGGATCATTTCGCGCGCCGCCTCTGGTCAGGCGCCAGGGGTTGAAAGCTCGATGCTAAAGGTGAAGGGCACAGAAATCCGTCAGGAAATCAACGACCTGGCACGTCGCGCAGCGGGTGCCTATGCGATGCCATTTGTTTCGGAGGCGCTGGAAGGCGGCAATGAGCCCGACATGGGGCCGGAAGGCAGCGCCGCTGCCGCTCCGCAGTATTTCAACAATCGCAAACTTTCGATCTTTGGGGGCTCCAACGAGGTCCAGAAGAACATCATTGCCAAAGTCAAACTGGGAGGCGGGGCATGAACTTTGATCTGACAGAAGAACGTCAAATGCTGCAGGACAGCCTGCGTCGGTTCCTGCGGGACAACCAGGACGGGCTGCGCGCCAGCACGCGTTTGGGGGATGCAGAAAACGCTCTCGGGTTTGATGCCGGGATCTGGGGCAAACTGGCTGAGCTGGGCGTCATCGGTGCCCTGTTCAGCGAAGAAGACGGCGGTTTTGCCGGCGCGGGTTTTGACCTCACCACCGTGTTTGAAGAGCTGGGGCGCGCCGGTGCGGTAGAGCCGCTGCTGGACACAGCCATTCTGGGCGGTGGCTTGATCGCGGCCCTGGGCAATGAGACACAAAAAGAACTGGTGGAGCAGGTGATTGGTGGCGAATTGCACCTGGCCCTGGCCCATGGTGAACCCAACAGCCGCTATGATCTGGCGCAGGTGGAAACCACCGCAAAGGTTGAGGGCGACGACATCGTTCTCACCGGGCGCAAGGCCGTTGTGATCAATGCTGAAGCCGCCGACTACCTGATTGTCTCGGCGCGCGAGTCCGGTGCTGCCGCAGACGAGGAGGGGATCTCTTTGTTCCTGGTGCCACGTGACAGCGCTGGCCTGTCGCTGCGCGGCTATGCGCTGCTGGCCGGTGGCCGGGCGGCTGAGGTCGATATCGACGGGTTGCGTCTTTCTGCGGATGCGCGACTGGGCGCAGCGGGCTCTGCTTATGGGGCGCTGAAACGGGCAAGCAACCGCGCCGAGGTGGCGCTGGCTGCCGAAACGCTGGGCGCGATGGAAGCGGCAACCGAGTTGACGCGGGAATACCTGCTGACACGGCAACAGTTTGGGCGGCCAATTGGCACGTTCCAGGCCTTGCAACACCGGATGGCCACCCTGCTGATCGAGCTGGAACAGGCCCGCTCTGCGGTGATCAATGCTGCGGGGTACCTGGACTCTTCTGCTGCAGAACAGGCCTTGCAGATTTCAGCGGCACGCAACCTGATTGGCCGCGCCGGCCGTTTGGTCGCTGAGGAAAGCATTCAGCTGCATGGTGGTATTGCCATGACCGAAGAGTATGAGCTGGCCCATATCGCCAAGCGCATCGTGATGGCGGACCACCGGTTTGGTGACACCGATACTCAGCTGGAGCGTTTTATTGACCAAAGCGCGGCCTGAGGCAGATCAAGCTGAAACGGGCCAGTGTGACGCTGGCCCGTCAGAAACCGACCTGACTTTTCAGATCGAAGACCCGGGCGTTCAGCAACTGGTGGGGTACAAAACGACAATCGACCGGCGGGATGGGTCCTGCCGGGTGACTTTGGATTTGCAGCCACCTCACCTGAACCGCCATGGCATCCTGCACGGCGGTATCGTTGCGACGGTTCTTGACGTGGTCTGCGGCAATACCGCCTCGCAGTTTTTTGACCCTGAAAACCATGCCGCTCTGGTCACTGTATCGCTGACGCTGTCCTATGTGGCGGCGGTGCGTCAGGGGCGGATTACCGCCACGGCACGTGTCACCGGCGGTGGCGCCTCCATTGCGCATCTCTTGGGCGAACTGCACGACGAGGAAGGTCGGCTTTTGGCCTCTGCAACGGGCGTGTTCAAAAGGATTCGCAAATGACTGTTTTGGCCCGACTGGAAGACCAGGGCGATCGCGCTGTTGTGGTGAACATGAATGCCACCCGTCGCGGCGCCCTGTCGCCAGATCTCTATGCTGCGATCAATGACGCGGTGGCCCTGGCGCAAGAGCCGCGCATTCGCGCCATTTTGCTGACATCCGAAGGCGGCTTTTTCTGTGCGGGCGGGGATCTGAACGTCTTGATCGAACGGCGCACCCTGACTGAGGCGCAGCGGCGCGACAAGGTGGATGAGCTGCACGGGATGATCCGGGGGCTGCGCGCAGCCCCGGTGCCGGTGATTGCCGCCGTTGAGGGTGGCGCCGCAGGCGCTGGCCTGTCGCTGGCCCTGGCGGCGGATCTCATCGTAGCTGAGGCAGGCATCAAGTTCACCGCGGCCTATGTCAAGGCGGGGCTGGTGCCGGATGGGGGCCTGACCTCTGCTTTGGCACGCATGCTGCCGCGTCCGCTGGCAATGGAGATGTGCCTATTGGCACGTCCGGTGACGGCGGAACGGATGCAGGCGCTGGGGGCGGTGAACTTGGTGGTGCCCGGCGATCAGGTTCTGGCCTCGGCACAGGCGCTGGCAGATACTCTGGCCAAGGGACCACCTCAGGCACAACGGATGATCCGTCACATGATGTCTGAGGCCTATGAGACCAGCGAGTCAGCGCAGCTGGACCGCGAGCGCAACGCTATGGCAGAGGCGGCTGGCGCAGCCGAGGCTGGCGAGGGGATTGCGGCATTTTTGGAAAAACGCGCGCCGGAATTTGGCGCGACATAGCCCTGGGCTGGAACTGCTGTGCGGCAGGACAGGGCGGAAGACACACAAACAATAACAGGTGGGGAGCTGCGGTGATGAAGTACTGGCATGATCTATTGGCAGCGCAGGCAAAGGCGCGTCCTGAGGCTGCAGGATTTTCCGACAGTGTCGGCGTGAGCTGGAGTTATGGGGCGCTGGCAACGGCTGTGGCAGAGCTGTCACAGGTGATCACGCAGGCGGGCGTTCGGCCCGGCGACCGGGTGGTGGTGCTGGCAGAAAACTGCTGTGCGGTGGTGGCGGCGCTTTTGGCAAGCTCTCAATGTGGCGCCGTGGCGGTTCCGGTGAATGCCCGGATGAGCAGCGGAGAAGTGGACCGTATCCTGGATCATGCCCGCCCTGTGGTGGTGTTGATCTCGACCCAGATCGAAGGCAGTGCGCAGACCCATGCAACCCGATTGGGTGCAGAGGAAATTACCGGCTCTTTTGGCGCAATGCATATGGCCTGCCCTTACCCAAGTTCTGGCGATGCGCCCGCAGATGCTGCTGTGCTGCTCTATACCACGGGCACCACTGGCGCCCCCAAAGGCGTGATGCTGACCCATAAGAACCTGCTTTATGGTGGCAAGGCCTCTGCAGAGCTGCGCGATATGGTGCCGGGGGATGTGATTTATGGGGTTTTGCCGATGACCCATGTTTTTGGTCTGGCATCAGTGATGACAGCCTCGCTTTATATCGGCGCGGAGGTTTTGCTGGAGGCGCGGTTCTCGGCTGAAAAGCTCTATCAGGCACTGCGTCGGGGGGTGACCCGGTTGTCGGCGGTGCCGCAGATGCATGCTCTGGTGATGCAATTTGCCAAGGAACAGGGGCTGGACCGGCTTGATAGTCCGGTGTTGCAATATGTGTCCTCCGGGGCGGCGCCGCTCGACCCGGATTGGAAGCGACGGGCCGAGGCCTTTTATGGTGTGGCCCTGCAAAACGGCTATGGCATGACAGAAGCCACGGCCGGGGTGTGCGCCACCAAGAACAGCAGCCCCGGAAATCCGGATATCTCGGTTGGGCCGCCCCTGCCTGGTGTCGAGGTGCGCATTGATGAAAGCGTTGCGGGTGGCGGCGAGGGCATCGGCGAGGTGCTGATACGCGGTGATAATGTAATGCTGGGGTACTACCGCAATCCGGAAGAGACGGCGCTGGTGCTGGATCAGGACGGCTGGCTGCGCAGTGGCGATCTGGGACGGCTGGACGCCCAGGGTTTTTTGCATATCGAGGGTCGCTCGAAAGAGTTGATCATCCATGGTGGCTTCAATGTATTCCCACCAGAGGTCGAAGCCGCGTTGAATGCCCATCCGCAAGTGGTGCAATCCGCAGTGGTCGGGCGGCGCGGCAAGGGCGATGAGGAGGTTCTGGCCTTTGTGCAGGTTTCACAAGACGACCAGCCTGATGTGGCCGACCTGATGCAATTCGTGCGGGGGCAGCTGGCTGGATACAAATGCCCGGCGCAGATCGTTTTGACAGAAGCCCTGCCGGCGGCGCCTACCGGGAAAATTCTGAAACATAAGCTGTTGGAGCATTTTGCCCAGCAGCTTCGGTAATGTCGCGCGACGGCTTTAAAAGGAAAGGCGAGGGGCATTGCCCTCGCCTTTGATCATGGTGGTTAGAAGTCTTGCCATTTACCGTCGTCGCTGTCGGTCGGCCCATTGACCTGTTGTTGCATCACCTCTTCCCCCCAGTCCAGATAGTCATGGGCAATGACGGGTTCTGCGGTTGCAGCCTTGGCCAGCGGTGGTTTGGCAGTTCGCGGCGCGCCCAGGGTCTGAAACCCAGCAACCACTTCGGTGAGTTTGAGCGCGTCTGCCTTGAGCAGATGGCCCGCTGCGGTGGATTCTTCAACCATGGCGGCGTTTTGCTGGGTCACCTGATCCAGCTGGGTGACGCCAATGTTGATCTCGGCCAGGCCGGTGGATTGCTCAACCGCGCCTTCGGTAATACCGGAGACCAGCTCGGAAATCTCGTTGACCCGCCCGACAATGGAATTGAGCGCCTGGCCTGCTTTGCCAACCAGATCAACGCCGCGGCCAACCTGTTCGGCGCTGGAGCCAATCAGCGCTTTGATCTCCATCGCCGCCTCAGAGGAGCGCTGCGCCAGCCCCCGGACCTCGGCGGCAACCACTGCAAAGCCCCGTCCGGCTTCGCCAGCGCGGGCGGCTTCAACCCCTGCATTCAGCGCCAATAGGTTGGTCTGAAAGGCGATGTCATCAATCACGGTGATAATCTGGCCGATATGGCTGGAGGAGTCGGAAATCTCTGTCATGGCGGCGACGGCATTGGCGACCACTTCACCGCTGCTACGGGCCTCATTCTTGGCCTCATCCATTGTTGCCTCGACACTGCGGGCCCCATCAGCTGCCGCCTTGACCGAGGCGGTCATCTGGTCCAGCGCTGCAGCGGTCTGTTCCAGGGTTGCTGCCTGGCTTTCGGTGCGGTGTGACAGATCATCAGAGGCCTGGCTGATTTCGGTGGCGCCATTGCCGATGGATTCCGAGGCTTCGATCACCTGAGCAACAGTGACCGAGAGGGTATCAATGGTCTGGTTGAAGTTCTGGCGGAGTTTTTCATGGGCCCCGGAAAACTCTACGGAAATGGGCTGGGAAAAATCACCGCGCGATAGCCTGACCAGCCCGGAGCTGAGATGCTGTACTACATCGTGTTGTTCCTGTTGCAGCGCGGCGCGGCGTTCTTCGCCGACGCGGGCCTGTTGCAGGTCGGTTTGCAATTCGACCAGCGCCTTGCCGATCTTGCCGATTTCATCCCTGCGGTTTGCCGATGCGACCTCGGTCTCCAGGTCGCCGGAAGACACCGCAGCAATGTCTGTGCAAACCCGCTCAATTGGCCGGATTACCGAGCGGGCAACCGAAATGCAGACCGCAAGAAGAACGGCACTCATCACAGCCAAACCGATGAGTATGTTTCGCGACAAGGCCTGTGTATTGGCCAGTATGGGATCAAGATTTCTGCGGACTTCGATGACGCCGCGCAGATCGCCCAGCTGCCAGTCGGTTTTGGGCGAGCCTGCCACCGTGTTGTGACAGGCGACACAGACTTCCGAGGTCATCTGATCGGCAACCGCCACTCGCAGAAAGGTGCTGCCATTGACCACTTCGGTCTGTTCAATACTGCGCGCGGGGTCGTTTGACAGGGCGTCCCAAGCCTCCTCCATGAAAGCGTCTGATGGGCGGTCGGCCCGATTTTCAAAGGGAAAGGGACTGTAAAGGGAGAAATTGATCTGTTCCCCAGCAATCAGTTCGCTGACGTCGTGCACCATTGTGGCTGGCAGAGGAATGACGTTTGGGTCGTTTTGGTGATCAATTCCCAAAGACAGGTTGCCGGAGGCCTTTGCGTCGCTCACCACGAATTTTGTATAGTAGCTGCGCAGTGTCTTGACCTGGCCTGCGGTTTCAACAGCGGCCTCGGTTGCAGCTGAAATTGCATTATTGCGCATGGCGGAGGGAAGGAGCAGCCCCGCGAGCAGAAGACCCAGGCACAGGCACAGGGGGATGGGCACAACCAACTTGAACAAGAGAGAGTCTTTATTCACCTAAACGAACCTTCTATTCTCTAGGGTGCTTCCAGCGGAGCAACCGGTATTCGGCGGTTGCAAAACAGACGGCGAAACACTGCCAAACCTTAAACGACAGGTTCAAGGTGACTTGATTCGGTTAATTTTCCTGAAAATTGAATTTGTATTGCCACGACCCTCCTGCAACCAGGGGGGGAGGCCGGTGCAGACGCGCAAACGCTGGGGCGACCCGGGGCCTGTCACAGGGGCAGGTTAGCCTGCGATCTTCAAGCCGGTTTTGCTAAATCAAAAAGAGCGGCCCAAAAGGACCGCTCTGATACCGTAAACAACAGACCAAGGGCAACGATGTCCGGTGCCACAAAGCTGGGACTGCGTCACATGTGGTCTCTTGTCCTGCGCGGTGCGGTCAGGCCCAGTGACCCTCGGCTGCGGCGCGGATTAGACGCATGTTTTCGCCATAGACCTCGGGGTTAGACACCGAGCCGCCCTTGAACACAGCCGAGCCTGCAACCAGAACATCAGCGCCGGCCTCAACAACCAGTGGCGCGGTCTTGGGGTCTACGCCGCCGTCGATTTCGATATGTACCGGGCGGTCACCGATCATCTGGCGCAATTGACGAACCTTGGCCGTCATGTCGATGAATTTCTGCCCACCAAATCCTGGGTTTACCGTCATCACACAGATCAGGTCGGTGATATCCAGCAGATGGGCAACCGCTTCGGCGGGGGTGCCGGGGTTCAGCGCCACACCTGCTTTCATGCCTGCGGCACGGATCGCCTGCAGGGTGCGGTGGATATGCGGACCTGCCTCGATATGGGCGGTGAGCACATCGGCACCAGCATCGGCGTAGGCGTCGATATAGGCATCGACCGGAGAGATCATCAGATGCACATCCATCACGGTTTTTACATGCGGGCGGAAGGCTTTGACCGCCATGGGGCCAAAGGTGAGGTTGGGCACAAAATGGCCATCCATCACATCCACATGCACCCAGTCAGCGCCCTGGGCCTCGATGGCCTGAATTTCCTGGCCAAAATTGGCAAAGTCAGCAGAGAGGATCGAGGGGGCAATCTTGATCTTGCGGTCAAAGGACATCGGGCGGTTTCCTTTTGGAAAGACAATAGAGGAGTGTTCAGCCGCCATATAGCTGCTTGCTGGCGCTCTGCACAGGGGCTGTTTGCCGAGTCAAATCAATGACATTTACAAAAGCTTCATTCCTTTGACACAAATCGTTTGAGTGCCAGCCTTAGTCAATGCCCGAAACGAGAGGGACCGACTGTGCTGCGCATCGATAAATTGACGAAACGTTTTGGTGACAAGATTGCGGTGGATGCCGCGACATTGGACATCGACAAACCTTGCATGATCGGGGTGATCGGGCGGTCAGGTGCCGGCAAATCGACCCTGTTGCGGATGATCAACCGCCTGTCCGATGCCAGCGAAGGCCGCATCCTGTTTGAAGACCGCGAAATTACCGGCCTGCGGGGGAATGCGAAGCGCGCCTGGCAGTCGGACTGCGCGATGATCTTTCAGCAGTTCAATCTGGTGCCTCGTATGGATGTGGTCTCCAACGTGCTGCACGGCACGCTCAATCGCCGCTCCACCTTTGCCACCATGTTCAATCTGTTCCCGATGGATGACATCCACCGGGCGATCGACATTCTGGACCGTCTCGGCATCGCCGAACATGCCGCCAAACGGGCCGAAGCCCTGTCTGGGGGGCAACAACAACGTGTCGCCATTGCTCGTGCGCTGATGCAAGACCCCAAGATCATTCTGGCGGATGAGCCGATTGCCTCGCTGGATCCGATGAACGCACAGACCGTGATGGAGGCGCTGCGCCGCATCCATGAAGAAGACGGACGCACGGTGATTGCTAACCTGCACACGCTGGATACGGCACGGCGCTACTGCGACCGGGTCATCGGTATGCGCGATGGGCGCATCGTCTTTGACGGGCTGCCGGAACAGCTGACCACAGGTGTCGCCCGTGAGATCTATGGCGCTGATGCCAGTTTCTCGGAAGCGGCGACCTCGACCGAGATCGACACCCTGGATGCCACCATCCGGGCTGAGATGGCGCAAGCCTGAACAACCGAACCATCCAATTTCATCACCCGTACCCGATGGGGGGGCGGGAAAACTTAACCGGAGAAAAAAGATGAAAAAACTGCTGCTGGCCGCTCTGGCCTCGACTGCCCTGACCACACCCGTCATGGCCGAAGAAATCACTCAGTTCCGCATTGGTCTCCTGGGCGGCGAGAACGCTCAGGACCGTTTGAACAACAACGAATGCCTGCGCGCCAAAACCGAAGAGCTGCTGGGTGTTGAAACCAAGCTGTTTGCCCCTGCCGACTATAACGGTGTTATCCAGGGTCTGCTGGGCGGCACCCTCGACATGGCGTGGCTGGGTGCCTCCGGTTATGCAAAAACTTACCTGTCCGACCCGGAAGCGGTTGAGCCAATCCTGGTTAAAGTCAACGAGGACGGCGGCTACGGCTACTACTCGGTAGGCTTTGCGCGCGCCGACAGCGGCATCACCTCGCTGGAAGACATGCAGGGCAAAGTTTTTGGCTTTGGCGACCCTAACTCGACCTCAGGCTTCCTGATCCCGTCGATCGAGATCCCTGAAATCACCGGTGCCACCATGACTTCGGGCGATTACTTTGGCGAAGTCAAATTCTCCGGCGGTCACGAGCAGACCATCGTTGGCGTCAACAATGGCGATTTTGACGGCGGTGTGACCTGGGCTGACGGTCTGGGCAACTGGGAAGACGGCTACAACTCTGGCGCCCTGCGTCGCGCTGTGGATGCAGGCCTGGTTGACATGAACGACCTGGTTCAGATCTGGCAGTCCAAGCCAATCCCAGAAGGTCCAATCGTTCTGCGCAAAGACCTGCCAGAAGACGTCAAAGTCAAATTCACCGCCCTGATGGCCTCGCTGCCCTCAATGGATCCTGAGTGCGCCTATGGTGTGCTCTCCGGTGAGGCCAAAGGCGTTATGCCAATCGGTCACGACGCCTACCAGGCAATCATCGAAGCCCGCAAGCTGAAGTCCAACTAAGACTTCCACGTGGTTCTTTCTTCGGGGTCCGGGCAGCAATGTCCGGACCCCGTTTCCCAGTGATCGACCGGCCCGGAGCGGCCCTGGATCACAGTTTCCCAAATCAGGACGGCAACGATGGCAGATCTGACCGCAGCGCCCCTAACGACGGCCGATATTCGCGCCCAATATGGCGAGATGACCCGGCGCAAGCGTCTTTATGGCGGCATAATTTTGGTGGTGTTTGTCGCCTTGATGATGGCAGGGTTCCGTACTGCTGACGGCCGCAATGCTGGCTCGTTTTATGACGGTATCACCCATGTTTTTGACTACCCGAACGAAGTTCTGGCGGAAGCCAGCGAGAAAGTTACAGAGCTTCCCGGTCATCTGGTCAACTTTTTTCCAGCCCTGATCGAGACGCTGAATATCGCCGCTGCCTCTACCCTTGTGGGGCTGGTCTTTGGCACCCTGTTGTCGCTGTTGTCGACCCGTGGCATGGCGCCCTGGCCGCGCCTTATCCCGTTGTTTCGCCGGATCATGGATATCTGTCGCGCCATTCCTGAAATTGTCATCGCCCTGGTCCTGATTTTCCTGCTTGGTGGCGGGCCGGTGCCTGCGATGATTGCCATTGCAATCCACACCGCTGGCGCCCTGGGCAAGCTGTTCTCCGAAGTGAATGAAAACGCCTCGCTGAAACCTGTCGAGGGGCTTGAATCCGTTGGCAGCAGCTGGGGGCAGCGCATGTGGCTGGGCGTCATCCCGCAGGTGGGGCCAAACTATGTGAGCTACGCCCTGTTGCGGTTTGAAATCAACATTCGCGCCTCGGCCATTCTGGGTTTTGTCGGCGCTGGCGGCATTGGCTACGAGCTGAAAAACGCCATGTCCTGGGGCCAGGGCCGCTACGATGAGGCCGCCGCCATTTTCCTGTTGTTGTTTATCACCATCGTCGTGGTCGATCAGATCTCGAGCGGCATGCGTGACCGTTTGATCCATGGAGCCAAGGCATGACCATTCTAGAGGCCGACCTGACCCCCGCGACATTGAAACAGGACATGGACCGCCTGTTTTTCAAAAAGAAACTGCTGAATTTTGCCGTGCCCGCCCTGATCCTGGTCTATATGGGGTATGTCTTTGTGGCCTTTGACATGGCAGGTCTGTGGCAGCGGGTCAGCTGGCAGAACGCCCAGACCCTGGTGAGCGACACCTATAGTTACAAAACCCATGTGACGCGGGACAACCGCGATGGCTCGGTCTCGGTGGCCATTGAGGGCGAACGCAAAGGTGCCTATCCCGAAGGTGACAGCCCAGCCTGGGTTTCTCTGGGTGAGACCGCAGGGGTTGAGACTGCGATTGACCTGGAAAACGGTCATCTGGTGCGCTTTGGTGCTGAAAGCATTGAATATGACATTCCGGGCTATGGTCTGGTCCGCGCGACCCCGACCCGCGCCAAAGGTGTCCAGGCAGAATTGCCCGCTGGCGATGTGCCAGACTGGATCAGTGTGTCCAAGAACCGTCTGGCGATCAAAACCGATGCCGGTCGCCTCACTGTCACCCGCAACCGCGCTGAGGTCTTTCGGTATTTCAACGGCTGGGAGCTGTTCTTTTTCACTCTCGACAGCCCCTATCATGGGCTGAGCATAGGCGAGGTGCTGACCCGCGCGGCAACAGGCGAAGCCGGGGCAATCCTGAATGATTTCTGGAACAACAAGATGTGGCGCCATAGGGATGTTGCCTGGGCCATCGCCGAGACACTGCTGATGGCCTTCCTCGGCACCATTGGTGCGGGTATCATTGCCCTGCCGTTGGCCTTTATTGCCGCGCGCAACTTCTCGCCCTTTGGCCCGCTCAGGTTTGTTGCACGCCGGTTCTTTGACTTTTTGCGCGGCGTGGACTCGCTGATCTGGACCGTGGTCCTGGCACGCGCCTTTGGCCCTGGTCCTTTGACGGGTGCCCTGGCCATTCTGGTGACGGATACCGGCACCTTCGGCAAGATTTTTTCGGAAGCCCTGGAAAATGTCGATGAGAAACAGATCGAAGGCATTGCCTCCACTGGGGCAAAACCGGCGCAGCGCTATCGTTTTGGAGTGATCCCGCAGATCACTCCGGTGCTGCTGAGCCAGCTGTTGTATTTCCTGGAATCCAACACCCGCTCTGCCACCATCATTGGGGCAATTACCGGGGGCGGTATCGGCTTGCTGCTGACCCAGGCGATCATCACCCAAAAGGACTGGGAAGAAGTGGCCTATTACATCGTGCTGATCATCCTGATGGTGATGATGATGGATTGGCTCTCTGGCTGGCTACGCCGTCGTCTGATCAAGGGCGAGGGGGGCAAGACCAAGCGCAAGGCACGCGCTGATGGCAAGGCCTTCCTGCTGCCCTAAAGCGAGAGACCCCGTCTTGACGTAACACCCCTTGCCATTCCATCGGAGTGGCAAGGGCCAATATTGGAAAGTGCCCCGATGCCGAAACTCTCCTCAGAGACCCCGTTTATTCACCCCGAGTGCCAGATCAGCGACAGTCGTTTTGGTGCCTATGTTGAGATTGGCGCAGGCAGTCGCGTGGCCAATAGTGATATTGGCGACTATTCCTATTGTGACCGTAACTGCGATATCGCCAATGCGCAGGTGGGGAAATTCTCCAATATTGCCAGCGCCACCCGGATCGGGGCCACGGATCATCCGATGGAAAAGGCCTCGCTGCACCACTTCCATTATCGGTCTGCATCGTATTGGGATGATGTCACCGATGATGCGGATTGGTTTGCCCATCGCGCCAGTCGGCGGGCGCAGATTGGCCATGATACCTGGATTGGCCATGGTGCTTTGATCAAGCCAGAGGTGACCATTGGTCATGGGGCTGTTGTTGCTTCCGGCTCGGTGGTGACCAAGGATGTGGCGCCGTATACGATTGTTGGTGGCAACACGGCGCGGCTGATCCGGCGTCGCTATCCAGCGCTGGTGGCTGATCAAATGATGCAGCTGGCCTGGTGGGACTGGGACCACGCCCGCCTGCGCACTTGCCTGCCAGATTTCCGTAAGCTCACCGCAGAGGCTTTTCTGGAAAAATATGCCTGAGGGCTGCGCCGGTTTTTTGGCAAACCCGTGTCGCGCAGATATCTCCTGCTAAACGGACCAAGGGGGGGCTCCCGCCCCCGCAGGGGCAGCTGGCTTTGCCAGCGACCCCTTGGCGGCCTTGGGCCCGGCGCCGCTACGCGGCGCAAAAAAACAAGATCTGCTGAGAGGTCCTTAAGGGGCAGGTTTGCCCCGCAAGGACCCTATCTATTTTATTGGATCAGAGACACCTCAAGGGTAAACCCTGCCTTTTGGCAGGGCCGCGTTGCGGCCCTTGATCTGTCTCTTCTGAAAAAAAAGAGTTCGGCGCCGCGTCAGCGGCGCTGGGCCCAACGGGAGAAGATCCTGCAAGGATCTATCGACGGGCGGGAGAGCTGCCTTGCGGGGGAGGTCAGTCTTCCGGGGTGACATGAATGGCGAACTGTTCGAGCCCTGCTGATTGCGACTCGATGCTGCGGAAGCTCTCTCTCACACCGGCGTCGCTGAGCTCGCGTGCGACGGTGAGCAGCGTGTTGGGCGGGTTTTCAGCGCAGAGATCGCGCATTTGTGTCAGCTCTTCAGTGGCCACAGGGCGGGCGCTGGCAAGATCCGGGGCGCCATAGAAGTCTACAAAATGCTGAGCCAGAACATCAGTCAGCTCCTCCAGCTCAGCCTCCTCAATCTGGGTAACGGCGACAAAGGTCACCCGGCCAGAGGTTTCCAGCCCAAGCCAGCCATTGGCAAAGGCCTGGCGTTGTTTGCCGGTCAGGTCGTCCTCTACCCAGTTGGAGAATTCAAAGCCGCCGGAAATACACCATTCCCCAGTGCGGGCCGGATTGGCAAAGACATTCTGATCGCTCTCGTCAAAATGGATGGCGCGGGCGAGATACATCATCAAGTCTCCAGTTGTGTGGTCAGAGGAATAAGCCGGGTTGTGTCGGCATCGCGCAGCAGCATGCCAAAGTCTTCATCGACGCCGAGGAAGGTACCGGAGACGCCATTCAACTGCGTCTCTTCGCCAACCCCATGGGCCAGCCCGCGCCATTCGGCATGCAGGGGCGCTAGCCCGTCTTGCTCCCAGCGGTTGATCCAATGCAGAGCATGGCGCGCCCAGCTTTCAACCAGAGCCGGGGCCTGCACATCAGCGCAGCCCTCGGCATAAAGCGCGGTTTGGTCGGGGGTTTCTCCGGTGTCATCGCGACCCGGCCACAGGGGCATTTCCAGCCCCACCACCAGCCAGTCTGGTATGGTGTCCGGCTCATCGCTGCTGGCAGCGATGCGCAGTCTGCCACAACGACCGCCGTTGATGCGCAGACCTCCGCCCCATTCCAGATGCACCGCGACCTCGGGCGGGGCCAGTGCTCCCAGAGCGTTCTGCAAGCCGATCCCACATGTGGGCAACATGGCCATGGCCTTGTGCAGGGGCACCTCTGGGGCAAAAACCAGGGCGGCCCGCAGCAGGTCCGCGCCCAGATTATAGGTCACCAATCCCGCGTCACAGCCCAGGATCGCCCGCTGGCAGGCGGTTTCAAATGGGTCTTCCTGTCCGGTCAGTGCGTGGCCAGACATCAAGGGCGGGAAGGAGAGCTGGCTCATGCGGCGCCGCGCTCCACCAGGGCCGCTGCAACGTCGATAAAGGCTTTTGCCTGGGCGCTGTCGGGTTTGGCAGCCACGATGGGCGCGCCGCTGTCTGCGGCCAGACGGACGTCCAGGTGCAGCGGGATTTCTGCCAGCAGCGGCACGTTCAGCTTGGCCGCTTCAGCTGCCACACCACCGTGACCAAAGACATGTTCCTCGTGGCCGCAGTTGGAGCAGATATGGGTCGACATGTTTTCAATCATGCCCAGGATCGGCACGTTCAGCTTGTTGAACATATCAATGCCTTTGCGGGCATCAATCAGCGCCACGTCCTGCGGGGTGGAGACGATAACAGCGCCATCCACCTGGGCCTTTTGCGCCAGGGTCATCTGCACATCGCCGGTGCCCGGCGGCAGATCAACAATCAGCACATCCAAAGCGCCCCATTGTACCTGCATCATCATCTGCTGCAGCGCCCCCATCAGCATCGGCCCGCGCCAGACCACCGCCTGATCGTCATTGGTCATCAGGCCAATGGACATCATGGTGACGCCGTGATTGCGCAGCGGCAGGATGGTTTTGCCGTCGGGGCTGGCGGGGCGGCCAGAGACGCCCAGCATCCGGGGTTGCGAGGGGCCATAGACATCAGCGTCCAGCAAGCCAACACGGCGTCCCTGAGCGGCCAGCGCGCAGGCGAGATTGGCAGAGACGGTGGATTTTCCCACGCCACCCTTGCCCGAGGCCACCGCGAGAATGCGATCTACACCGGGGATCTTTTGTGGCCCCTGCGGCGTGGCTGGTTTTGACGGCTTCAAATCCGGGGGCGGCGCCTTGGCAGCATGGCCGGTCAGCATCACCGAGACCTTTTCCGCGCCATCAAGGTCTTTGACAACGGCCTCAGCCTGATCCCGGACCGGGCCATAAAGCTCTGATTTAGCAGGGTCGATTTCCAACACAAACAACACGGTTCCTGCCTCAACAGACAGGCCGCGTGTGATGCCTGCGGCGACAATGTCCTGGCCGCTGACGGGGTCGGAAATGTTCTTTAGCGCCGCGAGGACGGATTCTCGGGTTATGGACACGCGGGACTTGCTCCTTTGATGGTGGCCCGGCAGGGGGCTCTGGCTGTCTGGCTATGGGAGGCCAAGCTGGCTTTGCCTGCTCGGGTCTCTTTCATTTTGTTTTATCTATCTGACTTGCAGCTTTGTTGCATCCGCCAACTGCGCTGGGGAGTGAAATTGCTGTAGCCTCTCCTGGTTCCAACGGACGGACCTGTGATCTCATGTGGGATCTCAATGGTCCCGGCGTTTGCTGAGGTAGTCCTCTGTCGTGCGCACCTTGGGGCGGTCTGCTCCGGCAAATGGGCTGTCTTTTTGGTGGAACTGGGCCTGCACCCGGCAGTCGTCGCACATCTGAATCATCCGGGCCATTTCGGGGCGAGCGAACATTGCGTGTTTCCCGGCCAGTTTCTCGGTGATTTTTTCGATGGTGGATTTCACCCCAAACAGGCTGCCACACTCGACGCAGGCAAAGGGCTCTTCTTCGTGCAGCACCACCTGCGACAGCGCAGTAGGGTCAAGGTTGAGACGTGGCTCAAAAGAGATCGCATCCTCGGGGCAGGCGCTGGCACAGATCCCACATTGCAGACAGGCCTCTTCCTGAAATCTGAGCTGTGGCAGGTCGGGATTGTCCCCCAGGGCCCCCGAAGGACACAGAGAGACACAAGACAGGCACAGGGTGCAGCTGTCCTGGTCAACCAGAACAGCGCCATAGGGGGCCTGCGCGGGCAGGGGCAGCTGCTGCGCCTTTGGCTGCAGCGCCATGGCGGCCTGACGGGTGATCTGGCGGCGTGACCCCATGGGGCGGATCGGCGTCGCCAGCGGTTGGGAGACCTGCGCATCATACAGCGCATCGCTCAGCAGGTCGGGGTCTGCGATATCCAGCAGCCGCGCCTTGCCCGCGCCGCTAATTGCCAGCGCCAGGTCCAGCTCGGTTTGCTGTACCTCATGGTCAATGCCGGGGCTCAGCAGCAGTGAGACATCAGCAAAACCGGCGGCCAGCGCCGCAAGGATTTCTGCATGGCCAAAGGCATTGAGCGCTGTCACCTCCAGCGGCACCACATCCGCAGGCAAGCCACGGCCAAAGCGTGCCGCGAGGCTGATCATCTCACTGCCATGGGGGGCCACCACCAGCAAACGGGGGCTTTGACCTCCGGCATCGAGGTAGGCCTTGGCCAGGGTCTGGATGCGGCGGAATTGGTCATCAGTGGCCGGCGCATCGTAGGTGATCGCCCCAGAGGGGCAGAGCGCGGCGCAGGCGCCGCAGCCGGCGCAGATCATCGGATCAATGCTGACCTGATCCCCGGCAGAGCTGATCGCCGAGGTGGGGCAATGGTCCAGGCATTTGCTACAGCCGGACTGGGCAGCGCGGGAATGGGCGCACAGCAGCGCCTCATGGCGCAGGTACAGCGGTTTTTCAAAGGTTCCCACCATCTGCGAGGCTGCCAGAATGACATCGGCAACCGCCTGCGGGTTCTTGGGATCTGCGCGCAGATAGCCTTCGCGTTTGTCCGGGGCCGGAAACAGGGGGGTGTCGCCGCGCAGATCCAGGATGAGATCGCAGTCCGACAGGGCGCCGTCACGCGCGGCTGTCCAGCTCCACTGGCGTCCCGCCACATCCAGCTGTTGTAGCGCATCAATGCTGACTTGAAACTGCCCCAAAGCGCCCTGTGCGCGCCGTAACTTGCCTCGGATCACATCAAATTCGCGCCCTGGGGCAAGGTTCATCGGCTCCAGGGGGGGGGCATTTTTATCTGTATCCAGCAGCACGGTGACCCCCAGCACGTCTTGCAGACGTTCAGCGGCGGCCAGGGCCAGGTCAGCTGGCCCCAGGATCAGGCAGAGCCCCTCGCTGGTCACATCCACGGATTTCCCCGGGGAGACATCCAAGCAGGCCTCAGCGATGAGGGCGGACATTTTGGGTAGTAAATCACCGTTATCAGCGGTCCAGCCTGCCCTGTCCCGCAGGTCAAGCAAAGGCGGCTCTGGCTGGTCCAATTCCGCCGCCAGATCGGCGAAGAATCTTTTTTCCTGGGTGCAGCAAATCACCGAATCGCCGCCTGAAATTGCCGCCGCAGTGGTCTCGACCTGGGTGGTGCACAGGGCAGTATGAACGCGGCTGCACCCCAGGCCCGTTGCCTTGGAGAGGGCATCAGCGTTGAGGGTCTGTGTCCCTGAACAATCACATAAAATCAATTGCTTGGTCATTCTTTGCCTCGCGAATTTTCCGGTAAAATCCTGTTGGATCGACGGCTTGCTGGGAGGTCAGACTAGCTCTGTTTCTTTGTCGAGGTAAACCGGGTTTCAGTTGCAACAGCCGCCCCGCAGGCAGGTTTGGAGAACAGGTGATTCGCCATTTGCCGACACAGTGGGTTCCTGATCTTTTTTGTCGAAATAGACATTTCGACCGCAGGGCGGTGGTGGTCAATGTGCAGCACCCCAATTTGTCCCGCTGCAGAGGTTTTCTCCAGCTGCCTGCTTTTTGGGCTTTCGTGACGCGGCGTTGTCGGCGCAATCTTGCTGCAACCAGTGACGGTCCGGCGTTTTGCGATTGGACTGCAGCCGTGACAGTGGGAAATGACAAAGGGTTTCGTGACAGGGTGAGTCAAACCACACAGAAAACTGACGTGATGCCGGTGGGCGTGGTTTTGCGCCGCTCTCCGGGTGTTACCCGCTGGGCCAAATGGAATTGGACGGTCTCGGGGCTCTTGCCTGCCGCGTCGGCGGCCGATTGGCAGCTGTTGCGCAGCGAGGGCGGTGTCAGAGAATACCATGCCGCGACCCTGCCACTGGAACTGCACCGCGCCGAAGCAGAGGCCTACATGCAGGCGCTGACCACCAATCCCCCGAGTGTCTATGTGATCCTGCGCGAGGCCAGCGAGGGGGAGTTTCCGCTGGAGGTCACCCTGATCACCGCCTCACCGTTTGAGGCGCAGGACTATGCCGACAGTGGCGAAGAGCTGGTGGAGAAGGTGGCGATGCCCTCGGGGCTGGTGGCCTGGCTGCGTGAATTCACCCTGGCGCATTTCCAGGAAGAAGAGTTCAAGAAACGGCGCCGGGACAACAAAGATATCGGCGGCAGTGAAGATGGCATTGGCGATCCGCGCATTGCCCAGCTTACGGATGTGTACCGCTCGCCCTCCTTGGCTAAAAAGGGGCGCATGCAATGAGCAGGGGTGATTTCTGGTCCCGCCGACAGGCCGCCGTGGCCGCCGAGGCAGAGGCAGAACAGCGGGCCGAGGTCGCGGCAGAGGCTGCGGCACGGGAAGCGGAACTTGCTGAGCAAAGCGACGACGAAATCCTTTCCGCGCTGGATCTGCCTGCTCCCGAGAGCCTTAAGGACGGGGATGATTTCAAGATCTTTCTGACCGATCAGGTTCCCGCGCGCATCAAGACCCGCGCCCTGCGGCATCTGTGGCGCGCCAATCCAGTGCTTGCCTGCGTCGATGGGCTGGTGGATTATGGCGAGGACTTTACCGATGCGGCCTGTGTCATTGAGGGGCTGCAAACCGCCTATCAGGTGGGCAAAGGCATGACCAAACATGTCGAAGCGCTGGCCCAGGAGGCTGCGGCACGGGATGCCGCAACAGAGCAAGCTGAGGCCGAGCGGATCGCTGCCGAGGCCGAGTCGGACGACCCGCAGGCGTCTTCGGCGGCCGAGGTCGCAGCCACCGGGGAGGCGCCATCAGTTGCTGCCGCCGCGTCGCAACAGGTCGGCCAGCGTGCAAATGAACTGGCAGCAGCCCAGGCCGATCTGGACGAAGAGGCTGCGCTCCCAGGTGAGGCCTTGATCCCAGCGGCCCCCCGGCGCATGCGTTTCTCATTTGCAGAAACAGAGGCGCAGACATGAGCAGCAGCGAGACCACCCGCAAGGAGCCAAAAATAATGACAGACCTAGAGACCATGCCAGCGGCACCTGCGCCATCTGCTCCCATCCGGGCAGAGGACCAAATGCGCGCAGATCTCTACAACTATCTTGGCGTTATGCTGGCTGGCCCCCCGGATGAAATGCTGCTGGCGCAGACATCCGGGTTGGTGGGCGATGACAGTCCCCTGGGCGAGGCCATCAATGCCCTGGCCAAACTGGCGCGCCACAGCAAACCTGCCTCGGCGGAGCGGGAGTTCAACAAGCTGTTCATCGGTTTGGGGCGGGGCGAGCTGCTGCCCTATGCCAGCTACTACCTGACGGGCTTTCTAAACGAAAAGCCACTGGCACAGCTGCGCCAGGACATGGCGGCAGGCGGGCTGACCCGTGCCCCCAACGCCTATGAGCCTGAGGACAACATCGCCTCTTTGATGGAGATGATGGGCGCGATGATTGCCGGGCGTTTTGGCACGGCCTCGGATCTGGTCCAGCAAAAACAGTTCTTTGGCAAACACATCGGCCCCTGGGCCGGACATTTCTTTTCGGATCTCGAAGGTGCCAAATCTTCGGTTCTCTATGCCGCGCTCGGTGCCGTCGGGCGGCAGTTCATGGAGATCGAAGCTGAAGCCTTTCGGATGAGCGCGGAGTAATCCGCAAAAGGGCGCTGGGCTTTGGCCCTGCGCTGTAACCCGTGAAACAAAACCTGGCATTTTGCGCCAGGAGGAGGAGTTCACATGAGCAAGAAAGATGAGGGGGCCAGCAGCCGCCGCGACTTTCTGAAAATGGCGGCGACAACTGCGCCGCTGGCTGCAGTGGCGGTTGCCACCAGCGGGTCAGAGGCCGCAGCCGCAGCACCTGATCTGGCATCCGACAAGATGCAAGATACGGCGCATACCCGCGCCTATTACGAAAGCACCCGGTTCTAACCAGCACCGGTCGCACACAAAAGACTATTCATTGACCACACGGCAACTGGTTGCGAGACGCCCGACCGCCACGTGGTTTCCTTGAACCAAGCGCGCTCTTTCCACTGTGAAGGGGTTAGCAAGGGAGGTTTATATGCTTAGGAAAAAGACCAACGGGGTTGCGAGACGCCCCCAGCGGAGCTCGATCCTCAATAAGGTCGCGGAAACATCCGTTGACCGCCGCTCGTTTTTACGCGGCTCTGGCCTGGCCATTGGCGGATTGGCAGCGATTAGCGCCACCGGCGGCACGGTCACGCAGGCCACGGCGGCCACTGCAGCCCAAGGCGCTGTCGACACGATCAAATCCATCTGTACCCATTGTTCCGTTGGCTGCACGGTTGTTGCCGAAGTGCAAAGCGGTGTCTGGGTCGGGCAGGAACCCGGTTGGGACAGCCCCTTCAACCTTGGGGCACATTGCGCCAAAGGCGCCTCGGTGCGCGAACACGCCCATGGCGAGCGCCGTCTGAAGTACCCAATGAAAAAAGAGGGCGGTGAATGGAAGCGCATCTCTTGGGATCAGGCCATCGACGAGATCGGCGGCGGCATGATGGACATCCGCGAAGAAAGCGGCCCCGACAGCGTTTACTGGCTGGGCTCTGCCAAGCACAACAACGAACAGGCCTATCTGTTCCGCAAATTTGCCGCATACTGGGGCACCAATAACGTCGACCACCAGGCGCGGATCTGTCACTCGACAACTGTGGCAGGTGTGGCAAATACATGGGGCTACGGCGCCATGACCAACTCCTACAACGACATCCATAACTCCAAATCGATCTTCATCATCGGTGGCAACCCGGCTGAGGCACACCCCGTGTCGCTGTTGCACCTCTTGAAAGCCAAGGAGCAAAACAACGCGCCGGTTATCGTGTGTGATCCACGCTTTACCCGCACCGCGGCCCATGCGGATGAATATGTCCGTTTCCGTCCCGGCACCGATGTGGCGCTGGTCTGGGGTATTCTGTGGCATATCTTTGAGAACGGTTGGGAGGACAAAGAGTTCATCCGCACCCGTGTCTGGGGTATGGAACAGATCCGCGATGAGGTGAAACACTGGACTCCTGAAGAGGTCGAGCGCGTCACCGGCGCGCCGGGTGAGCAGTTGCAGCGCGTTGCGCGCACCCTGGCCAACAACCGTCCAGGTACGGTGATCTGGTGTATGGGTGGTACGCAGCACACCACCGGCAACAACAACACCCGTGCCTATTGCATCCTGCAGCTGGCGCTGGGCAACATGGGCGCCTCTGGCGGCGGCACCAATATCTTCCGTGGCCACGACAACGTGCAGGGCGCCACCGATCTTGGCGTGCTTTCGCACACGCTGCCCGGCTATTATGGTCTGTCCAAAGGGGCCTGGGCCCATTGGGCGCGGGTCTGGGAAGAAGATCCCGAGTGGCTTGCCAATCAGTTCGACATGCTGAAAGGCGCCGACGGCAAGGACAAGAGCCTGCAGAACCTCAAAGGCATTCCTGTCAGCCGCTGGATTGATGGCATCCTTGAAGATAAGGACAACATCGATCAGCCCAACAACGTGCGGGCGATGGTTCTGTGGGGGCATGCGCCCAATTCGCAGACCCGGATGACGGAAATGAAAACGGCGATGGAAAAGCTGGATATGCTGGTCGTGATCGACCCCTATCCAACGGTTTCAGCTGTTTTGCAGGATCGTACCGATGGCGTCTATTTGCTGCCGGCCTGTACCCAGTTTGAAACCCGTGGCTCTGTCACCGCGTCAAACCGCTCGTTCCAGTGGCGTGACCGCGTTGTGGAACCGCTGTTTGAAAGCCTGCCGGATGAGGTCATCATGGCCAAGTTCGCCAACAAGTTCGGCTGGGCGGACCGTCTGTTCCGCAATATCGAAATGGAAGACCCCGAGACACCTGTGGTGGAAAGCATCACCCGGGAGTTCAACAAGGGTCTCTGGACCATTGGTTATACCGGTCAAAGCCCGGAACGGCTGAAACTGCATATGGCCAACCAGCACACCTTTGACCGCACCACGTTGCGGGCTGTGGGCGGTCCTGCGGATGGCGATTTCTATGGTCTGCCTTGGCCTTGCTGGGGCACGCCCGAGATGAACCACCCCGGCACGCCAAATCTCTATGATATGTCGCGGCCGGTCTCTGAGGGTGGTCTTACCTTCCGTGCCCGTTTTGGCGTTGAACGTGATGGCGACAACCTGCTGGCCGAAGGCGTCTACAGCAAGAATTCGGAAATCCAGGACGGATACCCTGAATTCACCATGCAGATGCTGATGGATCTGGGCTGGGACGGCGACCTGACGGACGCAGAGCGCGCCTCGATTGAGGCCGTGGCAGGTCCCAAGACCAACTGGAAAACCGACCTGTCCGGCGGGATCCAGCGGGTGGCGATCAAGCACGAATGTGCGCCCTTTGGCAATGCCAAGGCCCGCGCCGTGGTCTGGACCTTCCCGGATCCGGTGCCAATTCACCGCGAGCCGCTGTATACCAACCGTCGTGATCTGGTTGCAGACTACCCAACATATGAGGACCGTCAGTCTTATCGTCTGCCGACCCTGTATGCGTCGATCCAGAAAAACGATGTCTCCAAGGACTATCCGATCATCCTCACCTCTGGGCGATTGGTGGAATATGAGGGCGGCGGTGAAGAGACGCGCTCGAACCCTTGGCTGGCAGAATTGCAGCAGGACATGTTTGTCGAAATCAACACACGCGACGCCAATAATCTGGGCGTACGTGACGGCGAACAGTGTTGGGTCGAAGGCCCAGAGGGCGGCAAGGTCAAGGTCATGGCCATGGTCACCGAACGGGTGGGGGCGGGCGTTGCCTTTATGCCCTTCCACTTTGGCGGCCATTTCCAGGGCAAGGATCTGCGGGACAAATATCCCGAAGGATCAGACCCCTACGTCCTGGGTGAAAGCGCCAACGTGGCCTTTACCTATGGCTATGACAGCGTCACGCAAATGCAAGAGAGCAAATGCACTCTTTGCAAAATCACTGCAGCATAAGGAGAGAGAAACATGGCAAGAGCAAAGTTCCTCTGCGACGCCGAACGCTGCATTGAATGTAATGCCTGCGTAACCGCCTGTAAAAACGAGCACGAAGTTCCCTGGGGGATCAACCGTCGCCGCGTTGTCACCATCAATGATGGCAAACCCGGTGAACGTTCGATCTCGGTGGCCTGTATGCATTGTTCCGATGCGCCCTGCATGGCCGTTTGCCCGGTGGACTGCTTCTACCAGACCGATGACGGTGTAGTGCTGCACTCCAAAGATCTCTGTATTGGCTGCGGCTATTGCTTCTATGCGTGTCCTTTTGGCGCGCCGCAATATCCACAGGCTGGCAGCTTTGGCAGCCGTGGCAAGATGGACAAATGCACCTTCTGCGCCGGTGGCCCCGAGGAGAACAATTCCAATGCAGAGTTCTCCAAATATGGCCGCAACCGGATTGCCGAAGGCAAGCTGCCCATCTGCGCCGAGATGTGTTCCACCAAGGCTCTGCTGGCTGGTGACGGCGATACTGTTTCGGCGATCTACCGGGAACGTATCGTGGCACGTGGCTTTGGCTCCGGTGCTTGGGGCTGGGGTACAGCCTATGAACAAAAGGGCGGTTAACCGCCTTTGACGTTCGCGTGATACGGGGGCGGCCTGCGTGATGTGGGCCGTCCGCGATCTCTTGTATTCAAATTTGTGACCTGCAAAGGAGTGTGGCCCATGCTGCGCCTGGCATCTCTATTTTTCGTGCAGCTTACGCTGTGTTTCTTCCTGATCTCCGACGTAGCGGTGGCGCAGGCGGTCACGACAGACACACCGGGGGCAGTGGATCGCAGTGCAACCGGTGGCGCGCAGACCCTGGATGATATCCTGGCGCGGCAACGGGGGCAGGCGCTGGATGACAGTTTTCGCAAAGACAACACTGGGGATCCCGAATCCGCAGCGGCGATAAGCGCCCAGCTGGGCACCCTGGGCGGGGTTTCCGACCCTGAACTGTGGCGGCAGCTGCGCTACGGTACTGCCGATGTGAAGGTCTCCAGCGGCGGCGAGGTTGCCAAGGTGCTGGTGCAGGACGGCGGCATGCGCTGGCTTGCGTTCCGTGAAGGTCCCTTGCGCCAGTATGGTGGCTGGCTGTTGCTGGGCACCATTGGTGTGCTTTTGGTGTTCTTTGTGTTGCGCGGCAGAATTCGCATTGATGGTGAAAAAACCGGGCGCACCGTGACGCGGTTCAAAGCCATCGAACGCATTGGTCACTGGCTGTTGGCAGGGTCATTTATCGTGCTGGGTGTGACCGGGCTATTGTCCCTGTTTGGTCGGCTGGTCATTGCGCCATATTTGGGCAAAGCGCCCAATGCGGCGCTGTTGGACCTGAGCAAATGGCTGCATAACACGGTGGCTTGGGGGTTTATTCTCGGGTTGGTGATGATCTTTGTGATGTGGGCGGTGCACAATATTCCCAATCGTACGGATCTGGTCTGGCTGCGCCAGTTTGGCGGCATCATCGGTTCAGCCCACCCACCTGCCAAGAAATTCAACGCCGGACAAAAGATGATCTTTTGGTCCGTGGTGCTGTTTGGCACCTCAATCTCGCTGTCGGGGGTGTCTTTGCTGTTCCCCTATGAATTGCCGCTCTTTGCCAAGACATTTGGCCTGCTGAATGCCTCGGGCCTGTCCGAGCTGTTGGGATTGGGCCTGTTGCCGGTTGAGCTGGCGCCACAGGAAGAAATGCAGCTGGCGCAGGCGTGGCATGCCATTCTGGGCTTTGTGCTGATGGCGATCATCATTGCCCATATCTACATCGGCTCGGTGGGCATGGAAGGCGCTTATGATGCCATGGGGTCGGGCGAGGTAGACGAGGCCTGGGCCAAACAGCACCACTCGATCTGGCTGGAAGAGGTGCAGCGCGAGCAAGCTCAGGCCCCTAAAAACAGCTCTGCCACGCCCGCCGAGTAGGTGGGCTGCAAAGTCAGAGGTTTGATTTTTGCGGGTAAAGGCGTCAGGCTCAGGTGGGGGAGACCGGGATGAGAGACGGGATAGGAACGGCAATGCGTCCGGCTGACAGCACGAGCGATGAATATGGTGAGAACCTCGCCGGGGCCTCGATCCTGGTGATTGATGATGAGCCGGGCATGCGCAACTTCCTCACCAAAATCCTGGCGCCGCGTTGCAAACGAGTGGAGCAGGCGGCTTCGGCGGCTGCGGCCTCGGCCATATTGGATCAGGCGCATTTTGATCTGATCATTTTGGATAATCTCATGCCCGGAAAAACCGGCCTGGAATGGGTGCAGGAACAACGCCGGGTGGGATTGTTTGCCGACACTATTCTGGTCACCGCCTATGCCGATCTGGAAACCGCGATCCTGGCCCTGCGGGCTGGGGTGGCAGATTTTGTGCTCAAACCGTTTCGGGCCAATCAGATCTTAAACTCGATCGCCCGGGCGCTGGACCGCAAATACCTGCGGCGGGAAAACTATCTGCTGAAACACGAACTCTCGGCTGAGGGCGCGACGGGGCGGGGCCGGTTGTTGGGCAAATCCGCAGCCATCAGCCAGGCCCGCGATATGCTGCACCGCCTGGCGCCGCTGCCGACACCGGTCTTGTTCACCGGAGCCAGCGGCACCGGCAAGGAGATCGCGGCGCGGACCCTGCATTCGCTGTCGGACCGTGCGGAAAAACCCTTTGTGGCGGTGAACTGCGCGGCGATCGCGCCGGACCGCATTGCCCATGAGCTGTTTGGGCAGATTGACGATCAGAACCGGCGCAGGGATGGTCTGTTTTTGCATGCGGATGGCGGCACGCTGTTTCTGGATGAAGTGGCGCAGATGCCGGATCAGGTTCAGGCGGCACTGCTGCGGGTGCTGGAGGATCAGCGGGTGCGTCCCGTCGGGGCGGAACGGGATATCCCGCTCAACCTGCGTTTTCTTTTTGCCACCAACGCGGATCTGCAACAGGCCGTGGCAGACGGGCGGTTCCGTGCTGATCTCTATCATCGGATCAATGTGGTTGAGATCCAGATGCCGCCGCTGAAGGATCGGGTCGAAGACATTGTCGAGCTGGCCGCCCTGTTCATGGAGCAATTTGCCAGCAGTCTTGGTATGGCGGCCTTGGAGCTGAATGAAGATACATTGCTGAAGTTTTCACGCTATGACTGGCCTGGAAATGTGCGGGAGCTGCGAAATCTTATCGAACGCTCGGTGATCCTGGGGGAATTTCCCGAGGAGTTTGCTGGCAAGGGCGGCATTACCGGTGTGGCGGCGGTTGAATCCCTGGACCTGGTCACTCAGCGTCATATTATGCATGTGCTGGATGCCTGTGATGGCAACCGGGCCGAGGCAGCCCGCCGTTTGGGGGTGTCGCGCAAAACAGTTGACCGGAAGTGTTCCAGCTGGGAAGTCTGACCGTGCTTGCGTCCATAGCATTTGTTGCAGAAGGTGGCTCTCCCGCGCCCAGTCTTTGTTCTGGTGAGCTCTGTTCTGGCGAGGCCAGAACCGCGCCAATGGCCTTGGACCGGGCGCGCCATGCGGGGCACAGTGCGGGGGGCTAGACCGCAGGTTTTCAGCCAATTGCGCGACAGGATACTAAGACAGGGTATTGATCTGTCGGTTATTGGGCGGCGGATGTGGTTTCAGCGTCTTGTGAAGCTTCTGCGGCGGGAAGCCAAATGGAGAAGGCGGCTCCGCCGGCCTTGCGGTTTCGCGCGGATATAATACCGCCGGCGCGCTGGATCAGGGTTTGACTGATCGAGAGCCCCAGGCCCGTGCCCTCGCCAAGTTTTGTGGTGTAAAACGGATTGAACACCGCCGCGAGATGGTCTTCGGGGATGCCGCAGCCGCTGTCGGCAACCGTGAGCAGGGCACCGTAGCGGTCGTCGCGCTCAGCGCCCTGCAGGGATAGGGTCAAAGTGCCGTCGCCCTCCATGGCTTGGGCGGCGTTGAGGATCAGGTTGATCACCACCTGTTGCAGCTCGCCCGGGTCGATGCGGACCGGAGGGGCTGGGCGCGTTTCCTGATCGAACCGTTTTTCCACCTGGATTGCCTGTCGCGCGATCACATGATCCACCAACACCAGGCAATCAGTGACCAGCGGCGCTAGATCCAGGCTCTCCTCAAAGGTGCCAAATTCCGAGGGCCGGGCAAATTGCAACAGCTTGCTGACGATGGCGCCAATACGCATCACTTGATTGTCGATGAGATCCAGTTCGGTCCCCACCTCCTGTGCCTCCTCTGGGCCCAGGGTCATGCGGATCACATCCACATTGCCCTGGATTACCGCTACCGGGTTGTTGATCTCATGGGCGACCCCGGCGGTGATTTCTCCGATCGAGGCGAGCTTTTCACTCATCACCAGTTGTTGAAAGGTCTCTTCCAGTTTCTTGTTCGCCGCGCGCAGTTCGACAGTGCGCCGATCTACCCGCTGGTTCAGCTCTCCAGCCCAATCGCGCAGGCGTTGGTCACGCTCCTGGATCTGATCCAGAAGACTGTCGAGATGCCCTGCCACCTGGCCAATTTCATCCTGTCGCCCGGTGCTGCCATTGCGCGCTGTCAGGTCGCCACGTTCCACCCGCTTCATGGTCAGGCTCATCCGTTCCAAGGGCGAAAAGATCCCCTTGGCCAGCCATAAAAAAAGCGGGGCGGACAAGGCCAAGACAGCCAGAAATACCGCAACAATTGTCCAGTAGGCCTCTTTCTTGGCGGCGGTATAAGGCGCTTCGAGAAACCCGACATAGAGCATGCCCACCCGGGTGCCATAGCTGTCGGTCAGGGGCAGATAGCCGGAAATATACCAGTCATTGACCACAAAGGCGCGGTTCAGCCAAGTCAGCCCCTCTCCCAGCACCTTGTTGCGCACCACCGCTGAAACGCGGGTGCCAAGGGCGCGCACGTCCTCGAACAGGCGCACATTGGTTGAGATGCGGGTATCGTCCAGAAACAGGGTGGCAGTGCCCTGACGGTTCTGTTCAGCCGGGCCGCCGAGATAGACCAGCGCATTGAGCGTGTCGATAAAGCCAAGGTTGCGATTGAGCAACCGACCGCCGCGCAGCACACCGTGATGGCCGAGGGTGGCAACCGGAGCGGCGGTATGCAGCACCATGCCGCGATCTTCGACCTGGCGCGAGGTCGGCGCGGCGGCTTCGGTCTCGATCAGGGAAATTCGGGCTTGGTCTGCCAGATGGGGGGCGACATCGGTAAGGTCATCCGCGGAGAAAATATCAATCTGCGACGCGCGCTGGCCCCTGGATGCGGCCTGAATGACCGGCCAGTCCCCCAAGTCAGGTGTCAGATCAGAGAGGGTGAGATAGTCCAGAAAATCCAGTTGCAGGTCATCGCGCAGCGCCTGCAGGTGGGCCTGCACCTCTGCGGGGCCTTTGGCCAGTGCCTGATGAAAGGCAGTGGAATTGGCAATGCTGCGCAGGCTTTCTGCGCTGCCAATCTGCAAATGGCCCAGATATTGCTCGGCAATGCGCAAATCGCTTTCGACCTTGGCGATGAGCACCGCATCGTAATCGGCATTCCACCGGGCCATCGCCAGTGTCAGCAGCAATGGCATCAGCACGGCGAGGGGCAACAGAGCCAGCAGGAGCAATCTGAGACGGACGGATTTCAGTTGCTTCTCTCCCCTGGTGGGGCGATCCAGCCCTCTGTTTGCATACTGCCAGAGTGCCATTTCTTGATGCAAAATTGCAAGGAAAAGCCAGGCGCTGAGACGCCTGACTGGATCTCGGTCCGGGTGCTAGGTGGTCTAGATCAGGCTGCCCATATGCCGCGCGGTGTCCAGCATCCGATTGGAAAATCCCCATTCATTGTCATACCAGCTCACCACCCGAACCAGGCCCCCAGCCGTTACCGTGGTTTGAGCGGGAGCAAAGCAGGAGGAATGGGGATCATGGTTGAAATCAACCGACACCATCGGGTCTTGCTCATAGGAGAGCACGCCTTTTAGTGGCCCTTCAGCTGCGGCCTGGACAGCGGCATTGATTGCTTCCGGCGTTGCGGGGCGCTCAGGCATGAAGCTCAAATCCACCATGGAGACATTGGGGGTGGGGACCCGGATGGCGGAGCCTTCGAGGCGGCCTTTGAGCTGCGGTAAAACCTCGGCAATGGCGCGGGCTGCCCCGGTGGAGGTGGGCACCATCGACAGGGCGGCCGCGCGCCCCCGGTAGAGATCGCTATGGGGGCTGTCATGGGTGGGCTGGTCGCCAGTGTAAGCGTGAATGGTGGTCATGTACCCGGTCTGAATGCCAAAGCTCTGATCCAGCACCTGGGCCAGTGGCGCCAGGCAATTGGTGGTGCAGGAGGCATTGGAGACAATCAGATCTTCCGCGGTAAGCGCGGTGTGGTTGACGCCGTAAACCACGGTCCGGTCCATGTCCTTGCCCGGTGCCGACAGCAGCACCCGTTTGGAGCCATTGGCCAAATGGGCGGCAGCTGCGTTGCGGCTGGTGAAATGCCCGGTGCATTCCAGGGCAATGTCCACATCCGACCAGGGCAGGTCTTTGGGGTCGCGTATTGCGGTTAGGCGAATGGTCTTTCCGGCCAGGACGATGTGGTCTGTGCCCGTTTCAACCGGTGTTTTCAGGCGCCCGTGCACCGAGTCATATTTCAGCAGATGCGCCAGTGTTTCTACCGAGGCCAGATCATTGATCGCCACCACTTCCATATCCCTGGTGCCATTTTCCAAAAGCGCGCGCATCACGCCACGGCCAATGCGGCCAAATCCATTGATTGCGATTTTGAGGGTCATATGGAGGCTCCGTTTCGTGGATGAGTTCTATTGTTAGCGATAACGTTGCTCGAACCGTTATCGCTAACGAAATCGAAAAGCAACCCTGTTGAAGATCAGGTGACTGTGATCTTCAGGTTTTGAACTGACCCCACAATAGAAACCGGCCCCTCGCGCAGATCCCAGCGTATGGCGGGAACGAGCCCGGACTTACCGAAGCTGCGCTTCCTGCAAACGACCAAAAAGCACGCAGCGCTGACCTTGCTCGCTATTCACGGCGCAGCTTGGGCAAGAACACTTAGCCTTTTTGCTACCTTTTCTGTTGACCAAAACACCGGACCAGTTTAGTTAGCCACATGGCTAGCAATCTTGACGGTTTTTTCTCTGCACTTGCCGATCCCACCAGGCGCGCTGTGGTCGCGCGTCTGATGACCGGCCCCGCGCCGGTATCGGAATTGCATGAGCCTCACGATATGGCCCTGCCGTCCTTTCTGAAGCATCTCGGCAAGCTCGAATCCGCAGGAATGATCCGCTCCGAGAAAATTGGCCGCGTTCGGACGGTTCATATCGAAGCGGTCGCGATAGCCGAGGCCGAGGAATGGCTGAAACAGCAACGGCGCATCTGGGAAAGGCGTCTCGACCGCCTATCCGCTCTCGCCGAGCACATCGAGAAGGAAAGCAACAATGGCTGACTACGAGACCTTGACCCTGGAACGCGAAATTGCGTGTGCGCCCGACCGGCTTTTCCATGTCATTATCGACCGCGATCTGCGTCAGAAATGGGCAGCACCGAATGACGAAAGCGTTGTCATCATCGACCAGTATGACTGTCGGCCCGGAGGACGCGAGGAAATCCGTTGCGGCCCGAAGGATGCCCCCGAGTTCAACACCACCGGCCTCTTTCACGTCGTCACGCCAGAATTTCTATCTTTCACGGAAACGCTGATCGTGGGCGGTCAGATGATGTCGATCTCGCTTTGTAGTCACGAAATCTCAAAGAGCGATGCGGGCAGCACCCTGCGCGTCATATTACAGATCACGAGCCTCGTCGGGGCGGATTTGTTTAACGACTATCGCGGTGGATGGTCTGCTTCCCTCGACAACCTCGCGGCGCTGGCCGCGAACCTTGATCAGTCCTGACAAACCGGCTCACGGTTTCCCGGTATCATCCGACATAATGGCAGGTTTCCCGCACCAGCGGACGTTAATTTGCTTTGCGTGAACGGCAGTTCCGTCCGCGTTTTGAACCTTCGTGTGCTCTGCGTCGAGGGACCGGTCTGGGGCTAATGTTTGTGGTTTGAAGCAGGACTGCCTGACGCGGACCACTGAGGGGATGCAGAACGTCCGGCGTCTCCAATGCGTTCGGAAGATCCTCAATCTTGCAGTTTTGCTCAGCAGCACTTGCGGTGGAGCACGAAGTACAAGACCATGTGCGCATGACAAAAAAAATGCTCCTGAAGGATGTTGCCCGGCTTGCCGGTGTCAGCGAAATGACCGCCAGTCGCGCGCTGCGTGGCGCCCGGGATGTTTCAAAATCAACCCGCGCCAAGGTCGAGGAGATAGCCCGCGCCCATGGCTATGTGCCCAATCGCATTGCCGGCTCTCTGTCGTCGCAATCGGTGAACCTGGTGGCTGTGGTGGTCCCCTCGCTCAACAGTTTTGTCTTTCCCGAAGTGCTGTCCGGGATTTCTTCGGTGTTGAAACAAAGCCCGCTAAAGCCCGTTGTTGGTATTTCCGGCTATGAGCTGAATGAGGAAGAGGAGGTCATCCGCGAGATGCTGAGCTGGCGACCCTCTGGCCTGATCGTGGCCGGGTTGGAGCACAACGATGCCACCCGGCGGATGCTCTTGCAGGCGGATTGTCCGGTGGTCGAGGTAATGGATGTTGATGGCACGCCACTGCGCCACTGCGTTGGTATTTCGCATTTGCAGGCGGGACGGGATATGGCGGCGCAAATCCTAGCGCGGGGCTATCGGCGCATCGGTTTTATCGGCACCAAGATGCCGCAGGATTTTCGCGCCCGCAAACGCTTTGATGGCTTTGCCGAGGGGCTCGCTGCGCAGGGGGTATCACTGGTGGATCTGGAGCACTACGCCGGCGACAGCTCGATAGAAACCGGGCGTGCGCTGACCGCCAATATGCTGGCGCGCCAACCGGATCTGGACTGTATTTACTATTCCAGCGATGTGATGAGCGTCGGCGGCTATATGCACTGCCTTGCCACTGGGCTGTCGGTGCCCGGGGATGTGGCCTTGGCGGGGTTCAATAATCTACAGATTCTATCGGGACTGCCGCTGCAATTGGCGACCACCGATGCCTGCCGCCGCGACATTGGCGAGCGGGCCGCAGAAATTCTGCTGCAGGCGCGCGACAGCGCAGAAGAACTGGCGCCCATATGCGAAGCGCTGAGCCCGCGTATCAGTCTGGGCCAGTCCTTGTAGGCGCAATGGTCAGATCCGCGCGGTCCGTCTTTCAACCAAAAACTCCCCGGCCATGGACCGGGGAGCAGGAACCGTGAAGGATCGTATGGTTTTCGTATGGTTTACAGTGCGGCTTTGAACAGCTGCGTCAGGTTTTCTTCTGTCAGCTCAATGGGGTTGCCGCCGCAAGACGGGTCAATGAGTGCGCCTTTGACCAGATCGGGGATCGAGGCCTCGGTAACGCCGAGATCCGACAGGCCGCGCGGAATGCCCATGCTGTCGTTCAGCTCCTGCACGTAAGCGCGGAAGCCGTCAAAGCCGCCCTCAATCCCCAGATATGCGGCCGCCATATTGAACCGGTCGGCAATTTCAGGGGCGTTGAACTCAAGCACCGCCGGCATACAGACGGCATTGGTGGTGCCATGGTGGGTGTTGAAATGGGCTCCGATTGGGTGGCTCATGGCGTGGATGGCGCCGAGACCTTTCTGGAAACCAGTGGCCCCCATGGCGGCGGCTGACATCATCTGCGCGCGGGCCTCGATGTCGCTGCCATCGGCATAGGCGCGGGGCAGGTAGTCTTTGACCAGACGCATGCCTTCCAGTGCAATGCCCTGCGACATTGGGTGGTAATGCGGTGAGGAAAAGGCCTCAACACAATGGGCAAAAGCGTCCAGACCGGTGCCGGCGGTGATGAACTTTGGCATCCCAACGGTGAGCTCTGGGTCACAGATTACCACGGTGGGCAGCACTTTTGGGTGAAAGATGATCTTTTTCACATGGCTGACAGAATCGGTAATTACCGAGGCGCGCCCGACTTCGGACCCGGTGCCTGCGGTGGTGGGCACTGCAATGATCGGGGCAATGGCATCTGCATCGGCGCGAGTCCACCAATCGCCAATGTCTTCAAAATCCCATATTGGCCGGGTCTGACCCGCCATAAAGGCGACCATTTTGCCCAGATCCAGACCCGAGCCGCCGCCAAACGCGATGACGCCATCATGGCCACCTGCGTTATAGGCCGCGACACCGGCCTCTAGATTTTTCTCATTTGGGTTGGGGTCGACTTCAAAAAAGATCCCCCGACCCAGGCCAGCGGCCTCCATGATGTCGAGGGTGCTTTTGGTGACCGGCAAATCCGCCAGTCCCTTGTCGGTGACCAGCAGTGGCTTTTTGATCCCGGCAGAGGCACAGGCCTCACCCAGTTCCTTAATCCGGCCGGCGCCGAATTTGATTGCGGTCGGATAGGACCAGTTTCCAACGAGGTTCATATGCGTTTTCCTGTGATGGAGCGGGAGAAGGGGCGCTGCCCCCGCTTGCCTTGCGGCAAGCTCCCCCGAGATATTTGTAGTAAGATGAAGGCTGCTAGGCGGTGCGTTTCTTCAGGTGATAGCTTTTGGGGCGGGTGAGGTTCTGATAGCCGATGACGGACAAACCTCCCCCGCGGCCAGTGTTCTTGCAACCAGTCCAGCACAGGCTGGGATCAAGGTAATCCGCACGGTTCAGGAACACGGTGCCGGTTTCGATCTCATCACCAATGCGGGCAGCGCGGTCCAGATCTTGGGTCCAGAGCGAGGCGGTGAGGCCAAATTCGCTGTCGTTCATCAGCGCGATAGCCTCAGCGTCGGAAGACACTTTCATGATGCCAACCACGGGCCCAAAGCTTTCATCCCGCATCACCCGCATCTCATGGGTGACATTTGTCAGGATTTGCGGCGTCAGATAGGCACCACCATCGTCTTCGGCCATGGTGGGGATATGCGCCACGGCGCCCGCGGCGATGGCCTCGTCAATCTGGGCGCGCACTTCAGCGGCAAAACGCACATTGGCCATTGGGCCCATGGTGGTTGTCTCCTGCAGTGGATTGCCCAGTTTGTAGCCTTTGACGATCTCGACCGCCTTGGCGACAAAATCATCATAAAGGCTTTCGTGCACATAGATGCGTTCAATACCGCAGCAGCACTGGCCGGCGTTGAACATGGCGCCGTCAATCAATGTGTCGACGGCTGCATCTAGATCGGCATCTTCCATCACATAAC
Organism: Phaeobacter sp. G2; assembly: GCA_025163595.1. Classification (NCBI taxonomy): domain Bacteria; kingdom Pseudomonadati; phylum Pseudomonadota; class Alphaproteobacteria; order Rhodobacterales; family Roseobacteraceae; genus Phaeobacter; species Phaeobacter sp. G2. Next base: position 985,110 of record CP104100.1, read on the forward strand.
CAGGATCTTTGCCGCCTAGTTCGGTGCCGACGCCGGTAAATGTACCAGCTGCCGCGCGTTCCATTGCCTGGCCGCCGCCAACTGACCCGGTGAAATTGACAAAGTCAAAGGCGCGGTCCGCAATCAGGGCCGAAGTGGTGTCATGGTCCAGGAATACGTTCTGGAACACCTCGGCAGGAACCCCAGCAGCCTGGAAGGCCGCTGCCATGCGTTCTCCGACCAGAAGCGTCTGGGTAGCATGTTTCAGCACCACGGTATTGCCGGCAATCAGGGCTGGTGCCAGCGTGTTGATCGCCGTCATATAGGGATAGTTCCAGGGGGCCACGATGAAGACAACCCCATGTGGAACACGCTTGATGTAGCGTTTAAAGTCAGCATCATCGCCAACTTCGATATCTGCCAGCGCAGTTTCGGCAATCTCTGCCATGTAGGAACTGCGCTCGTTAAAGCCGCCAAACTCGCCACCATAGCGCACCGGACGCCCCATCATATGGGCCAGCTCGGGCACGATTTCATCGTTCATCGCGCCAACAGCTGCTACGCCTGCCATGACCAGCTTGATGCGTTCCTGCACTGGGCGTGCAGCCCAGGCCTTTTGCGCCGCGCGCGCCGCAGTGGCGACAGCAAATCCCTCTTCGCGGGACAGGGTCTGGCGCTCTGCATAAACCGATCCGTCAATCGGAGAGATACATTTCAGGGTCTGGCCCATGTTCATCCTCATCTCGTTTGAAAGGGGAGCCCCCCTTCATCTTGCTAAAAATACCTTCGCCGAAGGCCGCGCGTCGTTAGACGCGCTCAAACCCACGGGCGATTTCATAGTCGGTGACCACGCGGTCAAAATCTTCGATCTCAACTTCGGCGGCGCGGGTGTAGTGGTCCACCACATCATCGCCCATGGCAGCGCGCAGCATGGCAGAGTCGTTGAGGCTGAGACGGGCGTCGCGCAGGGTTTCCGGGATCATCCCGCTGTCGCCCTGATAGACATCGCCCGTTGCGGGCGCCTGCAGCTGCAGCCCTTCTTCGATACCCGCAATACCGGCAGCCAACATGGCTGCCATCGCCAGGTAGGGGTTCATATCCGACCCCGGAATGCGGCATTCGACGCGGATTGATTTGCTGCCAACACCACAAAGACGATAGCCGGCGGTGCGGTTGTCCACCGACCAGATGATGCGGGTGGGGGCAAAAGTGCCCTTCATGAAGCGCTTGTAGCTGTTGATGTAGGGCGCCATGAAATAGGTATAATCCGGTGCGTACTTCAGCAGGCCAGCCATATAGTTCTTCATCAGATCGGACATGCCAAGCGCATCTTGCGCGTCATAAAAGGCGGGCTTGCCATCTTTCCACAGGGACTGGTGCACATGGCTGGAGGAGCCCACTTTGTCGTGACGCCATTTGGGCAGGAAGGTCACCGCGTGGCCCTGCTGCCAGGCGATCTCCTTGGTGGCGTGCTTGGCGATGGTGTGGAAATCGGCGGTGTCCTGGGCCCGGCCATATTTGATGTTCAGCTCTTCCTGGCCGGTTTCGGCCTCGCCTTTGGTGCATTCCACCGGGATCCCGGCGTTCCACAGGTGATTGCGCAGGGGGCGCATCACGTGCTCTTCCTTGGTGGTCTGCAGGATGTGGTAGTCCTCGTTGTAGCCTGAAATAGGCTGCAGATCGCGGAAGTCCGATTTGCGGATCTCGTCAAAGCTTTTCTCGAACAGGAAAAATTCCAGTTCGGTCGCGGTCATGGCGTCAAAGCCAAGCGCGTCAAGGCGGCGGATCTGTTTCTTCAAAATGGCGCGGGGACTATGGGGGATCTCTTCGTGGCTGTGGTGATCCAGCACATCACACAGCACCATCACCGTACCCTCGAGCCAGGGCAGGGGGCGCAGGGTGGCAAGATCGGGTTTCATCACATAGTCGCCATAGCCGGATTCCCAGCTGGTCGAGGCGAAGCCATCGGGCGTTGCCATCTCCAGGTCGGTGGCCAGCAGATAGTTGCAGCAATGGGTCTCTTCCCAGGCGCCAGCAACAAAATGCCCGGCGTGAAAGCGTTTGCCCATCAGGCGGCCCTGCATATCCACAAGGCAAACCAGCACGGTATCCACCTCGCCAGCGGCAACTTGGGCTTTCAGATCGTCAAAACTCAGAACACCAGTCATGGGGCATTTTCCTGTCTAGATAGAGTGTCCCGGCACCAGCGGCGCCGGGACAGATGGGGTTAGCCGTAGCGGTAGGGGCGACCGGCCTTTTGCATGTCAGCATTATACTTCTTGAAGATCTCGACAACCTTGGCCTTGGTGGGGCTTTCGGCGGCGATTTCATCCCAGAATTTGACCGCTGCATCTTCGACGGTTTTCCATTCCGCGTCTGGAATAGAGGTCAGCTCCATCTTGGGGCCATTGACCCGCAGGGAGGCTTCGCCACCCCAATACCACCACTGACGGTAGTAGTGCGACTGGTCACAGCAGACCCGGAACAGGGTCTGCAGATCTTCGGGCAGCTCGTTCCAGCGACCCTGGTTGGCAAAGAAGGATCCCGCCCAGGCACCAGAGATGTTGTTGGTCAGGAAGTAGTTGGTCACATCGGCCCAGCCAACAGTGTAGTCTTCGGTGATGCCGGACCAGGCAACCCCGTCCAGTTCGCCGGTTTGCAGGGCGACTTCGATGTCTTCCCAGGGCAGGGTGACCGGCACGACGCCAAACTGGCTGAGGAAACGACCCGCAGTTGGGAAGGTGAAGACGCGCTTGCCTTTGAGGTCAGCGAGGCTGCGGATTGGGTCTTTGGTGGCAAAGTGGCAGGGATCCCATGCACCGGCGGAGATGTGTTTGACGCCAACCTTGGAATATTCCTCGTCCCAGATCTCGTTCAGGCCATACTGGTTGAACAGTACAGGCACGTCGAGCGAGTAGCGCGAGCCGAAGGGGAAGTAGCCGCCAAAAACGGTGACCTCGGTGGGCGAGGCCATCGAGTCATCATCCGACTGCACGGCGTCAATTGTGCCGCGCTGCATGGCGCGGAACAGCTCACCTGTGGGGACCAGTTGATCGGCGTAGAATAGCTCGATCTGCATGCGGTCGCCTGCGATCTGGTTGAACATGTCGATGGCGGGTTTCACCACGTGCTCGGCCAGGGCTGTGCCGGCATAGGTCTGCATCCGCCATTTGATGGTGGATTGTGCCAGGGCTGGTGTCGCCAGCGGGGCGGCCATTGCCCCCACACCAGCGGTTTGCAGAAACTTACGTCTTGTTGTCATTACACTCACTCCTTGTTGACTCTCGGTTGTGAAATCAGGCCCCCGCGCGGGGCTCTTTTTGGTTTATTCGGGGGGCCATCACCTGCCGTAGACCAGGTCTGGCAGCCACAGGGCTATCTGTGGGAAGGCCATGATCAGGGCCAGTGCCACCACCATGACGGCGGCAAAGGGGATGATGGAGATATAGATATCCTTCAGGCCAATCTCTGGCGGGGCCATGGCGCGCATCAGGAACAGGTTATAGCCAAAGGGGGGCGTCATATAGGCGATCTGCGTGGTGATGGTATACAGCACCCCGTACCAGATCAGATCAAATCCAAGGGCGCCCACCAGTGGCACATAAAGCGGCGCAACAATCACCAGCATGGCGGTGTCGTCCAGGAAGGTTCCCATCACGATAAAGCTCAGCTGCATCAGGATCAGGATCATCCAGGGGCTTAGCCCCAGTTGTGCGGTGAACAGATCCTCGATGGCCTTTACCGCGCCCAGCCCGTCAAAGATGGCGCCAAAGCCCAGGGCTGCCAGGATGATCCACATGAACATGCAGGAAATCCCCAGGGTAGACCGAACAGTGGTTTCAAACACCGCCTTGTTCATCCGACCTTTGAGGATGGCGGCGATAAAGGCGGTCATGGCGCCAATGGCAGAGCTTTCGACCAGTGAGGTCCAGCCATTTACAAAGGGCACCATCATGGTGGCAAAAATCGCCAGGGGCAGCACGCCGGAAAACAGCAGCCGGTGTTTTTCCTTGAGGAAGACATCCCGGTAGAACAGCGGCATGGCGCGGGTGGCAAAGCCCAGCACGGCCGCACCGAGGGCAAAACCAATGGCAGATTTGGGCGCGATCACGTCCAGTTTCACCAAGAGCGGCACCAGCACGATCCCGGTCAGCACGATGAAGTTCAGTCGCAGCGGATGGGTGCTGATCTCATCATATTCGGCCAGTTCTTCGTGGCTCATTGCGGGGCCAAGGTCAGGCTGCATTTTGGCGCGGATATAGATGTAGATGATGAACATGGTGGCCATCAGCAGGCCGGGGACGACACCAGCCAGCCAGAGCTGCCCCACGGGTTGACGCGCAATCATCGCATAGAGCACCAGAACCACCGAAGGCGGCACCAGAATGCCCAGAGAGGACCCGGCCTGAATGGTGCCGGTGACCAGGATCTTGTCATAGCCCCGGCGCAGCAATTCGGGCAGGGCGATGGTGGCGCCAATGGCCATACCTGCCACCGACAGGCCATTCATCGCGGAAACCAGCACCATCAGCCCGATGGTGCCAATGGCCAGACCGCCCTGTACCGGACCCATCCAGACGTGGAACATCCGGTAAAGATCATCGGCAATTTTGGATTCAGACAGCACATAACCCATGAAGATGAACATCGGCAGGGTCAGCAGCGGATACCATTTCATCAGCTTCATCGAGGCGGCAAAGGGGATCTCGACCCCGCCGGTGCCCCAAAGCAGCATCCCCGCCACAGCGCCAACAAATCCGATGGCGCCAAACACCCGCTGTCCGGTCATCAGCATCAGCATCATGCCGGCAAACATGACAACGGCGATCAATTCATAAGGCATCAGATTTCAACTCCGCGAAGACGTCCGATATCGCGGAACAATTCGGCAAGGCATTGCAACAGCATCAGAAAGACACCGAAGCAGAGGATAGATTTCACCGGCCACAGATAGGGGCGCCAGGCGGTGGAGCTGCGCTCGATATAGCCGATCTTGCCCCAGGCGGCGCTTGGACCCTCGGTAAAGAAGGTCACGATGATATCGCCAAAGAAGGAGAACGGCTCTAGCCCAAAATAGCCCAGGCTATAGGCCATCGAGCTGACCGCGCCATAAAGCAGGATGCCCAGGTAGGTCATGAGGAACAAGACGGTAAAGGCATCGACAAAGGCCTTGGTCCGGGTGGTCCAGCCACCATAGAACAGATCCATCCGCACGTTTGATCCCATCTGCATCGAATAGGGTCCGCCTAGAATGTAGTAGGCCACCATGATGAACTGAGCCATCTCCAGCGTCCAAAGCGACGGGTTGAAAAAGGTCTTGGAGACCGAGGACCACAAAAGAACCGCGATAAGGGCAAAGATCAGATACATGGCAAAACGGCCAATCACCCTGTTCATCGCCTCCACGGCGCGAATGTAGCGCAGGATAAGTTTAGGCACTGGTGCCTCCTTCGGCCTTTAGGGCTGCCAGCGCCGGGCGCAGCAGGGCCAACAGCTCATCCGCCATCTGGGTTTCTTGCTGAGGGGTGCGCAGCAGGTCGTTGCGGACTTCGATCATCACATTGGGGAGCCCGTTTTCCAGCCCGTGAATTTGCAGGGAATGGGTCACACCGTCTTCTGGCCCGTAGGGCTCATTGCGGTCCACCTGGCGCTGGGGCAGGGCAGAGGCCTGCGCCAACATGGCATCGGCAAGCCGCGTGTCACTGTCGTGCAAGATGCCGATTTCCACTGCGCGGGGGGTGCCGTAGTACACTGGTGTAAAGCTGTGAATGGTGATCAGCGCGGTCTGCAGCCCTTCGGCCTTGCGTCGGTCGATCATCTGGTCAACCGCAGTGATGAAAGGCTGATAAACCGTGTCAACGCGTTCCGCACGCTGCGCATCCGTCAGCGCGACATTGCCGGGGACTTCAATCAGTTCAGATTTCTCCGGCATCGCCGAAGCCGCCTCTGGGGGGCGGTTGCAGTCATAGACAAGTCGGGAAATGCACGAGGCAATCAGAGGCGCGTCCAGGGCGTCAGATAGAGCCTTTGCCACGGCCAATGCGCCGGGGTCCCAGGCTGCGTGGCTCTGGCGATCGGCCCCCACCAAACCCAAATCGCCGTAGCGATCCGGGATGTGATGACTGGCGTGCTCGCACAGGATCAAAGCCTCACCACGGCCGGTGCCGTTGAACACTTCGTAAGCCGCACAGGGAGCGTGGGAATCGCTCAACGTCATTCATCTCTCCTCGTTTTGAAAAAATCTTTTCACGAAGCAATATTTCTGTCAATATTATTTCAGAAGGGATTTCTGCGATACTGGTAACCGCGGCGGTATTTCGGGTATACTGTGCCTCTTGCCGCCTGTTTTTTGATCACCCCGAGGAGGGATGCCACTGTGACCAAACCGCCGCTCACCGTGCGAGAGTTGATCCGGGATCAATATAAAACGCTGACCCAGTCAGAGCGCAAATTTGCCAATTCGCTGCTGGAGAATTATCCAGTGGCTGGATTGGCCTCGATCACTATTGTGGCCTCCAACGCCGATGTCTCCACGCCGACTGTGGCGCGAATGGTGCAAAAGCTGGGGTTCAAAGGCTACCCGCAGTTTCACCAAGCCTTGCTCAAGGAACTCGAGGCCAAGGTTTCGGGGCCGACACAGCGGCGCGAAAACTGGGCTGCCGAGGCGCCAGAGGGGCATTTGCTCAACCGGTTTTCCCAGGCGGTGACCGATAACCTCAGTCAAACCTTTTCCAATGTAGACACCGGCCAGTTTGATGCGGCTGTGCGGCAGCTCGCCAATACCGAGGCGCGGCTCTATGTGGTTGGCGGTCGGATCACCCGGGCGCTGGCTGACTATGCCTTTACCCATTTTCAGGCGATCCGGCAGCGGGTGACACATATGACCTCTTCCTCCGCCACCTGGCCGCACTATGTGTTGGACATGGAGCCGGGGGATACCCTGCTGATGTTTGACGTGCGCCGCTACGAGACCAACCTGCAACGGCTTGCTGAGCTGGCTGCCGAGCGGGGTGTCAAAGTGGTGCTGATCACCGATCAATGGGCCAGTCCGGTGACTGCGGTGGCTGAACATGCCTTCAATTGCTGGGTTGAAATCCCCTCGGCTTGGGATTCGAATATCTCGACCATGATGTTGCTAGAGGCGATGATTGCCGCCACCCAGGAGGAAAGCTGGGACAAGACCAAAGAGCGCTATGATCGCCTTGATGAGCTCTTTGACACCACGCGGCTGTTTCGCAAGTTCTCCTGAGGCGCTGGCCATGCGCTGTGGTGGATGGACAGGGCAGGCGGCTTGCGTCATGTTGGGCCCGTCAGCTCTTGCCTTGTCGTAGGTCTTAGGGGCTGTTTTGAACATTTCCTTTCAGGTTAAGACACTCATGATCAAATCTGCTGCTTTCTTCCCTGCGCTTGTTGTTGCCGCATCTGTTGTATTTGCCTCTGTCCCGGCAACGGCCAAGCCACTGAGCCGAATTTTAGCCCAATCGCCGCTGTCGCCTGTCGATTTTGACACGATGCGCGCGGCCGAATCCGCGCTGTATGAGCATGCGAGGGTAAAAGTAGGCAGCTCGGTCAAGTGGAGCAATCCGCAAACGGGCTCCCATGGTGTGGTCAACGTGACAGCAAAGCAGGGCGCCTGCGTTTCGCTGAAACACGTGGCTCACCCCAATGGCGGAGCTGCGACGGTAAACGCCTCTCGTCGCTTCTGTCGGCAGGCCAGTGGTAAGTGGCTGTTGTCGCAATAATCGAGACCTGACCTCCTGCGAAGGTGCCTCTCTTCGATATGCGTCGGGGGCTTCTCCGATCGTAGCTTTTTCTTTTCAACCAGGAATACAATCATGACTGAAATCACCCGTCTCCACACCGGCGCCCGCATGAGCCAGATCGTAGTGCATGGCGATACCATCTATCTCGCCGGGCAGGTCGGTACCAAAGGCGCCAGCGTGGCCCAGCAGACCCAGGACTGCCTGGATAAGATCGACGCCCTGCTGGCTGAGGTCGGGTCTGACAAGACCCGCATCCTGCAGACCACCATCTGGCTGGCCGATATGGCCGACTTTGAGGAAATGAATGCGGTTTGGGACGCTTGGGTCCCCGAGGGCAATGCGCCGGCCCGCGCCTGTGGTGAGGCCAAACTGGCCCTGCCAGAGTTTCTGGTAGAGTTCCTGGTGACCGCCGCCAAGGCTTGATGTCTCTGCCTGGGGCGGCTGTCCTTCCAAAAGCTCTGAGAGGTTCGGCTGTTAGCCGGGCCTCTTTTTGTATTCCCGCACAAGGCATTTGGTTTTCCGGTGCAGCTCTTTCGGGTTTTTCTCTGGGGCTTTGTGTTGTTTGTCTTGATTCCCTTTGGTGAGTCTGTGGGTAATGTTGTGGGTAAGTTGGATTTTGGTTGTTTTGTGGATTTTGGGGGCTGTTTTTGAGGGTGTTTGGGGTGTGGGTGTAGGGGTGGTTTGTGTGGTAAGTGGTTGATTTTGTTTTTACTTCACATTTCTTTTGCAGAAAGTTGTGATTTGATTGGTTTTTGGGTTGCGGGTTCTCTGGGTTATACTTAGAACCCCCTCTACCGGCGGCGGAGACGCGGCACGGTGGGGCGGCTGAGAGGTCGCTGACTGGCAGGAAAGGCTGCTGGACGCTCAGGAGAGACTGGGGCATCTGGAGGATGTTATGAGGCGGTTGCGCTAAGGAATTGGCGCGGTGGCCTTGTTTTTGGCCTTTAGGTGTTGCTCTTTGACATTGATGATAACTGAAGAGATATGTGGGCGGTTTGGTTCGTTTCGATGGATCAACGTCTGTATATCAACGCTAGTAGGGTGGGCCATTTGGTCTGTTCGATGATCTAGTGTCAGCTTCACTGTTTGACGGACTTTTGTTTACTTTTGTAAACTGAAGCACAATCAAACAGATGACTTCCGATACGTGTCCAATCCTTAGCCGGGTGGACATAGGGATCTGCCCCCAAAAGCGGTCCTGAGTATTGGAGATGTGCAGAGGTTCGAACGTCAAGGATAGCATCGCGAGATGCTTTCAACTTGAGAGTTTGATCCTGGCTCAGAACGAACGCTGGCGGCAGGCTTAACACATGCAAGTCGAGCGCACTCTTCGGAGTGAGCGGCGGACGGGTTAGTAACGCGTGGGAACGTGCCCTTCTCTAAGGAATAGCCACTGGAAACGGTGAGTAATACCTTATACGCCCTTCGGGGGAAAGATTTATCGGAGAAGGATCGGCCCGCGTTAGATTAGATAGTTGGTGGGGTAATGGCCTACCAAGTCTACGATCTATAGCTGGTTTTAGAGGATGATCAGCAACACTGGGACTGAGACACGGCCCAGACTCCTACGGGAGGCAGCAGTGGGGAATCTTGGACAATGGGCGCAAGCCTGATCCAGCCATGCCGCGTGAGTGATGAAGGCCTTAGGGTCGTAAAGCTCTTTCGCCAGAGATGATAATGACAGTATCTGGTAAAGAAACCCCGGCTAACTCCGTGCCAGCAGCCGCGGTAATACGGAGGGGGTTAGCGTTGTTCGGAATTACTGGGCGTAAAGCGCACGTAGGCGGATCAGAAAGTATAGGGTGAAATCCCAGGGCTCAACCCTGGAACTGCCTTGTAAACTCCTGGTCTTGAGTTCGAGAGAGGTGAGTGGAATTCCGAGTGTAGAGGTGAAATTCGTAGATATTCGGAGGAACACCAGTGGCGAAGGCGGCTCACTGGCTCGATACTGACGCTGAGGTGCGAAAGTGTGGGGAGCAAACAGGATTAGATACCCTGGTAGTCCACACCGTAAACGATGAATGCCAGACGTCAGCAAGCATGCTTGTTGGTGTCACACCTAACGGATTAAGCATTCCGCCTGGGGAGTACGGTCGCAAGATTAAAACTCAAAGGAATTGACGGGGGCCCGCACAAGCGGTGGAGCATGTGGTTTAATTCGAAGCAACGCGCAGAACCTTACCAACCCTTGACATCCTTGGACCGCTAGAGAGATCTAGCTTTCTCGCAAGAGACCAAGTGACAGGTGCTGCATGGCTGTCGTCAGCTCGTGTCGTGAGATGTTCGGTTAAGTCCGGCAACGAGCGCAACCCACATCCTTAGTTGCCAGCAGTTCGGCTGGGCACTCTAGGGAAACTGCCCGTGATAAGCGGGAGGAAGGTGTGGATGACGTCAAGTCCTCATGGCCCTTACGGGTTGGGCTACACACGTGCTACAATGGCATCAACAATGGGTTAATCCCCAAAAGATGTCTCAGTTCGGATTGGGGTCTGCAACTCGACCCCATGAAGTCGGAATCGCTAGTAATCGCGTAACAGCATGACGCGGTGAATACGTTCCCGGGCCTTGTACACACCGCCCGTCACACCATGGGAGTTGGATCTACCCGAAGGCCGTGCGCTAACTTTTGAGGCAGCGGACCACGGTGGGTTCAGCGACTGGGGTGAAGTCGTAACAAGGTAGCCGTAGGGGAACCTGCGGCTGGATCACCTCCTTTCTAAGGATGTATCTAGCAAGAAGAACTTGTTCTTCCTCGTGATACACTTAGCAATGAACAGTAATCAAAACTGTTCAACATCGGGGCATCTACTGGATGTCCTTTGGACCGAGCCGTCCTCATATCTCTTCAGACAAGTCGCGGCAGCAGCCGTTATCTGGCGCTGCCTGGTGACATAACCACTGAGTGCTGCTCTCGGGCATTGCTTTGCAATACCCTGTCGCACACGGGTTTTGATTTGCTTTGCAAATCGAAAACCGGGTCGGTAGCTCAGGTGGTTAGAGCGCACGCCTGATAAGCGTGAGGTCGGAGGTTCAAGTCCTCCTCGACCCACCACTCATCCTTCGGGATTAAGATGGGGCCTTAGCTCAGCTGGGAGAGCGCCTGATTTGCATTCAGGAGGTCAGGAGTTCGATCCTCCTAGGCTCCACCATTAAACAATTAGATCGTTAAGCACTGTGCGCAGTTCTTAACCGTCCAATTGGACGAATTGATATCGTAAAGAGAGAAACAATCAACAACACTGTTGATCGCCCCGAGTGTGGGGATGATCTCAGATTGGTGCTGATTAGACCTTCGGGTTTATGATGCGAGCTTATGAACACGTCTGTTTCCTCGGACGTCCATGGGTCTGCCGGTTTGAAACGACAGAGTTGTCCAAGTCAAGTACACTAACCCGGTTCTAATTCCGCAAGGTTTTGGAACCAATTGTATTTATGATGTTTGTTTTGCGAAGGGGCTGCGACCGACATCACAGCCTTAGTAGTGAAACGACTTTCGCATCATAAATGCGGGAAAGTATGCTTTTTGGTTCAGAGATTGTGGTCCGGCTACTTACCAGCGGCTGGATCCTGATGGTTTAGGCTATCTATTTCTGGATCAGATCAAGCGCGAGAAGGGCGTTTGGTGAATGCCTTGGCAGTAAGAGGCGATGAAAGACGTGATACTCTGCGATAAGTCATGGGGAGCTGAGAATAAGCTTTGATCCATGAATTTCTGAATGGGGCAACCCACCTGAAAGTTCATTATTGTTACTTCGGTAGCCAATAATGTTCTTAACCAGGTACTTATGAACTGAATACATAGGTTTATAAGAGCAAACCCGGGGAACTGAAACATCTAAGTACCCGGAGGAAAGGAAATCAATTGATACTCCCCTAGTAGCGGCGAGCGAACGGGGACCAGCCGAGCCTTGAGTGTGAGAAGAACCTGTTGGGAAGCAGGACCATAGCGGGTGATAGTCCCGTATTCGAAACATGATAGGACGTATTAAGTAGGGCGGAACACGTGAAATTCTGTCTGAAGATCGGAGGACCACCTTCGAAGGCTAAGTACTCCTTACTGACCGATAGTGAACCAGTACCGTGAGGGAAAGGTGAAAAGCACCCCGACGAGGGGAGTGAAACAGTACCTGAAACCGAACGCCTACAATCAGTTGGAGGGCCCTTGCGGCCTGACAGCGTACCTTTTGTATAATGGGTCATCGACTTGGTCTCACGAGCAAGCTTAAACCGTTAGGTGTAGGCGCAGCGAAAGCGAGTCTTAATAGGGCGAATGAGTTCGTGGGATCAGACCCGAAACCGAGTGATCTAGGCATGGCCAGGTTGAAGGTGCAGTAACATGCACTGGAGGACCGAACCCACATCTGTTGAAAAAGATCGGGATGAGCTGTGCCTAGGGGTGAAAGGCCAATCAAACTCGGAGATAGCTGGTTCTCTGCGAAATCTATTTAGGTAGAGCGTCGTACGAATACCCCGGGGGGTAGAGCACTGGATGGGTAATGGGGACTCACCGTCTTACTGATCCTAACCAAACTCCGAATACCCGGGAGTACTATACGGCAGACACACTGCGGATGCTAACGTCCGTAGTGGAGAGGGAAACAACCCTGACCTCCAGCTAAGGCCCCTAATTCATGGCTAAGTGGGAAAGCAGGTGGGATGTCCAAAACAACCAGGAAGTTGGCTTAGAAGCAGCCATCTTTTAAAGATAGCGTAACAGCTCACTGGTCTAATTAAGACGTCCTGCGGCGAAGATGTAACGGGGCTCAAGCCATGAGCCGAAGCTGAGGATGCACATAGTGCATGGTAGCAGAGCGTAGTGTGACATAGTTCCATGTCTCCTTACCTACTTCGGTAGGATTGGAGACACGGAGCTTTCGATGAAGCGGGCGCGTGAGCGATCCCGTGGAGAGATCACTAGCGAGAATGATGACATGAGTAGCGACAAAGAGTGTGAGAGACACTCTCGCCGAAAGTCCAAGGGTTCCTGCTTAAAGCTAATCTGAGCAGGGTAAGCCGACCCCTAAGGCGAGGCCGAAAGGCGTAGTCGATGGGAACCAGGTTAATATTCCTGGGCCATGAGGTGGTGACGGATCGCAGGTGTTGTTCATCCTTATTGGATTGAATGAGCAGCTGAGCGGTTCCTGGAAATAGCCCCTCTATAAGATCGTACCCTAAACCGACACAGGTGGACTGGTAGAGAATACCAAGGCGCTTGAGAGAACGATGTTGAAGGAACTCGGCAAAATACCTCCGTAAGTTCGCGAGAAGGAGGCCCGGGTCCTACGCAAGTGGAATCCGGGGGCACAAACCAGGGGGTGGCGACTGTTTATTAAAAACACAGGGCTCTGCGAAGTCGCAAGACGACGTATAGGGTCTGACGCCTGCCCGGTGCCTGAAGGTTAAAAGGAGGGGTGAGAGCTCTGAATTGAAGCCCAGGTAAACGGCGGCCGTAACTATAACGGTCCTAAGGTAGCGAAATTCCTTGTCGGGTAAGTTCCGACCTGCACGAATGGCGTAACGACTTCCCCGCTGTCTCCAACATCGACTCAGCGAAATTGAATTGCCTGTCAAGATGCAGGCTTCCCGCGGTTAGACGGAAAGACCCCGTGCACCTTTACTACAGCTTCGCACTGGCATCAGGATTGTGACGTGCAGGATAGGTGGTAGGCATCGAAACCGAGACGCTAGTCTCGGTGGAGCCTCCCTTGAGATACCACCCTTCGCACTCTTGATGTCTAACCGCGGTCCGTTATCCGGATCCGGGACCCTGCGTGGCGGGTAGTTTGACTGGGGCGGTCGCCTCCTAAAGCGTAACGGAGGCGCGCGAAGGTTGGCTCAGAGCGGTCGGAAATCGCTCGTTGAGTGCAATGGCAAAAGCCAGCCTGACTGCGAGACTGACAAGTCGAGCAGAGACGAAAGTCGGCCATAGTGATCCGGTGGTCCCGAGTGGAAGGGCCATCGCTCAACGGATAAAAGGTACGCCGGGGATAACAGGCTGATACTGCCCAAGAGTCCATATCGACGGCAGTGTTTGGCACCTCGATGTCGGCTCATCTCATCCTGGGGCTGGAGCAGGTCCCAAGGGTACGGCTGTTCGCCGTTTAAAGAGGTACGTGAGCTGGGTTTAGAACGTCGTGAGACAGTTCGGTCCCTATCTGCCGTGGGTGTAGGATACTTGAGAGGAGTTGCCCCTAGTACGAGAGGACCGGGGTGAACGAACCACTGGTGGACCAGTTGTCGTGCCAACGGCAGTGCTGGGTAGCTATGTTCGGACAGGATAACCGCTGAAGGCATCTAAGCGGGAAGCCCCCCTCAAAACAAGGTATCCCTGAGGGCCGAGGTAGACCACCTCGTCAATAGGCCAGAGATGTAAGCGTGGTAACACGTTCAGTTGACTGGTACTAATCGCCCGATTGGCTTGATCTGATCTAGTAATAGACAGCCAAGAACCAAATAAGCACCACAGGACTTGGACTTAATGTTGATTGTTTCTTCCGATATCAGTTGTGAAACCACCAGGTGACATAACTGACGTGCGGCAATGCGGTTTTAAAATCAAAACCGCTGCCTGCCGCGCGATACTTTGCTTCGCAAAGATATCGGATTTGGATTTTTCTTGGTTTGGTGGCGATAGCGAGAGCAAAACACCCGGTCCCATCCCGAACCCGGAAGTTAAGTGCCTTTGCGCCAATGGTACTGCGTCTTAAGGCGTGGGAGAGTAGGTCACTGCCAAACCTAGTAAAATCCAAAATCTCAAAAACGATAACATTAACGCTAACTACTAGGACAAATCGTCCTCAAGTAGAAAAGCGATAGGACATCATAACTGTCGCGGGATGGAGCAGCCCGGTAGCTCGTCAGGCTCATAACCTGAAGGTCGTAGGTTCAAATCCTACTCCCGCAACCAAATTCAGCGAACACTCGCTAATATCCAAGCCCGCCCCTAAGGCGGGCTTTGTTATGTTCAGCATCTCCAATAGCTTACCACGAAGCTCAAGCGCGTGATGCTTCGCATCCGCGTCCCAGGTCACAACAACAGTATCAATGATTTGGTGGAGTTCTTCGCTGGCACGCCCAGAGACGCCCTCGTCTGATAGGGTGCCCACCAGATCATCAATATGCGCGCGGTAAAGGGCAGGGAGGTCCTGGGGCAAGAAGATGGGTTCTGGGGCTGCGGCGTCCCGTTTGGCCCGTGCTTGGGTCAGTTCAGCATCCACCTTGTTGAGCTGGGCGATGACAGGGGCAGAATAGTCCCCATCCTCAACCGCCTTCATCAGGTTTGCGTGCCGGGACTCCAGCTGGCGCACAGCCTGACTATGGAGCCGGAGCAAATCATCGCGTTCTTTCTCTTCACCTTTCTTGCGCGCCAGAAACTTCTCCCGAAACTCTGCATAGGCTTCGTCCCGCATCAGACCAGATTTGAGGCCCGAGAGGATGGAGGTGGCTGCGTCTTCTTCTTTGAGGCCGCGCATACCGCTACAAACTGATGCGCCTTTCTCCTTGGCGTTGGCGCAATAATAGCGTCGCGCCTTGCCGCTGCCTGCCACGGTGAGATTGCCGCCGCACTGGCCGCAGGTCATTAACCCGGACAGCAAGTATTTGCGCCGCCGTAATGATTGCCCAACAGAGAGGCCTTTCTTGTCCGTGGCGGGTGTGGTGCTGCGCACCTTTCTGTGCCCCGCTTGCACAGCTTTGACGGCGTCCCATAGCTCTTGGTCGATGATCCGCAGGTCGGGGACTTCTTGGATCTCCCAGTCTTCCACGGGATTTAGGCGTGAGACCCGTTTGCCGGTCTCGGGGTGTTTGGAATAGCGTAGGCGGTTCCAAATCCGGCGACCAATATAGAGCTCGTTGTTCAGGATTCCTGTCCCCCGGGTGGGGTTGCCGTTGATGGTGTTTTGCTTCCAATGTCCACGGGTTATGCGTTTGGTATTGGCGGCCGGTGAGGGGATGCCGTCTGCATTGAGTTGCGCAGCGATTTTGATCGGTGAGGCACCTGACGCATAGTCAGTGAAGATCCGGCGAATGATCGCCGCTTCGTTGTCGTCGATTGTGAGCTGGCCTTTTTTGGCTATGCCGTCCGGCCCAATGCTCAGGGCGTATCCATATGATCTGCCGCCTGCGCTCTGGCCACGTTCAAACTTCCCGCGCAGTCCGCGCCGGGTTTTGAGGGCGAGGTCTTCAAGAAATATCTGTGCCATCGTGGACATAATGCCAATGTCGAGCAGACCGAGCTTACCTTTGCCCAACTGATGAAGCTCAATGTCTGCGAAGGTGGTCGCTTTGTAGAAGTTTGAGGCCCGTTCCAGGTCGCGCCCGAGGCGGTCGACGTGTTCGAACAAGACAATGTCAAAGGATCGCGCGTGGACCGCGGCAAGTAGCTCCTGAAACCCCGGGCGATCCCGCAGCGCGCCGGACAAACCGGCATCGGCGTATTCTTTGACCACTTCATATCCGCTGCGTTCTGCGTGTTTGCGGCATTCACTGAACTGGTCATCGACGGACTTGGGGTTTTGCATGTCCGAGGAGTAGCGCGCATAAATCGCGACGCGGGGTTTGTCAGTCATTCAGAATCTCCTTGAGTCGCAAAACTGCCGTGGCCAGAAAGATGATACAAATACAAGTTTAGTGATCTGTGGTGCGGCTTGCCTTAATCCCGTCAAAATCGGCTCTATGATAAAGATCACTGCGTTCGGTGTTTCTTCCTTCGTTCCGCCCTCCTGGGTGGCCCGCTTGGCGGCGACTTCGGCAATCAGGTCGATCAGATTTGTGAGGGTCATTCGCTTCTCCTTCGGTTGTGGACACACAAGAACCAACAACACGATGAGATCGGTGGCCTGCTACGGTTGGTCGTTTACGCCCGTACAGAGATGATCTGTGCGGGCGTCTCTGTTTGGGCGGCGCGCCGACATCTGTAGCAGCAGAAGGTTCGCCAGCGCGCCTGACGCGGGGTGTCTAAGCCCGCGTGTCTCTGTAAATCAGAGGCTCTGACACAACGCGTCCAGCGCCTCCTGCGCGTGCATCAGGTCATGCACGGCTTGCAAGGTCTCGTAGAGCTCGAAGAACATGATCATCGCGCGGCCCAGTTCATCCGCGCGCGCCGTTGTGCGCGTCTCCTGCCAGCAGGCTGGTTCGGAAACGTTGCACTCATCATAGTCGCGGTGCTGATGCACGGTCGTGCCCTTGTCGATCTCCCGGGTGAGGAAATCCATCTGCACGTCCAGTTCCTCCAGGATCTCTGGCTTGAAGATCTGGCGGGCCTCAATCAGCTTGATCAGCCGCTCAAAGCCGACACGTTCCAGCGGTTGGATGTTGTGCAGCACGTCCATCCGGATCGCTGTGATGCAGTCACGGGATTTTGCGAAACCTGCCGCGGCGATGGCTTCGATATTGTCATATGTAATGGGCAGAAACTGGTGGGTCATACGAGACCTCCTTTGGATTTGAGGGTGATGGCTGCGCGAGATGCGCGGTTCCGCTCCAGGAAACCGCGCTCTTCGCGTAGCCTTCGCGCCTGTTCCTCCCAACGCTCCCGCCGGGTCTCGGCCTGGATGTCTGCCTTGGCCTGCAGGCGGGCGCGCACGTCGTTCATACGGTCCACCAGCGGCGCATCAAGTCGGCCGATCAGGGTGCCGCGCTCCTCGCTGCCCTCAAAGCCGGGGTGGTTGACGCTGACGATCACACGGCGCGCGCAGACAAAGCGGGAGGGCCGATCCAGCCCCGCCGCGTGGCAGGAGGCAGTGTGTCCAACGCGGACCTCATATCCTCTGTTGGCCTTGGTGCGGGCGGAGGTGCCGTAGGCGAGTTCGACAAATTTGATGCCATTCAGCTCAAAGACATCGAGAACCAGGCAGGGGCGCAGTTTGGGGGATGCCGCTGGGGTTGTGGGGTCCTCACTGATCGGAAATGCGAACAGAACAACGTCACCGCGCTCGACGAGGCCTTTCCAGTCGAAGTCCGGCACGAAGGATTGGGGGGAGTAATACATCTGGGGTCTCCATTGATGTGATTGAAAATCGACACCAGCTTTGGAAACCTAAAAGGCCTCCCGTTTTGCTGCGCGTCACAAAAAACGCGCAGCAAAACGGGAGGCTAAAAGAACAGGGAGAGCGGCGAGAGGGAAACCCTCTCGTCAAATTTGGCACGCGACGGGGAGGAGGGCGGAAAACGGACCTTAGCTGCAAGTGCTCGGGTCATGCATCGGGAAGGCGAAAGCAGCCATTCAGCTGCCAAACAGCCGCCTCTCGGTGCTGCGGCCCCCATCAAGGGCAGCAATGCGCAGATTGCACACTTTGCAAAGTTTGGCCGTTGCGTCAGAGCCGCCATTGGTGAAAGATGCAGCGAACGGCGGTAGAGAGCCCTGAGTTACCAAATGCTGCAACCTGCTCGAATGTCTGATAAGCGAATCTCGCAGCTATTCAGTGCGCGATGGGTCAGCCCCCCAACAAAATCTGCGTTGCGGTGGGAGTGTGCTTTTGGGTGTTCCTAGCCTGTAAGTGCAGAATTCGAGGGTTTGCCATCCTGACAGGCTCAGAAAAGCTCCGGCTTATTGAGCCGGAGACATGTGATCTGCAGTTGCGTTCTGTGCGATATCTCTGGCTTGTTCGCGCAAGATAAATTTCTGGATCTTGCCGGTAGACGTGCGCGGGATCGGCATGAATTCGAACTGCCCGGGCACCTTGTAGGGTGCAAGCTGCTCTTTGCACCATGCGCGCAAACTGGCGGCATCCACGGTTTGGCCCTTGGCCAATTCCACAAAGGCACAGGGCGTTTCGCCCCATTTCTCATGCGGCATGGCAACCACAGCGGCGATCTCGACCGCAGGGTGGCCATAAAGCGCTTCTTCCACCTCGATGGACGAAATGTTTTCGCCGCCAGAAATGATGATGTCCTTGGAACGGTCCTTGAGCTGGATATAGCCGTCTGGATGCCGGACGCCCAGATCGCCGGAATGGAACCAGCCACCAGCAAAGGCCTCTTGTGTGGCTTTGGGATTACGGAAATAGCCCTTCATGACGACGTTGCCGCGAAACATAACCTCGCCCATGGTTTTGCCGTCGCGTGGTACGGGCAGCATGGTTTCGGGGTCCAGCACATCAAGCCCCTCAAGCGGCAGATAGCGCACGCCTTGGCGCGATTTCAACTTGGCTTGTTCGTCAAGCGGCAGATCAGACCAGTCCTGATGCCAGTCATTCACCACGGCGGGACCGTAGGTTTCGGTCAGCCCGTACAAATGTGTCACATCAAAACCTGCGGTTTTCATATCGGCCAGCAGTTTTTCCGGTGGTGGGGCGGCAGCCGTGAAGAACTGCACTGTTTGATCGAGCTTGCGTTTCTCTTCCTCGAGGGCAGAGATCATCAGAGACATCACAATGGGCGCGCCGCACAAGTGTGTGACGCCCTCATCCGCCAAAGCGGCCCAGATCGGTTCTGCCCGCACCTGACGCAGGCAGACATGGGTCCCGATGATCGCCGACAGGGTCCACGGGAAACACCATCCGTTGCAGTGAAACATCGGCAGCGTCCAGAGGTAGACCCCGTGCTTGGCCATCGATGTCGTCAGCGCATTGCCCTGCGCCAACAAATAGGCGCCGCGATGGTGCGAAACGACCCCTTTTGGATCGCCCGTTGTACCCGAAGTGTAGTTGATCGAAATGGCGTCCCATTCGTCCAGCGGCATCAGCCAGTCGAAGTCGGAATCACCCGTCGACAAGAAGGTCTCATAATCC
The DNA here is from genome assembly GCA_025163595.1 of Phaeobacter sp. G2. Classification (NCBI taxonomy): domain Bacteria; kingdom Pseudomonadati; phylum Pseudomonadota; class Alphaproteobacteria; order Rhodobacterales; family Roseobacteraceae; genus Phaeobacter; species Phaeobacter sp. G2. Next base: position 1,004,581 of record CP104100.1, read on the forward strand.
TGCGCATCAGTCGCAGTTGCAGGCGCCGTGAATTCGGCATCGTCGTATTGGATCACAAGCGGTTTCACCGTTGCCAGCGCAAGCGCGTCTTGCATCAAGGGCATGAATTCGCGGTCGACGATGACGATTTTGGACATCGCATGGTCCAGTTGAAACGCGATCACCGATGCATCGAGGCGGGTGTTTACAGAGTGCAAAACACCGCCGCACATGGGCACCCCGTAGTGGCATTCCAACATCGCAGGCGTATTGGCCAGCAAGGCTGATACCGTATCACCGCGCCCGACGCCTTGTTGCGCCAAAGCGGAAGCCAGCTGACGCGACCGTGCGTAGAATGCACCATAATTGCGCCGCAACGCGCCATGCACGATCGCTGTGTGATCAGGAAAAACCGAGGCCGCCCGTTCCAGAAATGTCAGTGGCGTCAGCGGCTGGTGGTTTGCCGGGTTTCGGTCCAGATCCGTGTTGTAGGGGTTCGTTGTCATGGCTCAGACATCCTGCCATTGGGGCGCGCGCTTCTCGATGAAAGCTCCGATGCCTTCTTCGGCGTCTTGCGCCAGCATGTTATCGACCATCACACCTGAGGCGTATTCGTAGGCGTCCGGTAGCGTCATTTCACGTTGCGCATAGTAGGCGCGTTTGCCCGTTGCGAGCGTCATGCTGGATTTCGACGCAATCTTGCGCGCCATTTCCATCGTGGCCTCTTGCAGCGCTTCGGGGGCGACAACGCGGTTCACAAGACCTATCTCTGCGGCCCGCACAGCGGAAGTCATATCGCCCGTCAGCAGCATCTCCATCGCGTGTTTATCAGCGACATTTCGCGACAGGGCCACCATGGGGGTGGAGCAAAACAGTCCGATATGCACGCCTGGTGTGCTGAACTGCGCCGTGTCGGCAGCTATCGCCAGATCACAGCTTGCAACCAGCTGGCAGCCTGCGGCCGTGGCCACGCCAGTCACTTCCGCGATCACGGGTTTGGGGCAATTCACGATGCCTTGCATCACGCCTGCGCACATCGCCATGACATGTGCAAAATAGGCTTTTCCACCATCCTCTTGCGCGCGCCCTGCGGTCATTTCCTTGAGGTCGTGACCCGCGCAAAACGCAGGGCCATTGGCCGCCAGAACAATGACCCTCACTTTTGGATCAGCCCCTACATCGGCAAATGCGGTGCCAAGTTCCGCCAGCATCGCCTCGGACAAGGCATTGCGGCGCGCTACATCGTTCAAGGTCAGGCGCAGTATGCCGTTTACGTCCAAATTGCTGAGCAGGATGGCGGATGTGGTCACGGGGCTAATCCTTTTGGGTTCTAAAGAATGTTGATTTCGACACTGTCAGCCAAAGTATTCGCAATAAAGCAGTAGCGGTGCGCGCGGTCCTGCATCAGTGCCAGGTCCTCATCGCTGACTGAAAAGCCGGTGTCAAAACGCACCACCGGATGCAGGTCAATCCGCGTCACCGACATCTGACCTTTGGGGTTCTTGCCCAAATGGGCCTCGGCATAGTCGTGGTAACTGGCCACGGGCCAACCTGCTTTGGCGGCCAGAGCGAGAAAGGTCATCATGTGGCAACTGGACAGGGCCGAGGCGAGGGCTTGTTCCGGGTTTGTATTGTCCGGATTTCCGCCCCAATCGGGGGCGGAATCCACAAGCAGGTCGTAGCGGTTGTTATATTGCACGGTGTGTTCGTTTGAATAAGCACCAGTTTGCAATACAGGGGTGGCGCGCTGCCAATGCAGCTCGATCGCGAGGTCTGACATGTCAGTCTTCTTTCGTTTGGGAGGGCGTCAAGCGGCCGCGATTTGTTTTTTCGGATCATAGAACGGACGCTCACAGATGATCGCGCGGACGGGGCCGGACTGTGTGACGACCTCGACCTGAGCACCGATGTTAGCGTGTTCCGCTGCAACCATTGCCAGAGCGATGTTCTGTTCCAAACGTGGGGAGTAAACTGCGGATGTGACTTTACCGATTGCTTCACCGTCCGAATTGATTTCCCAGAACGTCGTGTTCGGTCCGCCGAGAGGGTCACAGTCGATGATCAGACCGATCTGCTTACGGCTAACGCCTTCGTCCTTGATGCGGCGCAGCGCAGCCTTACCGATGAAATCGGCATCCATGTCCAGATTGACAAGCCGGTCAAAGCCCAGCTCGAACGGGTTGGTGCTCATGTCGGCATCGGCATGATAGGACAGCATCCCACCTTCAATGCGGCGAATGGAGGAAGTGTGCCCTGGCTTGAGGCCGTATTCCAGACCCGCGGCCATGATGGTTTCCCACAGCAGGTCGCCTTTGGAGCCGTCACGCAGGTAGATTTCATACCCCAGCTCGCTCGACCAACCGGTCCGGGACACGATCAGCGGGATGCCGTTCAATTCAACTTCGCGCAGCCAGTAATAGCGCAGGTCCATGATGTCGTCGCCAAAGAGCACACGCATGATCTCGCCGGACTTGGGGCCCTGCAACTGCAACGGCGATACATCAGGCTCGCCAATCGTGACATCAAGGCCAGAATTGATCGCAACCCCCTGCGCCCAAAGCAGGATGTCGCTGTCTGCCAGCGAAATCCAGAAATGGTTCTCTGCAAGACGTAGCAGGATCGGATCATTCAGAAGGCCGCCATCGGCGTTCGTGATCAGGATGTACTTGCACTGGCCCACGGCCATCTTGGACAGGTCCCGGCAGGTCAGCATCTGGATGAACTTGGCAGCATCTGGACCGGTGATCTCAACCTGACGCTCAACAGCCACATCACACAGGATCGCCTCATTCACGAGGTTCCAGAAGTTTTGCTCCGGGTCCCCGAAATCACGCGGGATATACATGTGGTTGTAGACAGAAAATCCTTGCGCGCCCCAACGCACAGTCGCGTCAAAATAAGGCGACTTGCGGATCTGTGTGCCGAAACCGAAATCATCTGCTTGCATTGGAAGGTCCTCCCGTTTTGTCCGTGATCTTCATGATCAAAGACTGTCAAAACCTTTGCGAGATGTAGTCCAGGATAGGCCGCGAATGTGGTCTGAAGATTCCGAATTCTCGGACCATGCGGGCCGTTTTTCTGGCCATAACAGAACCGTTTGGGCCGATTTGACTATTTCGGGTTTGCGGCGGCCAATTTTGTGACGTTCGGCAAGCCCGATTTTACCTGTCGAGTGGCAAAGTGAGTCATGTAGCGGTCAATCCCAAGATCTTCGGCATGAAAATCTTCCATCAAGTCTTGAAACGCAGCAAGGCTCGGGCTGATGACCTTCATGATGTAATCGACCCCGCCACCGGTGGCGATACAATCTATGATCTCGTCGCGACTGTTGATGAAGGCCTCAAAGCGTTCAAAATCCGCCTTTCTATGACGGCTCAAGGAGACTGTCACAATCACTTGGGCGAAATCAGCCAGTCGACCCAGCTCAATATCGGCGTGATAGCCCCGAATATATCCGCCGGCTTTTAATCTACCCAGGCGCGCCCAGCACGGTGTCGCAGAAAGACCGCTAATCTCGGCAAGCTTGGCTTTGCTCAATTGCCCATGCTGCTGCAGCGCACTTAGAATCCGAATGTCCGCTGCATCAAGGGCAAGTCTTTTCATTCAGTTAACCCTTTCATAGTCAATGCACGGCAAAAGTTCGCATGACTTCAAGCCAGATTAGCATCTACCTACCTGAAAGTCTTCCATCAGGACGCCGTTTCTGCGACCAAAACTAGCAAATCTACGTCTGGCAACCAAGTCGCCCGCCAATTAGCGGCCATTTTAGTAGGACATCTTAGTAGGACATCAATTTTTCGCTACGCTCCTATTTTCACAAAACCAATGCATTCCAAACGCCAGCATGCAGATATCAGGCCTGAGTTGAGTATTGGCGCAATTCTCAACTGCTAAAATTTCGGGTCGTAGCAGGTATTGGTTTCATCACATTCTCTAGGACCGTGTGTGGTCCAACTGTTTTCTCAATGAACTCTTTGTTCACTTTCAAGATTGCGGCCACTAGATGCGCAAATTCTTGTGCGAAAGTCCGCAATAAGCATCAAAGAAACCGATCATGCATATGCAGCGAAATAGTGCTTTGTCCCGCACCTAGCCAGTTCAGACCGGTGCGGCTTTTGCAGGTGCAGCGAATGGCTGGTCTGACGGGCCGCGCCGCGGCATCAGACACACGAAGTGAAAGGCAGCAAAGGGCCGGGAGTGCCGATGGCTTGGTGTCTTCCTGAGCAGCGGCTCTCTGTGCGCCGCCGCAGGTCCGCTCCGAGCCCAAACTACATTGATGTTACGTCGCAGCGAAAGTCGGCTTCTGGGAATAACCACCTACGTAGATGTTGCCAAAACTTGGTGTGCTTCCCACGCTTCGGGTGGCTCCAGCTTTCGAGCCAGATGATCAAGCACGCCTTCTGGTACAGCGTTCGGCCGATCCTTGTTTTGTCGCCTAAGTTGGTCTGGAACAACTTCCACGTAGACGATCACGATCTTCGCGCCGTAGTCACGCAACAATCGCAACACCTTTGACCGGTTCAACCGGGTCACGTTTGTGGCGTTCCAAACAAAGTCCGTGCCTGCCCGCAGATGCTCTCTGGCCCGTTCATGGGCGGCTTGGATAACCCGCCCTTGATTGTCGGTGGCTGCGACGCCCAGTTCATTGCGGATCAGATCAAGGCTGACGACGGGATGATCTGGTTGATGCTTAGCTATCCACGTATCTTTGCCAGCACCCGGTAGGCCAGACATCACAGTGACTGTACATCGGAAGTCCTCATGAGCTGCATAATACGGATCACGGTCTTCAAGATCGAAAAAAGAAACGCGGCTTTCGTCATTTGCAAAGGTGAAACGGCCGCTCAAGCACCCCGCGTCTTGGAACGTCAAAGCGGCTAGGCTGACGTTCTCCAAAATGGCCTGCTGATCTTCGCAAACCCGCCCCAAGGCATCGGCCTTAGCGTGAAGACATAAGTGGTCAGGGCGGCATCGCCACGACGTTTCAATCGCCAGCCGGTTTGGGTCAGGGCGTTCGATCAACCAAAACGGCAGTTGGTGATGTGTGATGATCCCGCACACGGCTTCGCGCCAAGCATAAGGTGATCCAGCATGCCACAACAACTGACGTGCGATGGAGGCCCCAACCCTTGAATGACCACGAGAAGAGATGCGGCCATCGTCTTCATGTTTGGTAACAGCAGGTTTGCCAACATCATGCAGGACCGCCGCCCAAAACAGATAATCCTGATCGTCTTTTGGCAGTGTTTGCCATTCATGATCATCCACCAGTGCCTCAACTACCATGCGCGTATGTGTGCCCGCGTCGCCTTCTGCATGGTGGATTGGGTCCTGGGGGCATGTGTCCAACTTCGTCAATTCAGGCCATAACGACCAGATCGCAGCCCAATCGACCCGCCAAAGCGGGCCGGTTGGTACAAGCGACAAAAGTTGATCATGGGTGACGCGCGGCTTCATTGTTTTACGCATCGTACGCACCCTCAATACCCAGCACCGGGGCGAAGATATCAACACCATCCGCCAAGGCATTCGGCAAGATCGGACGATCATGCCAATGACCATCGGCGGCTTGGATGGCTTGCAAAAAGTCGGCCCGCACAAACTTGAACCGATCCTGCACGTGATCCGCATCTTCCTGTTTCAGGTACAGCCCCTCAGCCAAATCGCTATCTTCGGTTTGCTGATCAACCATATCCGGACGACTCGCCGACCGCTCCGCTACAAACCCCAGAACATCTCTCCAAGCATCAGACTTGTACGGTGAAGGCCGCACCATGCCGTTCATGTGATCAACGGATGTAACCTCACCTTCATGCACCACAGGCACCGGCATGATCGGCAACCCCGTGAGCAATGAACGGCGCGCGATGGTGCTGAGGAATTGACCGGTATCACGGTCCAACACGTCGAACTCCATGAAGTAGTGGGGCAAACGGTCGTAGAAGACTGTGTGCTTGGCATACATCCATTCACCGTACATGATGAAGCGATGGCCCAGCACCGGGTGCAGGACATGGGCATGTGCCGCAGCCCAAGTTTTGAGCAAAGCAAAGTGGCGCTCACGACCGCCACCGGTCAAATAATGACCACGGCTTTGCAACAACAGTGTTCCGTCCGTGTCAAACGACACAGCTGAGTTCGCCCCGTCGAGCTTTTCCTCGACGACAAGGTGTTGCCCCTTGAGGTCTTTAATCGGTTTATCATCCGCCATATCGCCCACTTGAAGGCGCGAACCTTCAATGTGCCGCGTACGCGGGTATTTGTAGATATTCATAACTGTCTCACGATGTATCGATTGGTCGCACAAAACTACCCGACATAGAATGCCAGGGAATTGGTTGAGATATGTGTGCAACGATTACATCGGACTTCCGTGGGGTTCAGGGGTGAGACATGGAGCCTGCTAGTAGCGATTGGGCAATTCAAAATCAATAGCAGACATTGCCATGCATGCGGTCAACGGCGGCAAAGTCCGCATCGCCGACCTTCACCCCCCCAAATGCTGCGCGAAGGACGAATGGCCGGTCTGGTGAAGCTGCACCGCGGCGGTCGGCCAGGGGCTTAAAGGCAGGTTAGGGCCGCAAGCGTGTGCCACGGCAATCTTGGATTAGTCGTCGGAGACGCCGGAAAGGGTGCAGGGACAGATGGCGAATGGTCCTTGCCGTGGAGTGTCCAGAGAGGGGAAGGCCCCCTCTTTGGTCCCAGCTGGATAGGCTGCCAGGGGGTGCAGGGGGGCTCGGCGAGTGCCCATCTGCGAGTGGGGATGAAAGGGGAGGGCGAAACCTCCCTTTCTCGGGCTGAAAGCCCCGTGAGGGTTTGGGAGAGTTGGACGTCTCCCAAGGTCGCCGTAGGCGGCCAGGGTCCAGGGGCGCGCCCCTGGCGAACGCGCAGCTCGAACGCAGAGCCGAAGGGCCGGAGTGCGAGCTGCTTAGTGAGTAAATGACCCGCGTTATGAGTTGCTAAACAAGTCGCTTTCGGCCCAGAGCGGACTCTCGACGACCGACCCAGATGCTGCGGTGCGGCCCGCCATTTTGGACATTCGTGCATCACGCAGCATCTCTGTCCCTCGAATGACAGCAACGCCTTACGAAGCCGATGGTCGTGTCCGTATCTCTGTTGGTTGTCTGACATACATCATCGGCGCGAGCGTTCAGCCGGGAAGTCCGTCGATCCTTTCGATGGAGGTCAGGTCGTTGTCCCAGTTCGCGCGACTGAAACAGCAGATATGCGCGTTGGGTAGCATGTCGATCGGGCTGTCAAGCGACCCTGTCGGCACCACAATCAAACCAAACTCCGGCTGGGAAATAGGCAGTGCGGATCCGCAGTCGGAGCAAAAGCTTTTCATGTGGCGTGAACCAGGGAGATGAAACGTCTTAATGTTTGCCTCGCCTGAAACCCAGATGAGTTTGGCTCTGGACGAAAACAGGTTTGCCGAATGGGCCGAACCGCTGTCCTTGCGGCAGCGGGAACAGTGGCACAGGAAAAAGCTCTCGAACTCGCCTGATATGCGAAATTTCACAGCGCCACAAAGGCATTGTCCCGTTGTCGGTTTCTTGTCCATTCACACTCCTCGCGACCGGCAAGCTCTGCCGCCAGTCGAATGCATTTCATTAATCCCTTGTATCCCCGTGCTGGATTCCGGTCAAAAGGGGCTCAAAGAGAGACAGTCTCGGCGTCGCAGAACATCAGCGAATTGAAAACCATGCTTTCCGTCGTTCACGGCCCATTCCGGACGTACATTTACTTGGGTCACGCCGCGATGCAGCACCCGCATTGCTGCCATTCCCGCTGCTCGCAGCAATGCATGCGCCGTGGCTCCGTTGAATGCAGAACATGTTCGTAGTTTCAGATGCGCCGCAAGCTTTGCGAACAGCTCAAGGTACCATAGATTGGTTCAGCGGCTGGTTCGAAAAGTTCGCCGGCGTAATTCGTATTCCTAATTGTTGACCTTAACGCGCGCCCAGTCCCGCAGCGTGAGTTCAACAGGGCTATCGTTGCCGCCTGCAAATTGCATGTTACTGATTTTCCATCGGTCATGGTTACGGCGCAGAATGACAAATCCGGTATAGGGTTCTTCTGCCAGCTGATGCCCGTCTCTGATGTATCGTGTCTCATAGGCCGCGCAGATGGTGTCGTCATCATTGAACATCGCCTCAATACAGCGACGAACCATGTGTGTCAGCCGTTTTGCCTTCAGGTTATCGATGAACATAGTGCAAATGGCACGCATTTCCGCCTCTGTCGTCGCCACGGTTCGACCCTGAGAACTCTCGAGCGTACAAGGTAGGTTGCACCAACCCAAGGTGGCCTCGATGTCCCCCGATATCGTTGCCTCTCCTTGGCAATCCAGAAAATTCTGTGTGATGTTTCGTGCGTCTTCCACAGTCCGTGTTCCACTCGCTCAAAGTGACAAGATGATTACAACCCTGCAACGCGACGGTCGTCGCCATAGCCTGAAAAGTCAATAAGCTTGATATGCTGCGCGCCATGAGCAGCATAGAGAAACCAGTTTCATAAGGGCTTTCTGCATAGCGGCCGCGAGCAGACTTCGGATGCATCGCAGCATCATTGGCATGGCAACGGTGACACTTGGCAGGACCGGCCCGGAGCTGCCTTTCACCGACCGGTCAAGATGCTGCGGTCGCATCCCGCATTGCCGACGTTAGCTGCGAGCGCGAAATCAAGGTGGCAGCGAACTGGTGGTGTGCGGACTTTCCCGACCTTCACTGCACGTGCATCAATGTCCGGTTCGGTGAACAGTTCAACAAACGGTGGTTTTTGGGAGGTCGGACGGCTGCGCCAAGTCTCCTTGGCGCAGCATCATTCTCAGGCCTCGCCCTCTGTAACCACTGCGGCGCGTGCGGCGTAAACCTCTTTCGCAGCAAACAGCCCGTTCAGCGCTGCGGGAAAGCCAGCATAAACCGCCATCTGCATCAAAATCTCGGTGATCTCTTCCTGCGAAAGCCCCACGTTCATCCCCGCTTCGATATGCACTTTGAGCTGCGGCTGCGCCGTCCCCATAGCGGCCAGCGCCGCTATGGTAGCAATCTCCCGGTCGCGTAGTGAAAGCCCTGGGCGGGAATAGATATCTCCGAAAGGAAATTCGAACAGATAGGTGGCGAAATCAGGCGAAATATCGGCCAGCGCGTCAATCACATTTTGTCCGGCTTTACCGTCGATGGCATCAAGAGCGCGCTGCCCGCGCTCCAATCTGGTTTCTTGAGGTTTGGGTTGATTTGTCATTGTTTTGCGTCCTTTTGTCCGCATCGACATAAGTGTCGATTTTGGTGTCGAGGACGAGAAGAGAGGCTTCCAGTTCGGCCAGATGCGTGCGCACCCGTTCGCGATGCAGTTTTAGAAGCACGCACCGCTCAGGGCTGGTTTGGCTCCCCATCGCGCGAAGCTCTGAGTAACGCATCATTTCCCGTATTGGCATTCCGGTGGTTTTCAGGCGTTTGAGAAATCCAATCCAAACAAGGATGGATTCGTCATAATCACGTTGTCCACCTGCATCGCGATCAGCAAATGGCAAAAGCCCAAGCCGTTCGTAATAGCGGAGCGTATGGGCCGTAAGTCCTGTGCGTTTTGCAAGCTCACCGATTTTCATAGCATTCTGTATCTCATCCAGACGCTCACTACCCTAAGTGTTTGAGCGCACTCTAAGTCAAGGCCCTTTTCATTGGTTGCCACTGCCTCGCTTGAGGGTTCCAAAATCGCTCCTTTTTGGAACGGCTGAAAAGGGACCAGTTTTCCGCTGCCAAAAACCCAGTTCAAAACCCAAGTGGTTGTTGAAGGTTTTTGGTTGCCCTTCGTCAGCCGACATTCATGCAAACTGCAGCATCCGTTACTGAGGGCTCTCTGCCGCCGTTCTCCGCACCAGCACAGCAAACCGGTACTGAGGCAGGAGGTCAAGGTCGGCAGAGCGGGACAAAACGCTCTTTCGCTGCAACTGCGCTAATGGCTGCTTAATTGTTACTGGCAGGGCTGTAAGGAATGAGTAACACTACTGAGACAGCTCACATTGAGGAACGTCTCTCATTCCGATACCCATTGGTTACAATGAAGCACTAGATACGCCTAAAATGGCCCGTCGCATTGAGGCGATATGGTCGTTTTCTGCATGCACTTCCGGCAGTGCCGTCATTCTGCCGGATGGGCGTTGCGATATCATTGTGCGCAACCATGCCAGCACACCGGATGAAGTTACGCCGATCATCACTGGACCCGCGACACAGCCTTATCGTGTTGATTACGATACAGGCGACCAGTGGTTTGGCATCCGCCTACGCCCAGAACATGGCGCGGCATTGTGGCAAGATGATTTGCGCAATGCGCCTGACAGCGTCTTGAGGGGACCGGAAGCGCTGGATCGCTTACCTTCCCTCGCCGCGCTTCATGGGGCAGCCCTGACGCTCGATGCTTTGGCGCAGATTATCCCCTCCCAAAATTGGCCTGATGTCGAGCAGCGACTTACGCGTGCAATTGACATACTTCACGCGTCTGGCGGACGGCTTCGCATTGATGCATTGGCGCAATTCGTTTCATGTACTGCCCGGCATCTGAACCGTCTCTTTCGCCGCAATATTGGTCTTTCTGCCAAGACCTACGCACAGCTTATACAGTTCCATCGCACACTCAAATTGGTCACTAATGGTAATGTTCCGATCAGCGCCGCCGCGTTCGAAGGTGGGTATTCAGATCATGCGCATATGGCCCGTACCTTTCGCCGTTTTGGCGGGTTCACACCAAGCGGGATTCCAACAGACTTGTCATTGCCAGACATCCCCTCCAAATAGGTCCGATTTATTCAAGACCCACATGTTGGGGTGGGATACGATCATCTGATGAAACTCGGATACACAATAATTTATGTAGCAGATGTGCCCAAAACGGTCGCATTCTACGAAGCCGCCTTCGGGCTCAAACAACGCTTTATTCACGAAAGCAATCTCTATGGAGAGATGCAAACAGGTGATACAATCCTAGCTTTTGCAGGGACCGAAGCCGCCGAGATGAACGGTCTGGCCATCTTGCCGAATAACCCAGGAGGACCCGCCGCTGCATGGGAAATCTGTTTTGTCACGGATGATGTGGCAACCGCTTATGAGCGAGCACTGTCAGAGGGTTGCCAGCCAGTCAGCGCTCCTAGCGAAAAGCCATGGGGGCAGACAGTATCCTATGTCCGCGATCTGGACGGCTGTATCGTCGAGATTGCCTCTCCCATCCAAGGTTCGGCGTGATATGGACGACGCGACGAAAGCGAAGATCACCGACAGCTTGGAAGAAATGATAATTGAGCTGGCACCTGATGCTAGCCTGCGACCGATGTATGGCGGTACAGTGGTCGAACTTGAAACAGACAACCCAAAAAGCCGCATTGGCGGTTTCTACGTCTATGCCGATTACGTGTCATTTGAGTTTGCCAATGGTGTCCAATTCGAAGACCCGGACGGTGTGCTGGAAGGGACTGGAAAGTTTAGACGGCACGTTAAACTTCACAGTGCTGACGATATAAAGACCAGAACCTGCAAGAGCTTTCTAGATCAAGCTGTCGCGCTGTCCCAAACTAGCTAAGCCGACCTTCGAACACCGCGCAGCATCTGTGAAAGTTGGGCTCTGAGCATGCGTAATTGGGCTGCCCTCTGTTCTGAGGTCGAGCTCCCGATAGGATCACAGCATAGCTGTGAACAAGGGAGATAGATGATGGAATACTATGCTGGTTTAGATGTGTCGCTGCGGTCGTGTGCGGTTTGTATCGTCGATACCAAAGGGGCGGTGCTGTTGGAGCGGGAACTGCTTTGTCAGGTCAAAGAAATCGCAGAGTGCCTTGCCGTTTTTCCATATCCGATTGAACGGGTCGGCTTTGAAGCAGGCACCATGAGTCAGCATTTGTACTTCGGCCTCAAAGCAGAAGGTTTTGACGTTGTATGCATGGAAGCGCGTCAAGTGAACGCCGCGCTGTCGGCCATGCGCAACAAGACGGATAAGAACGATGCGCGTGGTATTGCGCAAATCCTGCGCACTGGCTGGTTCAGCCCAGTCCACATGAAGAGCCGTGAAGCCCATGGTGTTCGGGCATTGCTTAGTACTCGCAAAGCGCTGCTGAACAAAACGATTGATCTTGCCAATGAGGTACGGGGGCTGCTGAAGATCTTCGGGATCCGCCTGCCCAAGACTGTGAAGCATGGCAGTTTTGACGGCATTGTCAGACCTATGATCGAAATGGACGATGTTTTGGCACATGCGCTGGTGCCACTCCTTGATGCGCGGCTCATCTTGTATCAGCACTTTCTGGAACTTGACCGGCGGGTCAAACGCGCGGCAAGCCACGATGACGTATGCATGCGCATGATGACTGTGCCGGGTGTCGGCCCTATTGCCGCTTTGACCTTCAAGGCTGCTGTCGATGATCCTGCTCGCTTCAAGCGCTCCCGCACGGTTGCCGCGCATTTTGGACTGACACCGCGACGATATCAGTCGGGTGAACACGACAATCCTGGCCGCATATCGAAGGCAGGCGACCGAGATGTCCGTGCGACGCTCTACGCAGCGGCCAATGCGCTTCTGATGCGCACGATGGCCGGGCCGCAGATCAAATCCTGGGGCATGAGGCTGATCCGCACCAAAGGCCGCCGTCGTGCTGTCGTTGCTGTCGCCCGCAAACTCGCCGTTTTGCTCCACCGGATGTGGGCAGATGGCACAGAATTCCGTCCGGCACAGGTGGAGGGCACAGCATGATTTGATACGCCAACCACCTAACCTGACGGGGTCGTCCCTCACCGGACGAGGTCTGTGGAAGAAGCCGAAAATGGCTGCTGCGCACCTTGAAGCGCGTCTCTAAGCAAGGCTCTCCACTGCCGATCCGACATATGCGTGCAGCGGTGCTATCGCGGCATCAACAAGACTGCGAAGAGAAGCGTGACTCGGATGAGCGACAATGAACCAAAATAAACAAGGAAAACGAGCTTGACCCAAACACCCAATTAGAGAAGCGGTCCTTCTACCTGATGATCTTGTACAGGTTTGATCAGAAAAACTGGGCAAAAAATTAACAGTAGGCAAAGCAAAGCGGTCCCACAAACTCACAAGCAGAACTTTTGCCAAAGCCAAAAAGAGGCTTGTGGGGCTTTGTTGCACAAATCGGTTGACGGATTCACTGTGTGAATCCAGCGTGATAGCTGTGCGCCATGAGCAGTTGGGCCCCCACGAAATACAAGACCAGGAATTGGTCATCTTACAATGAGTCGTTGAGACGGCGAGGGTCGCTGTCGATTTGGTTCGACCCTGATATGGTCTGGGTTCCGCCACCGAGCGGCAAGCGCGGCCGACGACACAGCTTTAGCGATGCTGCGATCCAAACCTGCCTGACGATCAAGGTGCTGTTTGACCTGCCGCTCCGACAGACCACAGGCTTTGTGGAAAGCTTGTTGCAGTTGGTCGGGCTGGACTGGGCAGTTCCCGATTTCAGCACGCTGTGCCGCCGCCAGAGGACGCTGAACGTGGACCTGTCGTATCGTGGCAGCACCGGCCCGCTGAACCTTCTGGTTGATAGCACAGGCATCAAAGCTGAGGGTGAAGGCGAATGGAACGCCCGCAAGCATGGCGGCCCCAAACGACGCATCTGGCGTAAGATACACATAGGGGTCGACGAGGAAACGTTGGAGGTTCGAGCGGTCGAGGTTAGACCACCAGCGTGTTTGCTTCTCCGCCATTGGTGATCCAGAACTTGTTGCCGTTCAGAACAAAACGGTCGTTCTTTTTCTCGGCCCGAAGCTTCATGCCAACAACATCCGAGCCTGCGCCCGCCTCGGACATCGCCAGAGCCCCAACAGATTTGCCCGAGATCAGATCGGGCAGGTATTTTGCTTTCTGCTCTGGATTGGCATTCAGCTTGATCTGGTTGATGCAAAGGTTGGAGTGCGCGCCGTAGCTTAGCGACACAGAGGCCGAGGCCCGCGCAATCTCTTCCACCTCAACAACATGCGCCAAATAGCCCATCCCTGCGCCGCCATCCTGTTCGGGGACGGTAATCCCGAGAAGGCCAAGTTCGCCCATTTCCTCCCAAAGTTCAGCAGGAAATTAATTCTTCTCATCGATCTCGGCAGCCATCGGTTTGACCCGTTCCTGTGCCCAGCGGTGAACCATTTTCCGAAGCGCGTTTGCGTCTTCTCCGAGGTCGAAATTCATGGATGCATTAAACATTGGCTAGTCCTCCTCACTCGGCGGCGATGGTTTTTTGGGATTGAGTTTCGATTTGCTTGATCAGTTCAGTGCGCCGCGTGGCGTGGGCCTCCATTGCCTCTTCCTTGACGGGGCCGAAGCCACGGATTTCGTCAGCGGATGACAGCAGCTTCAGCGCCAGACCGGCAGGCAGCGTGGTCAGGCGATCCAGCACAAGGGCCACATCTGTTTCGAATTCTTCGATCAAGGCGCGTTCTGCCCGGCGTTCCGCTGTCTTTCCAAACAGGTCAAACGCAGTGCCGCGCAGTCCTTTCAGATTTGCCAACAGACCAAATAAGCGCAGGGCAATGGGCCCGAATTCACGTTTCTTGGGGCGTCCATTCGGAGCGGTGCCGGACAGAAGCGGTGGCGCGAGGTTGAAGGCGATACGGTAGTTCCCATCGAACTGATCGGTCAGCGCCGCCTTGAACGCCGGATCACAGTAAAGACGTGCGACCTCGTATTCGTCCTTATAAGCCAACAGCTTGGCATAGTTCTGCGCCACGGCCCGCGTCAGGGCGTCACCGTCCGGATGGTCGCCAGTTGCGGTTTGTACCTTCCCGACCAGTGCCCGGTACCGAGATGCCAGACCGGCGTTCTGGTACTTAGCCAAATGGGCGCTGCGATGTTCGACCAGGTCCTCAAGGCTCATGCTCGACTGGGTCACTACCGGTTCAGGTTGAAGCTTGGAGCCCACGAACTCCGGATCATGGGCCAGCATCCGCCCCCAGTTCAGCGCCGTCAGGTTCGCTTCGATTGCGACGCCGTTCAGTCGGATCGCCTGTTCGATGGCGTCAAGACCAAGCGGCACAAGGCCCTTCTGCCACGCATAGCCCAGCATCATGATGTTGGCGGCGATCTCGTCGCCTGCCACAGCCAGGGCAATTTCCGAGAAATTGTGGAAATGCTCGTTTGACCGCACCGACTTTTCAACGGTGCGTTCCACCGCGGCGGCCTGGAAATCGAAATCGCGGATGCGGACGAAATCCGACACGGGCGTGACCCTGGCGTTGAAGACAGCATGGGTGCGCTCAGAGCAACACAGGGTGATCCCGTCACTGGACGCCGCGACGACCGCATCCGCCGCAATCAACACATCCGCACCGCCATTGGCGATCCGCGGAGACCGCACGGGATGGTCCTTTGCCGCGATACGGATATGGCTCAGCACCGCGCCGCCCTTCTGGGCCAGTCCGGCCATGTCCATGATCAGGGGGTTCTTGCCCTCGATATGCGCGGCCATGCCAAGCAACGCGCCAATGGTCAGAACGCCTGTCCCGCCAACACCCGTGACCGCGATGTTCCAGGGCTGGTCGAGATCCGGCAATTGCGGTTGCGGCAAGCCCGAGAAATCCGGGGTTTCCACCGGAGCGCGCCTTTTCAGCTTGCCGCCGCGCACGGTAACAAACGACGGACAAAAGCCTTTGAGGCAGGAAAAATCCTTGTTGCAGGCCGATTGGTTGATCTGACGCTTGCGGCCGAATTCCGTTTCCTTAGGCTCGATGGCGACGCAGTTCGACTGCTTGGAGCAATCACCACAGCCTTCGCAAACCGCCGGATTGATGAACAGGCGCATGTCCGGATCATCGGCCAGCTTGCGCTTGCGGCGGCGGCGGAGCTCAGCAGCACAGGTTTGGACAAAGACGATAGCGGTGACACCAGGGATTTCGCGCAGCTCTTCCATCACCGCGTCGATATGATCGCGGTGTTTGACGATCACGCCGGGCGCGAGGTCAGCAGCCGGATAAAGCTCAGGCTTGTCCGACAGAAGATAGATCTTGTGGACGTTCTCGTGGTGCAGCTGGTGTGTGATCTGCTGCGGCGTCAGCTCGCCGTCGTGGGGCTGCCCGCCCGTCATCGCCACGGCATCGTTGTACAGCACTTTGTAGGTGATGTTCGACTTGGCAGCGACAGAGGCGCGGATGGCGAGGGTACCCGAATGGAAATAGGTGCCGTCGCCAAGATTAACGAAACGGTGTTTTTCCTCTGTGTACCGTCCGATCGCGCTCCACGGGACACCCTCGGCGCCCATATGGGTAAAGGTTTCGGTGTTCCGATCCATCCATTGCGACATGAAATGGCATCCGATCCCGGCCATGGCCTTGGAGCCTTCGGGCACGCGGGTCGAAGTGTTATGCGGGCAACCGGCGCAAAAATGCGGCAAGCGCGACACAGGGGCCTGATGTTTCTGACCTTCAGCCTGAAGGTGCTCAAGAACGTTGAGCTTCTGACTGATCCGGTTCGCCAGTCCTTCGGGCAGGTCCAGCCGTAGCAGGCGGTCAGCCAAGGCGCGCGCGACCGAGCTCACATTCAGGCCTGCTGACAGGGCCAGAAAGGGACGGTCTTCTTCGTCGAACTTGCCCACAATGCGAGGCCGCACGTCTGAGCGCCAATTAAACAGTTGCTGCTTGATCTGATTTTCGATGATCTCGCGCCGTTCCTCGACGATCAACACCTCTTCCAAACCTTCCGAGAAACGGCGAATGCCTTCCGGCTCCAGCGGCCAGGGCATCCGTACCTTGTAGAGCCGTAGGCCAATGACCTCGCGCTCGGTTTCCCCAATCCCCAGATCGATCAGCGCCTGAACGACGTCTTCGTAGGCCTTGCCCGAGGCAACAATGCCAAACCGCGCCTTCGGGCTATCCATCGTTACAAGGTCAACACCATTCGCGCGGGCAAAGGCGATGGCTGCATATCCTTTTTGCTCTTGAAGCCGTTCGTCCTGAGCCAACGGCGCATCGGGCCAGCGCAGGTTCAGCCCGTCTTGGGGCATCTCAAAATCTTGCGGGAGCACAAACTGGCGGCTCTCTTGACTCAGGTCGACCACAGAGGTTGTTTCGACCGTCTCGGAGATCACCTTGTATCCGATCCAGCACCCCGAATAGCGCGACATGGCGATGCCCAAAAGGCCTATCTCGATAAACTCGTGGATCGAAGATGGGTAGAGCATCGGCATCAAGGCCGAGATGAAGGCGTGGTCGGACTGGTGCGGGATCGAAGAGGATTTGCAGGTATGGTCATCCCCGGCAAAGGCCAGAACCCCGCCATGGGCCGAACTGCCCGCGGCGTTACCGTGTTTCAGCGCGTCGCCGGACCGATCGACACCCGGACCTTTCCCGTACCATAGACCAAGAACACCGTCCCTCTTCGCTCCTTCGGACAGGTGAACCTGCTGTGATCCCCAAATTGCGGTGGCCGCAAGGTCTTCGTTCAGCCCAGGTTGGAAATCGATGTTGAGCGGATCAAGAAACTTCTTAGCGCGCATAAGCTGCAGGTCATAGCTTCCAAGGGGTGAGCCGCGATACCCCGAAATGAACGTAGCGGTATTTAGCCCTGCGTCGCGGTCCCGACGCATCTGAACCATCGGCAGACGCACAAGCGCCTGGGTGCCTGACAGGAAGACACGTCCATCGGTTGCCGTGTATTTGTCATTTAGTGAGATTTCGATGCTCAATGGACTCCCCCCCAAAAGCGCGAGACAACAGTCGTCGGCCAAACGATGTTTGAACGAAACCAGCCAGTGCTTGATCCGTTCAGTTTCGCAAAATGGTAGGGGAAGCGGGGGGTGACCTTGTCGCGAGTTTTGCGTCACTTTAGGGTGTTCTTAGGCTGCCATCCTAAGAACTTTCGTTTTGGTGAAACGATGTCACCACTAGTTTTCCATAGGGCAAAGAACTGTCCCCTTTGTTGAGAACTCGGCTTTACACCGGAACGTCAGGGGAGTTCTTGACTTCCTTCAAGGCAAGGCTGGTTCGTATGGCGCCGACATTTGGCAGTTCCAAAAGCTTGTGCTTAATGGTCTCTTCATAATCCTGAACACTGCGCGCCAAGACCTTGAGAATGTAATCCTGGTCACCCGTTGCAGAGTAGCATTGCACGACTTCCGGCACCTTGTTGGCCTGGCTCTCAAACTCTTCCAGGCTTTCCCTCGAATGCGCTTTTAGCTGGACGAGGCAGAAGGCAACGATTTCAAAGCCAAGTTTTTTGGCATCGAGAACATAGCGCTTTTCAGCGATGTAACCTTCGTCTTTGAGGCGGTTCAAGCGCCGCCAGCAAGGGGTGTGGCTTAATCCTGTTGCTTCACCCAGTTCGCGCATCGTGAGCTCGGGTTGCTTTTGAATGGTTCTTAGGATCCGTTTGTCGGCATCGTCCATCGTTGCTCCTACTGTTCTTCGCAAACTGCGTGCTCGGAGTGACTGTTATACGCCCTTGGTGAAGAATTGACATATCCATCCTACCATAAGACGATTCGATGGAACAGTGTCACTATCAGGGGCGATTTTGAGCGCTAAATCGTTACCAATTCCCAGAACATTTCATTATGGTCTAATCACCATACTGGATCTTCATGGGAGGAAAACATGAAACACTTGCTGATGGGTGCGGCGACCGCACTTGCTTTGGCTGCTACCCCAATTGTGGCGGCGGCCGAAACCATCCGGGTCACGCTGCAGCTGCCCGAAACCCATTCTCTGGGTCAGAACTGGCAGGACTTCGCCAGCATTGTCGAAGAAAAGTCAGGCGGCGATCTGAAGATTCAGCTATTCCCCTCGGCGCAGCTTTTCAAGGACAAGGAAGTTCCGGGCGCTGTTGGCTCCGGTGCGGTTGAGGCAGGATCTGCCTTCATTGGCCGCTTTGCCGGCTCGGTTCCCGCCGTGGACGTTGTGGCAATCCCGTTCATCTTCTCGGACGAGGCGCACATTCGCGCTGCCGTGGCCCCTGGCTCGGACCTGCGCGCAACCATCGACTCGGCGATCCTTAAGGAAACCAACAACCGCATTCTGTGGTGGCAGGCGTTTGGCCGGAATATCTATCTGAACAATGGCTCGGCCATCGCCGTTCCTGCGGACATCGCAGACCAAAAGGTCCGCACCTACGGTAAAGTCCACGGCTGGACCGTTCAGGCTTTGGGTGGTGCGCCGACGCTTATGTCGGGCTCCAAGCAGTTCCTGGCCTACCAGCAGGGCGCCGTTGACGTGGGCATGACCGGCGTGTCTGCCGTGAAATCGCGCAAGCTGCACGAAGTTATGGATCACATGACCCTGACCTTCGACAGCGCCATCGAATTCGTGGCCGTGATCAACAACGACTTCTACGAAGGTCTGTCGGATGAGCACAAAGCCATCATCGATGCGGCTGCTGCCGAGGTCGAGCAGAAGCTTCGCGATCAAATCTACGCAGAGGAAGCACAGATTGTCGAAGAGATGAAGGGCAACATGACCGTTGTCGAACTGACCGCTGAACAGCGCGCCGAATGGGTTGCCGCGACTGCCGGTGTGGTCGACCGTTTTGTTGAAGAAACCGGTGACACCGGTGACGCTTCGGTTGCTGCGGTTAAAGCTGCAATGACTAACTGATAACTAAGGGTAGGAGCGTTTTAGGTTCGCTCCTACCGTTCCCTTTTCAGGGGGACTGAACCCAAGGGAGGGGACAATGTTGTTACGCCTTATCGACGGCATTTCAGAGTTCGCGGGCAAGCTGTGTGCTTGGACGCTTTTTGCCATCGGATTCTTCATCACTTTCGAAGTCGTCATGCGTTACGTTTTTAACGCGCCCACAATTTGGGTCGATGAAATCAGCCGCGTGCTGCAGGTATGGGTCGTTTATCTTGCTGCGGCCTACGTGCTGAAGCATCGCGAGATGGTGACGATCGAACTTATCCTAAGCAATCCGCGCTCCATCTGGCGCCGCTATGCTGAGAGCTTCGCAATCGTCATTCTTTTCGTCTTCGCAGGAACCGCGTGCTATTTCGGATTTCAAATCTGGCTGAAGTCAACTCTGGCTGGACACACAACCGATACCTATCTGGCACCCCCGAAAATGATCACACATGCACCCGTTTGGGTCGGTAGCGCGCTGCTAATGCTCCAAGGGCTCGTTCAACTATATCGCGTTTGGACCGAAGACCTCCCCGAAGATGACGTAATGGATGGAGCGCACTAATGGAAGCTGTACTCATTCTCGTTGCGCTTATGGCTCTGCTGCTGCTGCGCACCCCTGTTGCCTTCGCGCTCGGCGGTCTTGGCGTAATCCTCTTGGGCCTGAAAGGCCTGCCGTTGGTCGCCGTTCCGCAGCGTTTGCATGGCTCTATGGACAGTTTCGAACTGCTGGCTGTGCCGATGTTCCTCTTGATGTCCAGCGTGTTGCTGAAAGGTGGCGTCGGGCGTGACCTTTACGCCGCCGTGCAAAGCTGGGTTGGTCACTGGCCTGGCGGACTTGGTGTGGCGACCATCTTGTCATGCACCCTGTTTTCCGCGATTTCCGGGTCGTCCGTGGCCACCGCCGCCACAATCGGTACCGTTGCCATCCCCGAGATGTCTAAGCGCGGCTATGACAAGCCCTTCGTCTACGGCATGCTGGCCGCTGGCGGCACGCTCGGCATTCTGATCCCGCCCTCGATCCCGTTGATCCTTTATGGTGTCATTACCGAAAGCTCGATCCCGACATTGTTCCTTGCGGGTGTTGGTCCTGGTCTGTTCCTTGCCTCGGCGTTTATTGTGTACGGCATCCTGTTTTCACGCTTCTCGGGCGCGTACCAACCCATGCCCAAAGCCACTTGGGGTGAGCGTGCGCGTTCGTCCCTGATGGCACTGCCAACCATCGCTCTGGCCGTTGCAATCGTTGGATCGATCTACACCGGCATCGCAACGCCTTCGGAGAGCGCTGGCCTGGGCTTTGTCATCGCGCTGATCATGACCATTGCGATGGGGCGCATGAACTTCGCCAAGCTGAAGGAAGCTGTAGAAGGGTCATTGAAGACGTCCGTGATGGTTCTGATCATCGTGGCGGGTGCCAAGGTCTTTTCCTACGCAATCACACTGTACCTGATCCCGCAGTCGATCAGCGCCTTCCTGACCGAAAACATCTCTAACCCGAGCCTGTTTATCCTGGCGGTCGGACTGGTTCTTCTGTTCATGGGCTTCTTTCTGGAAAGCCTGTCTATGCTCCTGATCATGGTGCCGGTGCTGCTGCCTGCGGTGCTCAACACTGGGATCGACCCGATCTGGTTCGGTATCTTCTTCGTGGTGCTGATTGAAACCGCGCTGATCACACCGCCGGTCGGCATGAACCTGTTCGTGATCCAGGCTGTAGCAAGGGCGCGTCTGCAAGAAGTCGCCAAGGGTGCCATGCCTTTCGCGATCATAATGTTGGCCACCGCCGTGCTGCTGTGGTTCTGGCCAGACCTAGCCTTGTACATTCCGTACCAGTTGGCGCGGTAAGCCAGCAAATGTTCTGATCCGCGCAATCTAACGAAACTGATGGAGGGCCACCATGAAGGTGCTTGTGCCCCATAAGCGGGTTATTGACTCCAACGTGAGGGTCCGCGTCAAGGCGGACGGATCGGGTGTCGATCTCGCCAACGTGAAGATGTCGATGAACCCATTCGACGAAATCGCCGTCGAAGAGGCCATCCGCCTGAAAGAGGCTGGCAAGGCTGAAGAGACCGTCGCCGTTTCCATCGGTGTCAAACAGGCCCAGGAAACCCTGCGGACGGCTTTGGCCATGGGTGCTGACCGGGCGATCCTCGTGGTGGCAGCAGATGACGTGCACACCGACATCGAGCCGCTGGCCGTTGCCAAGATTCTCAAGGCTGTGGTCGACGAAGAGCAGCCCGGCCTAGTGCTCTGTGGCAAACAAGCGATCGACAATGACCTGAACGCCACCGGCCAGATGCTGTCGGACCTACTGTGCTGGTCCCAGGCGACCTTTGCCTCGGAACTGGACATCAACGGCGACAGCGCCCAGGTGACACGCGACGTGGATGGCGGCCTGCAGACCATCGACGTCAAGATGCCCGCCGTGGTGACCGTTGACCTGCGCCTGAACGAACCACGCTACACGTCTCTGCCCAACATCATGAAGGCAAAGAAAAAGCCGCTGGATGAAAAGTTCGCCGCCGGGATCAAGGTAGGCTCGGTTGACGAGCGGATCGAGAAACTCAAAGAAACGGGGGCTTTGTAAGATGGCTGTTCTTCTGCTTGCCGAAGTGAATGATGGCGCGTTGGCCATGGATGCGACCGCCAAGGCGGTGACCGCGGCCAAGGCACTTGGTGATGTGACGGTGCTCTGCGCCGGTGCATCCGCTGCCGACGCTGCCGCCGAAGCCGGCACCATCGACGGTGTGGCCAAGGTGCTGTGCGCCGAGGACGCTGGCCTGAGCCACCGCCTCGCCGAAGCCACCGCCGACCTGATCGTGGGTCTGGCCGGTGATTACAGTCACATCGTGGCACCCGCGACCACCGACGCCAAGAACATCCTGCCCCGCGTTGCGGCGCTGCTGGATGTGATGGTGCTGTCCGCCGTTGTCGATGCCGATACGTTCGAACGTCCGATCTATGCCGGTGATGCGATCCAGACGGTCAAATCTGCGGACGCGACCAAGGTTGTGACCTTCCGGACCTATACGTTTGACGCGGCAGGCACGGGTGGCTCCGCCGCGGTGGAAAACATCGCAGGAGCATCGAATGACCTGTCGTCCTGGGTCGAAGACAAGGTTGCCGAAAGCGATCGCCCCGAGCTGACCTCGGCCGGCGTTGTTGTCTCCGGTGGTCGTGGCGTCGGCTCCGAAGAAGACTTTGCGCTGATCGAAAAGCTGGCCGACAAGCTGAACGCCGCCGTGGGCGCATCGCGTGCCGCGGTCGACAGCGGCTTTGCCCCGAATGACCTGCAGGTCGGCCAGGCCGGCAAGGTCGTCGCGCCCGAGCTCTACGTCGCCGTGGGCATCTCCGGCGCCATCCAGCACCTCACCGACATGAAAGACAGCAAGATCATCGTCGCGATCAACAAGGACGAAGAAGCCCCGATCTTCCAGGTCGCTGACTTCTGCCTCGTCGCAGACCTTTTCGACGCCGTCCCGGAACTCACCGAAAAACTCTGACAGAGGACACTCAGCCATGACCCAAGCCAAGACACTCTATGACAAGATCTGGGACGCCCATGTCGTCGATGAGGCCGAGGATGGCACCTGCCTTCTCTACATCGACCGCCACCTGGTGCATGAAGTGACCTCGCCGCAGGCCTTTGAAGGGCTACGCACCGCAGGCCGCCCGGTGCACGCACCCGAGCGCACGATTGCCACCCCCGACCACAACGTTCCCACCGATGAGGCCCGCCTGAAGGCCATCGAGAACGAGGAAAGCCGAATCCAGGTCGAGGCTTTGGCAAAAAACGCTGCGGAATTCGGCGTTGAACATTTCGGCATTCAGGACCAGCGGCAAGGCATCGTGCACATCGTTGGTCCCGAACAGGGCCTCACACTGCCGGGCATGACCGTGGTCTGCGGCGACAGCCACACCGCCACCCATGGCGCATTTGGCTCGCTGGCGCATGGCATCGGCACCTCCGAGGTGGAACACGTATTGGCTACCCAAACGCTAATCCAGAAGAAATCGAAAAACATGAAGGTCGAGGTGACCGGCAAGGTGGCCCCCGGCGTCACGGCCAAGGACATCGTGCTGTCGATCATTGGCGAGACCGGCACTGGTGGCGGCACCGGGTATGTGATCGAATACTGCGGGGAGTCCATCAAAGCGCTGTCGATGGAAGGCCGGATGACCGTGTGCAACATGGCGATCGAGGGCGGCGCTCGCGCCGGTCTGATCGCGCCGGATGAGACCACCTTCGACTATGTCAAAGGCCGCCCGCGAGCGCCCAAGGGGGAAGAGTTTGATCGCGCCGTGGCGTGGTGGAAGACCCTTTTCACCGACCAAGGCGCGTATTTCGACAAGGTTGTTACCCTGCAGGGCGAAAATATCGCGCCAACCGTGACCTGGGGCACCTCGCCCGAGGACACCGCGCCGATCACGGGCCGCGTTCCCAAGCCGTCTGATTTCGAGGGCGGCAAGGCCGACGCCGTCGCGCGTGCGCTGGATTACATGGGGCTGGAACCCGGCACCGCCCTGCTGGATGTCGAGATCGACACCGTTTTTATCGGGTCGTGCACCAACGGTCGGATCGAGGATCTGCGTGCTGCTGCCGAAATCCTGAAAGGGAAGATCAAGAAAGATGGCATCCGCGCCATGGTGGTGCCCGGCTCGGGCCTTGTGCGCGCGCAGGCCGAGGAAGAGGGCCTGGCCGAGATTTTCATTGACGCGGGTTTCGAATGGCGCATGGCCGGGTGTTCGATGTGCCTTGGCATGAACCCTGACCAACTGAGCCCCGGCGAACGCTGTGCTTCGACGTCAAACCGGAATTTCGAAGGGCGGCAGGGCTACAAAGGCCGCACCCACCTGATGTCACCCGCCATGGCCGCTGCGGCCGCGCTGACCGGTCGTCTGACCGATGTTCGCGACCTGTAAGGAGATTTGAAAGATGGACAAATTCACCAAACTTGACGCTGTCGCAGCCCCCATGCCGCTGGTCAATATCGACACCGACATGATCATCCCCAAGCAGTTCCTGAAGACGATCAAACGATCGGGGCTTGGCGTTTCGGCCTTTATGGAGCTGCGCTATGACACCGATGGCAACGAGTTGCCCGATTTCATCCTGAACAAGCCCGCTTACCGCGCTGCCAGCATTCTGGTGACAGGCGACAATTTCGGCTGCGGCTCCAGCCGCGAGCATGCGCCCTGGGCGCTGCTGGATTTCGGCATCCGCTGCGTGATCTCGACCAGCTTTGCCGACATCTTCTTCAACAACTGCTTCAAGAACGGCATCCTGCCAATCGAGCTGCCGCAAGACCAGGTTGATGCATTGATGTCGGACGCCGAGAACGGCGCAAACGCCCGGCTGACCATTGATCTGGAGGCGCAGACCATCACCCGCCCCAACGGTGAGACGATCGCCTTTGATGTCGATCCCTTCCGCAAGCATTGCCTGCTGAACGGTCTCGATGACATCGGGCTGACCCTGCAGAAATCCGACAAGATCAACAGCTTTGAATTCACCCTGGCTGCCGAGCGCAGCTGGGTCTAGCGACGGAGACCAGACATGACGAAACTCTCTCTGCTTATCCTGCCCGGCGACGGGATCGGACCCGAGATCATGGCCGAAACCCGCAAGGTCATCGATTGGTTTGCCGAGAACCGCGGCATCACCTTCGACATCTTCGAAGACGTGATCGGCGGCGCGGCCTATGACAAGTATGGCACCCCCTGTGACGACGCCACCATGGCCAAGGCGCAAGAGGTTGACGCGGTGCTGCTGGGCGCTGTCGGTGGGCCGACATACGATGTGCTCGATTTCGCGGTGAAACCCGAACGCGGGCTACTGCGCCTGCGCAAGGAGATGGACCTTTACGCCAACCTGCGCCCTGCGCAGTGCTTCGACGCGCTCAAGGATTTCTCGTCGCTGAAACCCGATCTGATCGGCGGTCTGGACATCATGATCGTGCGCGAGCTGACCTCAGGCGTCTATTTTGGCGAACCGCGCGGCATTACTGGCGAGGGTGATGACCGTGTGGGCATCAACACGCAGCGCTACACCACCGAAGAGGTGCGCCGCGTCGCCCGCTCGGCATTCGAGCTGGCGCGACGGCGGGGCAACCGGGTGGTTTCGGTCGAAAAAGCCAATGTGATGGAATCCGGCATCCTGTGGCGCGAAGAGGCCCAGCATATCCGCGACACCGAATACCCCGACGTCGAGCTGAGCCATATGTATGCCGACAATTGCTGCATGCAGCTGGTGCGCGCGCCCAAACAGTTTGATGTTATCCTGACCGACAACCTCTTTGGCGATCTGCTGTCGGACTGCGCGGCGATGCTGACCGGATCACTGGGCATGCTGCCCTCGGCCAGCCTTGGCGCTCCGAGGGAAAATGGTCGTCCCAAAGCCATGTACGAACCCGTACACGGCTCGGCCCCCGACATTGCCGGTCAAGGCAAGGCCAACCCGATCGCCTGTATCCTGAGCTTCGCCATGGCGCTGCGCTATAGCTTTGACCAGGGCACGGCGGCAGACGTGTTGGAACGCGCCGTGGAAGACGTTCTGGCGCAAGGTGTGCGCACCGGCGATCTGCTGCAATCTGACGGACAAAAGCCGGTATCCACTTCGGAAATGGGCGACGCGATCGTTGCCGCGCTCAATGCGGCAAACTGAAAAGGGATGGCATGATGAACGGTATCAGAACCGCTCCGAACGAAGGTCGAAACCTGCTGGCGTCTCGACTGCGGGCCTTATTCGAGCAAAACGATCTTCTTGTTGCCCCCTGTTGCTACGACGCGCTCTCGGCCCGCCTGATCGAACAGGCGGGGTTTGAGATGACGTTCATGTCCGGATTCTCGGCTTCGGCGTCGCGTATCGGCCAACCTGATCTGGGCCTGATGAGCTATGGCGAGGTTGTCGATCAGACCCGCAATATCGCGGAGGCGACATCTCTGCCCTTCGTCGCCGACGGGGACACCGGCTATGGCAACGCGATGAACGTGATCCGAACGGTCAAAGGGCTGGCCCGCGCAGGCGCGGCGGCGGTGATGATCGAAGATCAAGTCGCCCCCAAACGCTGCGGCCATACCACTGGCAAAGAGGTCGTCGAGCGCGACATCGCATTTGACCGGATCAAAGCGGCCGTTGACGCGCGCGCAGAAGAAGACGTGATGCTTCTTGCCCGCACGGATGCGCGCACGGGTCATGGCTTGTCCGAGGCCATCACACGGGCGCAGACGTTCTATGAACTGGGGGCCGATATCATCTTTATCGAAGCCCCCGAAAGCGTCGCGGAGATGCAGCAGATAGGCGCAGAAGTTCCGGGCCTATTGATGACAAATATGCTCGAAGGAGGCGCGACCCCGATCCTGCCACAAGCAGAGCTGCGTGACATGGGTTTCAACCTGGCCGCCTATCCTCTGACGCTATTGGCGGCGGTGATGAACCAGATGATCCAGACGTTGGGCGAACTTCGCGAGGATCGCGTGGATCAGGAAAGCCTGATGTCCTTCAAGGACGTTCGCGCACGCATCGGGTTTGACGACTACTATGAAACCTCGGCAAAGTACCGGTCCTGAACATGGCTGGTCCCGTCAATAAGGATGCCACCTCCCCACCGGTAGAACAAAATATCGGACTTGGTATCCTTTTGATGGTGCTTGCCGCCGGACTTTCGACCGGACTTTCGGCCTCGGCCAAATGGCTGTTGACAGAAATCGCGATGCCGCTTTTTCAGGTGGTCGCGCTGCGCTACGCAGTGCATTTCACAATGGCGGTCGTGTTGTTCGTGCCGCGCCATGGCCCTGGTGTCTTTCGCTCGAATGCGCCGGGCCAACTGCTTCTCAGGTCCATGTTTCTGGTGATGGCAACCATACTGAACTTTCTCGCGCTGAAGTTCCTGCCCCTGACATTGACCACGACAATCATGTTTGCCGGACCGATCGTGATCAACGTTTTGGCCGTCCCGATGCTGGGCGAACGGATCGGGGGCCACCGGATTGTGGCGGTGATTGCCGGGTTCATCGGGGTGCTGGTTGTCGTTCAGCCCGGTAGCGCCGCGTTTCAACCAGCAGCCCTGTTTTCCGTTGGCGCGGTCATAGCCGCTTCGCTGTATTACATCATGACACGGAAACTGGCTGGGGTGGACAGCAATGCATCGATCCAGCTGTGGTCATCAGGGCTTGCGACATTGTGTTTCCTCCCTTTCAGCATCCCCGTCTGGATCTGGCCTGACGCTACGGTTGGTTATCTGGTTGTGGTGTCCATGGGCCTCTTCGGTGCGCTCAGCCACATAGCCAGCACCGCCGCGCATCGGGTCGCAGAAGCATCCATTCTCGCGCCCTTTAGCTATGCCCAGATTATCACCGCAACGGTGGTGGGCGTCACGGTATTCGGGGAACAGCTCGACATGGTCACCTACGTCGGCTGCGGCGTGATCGTGATGTCAGGGATCTATATCTGGTGGCGCGAACGCAAATGAACGACCACACACAGCAGCCACTAACAGGGCAACATCACCCCAAATCTAGGACAAGGAGATGAACGTCGTGAAAGGCAAGACAGCCATCGTAACCGGATCCACATCCGGAATTGGTTTGGGCCTCGCGACGGGTTTCGCAGAGGCAGGGGCAAACGTCGTACAATGGGTTCGGTGACCCTAACGAGATTGAACAAATCCCCGCCGACCTTGACGCACGCTCCGAGGGACAAATCGCCTATGACGGCGCGGACATGACAATGCCCGACGAAATCGAACGTCTGGTGTCCAATGCGGCCGACAGCTTTGGTTGTGTTGATGTGGTGTTCAACAATGCCGGTATTCAACTTGTGTCCCCGGTCGAAGACTTCCCAAGTGATCGCTGGGATATGATCATCGACATCAACATGAATTCGGCCTTCCACACCAGCCGGGCTGCGATCCCCGTCATGAAGGACAGTGGTTGGGGTCGGATCATCAACATCGCGTCAGCGCATGGGCTTGTCGCCTCGCCCTTCAAATCGGCCTATGTCACCGCCAAGCATGGTTTGGTCGGCATGACCAAAACCATTGCACTTGAAGTGGCAGAGGATGGGATCACCAGCAATGCCATCTGCCCCGGCTATGTCTTGACGCCGCTGGTTGAGAAACAGATCCCAGACACGGCCAAGGCCCGTGGCATGACGGAAGACGAAGTTAAACGCGATGTCTTGCTGGCTGCGCAATGGACCAAGAAATTCGTGACGGTTGAACAATTGGCAGGTGTGGCGCTGTTTCTGTGCTCGGATGCGGCAGAAAACATCACCGGTGTTGCGCTCCCGGTAGATGGCGGTTGGACCGCAGCTTGAGGATAGGCGGATGAAAAACAAGGTCGTTTCTGCAAAAGATGCTGCGGCGTTGATCAAGGATGGCGATACGCTGACCACATCGGGATTTGTTGGGAACGGCATTCCTGACGAACTTCTGGCCGCGGTGGAGCAACGGTTTCTCGAAACCGGCCATCCGCGCGATCTGTCACTGTTCTTTGCCGCCGGACAAGGAGGTGGCAAGGACCGGGGCCTGAACAGATTGGGGCATGACGAGTTGATATCTTCGGTGGTAGGCGGGCATTGGGGATTGATCCCCAAAGTAGCCAGGCTGGCCACCACAGGCAAAATCAAGGGTTGGAACCTTCCACAGGGCTTTGTTGCACAAATCGTGACGGGGATTCACTGTATGAATCCAGCGTGATAGCTGGGATGCATGAGCAGTTGGGCCCCTACGAAGTATAAGACCACGAATTGGTCGTCTTACAATGACGCGCTGAAGCAGCGTGGATCGTTTGCGATCTGGTTTGATCCCGAGATGGTTTGGACACCGCCACCGACCGGCAGGCGCGGTCGTCAATGCAAGTTCAGCGATGCCGCGATCCAGACCTGTCTGACCATGAAAGTCCTTTTCGGTATGCCACTGAGGCAGACGGCTGGGTTCGTTGAGAGTCTGTTGCGGTTGGTCGGACTGGATTGGTCCGTGCCCGATTTCAGTACGCTGTGCCGCCGCCAGAAGACACTGAACGTGAGCTTGCCGTATCGCGGTGGGACTGGCCCACTGAACCTTCTGATCGATAGCACAGGCATCAAGGCCGAGGGCGAAGGTGAATGGAACGCCCGCAAGCATGGCGGCCCCAAGCGACGTATTTGGCGCAAGATACATATCGGGATTGATGAGGAAACGCTGGAGGTTCGCGCGGTAGAGGTCACCACCAGCAACATCGGTGATGCGCCCATGTTGCCTGAACTGCTCAACCAAATCCCACCAGATCAGGACCTTGGGTCAGTGACCGCCGATGGTGCCTACGACACGCGCAGATGCCATGACGTGATTGCAGCACGGGGGGCTCATGCAGTCATTCCGCCGCGCAAGAACGCCAAACCGTGGAAACCCACAAGCGCCGGAGCCATCGCAAGAAACGAAGCGGTCAATGCCTCACGATACCTAGGGCGCGCGCTGTGGCGACGATGGAGCGGATACCACCGCCGAAGCCGCGTTGAAACCAAGATGCACTGTGTGAAGCTGCTCGGCCAATCGCTGATGGCCTGGGACTTCGACCGGCAGGTAGCGGAAATCCAAGT
Source organism: Phaeobacter sp. G2 (assembly GCA_025163595.1). Classification (NCBI taxonomy): domain Bacteria; kingdom Pseudomonadati; phylum Pseudomonadota; class Alphaproteobacteria; order Rhodobacterales; family Roseobacteraceae; genus Phaeobacter; species Phaeobacter sp. G2. Next base: position 1,034,734 of record CP104100.1, read on the forward strand.
CCGCATCGCGGTCCTAAACCGCTACACCGCTCTCGGCATACCCGTCACAGAGCCCGTAGGGTAAATTCGTCCAGGGAAAGGGGAAATGCGCTCAGACCCCGATTTGTGCAACAAAGCCCCGATACATACCCGGACCAGCGTTCTATCAACACACGCCGCTTGCCCAGTAAATCGGATCGCGCATAGGCACGCTCAACATTTGACCCCACTGTATGCGCCAAACTCATTTCCGCCACTTCACGCGGCGCGTTAGCCACCTCAGAGGCCCAGTCGCGGAAAGTAGACCGGAACCCGTGGACGGTGGCATCTTCGACGTCCATACGGCGCAACAGCATGAGCATCGCCATATTGGAAAGGGGCTTATGCCTTTTCTGACCCTCAAACGCAAAATCAGATTCCATCGCCTTTAATGGCTCGATGATCTCTAGCATTTCATCAGTCAGCGGCACGCGGTGGTCATCGCCGGTTTTCATTCGCGCCGCTGGGCAGGTCCAAAGCCGTGCTTCAAAATCCAGTTCGGTCCAGCGCATCCCAAGCACCTCACCAGTGCGTGATCCAGTCAGGCAGGTGAACATCAGGGCCTTTGCGGCCATCGCGTCTCGTTCAGACAGATCAGCATAGAATGTCGGGATGTCTTGCCAACGCATAGCTTTATGGTGTTTCGATTTCTTGACGACCTTGGGCAAGACGCCTGCATCCTTGATCGCTGTTACAGGGTTTTCACCGGATCGAAGGCCTTTTGATTTTGCTACATCCAGCACAATCTTGAGCCGTTGTGCCAGCCGCCGTGCCGTTTCGTGTTTTTCGGTCCAGATAGGCGAGAGGCACATGAGAATTTCGGGCTGGTCAATGCTATCGACGGGCATTCGCCCGATCTTAGGGAAGGCATAATCGCGCAGCGTGTTGATCCATTGCTGCCCATGTTTGGCATTCTTCCAGGTGGGCATGCGGTCAATATGCACTTGTTGCGCAATTTCTTCGAAGGTCGGGATTTCGCGCTGGGCGTTAAAGCGTGGGTTTAGCCCCTGTTTCGCCATCCGCCGATATTCCAAGGCGCGATCACGGGCTTGGGGCAGCGAGATGATATCTGCGCCGCCTAGTCCAAAATCCGTTCGCAGGGGCGCGCCCTTTTTGTTTTTCTGTCCTTTAACGACAACTCGAACAATCCAGCGGCGCGCACCGGAAGGATCAACCACCAGATAAAGTCCATTGCCGTCGCCATGCCGACCCGGTCCGAGGTTCTCGACCAGCTTCTTAGTCAGCTTCCCAGTGAGCGCCGCCATGCAATATACCACATTTTATACCACTCAAGGAAAGCATATGAGGTAGATCGAAATAAATCCAACAAAAAGAAAGTAGCGCACAAGTGGCGGATAAGAAACGAAAAAGGCCGCCCAAGGCGACCTGTTCAATGCCAACAAAAAGGTATGGTGGCGGAGACGAAGGGATTCGAACCCTCGAGACCCTTCCGGGCCTACTCCCTTAGCAGGGGAGCGCCTTCGACCACTCGGCCACGTCTCCGCTGACCCGTATATGTCTGGGGATCGGGGGTGACAAGGCCCAAAAAGGAAGGCTGAAGAATTTTTTTGTCAGATCTTTGGTTGGGTAATGCGGCGCCGGCTGTGGAGCTGATGACGGTGCTATGGTGACGGCCCGCAGCGATACGGGCCGGCGTGTTTTTCGTTAGGCTGCAGCGGTTTTCAGGATCGAGCTTTGGCTCGGGCCTGTTGGTCTCAGCTGGGCAAGACGGCCTCTACGGCGCGTTTGGTTGCGGCGACCACGGTATCGGCCTCGCTGCGGCTGAGGCAGAAGGGAGGGGCGAAGCCCAGGATGTCGCCCTGTGGCATGGCACGGGCGATGACGCTGTCCTGCGCCAGCAAAGTGGCAGAGATCTGCGGGCCGATCTTGTCAGCGGCATCAAAGAAGCTGCGGCTGTCGCGATCCTGTACAAATTCCACCGCGCAGAGCATGCCTTCGCCACGGATATCGCCAACATGGGGGTGATCGCCCAGGGCGTCGCGCATGCTTTGCTGCAGATAGGCACCGGTTGAGCCGGCATTTTCGATCAGGTTCAGCTCATCAATCAGCTTGAGGTTGGCAACCCCGGCCGCCGCGCCGATGGGGTGGGCGGAATAGGTCCAGCCATGGCCGATGGGGCCGTTTTCATCGGTGCCTTGCTCCAGCACTTTCCAGACCTTGTCAGAGACGATGGAGCCGGACAGAGGCGCATAGGCTGAGGTCAGGCCCTTGGCGATGGTGATGATGTCGGCCTCCAGCCCATAGTGATCAGAGCCAAACATGGTGCCCAGACGGCCAAATCCGGTAACAACCTCATCGGCAACCAGCAGGATGTCGTGCTTTTTCAGAACTGCCTGAATTGCGGACCAATAGCCTGCAGGGGGCGGAACAATGCCACCGGTGCCCAGCACCGGCTCACCAATAAAGGCGGCGATGGTGTCAGCGCCCTCGCGCTCGATCATGGCTTCCAGTTCAGCGACGCAATGGGCCACGAATTGTTCTTCGCTTTGGTTCTGATCTTCGCGGCGGAAGTAATAGGGGGCTTCGGTGTGCAGCACCTGGGCCAGCGGCAGGTCGAACTTCTTGTGAAACAACTCAAGTCCGGTGAGCGAGCCGGTAACCAGCCCGGAGCCGTGATAGCCGCGCCAGCGCGAGGTGATCTTTTTCTTTTCGGGACGGCCCAAAATGTTGTTGTAGTACCAGATCAGTTTGACATTGGTTTCATTGGCGTCCGAGCCGCCGAGGCCAAAATAGACCTTGGACATATTAGCCGGTGCCCGGTCCAGGATCATCTTGGACAGGGTGATGGAGGCCTCGGTACCATGACCCACATAGGAGTGGTAATAGGCCAGCTCCTTGGCCTGGGCGGCAATGGCTTCGGCAATTTCCGGGCGGCCATAGCCGACATTGACACAGTAAAGCCCGGCAAAGGCATCCAGCAGCTGGTTGCCGTCGCGGTCTTCGATGTGGACGCCGCTGGCGGTTTTGATCACGCGCGAGGGGCTTTCACCACGGGCATGCTGAGCCAGGTGGGTGGAGGGGTGAAAGAAGTTATCGCGGTCCCAGCTGTCTAGTTGATCGTTCTTCAGCATTATTTTTTCCCGTAGCTGTCGCGTAGAATTTACGCATTTGTGTACAACGGCAAATGAATCACTTGCCTTTATGGTGAAACTTGGCAGTAATCCGGGAGAAACTCCATGATGTTTTTGCTGTTGTACACATCACAACTTCTTATACCTCAGAAAGGATACCGTATTGGCTCCAGGAAATGCCCCGTTCAGCCGCGCTGAATACGACCGCCGTATCGCCAAGACCCGTGCGGCCATGCACCAGGCAGGGATCGAGCTGCTGTTTGTGACTGATCCGTCAAATCAGGCCTGGCTGACCGGCTACGATGGTTGGTCATTTTATGTGCATCAGGGGGTGCTCTTGGGGCTGGAAGGGGAGCCGGTCTGGTGGGGGCGGCATATGGACAGCATCGGGGCAGGGCGCACCTGCTGGATGTCCGCCGAGCATATCCACGGCTACGCCGACCACTATGTGCAATCGACCGAGCGCCATCCGATGCAGGATTTGGCTGACCGTATTCGCGCTCTTGGTTTTGAGGGGGCGCGCATTGGTGTCGAGATGGAGAATTATTACTACTCCGCCAAGGCCCATGCTGTGCTGGTGGCCGAGCTGCCGCAAGCGCAGATCTTGGATGCCACGGCCCTGGTCAATTGGCAGCGGCTGGTGAAATCCGGGGATGAGATTGCCTTTGTGCGCAATGCCGCCCGGATCACCGAAAAGGTCATGCAGGTCGCGATTGAGCGGGCTGAACCGGGCCTGCGCAAAAACGATCTGGTGGCGGATATCTATCATGCCGGGATCACCGGGGTGGATGATCTTTGGGGGGATTACCCGGCCATTGTACCGCTGACCCCTTCGGGTCTGGACGCAACAGCGGCGCATCTCACCTGGAATGGGGTGCCGATGCGCGAGGGGGAGGCCACCTTCTTTGAGCTTTCCGGGTGCTACCGCCGCTATCATGCGCCGCTGTGCCGGACTGTCTATCTGGGCACGCCACCGGAAGAAGTGCTGCGGGCCGAGGCGGCGCAGCTAGAGGGCATCGAGGCCGGGTTGCAGGCGGCGCGGGCGGGCAATCGCACCTGTGACATCGCCAATGCCTTTATTGATGTCCTTAAAAGCCATGGCATCGACCGCAATGGCCGCTGCGGCTACCCCATCGGGCTCAGCTACCCACCAGATTGGGGCGAACGCAGTGCCTCGATCCGTAGCGAGGACACGACTGTACTGGAACCGGGCATGGTCTTTCACTTTATGCCCGCCCTGTGGATGGACACCTGGGGGCTGGAGACCACAGAGACCATTTTGATCACCGAAGATGGTGCGGCAGAGACGCTGTGTGATGTTGAGCGCAAGCTCTTCGTCAAGGGGTGAGGCCGGTGGAGTTGCGGGATCGCACCTGCGAGATCCTGGGGGATCTGATCGCCTTTCCCACCCTGTCCAGCGACAGCAACCAGGCGCTGATTGCCTATGCGGCGGGGCTGCTGGAGGACTGCGGCGCCAAGGTTGACCTGACGTCTTCCCCCTGTGGGACCAAGGCCAATCTTTTTGCCACTTTGGGGCCAGAGGTGGACGGTGGCATTTTGCTGTCGGGGCATAGTGATGTGGTGCCGGTGACGGATCAGGACTGGAGCTCGGACCCCTTTGTGATGGCGGAGCGGGATGGGCGGCTTTATGGGCGTGGCGCTTGCGATATGAAGGGCTTTATCGCGGCGACACTGGCCATGGCGCCGACCTATGCAGCGCAGGTTGGCGCGCGGCCGCTGCATTTTGCCTTTACCTATGACGAAGAGGTCGGCTGCTTTGGCGCCCAGCACCTGGCGGCAGATCTGCAAACGCGCGGGCTGACGCCGGGTGTGGCCATCATCGGTGAGCCTACAGAAATGCGGGTGATCGAGGGTCACAAGGGCTGCTATGAATACAGCACTCATTTTCACGGACTCGAAGGCCATGGCTCGGCCCCCGATCTGGGCGTCAATGCGGTGGAATATGCGGTGCGCTATGTGGCGGAGCTGTTGCAGCTGAAACAGCGCCTGCGCGGCATGGCCCCGGCGGGGAGCCGGTTTGATCCGCCCTGGACCACGGTAAATTTGGGGGCGCTGCAGGGCGGCGTCGCCCATAATGTCATCGCCTCAAAGGCGCAGGTGGATTGGGAAATGCGCCCGGTGACGGCCAGCGATGCGGATTTTGTAAAAACCGCCCTGCGCCAGCTGTGCGAAAATGAACTGTTGCCGGAAATGCGTCGGACCCATCCTGAAGCGGATATCACCCTGGAAACCATCGGTGAGGTCGCCGGGCTGCTCCCTATGGAGCAGAACGAGGCCCGCCGCATTATGGCAGAGCTGACAGGCGCCAATGGGGCTGACCTGGTTGCCTTTGGCACCGAAGCGGGTATTTTCCAGGCCCTCGGCATGGATGTGGTGGTCTGTGGTCCGGGATCGATCAGTCAGGCGCATAAGGCGGATGAGTATCTGGCCCTGGATCAATTGGACCAATGCCTGACGGTGTTGCAGCGACTGAAGGAGCATCTATAGGTGAGCGATAAGACGTCACCACAAGGGGCTTTGTCACCCCAAGAGGCTTTGGAGGATGCGGGGCTTTCGGTGCGGGATCGTCATGCCTTGATGCATCACGAGATCCGTCAGCGGATTTGCCTGCTGGATTACCTGCCGGGAACGCGCCTCTCTGAGGTGTCCCTGGCAGAGGAGTTCGGCACCAGCCGCACGCCGATCCGTCGGGTGCTGGCCCGGCTTGAGGACGAGGGGTTGGTACAGTCCGTTCATGGCGTTGGCACCGTTGTCACCGATGCGGACCTGACCGAGCTTGAACAGGCCTATCGCCTGCGGGTCGAGCTGATTGCCCTGACCGCGCGGCTGGATCCGGTTCTGCCGGATGCGGGTTTTATCGCTGCGTTTGATCAGCTGGTGCAGCGCGGCGCGGATATCGTCGCCAATGGAACCGCCCGGGCCTTTACCCAGTTTGACATAGATGTGTTTCAGGTGTTGCTGCAGCTGACCGCCAACCAACCCCTGCGCCAGACCCTTGAACGGTACTATTTTCAGACCAAGCGGCTATGGCTGCGGGCGGCCAGCGAGGCCCATTTGGATCTGGAAGAAGAGTTCCGCATCTTTCAGCACGAATTGGAGGCCATTCAGCTGGCCCTGCGTGCCGGAGATGTTGAAGCCGTGGCGCATATCCAGCGCGCGCATATCTCGATGAGCCTGAAACGGCTTCAGCTCAAGAGCCGCTAAGGTATCCTTGCAAGATCAGTCCCGCCAGCCGCGTCTCTGCTAGGGAAACGGCCAGGCACCAATCACCGCTTCGTGCAGCGGCAACAGCGCGGCCCAGCACAACAGCCCCAGCAGGCAACGTGGTGCCAAAGCACTGGCGTTTTGGCGCAACCAGTGGCGGCGCACCAATGGCCTGAGTGACAGCCAGGAGGTCTGGGCAAAAAATGCCTCTGCCTCCACCCCCATCAGGCGCGCCGATTTTCTGTCAAATCCCCACATGGCCACCAGCGGGAAGCTGGCAAATGTGCCAAACAGAATAACATGGGCCAGTTCGCCATTGACCACCAGATGCGCGCTGGCCCAGATCAACAGAGCCAGTAATAGCGGATGGCGGCTCACAGCGGCAATTCCGGGATTTGTGGCGTCAAATTCCGCCTCCTGTTTAGAGCCCAGTGTATTGGGGCTGCGCAGTCCCAAGCCGCAAAAAATCAGTATAAAGACCAGCGGCATTGCCAGATTGGGGATCCAACGCATCCAGGGGTAATGTGGCCAAATCGCCACCCGCGGAGCCTCGCCAACGGCGACGATCACCCAGGCAAACAAGAGCAGCGACACTGCGCCATAGAGCGAGAAATAGATCGATCGCCCCAGCTTGGTGATCAATCGGTCGCGCAGGCCACCAATGCGCGGGATGATGTGGCTGCTCAGAAAGGCAGTGAGGGAAAGCGCAAAGTTCAGCCAGTCGGCCATTTTAGTCAAACTCCCTGTAGGTGCGGGGGCAGCATTCTGTGCCGCTAGATGGTGATAGATCATAGCTGGGATCTAGAAAACACCCGCCCAGGCACCAAAACGCCTAATTCGGTGAATCATTTCGGCTGATTCTACGGCTGCTCTGCCCCTTCACCTGCTGGGAATCGGTGCGGTTGGTGCCAGGGTTTGCGCTGTGATGAGAGCTGCCGCCTTGGGCCCGGTGGCCCCTGCGCAGATCGCCGGGCGGGGGAGAGCTTAGAATTTGTGCGCTTGGGACTGGCGATTTTAGCGCGCATCGCGGGCGATATTCTATCGCTGGACGGGTAGGGCGAAGCCTGTTGGCCCTGACCCTCTTAGGGGAGGCTCACGTGCCCCGGTGTCACGGTGGATTTGTCTTGGTAGCGGCACAAAATCCAGGCGCAGCGCTGGCCAGACGCAACGATGCAAACAGCTTCAATCCCTTAACAGAAAACAATAATAGCACAGGAAAGCGGCGGGAGAGCCCCTCTCCTGGCAGTCATGGTGCTCTGTGCGGCCTGCCATTATCATGGCGACAGGTTTTGCTGGCTGTGTGATTAAATGGGCGTGTTCCAAGCTGCCTAGGTCAGACCTGGTAAAGGTGTAGACGCAAGGGCACCGGGCGTTCCAAAAGGGGGCGCTTTTACGGGCGGTGCTTTAGGGTTCAATATTTTAACCTTGAAACAATCAGCACTTGCTGCTTACAGTTTTAGACAGCTCCTGCCCAACATCGTCATAGGGCTGCCCGGTTTTCGTCAGTCTTCAGCGCTGGGGGCACCGGGATGGGCAAGAATAACTGGCGCCCCTCACCTGATGTGGGGATAGTAACGTCATGGCACCTGCGACCAACGCGGGGCAAGCACACTGAAGTACTATGGGAGAATGTGACTAATGAAAATTCTGAAATCACTGGCGATGGCAACGGCTGTGTCGACCCTTGCGCTCTCGGCGCAGGCCGATACCAAAATTGGCATGATCACAACCCTGTCGGGCGGCGGCGCTGGGCTGGGCGTTGACGTGCGCGATGGCTTTATGCTCGCCATCGAGGCCGCAGGGCGCGACGATGTTGAGGTGGTGATCGAGGACGATCAGCGCAAACCCGAAAGCGCCGTGCAGATTGCCGATCGCATGATCCAGTCCGAAAAGGTTGATATCATGACCGGTATCATCTGGTCGAACCTGGCCATGGCGGTGGTGCCTGCGGCAACCGCGCAGGACGTGTTTTACCTTTCTCCCAATGCCGGTCCTTCGGCGCTGGCGGGGAAACGCTGCCACAAGAACTATTTCAACGTCGCCTGGCAGAACGACAACCTGCACGAAGCGGCGGGTGCCTATGCCAATGATGCGGGCCTGACAAACAGCTTTGTTCTGGCGCCGAACTATCCGGCGGGCAAGGATGCGCTGACCGGTTACAAACGCATGTATGGCGGGGAGCTGGCCGGTGAAATCTACACCAAACTGGGCCAGACGGATTATGCAGCTGAGATTGCACAGATCCGGGCTTCTGGTGCGGACTCGGTCTATTTCTTCCTGCCCGGTGGCATGGGGATTTCCTTCCTCAAACAATATGCCGACAGCGGTGTGGATCTGCCGGTTGTGGGCCCGGCCTTCAGCTTTGATCAGGGTATCCTGCAGGCCGTGGGCGCCGCCGCGCTGGGCATCAAGAACACATCGCAGTGGAACAAAGACATCGACAATGCGGCCAATGCGGCCTTTGTTGCTGACTTCCAGGCGAAATATGGTCGTCTGCCATCGCTCTATGCCAGCCAGGGGTTTGACACAGCCAACCTGATCCTCAGCGCACTGGACAAGGCCGATGTCAAAGACCAGGACGCCTTCCGCGCGGCGCTGGAAGCGGCTGAGTTTGACTCGGTGCGTGGTGACTTCAAATTTGGCAACAACCACCACCCGGTGCAAAACATCTACGTGCGTGAAGTGATCCAGGAAGGTGATGTCTTCACCAACAAGATCATCGCCACCGGTCTGTCTGATCACGCGGACGCCTATGCGTCTGAGTGCAACATGTAAACGACCTTGAAAGGTGGGGCCGCGCGCTGTCGTGGCCCCAACCCAAGGAAAGAAATCCCCTCATGTCTCTTATTCTCATTCTTGAGCAGGTCCTGAACGGTTTACAGTTCGGGGTCATGCTCTTCCTGATGGCTGCTGGTCTGACCCTGGTCTTTGGCGTCATGGGGTTGATCAACCTCGCCCATGGTGCGCTGTATATGGTGGGAGCCTTTGCTGCCGCTGCCGTAGCGGGCTGGACCGGCTCCTTTGTGCTGGCGCTGATGGCCAGCCTTGCCGCCGCCGCCGCCGCTGGTGCGCTGGTGGAGGTCACTGTCATTCGCCGCCTGTATGATCGCGATCATCTGGATCAGGTGCTGGCAACCTTTGCGCTGATCCTGATCTTTTCCGAGGGCACCCGCTGGCTGTTTGGATCCTTCCCGCTGTTTCTGGATGTGCCGAGCTATCTGTCCGGCCCGGTGACGCTGCCGGGAGGCATTCAGTATCCGCTTTACCGTCTGGCGATTATCGTCATTGGTCTGGTGGTCGGCGCTGGCTTGTTCTGGCTGATTGCGCGGACGCGCATCGGCGTGCAGATCCGCGCTGGCGAGGCGGATCGCGAGATGATCGCAGCCCTGGGCGTTGACATCTCCAAACTATACACGCTGGTTTTTGCGCTCGGCGCTGCCCTGGCTGGTCTGGCGGGCGCGTTGGTTGGGGCAATCCAGTCGGTCCAGGTCGGCATGGGAGAGCCGGTGCTGATCCTGGCCTTTGTGGTCATTGTCATCGGCGGCATTGGCTCGATCAAGGGGGCGCTGGTTGGTGCACTTTTGGTGGGGCTGACGGATACCCTGGGCGGCGTGTTCCTGCCACGGCTGTTTGCGTTGTTGATGGAGCCAGCCGCCGCTGCATCCTTGGGGGCCTCCTTGGCTTCGATGTTGATCTATATCCTGATGGCGGCTGTGCTTTTGGTGCGCCCGTCCGGCCTATTTGGGGGGAGCGCATAAGATGGGGCGCGAGAGACTATTTAATGCGGTGATTTTGCTGGCCCTGCTGGCGGTGCCGCTGATGGCCTGGCAAATGGATGAACCCTTTGTCATCACCCTGGCAACCAAAGTCGCCATTCTGGCGCTGGCCGGCGTCGGGTTGAACATCGCCCTGGGGCTGGGCGGCCTGGTCAGCCTGGGCCATGCGGCGTTTTTTGGTATCGGCGGCTATGCCATGGGCATTCTGGCCTCACATGCGCAGAATTACGAGCCGCTGTTCAACTGGCCCTTTGTGTTTGAGGGCAGCAATCAGATGCCGCTGATCTGGCTGGTGGCGGTGCTGGCCAGCGCCACCGCGGCGCTGGTGATCGGCGCACTGTCCCTGCGCACCTCGGGGGTCTATTTCATCATGATTACCTTGGCCTTTGGTCAGATGCTGTATTATTTTGCCATCAGCTGGTCTGCCTATGGCGGCGAGGATGGCCTGTCTATCTGGGTCCGCAACGAAATGCCGGGGCTGAATACACTTGTCCCGATCCAGTTCTTTTCCGTCGCCTTTGGGCTCCTTTGTCTGACGCTTTGGATCTCGTCGCGTCTGGCGCAATCCGCATTTGGTCTGGCGCTTTCTGCCGCCCGTCAATCAGAGGACCGGGTGCAGACCGTTGGTTTGGCGCCTTTCAAGCTGCGGCTCATGGCCTTTGTGATCTCTGGTGCGATCACCGGCCTTGCGGGGGCGCTGTTTGCCGATCTCAATCGGTTTGTCAGCCCAACGATGCTGAGCTGGCACACCAGCGGCGAAATCATGATCTTTGTCATTCTTGGCGGGGTGGGGCGGCTTTACGGACCCGTTGTGGGCGCGGCGGTCTATATCCTGTTGGAGCATCTTCTGGGGGGGATCAGTGAATACTGGCAAATTTTCCTCGGTTTGTTGCTGCTGGGCATGGTGCTGTTTGCGCGCGGCGGTTTGATTGGTGCCCTGTTGGGCCGGGAGGTGGCGCATGACTGATCTGGTTCTGCAGGTCCACAACCTGTGCAAAAGCTTTGGCGCGCTGAAAGCCAGCAATGATGTCTCACTGGATCTGCGCCCAGGAGAAATCCACGCCCTGATCGGTCCCAACGGCGCAGGGAAATCCACCCTGATCAAACAGATCTCGGGCGGGTTGCAACCGGATACCGGCCGCATTGAGGTGCTGGGGCAGGATGTCACCGCGCTGGATACTGTGGCACGGGCGCGGATGGGCCTGGGGCGGACCTTTCAGATTTCCTCCTTGGCGATGGAATTCTCGGTGCTGCAAAATGCGGTTCTTGGCGCGCTTGGGGCGCGCCGCGCCCGCGGTGGTCGGTTGGGCCTGTTTCGCAATGTGATGAAAGACGCTGATTTGCTCGCCACCGCGCAGGAGGCCCTGTCGCGGGTCGGGTTGGAGCAGGCGGCGCAGCAGCGCACCGCCGATCTGTCCCATGGCCAGCGTCGCCAGTTGGAGGTGGCAGTGGCCCTGACTCTAAAACCACGTTTGTTCCTGATGGATGAACCGATGGCAGGACTTGGCGCCAGCGGGTCAAAAGATCTCACCACCTTTCTGGACAGCCTGCGCCAGGAGGCTCCGATCCTGCTGGTAGAGCACGACATGGACGCGGTCTTTGCCCTGGCTGACCGGATCTCGGTTCTGGTCTATGGCAGCGTGATCGCCACCGGGACCGCCGATGAGATCCGCAATAACCCAGAGGTGCGCCGCGCCTATCTGGGGGAGGAGGAATTGACATGAGCCTGTTGCAAGTTCAGGGGCTGACGGCCTCTTATGGTCCGTCGCAGGCCTTGTTTGGCGTCGATCTGTCGATTGATGAGGGCCAGGTTCTGGCGCTGATGGGGCGCAATGGCATGGGCAAGAGCACCACGATCAAGGTGATTTGTGGCATGCTGGCGGCCACATCCGGGGAACTGCAGTTTGCTGGGACCGATCTGCGTCAGATGAAATCCCATCGCATTGCCCGGCTGGGGGTTGGCCTGGTGCCAGAGGGCCGTCGCTGCTTTGCGCCCCTGACGGTCGAGGAAAACCTGAGTGCTGCGGCGCGTCCGGGGGACTGGGATTTTGACCGGGTGGCAGGTCTGTTTCCCCGTCTGGCAGAGCGGCGCGATCAAAAGGCCGCCTCGCTGTCGGGAGGCGAGCAGCAGATGCTGGCCATCGGGCGTGCCCTGATGACCAACCCGCGCCTGTTGATCCTGGATGAGGCCACCGAGGGCCTGGCCCCGGTGGTGCGGCAAGAGATCTGGGAAGCAATTGCACAGCTGAAATCGCAAACCGGGATGTCGATTCTGGTGGTGGACAAGACATTGAAGGAGCTGGCTCAGGTCGCGGATAAGGCCGTGATCCTGAATAAGGGCGAAACAGCTTGGTCCGGTGGCATGGGCGAGTTGACGCCCGAGCTGACGGATCGCTTTCTCGGCGTCTGAAACTTTCGCAGACGGATCACAACGGCCGTGGGGCATAGGTCCCCACGGCCGATATTTTTTGTGCAGGCCTAAGGCGCGCTGTTTTTGGGGTGAAACAGCCCCCATCGCAGCGGGCTACCTTGTGCCAGTTTCCACAGAACCAGCGCGGTGAGACAGCCGAGCATCACCTCGGCTATGGGACCAGCATACCAGACGCCGATCTCACCAAACTGCAGCGGCAGTAGAAACGTCAGTGGGATGGCAAAGGCATAGGTCTTGCTGAGCCCCAGAATGGCGGCCTTGGTAGCGGAGCCGATGGCCTGAAAATAGCTGGCCAGCATCATCAGGGGCCCCATCAGGAAGAACACACAGGTCATCACCGGCAGGATGCGGGTCACCTCTGCGATGACGGCCTGGTCTTCGACAAAGGCGCTGGCGATCTCGGCAGGGAGGGCCATCACCATCACCTGGACCAGGGTGCAATAGACAAAGGCGGCGACCAGCGCGATCTGCAGGCTGGCATCGGAGCGCTGCCACAGCTCTGCGCCGTAGTTGTTGCCGGTGATGGTTTGCATCGCAAAGGACAGGCCCAACAGAGGCAGGAACGCAAAGGTGATGACGCGGGTGATGATGCCGTAGGCCGATACCGTGTCGGGATAGTTGGCGCCGCCAAACCACTGCAGCGCGGTGATGATCGCTGCAGACCCCAGCGCGAGACCCAGAAAGTTGAGACTTTGCGGCGCCCCCAGGGCCAGAATTCGGGACCAATAGCGCAGCATGGAACTGCGCAGCAGCACCGCCGGGCGCAGCTCGGTCGGGCCGATGAGGCGGAAACACAGGATAATGGCAAAGGCAAGCGCCTGCGCCGCTGCCGTGCCATAGGCCGACCCGGCCACGCCCATATCCAGCAGGGCAATCAGCACATAGTTAAAGCCGATATTGGCGATTGAGACCAGCAGGCTCATCAGTGCCATAAAGCCAACCCGCCCCTCGTTGCGCAGGGCGTCCGAATTGACCGAGAGCACAAACAAAAGCGGCGCGAAGAACACGGTGATTTGCAGATAGATCACCCCCATCCGGGCCAGGTGTTCTGAGCCCCCGGCAATCAGCAGCGCCATGGGCTGGCCGAGAAAGAAGAACAGAGCAATTAGCCCCAGCCCCAGGCCAATGGCCAACCCATGGGCGCCTGCAAATATACCCTGCGCGCGGGGAAGGTCTTGCGCCCCAAAGGCCCGCGCCAGCAGGCTGGACATGCCGTTTGAAACCAGCGTCGAAAGCGCCACAATCAGCATATAGATCGGAAACATCAAGGTGACGGCGGCCAGCGCATCCGGTCCGACATAGATGCCCAGAAACAGCGCATCACTCACCGACAGCAGGCCGTTCATGCCCATCACCAGAATGATCGGCAGCGCAGTTTTAACATAGATGGCCCCCAATGGGCCATTGGTGAAGGTATTGGTGGGGGTGTCAGTCATATCCCATATCTCTCAAGTCAATCGCTTAGATGAAGATGGGACCCGCGTTGCCATCCGCGCGATTGGCGGAAAGAGATCGTCATTGGACGTCGTAGAACTTTACCAAGACAAAGCGTCAGCGGGAGGCAGGCGTCTACAGCCTGCCCTTTGGGTAGGCTGCATTTGTTTTGGCGTCAAGCCCCAGGGCGATGGCGACGCCGAACAGAGCCGGGAGGATTAGCCAGTGACAGTTTGGCAGCACCACGGGGGACCCGACCTTTGGTCTCCACCCCAACCGGGCAGGGCGTAGGCGCGCAGGCATGGGGCCAAACCTCTTACTCGAAGGCTTCCCGCATCTGCCGTTTGATCGCGTCGAATTTGCGGATGCTCGATTTGCGGTTCCCGTAGCTTGAGAACCGCATCTTTACATAGCAATTGTTGACCACGCCCATGGTTAGAAAGTCATTTGTTACCGGCGCCCCTTGGGGTTCAAAGAATATCTCATATTCGACTTGAATCACTGAGGGAAAGTCTCCTGTCTCCTTTATGTTGACCGGCTGCTTTTGTGCAATATGTGTTCCACCTCCCATCTCAGTAAAGGAAAGAAGGCGCTGCTTCATAGCGTCGGCTCCCGCTTGCGAGGCTTCTTTGAGTAAATGAACATTGCGGATTTTCCTGCGCCGCTGGTCATAGAAAAACAGGGTTGCCCAGCTCTTTCCGATTTCGCCAAATTGCAGCCCATAGCCTGCACCGCGGCTGTCCTTTTCATAATTATGACTATCGGTCAGGGGAATTCCGCCCAGATGCCGGGGGGCGGAAGAATACAGGGTTTGGCATTGTTTGAGATCCGCAAAAGCGGGCGCCGCCAAACAGAAATATGCGCACAGGCAAACAAACAGTTTTTTCATTTAATGGCTCGCTTGAAATTTTTTCCCTACACAATCAGGGATTGATTTTTGCGATTGGCTTGTAAAGTAAAAAGCTCTGAAGAGGCCAAGACCGAAGGGCGCGGTTTAAGCTGGGCTGACTACGCCATGACGCCGTCTGATCTTGTCGGGACGGCCGGGTAAAGACAGCTCTGCATCGCCACGGGGAGAGCGGGCGATTACCTTGCCCTTTGCCACCACGGCCAGACGGGCAGGGCGCAAACGGACGGCCTCGGTGGGATTGGCGGCGTCCAGCACCACCAAAGAGGCCTGCGCGCCAGGCTTGAGCCCGTAGTCCTGCGCGCCAACGATCTGGGCGTTGGTTTCGGTCACCATGGTGAAACAGCGTGCCATTTCATCCGGGTGGGTCATCTGCGCCACATGCAGCCCCATAAAGGCAACATCCAGCATGTCGCCGGTGCCCAGAGAGTACCAGGGGTCGCGCACGCAGTCCTGCCCCCAGCCAACCGGGATGCCAAGCGCCTGCATTTCCTTCACTCGTGTCAATCCACGCCGTTTGGGGTAGCTGTCATGGCGACCCTGCAACACGATGTTGATCAGCGGGTTGGGGATGGCCGAGATCCCGGCCTCGGCGATCAGTGGCAGCAGTTTGGAGACATAGTAATTGTCCATCGAATGCATCGAGGTCAGATGCGATCCGGCAACCCGTCCCTGCAGCCCCAGGCGCTGGGCCTCATAGGCGAGGGTCTCGATATGGCGCGAATGCGGATCGTCGCTCTCGTCGCAGTGCAAATCCACCATCAGGCCACGGTCTGCCGCGATCTCGCAGAGATCGCGCACCGAAGCGGCACCGTCGGCCATGGTGCGCTCAAAATGCGGAATGCCACCAACAACCTCGACACCCATATCCAGCGCCCGCAGCAGGTTCTCGCGCCCTGTCGGGCTGCGATACAGCCCATCCTGGGGGAAGGCGACAAGTTGCAGGTCGATGTAATCTTTGACCTTTTCGCGCACCTCCAGCATAGCGGTGACGGTGTTGAGGTGATCCGGCGTGGTGTCCACATGGCTGCGGATGGTCAACAGGCCGAGGCTGGCAGCCCAGTCACAATAGGTCAGGGCGCGGTCGACCATCTCGTCAACCGATGTCTGATCGCGCAGCTCTCCCCAAAGCGAGATGCCTTCCAGCAGGGTGCCAGAGGCATTCACCCGCGGCAGCCCGTAAGACAGTGTGGCATCCAGATGGAAATGTGGATCGACAAAGGGCGGCGCCACCAGATCGCCAGTCGCGTCGATCACCTCACGCGCCTGCGCCTCGATCTTTGGCTCGATTGCGGCGATGCGGGTGCCTGTGATGGCAATATCGCGCTGGGTGCCGTCGGGCAGGGTGCCACCCTTGATCAGCAGGTCAAACATCATCTCTCTCCCTTGTTGAACGGCACCATCAGCGCCGCTGGGATCTCGGCGCGGCGGGACATCACCACCAGGGCCAGAATGGATAGGAAATAGGGCAACATCAGAAAGACCTGATAGGGCACCACGGCACCAATGCCGGTCTGTTGCAGGCGGATTTGCAGGGCGTCAAAGGCGGCAAACAGAATGGCGCCCATTACCGCTTTGCCAGGTTTCCAGGCGCCAAAGACCACCAGCGCAATGCAGATCCAGCCGCGGCCATTCACCATGTCGAAAAAGAAGCTGTCAAAGGCCGAGAGCGTCAAAAACGCCCCCCCCACAGCCATGAAGCCAGAGCCAACAATCACCGCTCCCATGCGGATTGCAGTGACGGACAGGCCCTGTGCAGCCACCGCCGAGGGGTTCTCTCCGGCGGCTCGCACCGCCAGTCCCAGGGGGGTGCGGTACAGCACCAGCGCCGTCAGCGCCGCAAGGATAAATCCGGCATAGGTCAGCGGGGTTTGCGAAAACAGCGCAGGCCCCACCAGCGGCAGGTCTGACAGCAGCGGGATTTCATAGGGTTGAAAGGCGGTGATCTTGGGCGGCGAGGACACCTCGGGCAGCACCACACGGTAGGTGTAAAAGGTGAGCGAGGTGGCCATCAGTGTGAGGCCAATGCCCACCACATGTTGCGAGAGACCAAAGGGCACGCTGAGGATGGAATGCACCAATCCCAGCATCATGCCCGTAAGCATCGCCACTGCCACGCCGCCCCACAGCGGCAGCCCCGCCCAGACAGCAATCCAGCCGGCAAAGGCGCCGGCCACCATGATGCCCTCAATACCAAGGTTCAGCACCCCGGCGCGCTCACAGATCAGCTCGCCCAGGGTGGCAAAGATCAGCGGCGAGGCAATGCGGATGGCAGCGGCCCAGAAACTGGCGGAAAGCAGAATATCGAACAGATCCATATCAGTCCCTCCGCACACGGAATTTGGTCAGCAGGATTGCCAGCACCATGAACAACAGCGCTGAGGCCAGCATGATATCGGCAATATAGCTGGGTACGCCGACGGCGCGGCTCATACTGTCGGCGCCGACGAAAATGGCAGCGACAAACAGCGCCGCAACCACCACACCCAGGGGATGCAGCAGCGCCAACATGGCAACTACGATGCCCGTGTAGCCAAAGCCGGGCGACAGATCGAGCGTCAGCGCGCCCTTGAGCCCGGAGACCTCGGAGAAACCGGCAAGCCCGGCGAGGCCGCCAGACAGCAGTGCGGTTTTCAGGATGACGCGGGTGACGGGAATGCCGGCAAAGCCTGCGGCCTCGGCATTTTGGCCCACCGCGCGCATCTCGTAGCCCAGTGTGGTCCGGGTGTTGATCACCCAGACCAGCAAGGCGGCGGCCAGCGCCAGGGCAAAGCCCCAGTGCAGCCGCAAGCCGTCGACGATACGCGGCAGCCGGGCCTCTGATGTCAGGCGCGCGGATTTGGGCCAGCCCATGCCCATGGGATCCTTCAGCGGCCCCTCCAGCAGGTAGGAGACAAACAGCAGGAAGATGAAGTTGAACAACAGGGTTGTCACCACCTCATCGACACCCAGTCGGGTTTTCAGCAAGGCAGGCCCCAGCAACAACAAGGCGCCGGCCAGCATGGCGGACAGAGCGCAGAGCGGCAGCATCAGATAGCTGGGCAAACCCAGCGCGCCAGTGCCCAGGATCACGGTCAGCACCGCCCCGGCATAAAGCTGCGCCTCGGCACCGATGTTCCACAGTTTGGCGCGAAAGGCGACGGCAATGGCCAGCCCGGTAAAGATCAGCGGCGTGGCGCTGTTGAGCGTTTCCAGCAGGGCAAATTTGGAACCAAAGGCGCCGTTCAGGATCAGGCCAAAGACCGCAAAGGGATTACCCCCGGCAATCAGCGCCAACAGGGCCGCTACCAGAAATGTCGCAGCCATGGCCAGCGCGGGCGGCACAATGCGGCGCGCCGGGCTGGGGGAGGCAATAGGTTCAAGCCGCATCGGGGGCCTCCGCATCAAACCCATGGCCAGCCATCCAGGCGCCCAGCTCTTCGGGGCGCATGCTGCCACGGGCAAAGCTCGGGCTGAGCCGCCCTTCAGAAATTACATGGATCACGTCGGAAAGCTGCATGATTTCATCCAGATCCTCGGAGATGAGCAAAACAGCGGCGCCGCGGTCGCGGGCCTTGGCCAGTTCGCCATGTACATAGTTCACCGCGCCAATATCCAGGCCGCGAACAGGCTGGTTGGCCAGAATGATCTGGGGGGCTTCTTCCAGCACGCGTCCCAGGATCAGCTTTTGCATATTTCCGCCTGACAGCAGGCGAATGCGAATGTCCGGGCCTGGGCAGCGCACATCATAGGTTTTGATAAGATTCTTGGTAAAGGCGCGGGCGGCCGCCCAGTTCATCCAGCCCCGGCGGCTGAACCGGCTGGCATAGGTTTCCAGGATGGCGTTCTCGGTGAGGTCAAAATCGGCGATTGTGCCAGTTTTGTGCCGGTCTTCGGGAATGCGGGCAATGCCTTTGGCGATGGCGCTTCGGGGGGACCAGTTTTTCACCGGCTCCCCCGCCAGCTGCATCTCGCCCCGCGTTGGACTGATCAAGCCAGAGAGCAGATCAGACAGTGCTGCCTGCCCATTGCCGGAAACACCGGCAAGCCCGGTGATCTGCCCTGCCGCCAGGGTGAGGTTAAGCGATTTCAGCCCTGGTGCTGCGCCGTGATCCGGGGTGCAGACCTGGCGGAGCGCAAGCAAAGGCGCGCCGGGGGGCGCGGTTTCGATACTGGGGGCGGTGACCGCGGCCCCGACCATCAGCGCTGCCAGCTCTTCGCGACTGCTGGCAGCGGTGGCGCGTTCTGCCACCAACCTGCCATGGCGCAACACCACAACACGGTGTGAGATCGCCATGACCTCGTGCAGTTTGTGGCTGATGAAGATCACCGACAGGCCGGTAGAAATTGCCTCGCGCAGGGTGGCAAACAGCGCCTCGGCCTCTTGCGGGGTGAGCACGGCGGTGGGTTCATCCAGGATCAGGATTTTGGCATCCCGGTACAGCGCCTTGAGGATCTCGACCCGCTGGCGTTCGCCCACCGTCAGGCGACCCACCTTGGCCTCTGGGTCGACCTTGAGATGGAATTGCTGCGACAGGGCGCGAATGCGGGATTTTACCTGTCGGGGTTTCAGCGACAGCCCGGACAGATGATCAACGCCCAGAACGATATTTTCCCAGACCGTCAGATTGTCAGCCAGGGTGAAATGCTGATGCACCATGCCAACGCCGGCATCCAATGCCGCGCGCGGCGCACCTGGGGGCAGCGGCTGGCCGAACAGTTCAACCGATCCGGCATCAGCGGTATATTGGCCAAAGAGAATATTCATCAGCGTGGTCTTGCCCGCGCCGTTTTCGCCAAGCAAAGCAATGACTTCGCCGCGATGCAAATCAAAGCTCACCTCCTCATTGGCCGTGACCGGACCAAAGCGTTTGGTGATGCCTTGAAGGCGCAGGACAACCTGCGCCTCGTTTTCTGTGCTCATACGATCAGGTCCAGCTCAAGAAGACTTGGGCTCTTCGTCGTTGATGGCAACAGTATAGGAGCCATCCTTGATCGCCGCAGTACGGGTGGCGATGAGATCAAGGGCAGCCTGCGGGATCTTACCCTCAAAGGTGCCATAGGGCGCCAGGGAACAGCCGCCTTTGGCCATAAAGGAATAGATGCCGTAGTCTTTGGCAGTAAAGCTGCCCGCCTGCACGGCGGCAATGGCCGCATCCAGGGTGGGTTCAAAATGCCAGATCGCCGAGGCCACAACTGTGTCCGGGTAGTCAGACTGGGTGTCTATGACGTTGCCGATGGCCAAGAGACCTTTTTCCTTGGCCGCATCCGACACGCCAAAGCGTTCAGCATACAGCACATCGGCGCCATTTTCAGCCATGGCAAAGGCGGTTTCCTTGGCCTTGGGTGGATCAAACCAGGAGCCAATAAAGGAGACCTGGAACTTCATCTCCGGGTTCATTTCCTTTGCGCCGGCCATGAAGGCATGCATCAGGCGGTTCACTTCCGGGATCGGAAAGCCGCCAACCATGCCGATATTGCCAGATTTCGACATCGCCCCGGCGATGATACCCGACAGGTAGGCGGCGTCCTGAATGTAGTTATCAAACACCGACAGATTGGGCACGGCGGCGTCTTCTTTGAAAGAAGACCCCATCAGGAAGGCCACATCCGGGTAGTCAGCCATGACTTCACGGGCCTCGGCCTCGACGCCAAAAATCTCACCGATGATCATCGTGTAGCCGCTTTCGGCATATTCACGCATCACCCGGGCGTAGTCAGAGTTGGAGGTGTTTTCGGAATAGCTGTAGCTGATGTCACCGCGATCCTGCGCTGCCAGTGCGGCCACATGGATGCGGCTGACCCATTGCTGTTCAACCGGGACGGTGTAGATGCCGGCCACTTTGATGGGCTCGGCTGCCATCAGTTTTGCAGGGGACAAAGCGGCACCGGCTGTGAGGGCGAGCGCTGCGCTGCTGGCGAGAAAACGACGGCGCGACGGTGCGGCCAAAGTGGATTTGGTCATAAAACTTCCCCTGTGTTGAAAAGGTCGATCCTTTGCAGATCTTGTCCAAAGGGTAAAAATTTCATGGCGCTCTGGCAAGGGTGCATTCGCAGATTAGCTAGCATCTTGGGAAGGTTGGTCAAATTTTGCACATCTCGGAACAGAGTTTGGTGTTTTTGCGTTTAGAAAATGAGTTTCTGGCCGATAGCACTGGTCAAATAGCACTGGTCACACGGGCCGGGATCAGCGGGTGGCGCGCACCAAAGTGAACAGGATTGACAGCCGGGGCGGGTTTTAGCCGAGTTTGGTTTATCGGTAGGATTTGCCACGGGAAACGGCCAAACTGGGAACGACGGAAACAACCCGGTTCTCCGTTTATATTTTGGTGCCCGTTTTGGGGCCAGCCCAGAACCAGTCCAGCGCCTGTCCAGAGCCTGTCAAAAAGGTAGCCCGTTATGAACCTCCGTCCTCTTCTCGTCGTGCCGCCCCTTGCAGTTGGAATTTTGGGGTTTGTCTGGATGACCGCGCGCCCGGAGCCGCAGGTGAGCGCGCTGCCCGAGGCTGAATTGGCGGTGCGCGTTCAGCCGGTGGTGCGCCGAGAAATCATCGCCAGCGCCGAAGGGTTTGGCCGGGTTGAGGCCGAACACAGCTGGGCGGCTATTTCCGAGGTGCAGGGCCGTGTTCTGGAGGTCTCTGCGGGATTGAACACTGGCAGCATTGTCGAAGAGGGCACCGTACTGGTCGAGATCGACCAAACCGACAATGAACTGTCGCGACAAAAGACACTGGCCAATATCGCCGCCGTCGAGGCCGACCTGGCGGAACTTGCCCGCGAGGAAGACAACGCACAGCGGCTGCTTTTGGTCGAGCAACGGATCCTCAAGGTGGCTCAGGCTGAACTGGCGCGGGTGACATCTTTGCTGGATCGCGGCGCAGGGACGCAAGCCACCGTGGATACAGCAGAAAAATCCTATCTGGCGCAGCAGACCTCGGTGACCAATCTGACCAATACGCTGTCGCTTTTCCCCGCGCGGCGCGATGCGCTGCACGCGACACTGGCGGTGCGTCAGGCCGAATTGGCCGAGGCTGAGCGGGCGCTGGACAAATCTGTCATCACGGCGCCATTCCGGGGGCGTGTGGCCAGCAAAAGTATCGAAGTTGGACAATTCGTCAGGACGGGGGATACGCTTTTGTCCCTGGACAGCACTGCCGCCGCTGAGGTGACAGCAGAGGTCCAGCCCAGCAGTTTTGGTCCCGTGGTCCTTGCTGGGGCTCAGAACGCGTTTCTGCAAAACAGCAGTTTTGACACCAGCCAATTCACCCAAGTCCTTCGCCGTGCGGGGGTGAGTGCTCATGTGGAGCTTTCGACACCGGAGCAGTTTGCGCCCTGGGAGGCCGAAATTGTGCGCCTGCGGGGTACCATGGATGCAGAGACCGGCACCATGGGCATTGTCGTCAGAGTTGCAGATCCATTGGTGGCGCAACAGGGGCTGCGCCGCCCGCCCCTGCATACCGGCAGTTTTGTCCGTGTGGTTTTCTCCAGCGCGCCGAGGCCAGACAGTATCGTGGTGCCCCGCAGCGCACTGCATGTGAGTGACGAGGGGACGCCCTTTGTCTACTTGGCCAACACAGAAGAGCGACTGGCCATCCGTGAGGTGGTGCCCGGGCAGGTCATTGGTGGCGAGGTGATCATCCGCTCTGGTTTGACCGGAGGGGAGACCCTGGTGCTGGGCCTGCCCAGCCCGCCTGTTCCGGGCATGAAGCTGGCCTTGGTGCCGGTTTCTGCTGCTGTGGAAGGCCAGTGATATGATCTCTTATTTTGTGCGCCACCCGGTTGCCTCCAACCTGATCATGGCGCTGTTCTGCCTTCTGGGGCTTGGTGTTCTCAGCAGTCTGGAGCGCGAGACTTTCCCCGAGTTCACCGCCTCCACCGTGGCGGCCCGGGTGGTCTATGCCGGCGCCTCGGCGCGGGATGTGGATGAGGAAATCTGCACCCCACTGGAAGCGGCGCTCACCGGCACCTCTGGAATGACCGAACTCACCTGTCTTTCTGTTGACGGTCTGGCAACTGCCACCGCCGAGCTGGAGGAGGGCGGCGATCTGACGTTGTTTTTCAATGATGTTTTTTCAGCGGTCTCCAGCATCAATGATTTCCCCCTGAATGCTGAAACACCCACGGTGGAAATTCAGGCGCGCAGCGATCTGGTGGCGCTGGTGGCGGTCTCTGGGGTGTCTGGCAAACAGGGATTGATCGAATATACCGATCAGCTGGCGGATCGTCTGCGCGCTGTGCCCGGTGTCGCCGAGATTTCGGTTTCGGGCATTACCGACCGTGAGCTGCAGGTGGTGTTTGATCAGGGCGCGCTGCACCGGTTTGGCCTGTCACCGCGCAATATCGTTGATGCGATCCAGGCCCGCAGCCTGAGCCAGCCGTTGGGCAGTGCAGATCTGGACGAAAACAGCCTGGTGCTGCGCTACGCCGACACCCGCCGCTCGGTTGCCGATCTCGAAGATCTGATCGTTTTGCAAAACCAGTCGGGCAGTTTTGTCCGGGTCAGCGATCTGGCCGAGGTGCGGAGGATGGATGCCGACGAAAACATCGCTTCCTTTATTGATGGCGATCAGGCTGCGATCATTTCGGTGTCCAAAGCCAAGAACACCGACAGTATCCGGGTGTTTGAGGCGGTGGATCAGATCCTTAGCGCCGAGCGGGCGGCCTATCCCGATCCGTTTCAGATCACCGTCACCAACAACATGACAGAGCTGGTCGAGGAACGCCTGAACCTGATTTCGGAGAATATTGCCGTTGGTCTGGTTCTGGTGTTTTTTACCATGTGGCTGTTCTTTTCCCTGAACGAGGCCCTGTGGATTTCCGCGGCACTGCCGGTGTCCTTTCTGGGCACGTTGTTTGTGATGAGCCTGCTGGGCATCACCATCAACATGATCACTCTGGTGGCACTGCTGATGGCGGTTGGGCTGATCATGGACGATTCCATTGTGATTGCGGAAAACATCGACAAATGGCGGACCCGTGTCGGCCCCACCGAGGCCGCCTCCCGTGGGGCGCTGGAGGTTCTGCCAGGGGTGTTGTCGTCGTTTCTGACAACCGCCTGCGTCTTTGGCCCCTTGCTGTTTGTTGCCGGCGACATGGGGCAGATCTTGCGGTTCATTCCGCTAGTGCTGCTGATCACCCTGGCAATTTCACTGTTTGAAGGGTTTTTCATTCTGCCGCATCATCTCAGCCATGGGAGACTGGCGCGGACAAGTGTTCACAAGACCCGTTTGGCGGAACGGGGCCTGGACTGGATCAAAGAGCGCTGCGTCTTGCCAATTGCAACCTGGCTGGTGACTTGGCGCTATCTGACCTTGGGGTCGGTCTTTGCTGTCTTGATCCTGTCGATCAGCCTGATTGCCTCCGGTGCGGTCAAGATGATCGGCTTTCCCTCCACCGAAAGCGACACCCTGACGATCCGCTTTTCGCTGACCTCCGGGATCAATCGTGAGCGCTCTGTCGAGACCGTGGAACAATTGCTGGCAGGGCTGCGCCAGGTGGATGCGGAATTTGCCCCCAAAACCAAGGGGGGGCTGCCTCTGGTTGAGCGGGTTTTGGTGCGCTATGCGGTCAATAGTGAGGTCTATGACAATGGCTCCAACACCGCCACGATCACCGTGGATCTGCTCACCAGCTCTGAACGCAATGTGAGTGCCGATACGGTGCTGGAGGCCTGGAGATCGGCGGCGGGGCCGATCCCGGATCTCGTCCAATCATCGTTTTCTCAGGCTGAAATGGGTCCGGGAGGCTTTGACCTGGATGTGGAACTTACCGGCTATGATCTGGAAGAGCTGGAGGCGGCCTCCGCTGAGCTGCGCAATACCCTGTTGGCGCGTTCTGACGTGGTGGAAGCGTTTCAGGATTTCTATGGTGGCCGACAGGAGGTGCAGCTGGCGCTGAATGAATATGGCTACCTGATTGGGCTGACACCCCAGGCGATGTCGGATCAGCTGCGCAGCGCCTTTCAGGGCACCGAGACGGATAGCTTTCGCTCCAGTCAGTCAGATATGACAGTGCGGGTGAAACTGGATGACACGGTGGCCAATCTGGTCGAGCTGGAACGCTTTCCGATCCTGGTGGGCGATGGCAAGCTGGTGGCGCTGTCAACCGTGGCTGAGATGACCCTATCGCAGGGCTATCCGACAATCACCCGCAAGAATGGCAAGGCGCTGGCGCGCATTCGCGGCAAGATCGACAACGCCACTGTGACCTCGGCGCAGATCTCGGCGGTGATCACCAAGGAGCTGGGCCCGGCGCTGCAAAAGAGCTTCCCCGGTGTTGAGATCGGCATCTCGGGGGCCAGTGCCGAACAGGCCAAGTCGCAATCCTCGATGATGAAACTGCTGTTATTGGGCCTTGTGGGGGTATTTATGGTTCTGGCTTTCCAGTTCCGGTCCTATTCGCTGCCGGTTGTGGTGATGCTGTCTATTCCCTTTGCGCTGGTTGGCACCATCCTGGGCCATTGGGGGCTGGGGATGGATATCTCAATGCCCAGTTGGATCGGATTTGCCTCGCTTGCCGGGATTGTCGTCAACAATGCGATCCTGTTTCTGACGTTCTTCCAGTCGCACCTTGATGGGGATGACTATGTTGCCGCCTCGCTGGATGCGGTGCGGGCGCGCTTTCGGCCAATTCTGCTGTCGACCTCTACCACCATCGCTGGTCTGGTCCCGATCCTGTTTGAGACCAGTCCACAGGTGCAGACCCTGGTGCCGGTCGTGGTCTCGGTGGCCTTTGGCCTGTTGGCCTCGATGGTTTTGGTTCTGTTGGTGCTGCCCGCGCTGATTGCGGTCTATTTTGACGTGGTTGATGTGCGCAAATGGGTGGATCAATTCCAGCGCAGTGAGAATGTGTTCTAACGGGCAGGCCCCACCACGCATAGGCAGGCGGCACCCCGCATGGAGGTGCCGCCTTTGATCTGTTACAGTCCCAGATCCGACAGGCCGGGATGATCATCGGGGCGACGCCCCAGCGGCCAGTGAAACTTGCGATCGCTCTCTTTGATGGGCAGGTCATTGATGCAGGCAAAGCGGTTCTGCATCAGACCGTTTTCGGCGAACTCCCAGTTTTCATTACCGTAAGAGCGATACCAGTTGCCGCTGTCATCATGCCATTCATAGGCATAGCGCACCGCGATGCGGTTTTCGGTAAAGGCCCAAAGCTCCTTGATCAGGCGATAGTCCAACTCGCGGATCCATTTTGCCTCGAGAAAGGCCTGGGCCTCGGCGCGGCTGCTGACAAAGGTGGCGCGGTTGCGCCATTTGGTGTCCGGGGTATAGGCTAGGGCCACCTTGGCCGCATCGCGGCTGTTCCAGCCATCTTCGGCCAGGCGTACTTTTTCAATGGCGCTGTCGCGGGTGAAGGGCGGCAGAGGCGGGCGGGTTTCCATGGTAAGCTTCCTTTTTGTCAAATCAGAAGGGGAGGGGGAGGTTAAAGATCGAGTTCCAAGGCTGCGCTGCCTTTGGCAGGGCGGGCGCAACACAGCAGGGCTTCGCCGGGGGGAATCTCGGCTTGTGGTGGGGAGCGGTAGCTGACGCTGCCTTGGATAACTTTGGTGGCGCAGCTGCCGCAGGAGCCTGACCGGCAGCTGAAATCGGGCGACAGCCCCTGGGCCTCTGCCAGCTCCAGCAAAGACCCGTCTTTGGCGCGCCACTGTGTTGCCCCCGCAAGACTGGCAAAGCGCACTTCGGCGGTCTCGGCTTCGTCCTCGGCGCAGGGATCCGCCAGCTGATCCGCGGGCTGAGCGCCGGCTGAGACATCGGGGGCGCGGCGCAGCGCGGCGGGGCCAAAGCTTTCGGCAAAGATCCGGGCATCGCTGACCCCAAGGCGGCGCAGGCTGTCATAGATCCCCTGCATGAAGGGCGGCGGGCCACAGAGGAAGAAATCATAGTCATCCAGCGCCAGCACCTGCCGCAGGGTGTCGTCAGTGATCCGACCGGTGCCGTTATAGTCCAGGCCGGGTTCTTCGCCCTCGGCAGCCGTGCCTAAAAGAGACAGGTAGCGGATCTGCCCCTCTGTCGCTTGCTGCAGGGCGCGAAACTCATCCGCAAAGGCGCGCTGGGCGCTGTCGCGGCTGGCATGTAGCACAGTCAGCGGTCGCAGGTGCCGGGTCCGCAGACCTTCGCGCATTACATGGTTGGCCATTGCAACCATCGGCGTGATGCCAACCCCCCCGGCCAAAAGCACCGCCGGACGGGTTTCGGCAGGATCAATATAAAAGGCACCACGGGGTGCTTTGACCTCCAGGATGTCGCCGGGCATGATCTGGTCATGCAGTAGGTGCGACATCGCACCCTGTTCTTCGCGTTTGACCGAAATCCGGTAGTGGCGCTCACCAGGGGCAGAGGAGACAGTGTAGCTCCGGCTCAGGATTTGGCCTGCGGCTTGTTCCTGCGTCGGTGTCTTGGATCTGGCGCGCAGTGTCAGAAACTGGCCAGCCTCAAACGGCAACAGCGGTGCGCTATCGGCAGGTTCCAGATAAAAAGACCGAATGACCGAGCTTTCTTGCTGCACCCGGGCGACCCGGACCCGGCGCCAGGCATTGCGACCCTCTTCCTGTCTGGACCGTGCGGCGCGGTCTGCCCAGGTGTCGGCCATCAGCGAATGCGGTGAAAAGGCGCCCAGTTCGGCGCGAAACGGCAGCGCATCCTGCAGCCAAAGCCCATGATTCAGGGTAAAGCGCCAACCACGATCGGCACCGTGAAAGCCGCGTATTTCCGGTGCCTCCTTTGACAGCAGCTCAGTGGTGCCAGTGAGCATCAAAAGGTCGCCGGTGGCAAAATCGGGAAACACCAGCCCGGCCTTGGGGTTCAGCAGGAAATTGCCAAAGGTGTTGAAGTGGTTGTTGCCGGGAAAATCGGGAATGATCAGGCTATTGCCATCAACCTGCACAAACCCCGGCCGCCCGCCACGATGGGAGACATCGACGCCCTCGACGGTGGGGTTGTCACGGGACTCTACCGCGCTGGCGACAAAGAACACATCTGCCGCTTCGATCATCCGACGCGCCTTTGCGCCCAGGTCTGTGAAACGCGGCGAAGCCTGTGCCGGGGAGCTGTCCGCAGCAGGGCGCAGAAAGGTGATGTCGCGGTGTTGGATATACTGCGGGCAATTGCCAAAGGATTGGTCAACTCGCAGCTGGAGCTGGCTTTCCCCTAAGGAGGAGACGCGTCCGTTCATCCTGTTGCGACGGCGGCTGTGCATCTCAATTCCCAGCACAGCCATCGGCGTTTCAGCCTGCAGGGCGCGCCGTACCGGATCCGCCTGTGCGGCGTTCAAGGCGATGTTCAGGTGGCGGTTGTCCGGGCTTTGGGCAAACCCGGGGGTGCCTGGAAACAGGCTGGCCCAGGGCCAGCCTTTTGCATCCACAGCGCCCACCACCACAAAGGGCAGTTGGGCAAAAAAGGCCCGGTGTTGCTCTGGCATATAGGGGCGGATCACCTTGCGGCCAAATTGTTCCAGCATGTCGCGGCTGCCGTTGGCGCGTTGCAGCTGCTGTTCGCCGGCATGGAAGGGGGAGGCGGCCTGGGGGTCGTCAATCTGGGCGGGGATGGCGGGGGGCATGGCGGACCTCTTCACGGGATGCAGTTTGAACAAATAGGCGGGGGCTGGGGAGGCGCCATTGATGGCGGTCTGTCCGGGGCGGGCGACCCGCCCCGGTGGTTGGTTTTGAACGCTAAGCGATCAGGCCGCAGCGGAAAGACCAACAGGCGTGACGGGCATTGGCTTAAAGCCTTTCAGGCCTTCAATGTTGCTCAGCAGGCGGCGCACATTGGGGTAGGCGGCCAGCGAGACATCGCCTTCTGGGGCATGGGCCACATAGGAATAGATCGCCACATCCGCGATGGTGGGCGCAGTGCCAACCAGAAAGTCCCGCCCGTCCAGGTGGGCTTCCAGCTTGCCCAAAAGGCGCTCGGCGACGGTTTTGCAGAACTCCGCATCCAGGGGGGCGTTAAAGACATTGATCAGACGCGCGGCTGCGGGGCCAAACGCCACCTCGCCGGCTGCCAGGCTGAGGAATTTCTGCACCTCGGCTTCGGCAACCGCATCGCTGGGCAGATAGGACGGCGCGTATTTGCGCGCTAGATAGACCAGGATAGCGTTGGAATCACTGATCACGGTATCGCCATCTTCGAGGACTGGAACCTGACCGGCAGGGTTCAGCGCCAGAAAGGCCTCTCCTTTGTGTTCCCCATTAGCCAGATCGACGGTGATGACCTCATGGGCGATACCCGCCAGGCTGGCAAAGAGTTCAACCCGGTGGCCATGACCGGAGAGGGGGAAGCTGTGGATGCGCAGAGTATTGGACATAGGATGTTCCTCATGGGGTTACCGCGTGAGCGGCGGGAGTGGTGAGCGACTGGGTAAGAGCCGCCGTTTCGATGAGGAAGAGATACATTCAGAACGGCTGGGTGATAATATGTCATTCTGTAGAGTAAGTATGTACGTATTGGCGATAATGAGATACCTTGTCCGGGCGAAAGAGAAGCCGAGGGTCAGGCGATGGACACATTGGATTGCATGCGGACTTTTGTTGCGGTTGCGGCGCAACATTCCTTTACTGCCGGGGCGCGCCAGATCGGCATCAGCACCAAACTGGCCAGCAAATATGTGGCCCGGCTGGAAGAACGCCTTGGCGCGCAACTGTTTAACCGCACCACCCGATCGGTTACTCTGACCGATACCGGTCAGGCCTATCTGGAGCGCTGCCTGCCGGTGTTGGATCAGATCGACGAGATGGAAGGGGTCATTCAGGAGCGCCAATCCGAATTGGCCGGCCCCATTCGGCTCACCGCGCCCACGGGGTTTGGCAGCCGCGAGCTGGTGCAGGCGGTGACGCCGTTTCAGCAAAGCCACCCCAAGGTGCAGATCGAAATGCTGCTGTCGGATTATCACGCGCCCATTGTCGAAGAGGGCATTGATCTGGCCATCCGCTTTGGCAAACTGCAGGATTCGACCCTGGTGGCGCGTAAGCTCTGCGACATGCGGCTGGTGGTGGTGGCTGCGCCGGACTATCTGGCACGTCACGGCGAGCCGGGACACCCCAAGGCCCTGGCGACTCATAACTGCCTGTTGCTGCAATCCGCAGCGCAGCCGGAGCGCTGGCGGTTCAACGAGGCTGGAAAGGTGACCTCTGTCCTGGTGAGCGGCAGCTTTCGGGCCAACTCGCCGCGTGCGGTGGCCCATATGGCGGCGGGTGGCCAGGGCATTGGCCGCTGTCCCTATTACACCGTGAAACCCTTTATTGAAACGGGCCGGTTGCAGCTGCTGTTTGCAGACCGCGAAGACGCGCCGCTGCCGCTCTATGTGGTCTATCCGCCAAGCCGTCACCTGACAGCGCGTATTCGGGCCTTGATCGAACATCTGGCCAAATGGTTCCAGTCAACCGAACAGAACCTCTGGGGGCCGTGAGCGCGCTGTCTGCTTTGCTAGCGGGCGATTTCGCAGATGGGCTGTGCTGCACTAAGGTCGCTTTGAATACGGATAAAGTCATGTTCCGCAAGGCCAAGCACCGTGCAGTCCTGAGCCCATTGGCCGATCACCTGTCGCGGTGTGGTTACGGCGGCGGTCAGGGCGTCTTGTAGCGCAATATCGCAGTGGGTGACGAGGATGCGCAGCGCTGTGGTGAGGTCAAGATCTGCGCCCGCCAGGGTACCATCCGCCAGGGTAAGCCGCCCGTTCTGGCGCAGGATCTGGCGGCCCTCCAGCTGAAACGAGGTCAGGTCACTGCCGGCCGGGGCCATGGCGTCACTGACCAGGTAGATTTTGCCCTCGGGGCTGGCATTGCCCATCTTGGCAGCCCAGGCGGTGCGCAGTGCGGCGGGATGTACATGAATGCCATCGGCAATCAGCCCGGCAAATAGCTGCGGATTGTTGAGCGCCGCACCGGGCACTCCGGGGGCGCGGTGGCCAAGGGGGCTCATGGCGTTGAACAGATGGGTGACACAGGTGACGCCGGCCTCGGCATAGTCCATCGCCTGTTCATAAGGCGCGTCGGTGTGGCCCAGGGACAGGATGACCCCGGCCTGCCGCAGTGCTCTGATTTGATCCAGATTGACGCTTTCTGGCGCCAGCGTAACCATCAGGACCGGCAGGGCCTCAGCCGCGGCCAGCAGCATGTCCAGATCTGCCGGGGTCATCGCCCGGATCAAAGCCGCATCATGGGCGCCTTTACGGCTTTGGGCCAGATGTGGGCCCTCCAGATGCAACCCGGCGATGCCGGGCACCCCGGCGCTGATGGCCTGCTGGGTGGCGGCGATGACCTGAGCGGTTTTCTGTGGTGTATCGGTGATCAGCGTTGGCAGGATCTGCACCGCGCCAAGCCGTCGGTGCGCCCTGGCAATGCGGTCCAGCCCGGCGCAGTTGGGCTGTGCATTCAACATGATGCCATCGCCGCCATTGACCTGCAGATCCAGATAACCGGGGCTGAGGATATCGCCGGCAAGATCCACATAGGTCTCATCCGCTGCGAGGGGGCGGTGCGGCATCAGGCTGACCAGCCGACCAGCTTCAAACCGAGCGCTCATGCCCTGTTGCAGACTGTGGCCATCAAAGATCGGGCCGCCACCGTAAACTGTGCTTGGCTGGCTCATTGGAGCGTCCTGACGGTGGTGTCCGTCTCACTGTGACCTTTGGCAGCGAACTCCCGTGCCAGCGCCAGCGCCCCGGTCAACGGATCACCCTGCGGCGGTTGCAGCGCGTCTTGCATTTCTGGCGGCAGATAGCTGCGATACTGTGGCGCCAACCCACCCGTGAGGCAGAGCGCATGACCCGGTGCCCAGCCGATCCGTGGCAGGGTGTCGGCAATGTAGCGGGCGCCCTGATGCATCAGATCAGTGGCCAGGGCATCCCCCTGGCTGGCATGGTGAGTGACATCGCGGGCCAGCGCGCCCAATTCCATCGGGCTGGCCTGGGCGGCAAAGGCGACGATTTCGGCAGAGCCCGAAAACCGGGCGAAAAGCTGTGTGGTCAAGGTGGAGGCGGGCGCGAGACCGTCGACAATATCCAAGGTGCGCGCCAGGGCCAGACGTCCCAGCCACTGCGCCGAGGCCTGATCGCCCAGCTGCTGTCCCCAGCCGCCAATGATACGGCGCGCGCCCTTGATCTGGCTGGCCAGGAAGGACCCGGTGCCGCAATGGGCAATCGCCCCTTCGCCATCGCCAATCGCCCCACGCAAAGCAGCGGGTCTGTCGTCTGTGATGCGGCTCTGGGTTAAGGGCAGGTTATGCTGCAGCCGCTGGGCAATGTCTGCACTGACAACCCCGGCCAGCCCAACATAGGCGGGGAGCGCGGCCAGCTGCGCCAGCGGCAGGCCAGTGGTGGCACAAAGGCGCTCCAGCCCCAGATGGATCTGCGCCAGGGCCCCGTCAAAATCGCTGGAAACATTTGCAGGCCCGCTGTCGACGCGGATGACCTCACCGGCGCGCTCCAGTGCGATCCGGCAACGGGTTCCGCCGCCATCTATGGCCAGTATTGCGGTGAGTGGGCTCTGTTTCATACACACAGGTATAGGGGGGGGACCAAATGGGAGCCAGCCCCAGTTTTTGACGCCAGACTGTGGATGCCAGTTGAACAAAGTGGAGTAGCCCTGAGCCAGAACAGCAGGCGCATCACATTGATTTTCGGGGGTAAAACTGTGGGAGGCTTACAGAGGAAAAGTGGTGGCGTGGGGGAGACTTGAACTCCCGACCTATCGATTATGAGTCGATCGCTCTAACCAACTGAGCTACCGCGCCATCTTCTGTGAGGGGCGATTTACGGAATGGCGCCTCTGGGGTCAAGGCGCAAATGCAGAGGAAACCGGCTTTCGGGTATGTTTTTTTGCCCGGGTCGCCAGTTTTCTTGGTTTTCAACCCGTTGTCAGGCGCTGGGCAGGGCCTGCACCGTGGCGCGAATGAAGTCATTACACAGCGCCGGGGCGGTAATTGGCAACATATGCCCAAGGTCTGGGGCGATTTGGCAGCTCAAACCATAGGTTTCCATTGTTTTGCCCTGGGACTGAGGGCCGAGAATGGCGTCCTCGGCTCCAAAAAGAATCGCCCCCGGTGTGCTGAGCTCTTTGGCGTAGCGGGCGGCCTGGTCTTCGATCGCCGGGTAGAGAAAGGACGCATCCGCTGAGGCGGCGACAAAGCTTTCGGGGCGCAGCCCCAGGGCGCCGCCGGCCTTGATCAGGAAATCATCCGGGCAGGGTTCGGGCGCAAAGATCTGTTGCAGAACCGGTTCTGCGGTACGTTGTGCGGTAGGGACGGCCACAGTCTGGGCCATCAGGTGGCGCATGAGGTTGGAATGAACAATCAGCCCCTTAAAGGCCTCAGCCCCCTGTTTTGAAGGATGGGTCAGCGGTGCCAGCAGGGCCAGACCGCGAATTTTCTCTGGGGCCTGCAGCGCCATTGCCAGCGAGACGGCGCCGCCCAGGGAATGCCCCACCAGAACCGGTTGGTGGACCTGCAGCTTGTCCAGCACGTCCAACAGGGTCTTTGCCTGTTCCGGCAGACGCGCCATCGCATCGCTGGTGCGGGTGGAATAGCCACATCCGGGCCGGTCAACTGCGATGACCCGGTAATCCTTGGCCAGGGCGTCGGCCAGGGCATAGGTGAAATGCTGCAATTGGCCGCTTAACCCATGGATAAGCACCAGGGGCTGGGCATCGCGCGGGCCGATGTCGATATAGTGGATTTTTCCCTGCAGGGTGTTACAGAACTGGCCGATGGGCGGCACCAATTGCCGGGCCTCGCGCGCGAGTTTGCGGGTTTTGAGATGCGACGCCCCCATCAGGGCCGCTGGGGCAGCGAGGGCGATCAGGGCAAGACTGCTAAGGGCGGACATGGGCATACTCCGGGATAAGGACGTGGATCACTAGGCTGGGGATCGCTAGGCTGGTGAGCGCTGGTCCAGCGCCTGAAGCTGTGGGCGTGGTAATTTGTCCAGCAGGGCAAAGACCCGGGCGCGGCAGGTTTCTCCGGCCCAGGCGTCGGGGGGGAACCCTGTGGGCAGCACCGGGTGGCGCAGGGCAATTCTGCGCCAGTGGTGCACGATTAGGGTGCGCAGGGTGGCAATCTGCTCTGGTGACAAGTCGGCTGCGGGGGGCGGGATTTTGGCCAGCGCGTCAAGCAGGGACTGGCAGGCTTCGATCAGATCCTGCGGGAACAGCCGGGCCTGCAGCCAGCCGGGCACCGAAAACGCGGAGACCTGTGCCACAAAGAGATCGTCAAGCCCGTCGGGCGCGGGTCCGTAGCCAAGCGCAGTGCGGCGGTTGACCTGGGTGTATTGCGGCAGCAGCAGGGTTTCTTCCAGCGCGCTCTGGCCGCTGCTGTCCTCTGCGATCAGCAGATGCCAGGTCTGTGGCGGCTGCGGGGTGCGGGCGTAGATGCGTGGGGTCACGGCGGCGGATTGATTGCGGCCAAACTCGGTCAGATAATGCACCGAGGCGCGCCCCGAACGGGTGCTTTCGATCCAGCCGTCTTTGCGCAGGCGGTGCAACGCCACCCGGATTGCTTCGGGTTTGATCCCCATCGGAGTGATGATCTGGGTGAGGGTGGTGCCACTGATCTGATCGCCGGGTTTCTGCGCCAGATCGCCAAACAACGAGACGATGATCGACCAGACCCGCAGGTTTTGCAGGTCGGTAAGCTGGGCGATGCTCGCCTGGTAATTCTGAGAAAGTGTTGCTGTCATGGCAACAAGATAGGCATTCCGGGCCAGTTAGACCAGCCCGGAGCGGTACGGCTTTGGCTGTTTCGGCGCCTTAGAAGGCGTTCATGGTCAGCAGTTCATATTCCGCAACTTTTTCATCGTCTTGATTGGTCAGGGTCACATGCCAGCGGACCTCACCATATTCATCGTTGCGGGGGGTCTTTTTCTTGACGCTGAGGCGAACCCTGATGCTGTCGCCCGCCGAAACCGGCTTCATAAAGCGCAGGTTGTCCAGGCCGGTATTGGCCAGCACAGGTCCTTCATTGGGTTCGACAAACAGACCCGCAGCAAAGGAGAGCAGCAGATAGCCATGGGCGACGCGACCGGGGAAGAAGGGGTTCCGCTTGGCGGCGGCGTCATCCATATGAGCATAGAAGGTATCGCCGGTGAATTTGGCAAAATGCTCGATATCCTCCAGCGTCACCTGGCGTGACGGGCTGTTGAGGGTCTCGCCAATCGCCAGTTCGCCAAATTTGCGGGTGAAGGGATGCGCAGGTGCTGCCACTTCGCTACCGCCGGGGACCCATTGTTCGCCAATGGCGGCCAGAATGTCGGGGCTGCCCTGAATGGCGGTGCGCTGCATGTAGTGTTTCACCCCGCGAATACCGCCGAGCTCCTCCCCGCCGCCCGCGCGACCGGGACCACCATGCACCATATGCGGTAGCGGCGAACCATGGCCGGTGCTTTCTTTCATCGAGGCGCGGTTGTTGAAATAGATCCGCCCGTGATAGGCGCCCGATCCCAGGGCAACTTCGCGGGCCACCTCTGGGTCATTGGTGATGCAGGAGGCCACCAGCGAGCCCTCGCCCCGGTTGGCCAGGGTCACGGCATGGTGCAGATCCCGGTAGCCCATGACGGTGGACACCGGGCCAAAGGCTTCGGTGTCATGCACGCGGCTTGCGGCGTCAGGGTTTTCACAGTGGAACAGCATTGGCGGCACAAAGGCACCTTTTTCCGCATCGACGCCAGTCACGGTAAAATCGTCGGGATTGCCGTAAACGCGGGTGGCTTCGGTGGCCAGAATCGCCGCCTTTTCCAAAACATCGCGTTTTTGGCTGTTGGAAACCAGAGCACCCATGCGGGTGCTTTCCAGCCGCGGGTCCCCAATGGTGGTTTTGGCCAGACGGGCCGACAGGGCCTCAATCACCGCCTCAGACTGCGATTCTGGTGTGATGATGCGGCGCACGGCGGTACATTTCTGCCCCGCCTTGGTGGTCATTTCGCGGCTGACTTCTTTGATGAAGAGATCAAATTCCGGCGTGCCGGGGATGGCATCGGGCCCCAGAATGGAGGCGTTCAGGCTGTCTTGCTCCGCCACAAAGCGGATCGAGTTTTCCAAAATGACCGGGTTTTGACGCAGCTTCAGCGCGGTCTGGGCAGAGCCGGTAAAGCTGACCACATCCTGCATGGTCAGATGGTCGAGCATATCGCCGAGACTACCAGACACCAGCTGCAACGCACCGGCGGGCAGGATGCCACTGTCGAGCATCAGCCGCACCGCCAGTTCTGTGACATAGCAGGTGGCTGTCGCGGGTTTCACTATGGCGGGCACCCCGGCCAGCAGGCTGGGGGCGAGCTTTTCCAACATGCCCCAGACCGGGAAGTTGAAGGCGTTGATATGCACCGCAACACCCTGCAAAGGCGTGCAGATATGCTGGCCCAGGAAGGTGCCGTTGCGCGACAGCTGCTCAACCTCGCCATCCAGGTAGACCTTGGCGTCAGGCATTTCGCGCCGCCCCTTGGAGGCAAAGACAAACATGGTGCCGATGCCGCCGTCGATGTCGATCATGTGATCGGACTGGGTGGCGCCGGTTTCAAAGCTCAGATCATAAAGCGCCTGTTTGTGCTGCCCCAGATGCGTCGCCAGCGCTTTGATCATACGGGCGCGGTCATGGAAAGTCAGCGCGCGCAGGGCGGGACCACCGGTGTCGCGGGCATAGGCCAGCATGGCCTGCACATCCAGCGCGTCATTGCCGGCCTGCGCCAGCGGCGCGCCGGTTACGGCGCTGGCGATGTTGCGGGCACCGGCGCCGGGGGCGATCCATTCACCGGCGGCAAAACTTGATACGTCTAGAAGGCTCATGCTCTGTCCTTTTCTTTCCTGATGGGGCGCTGTCGGCGCGGGACCGGACAACGGGCTGAGGCGGGGCCTCGTATTTGCTTTGAATGATATATTGACCGTCCGGTCGGTTTATGCAAGAAATTTGTCAAAGGGATTTCGCAGCTCGCTGGTTCTGACTGGCGCAGGAGCTGTATGAGGGAGAGAGAGATGTCCGAGTCTATTCTGGTTGCGGATCATGGCGCTTGGGTGGAGATCACCCTGAATAGGCCCGATCGGCTCAACAGTTTCAACGATGAGATGCACTATGCGTTGCGCGCCGCGATTGAGGCCGCACGTGATGGTGGCGCGCGGGCGATTCTGCTGACGGGCGCCGGACGCGGATTTTGCGCCGGGCAGGATCTGGGGGATCGCGACCCCAGCAAGATGGATGGCCCGCCGGATCTGGGCAACACGGTACGGACCTTTTACGCGCCGCTGGTGCGACTGATCCGGTCGCTGAACTTTCCGGTTATCTGCGCAGTCAATGGTGTCGCTGCCGGAGCGGGCGCCAATATCGCGCTGGCCTGTGACATGGTCTTTGCCGCTGAAAGCGCCAAGTTTATCCAGTCTTTCTCCAAGGTGGGGTTGATCCCTGACACCGGCGGCAGCTGGCATCTGCCGCGCCTGCTGGGAGAGGCCCGCGCCAAGGGCCTGGCCTTTACCGCCCAGCCCTTGTCCGCCAAACAGGCCGAAGATTGGGGGCTGATCTGGAAGGCGCTGCCGGACGGCGATCTGATGGAAACGGCGCGTGCCATGGCCGCGCAGCTGGGCAATGGCCCTACCCTGGGACTGGGGCTCAGCAAACACTGCATTCAGGATGCCGCCGTTGCCACCTT
The DNA here is from genome assembly GCA_025163595.1 of Phaeobacter sp. G2. Lineage (NCBI taxonomy): Bacteria > Pseudomonadati > Pseudomonadota > Alphaproteobacteria > Rhodobacterales > Roseobacteraceae > Phaeobacter > Phaeobacter sp. G2. The sequence continues at coordinate 1,072,221 of CP104100.1, forward strand.
GGACGCGCATCTGGAGCAAGAGGCCGACGCGATGAAGGCCTGCGGCGAAAGCGCAGATTATGCCGAGGGCGTTTCTTCCTTCCTGGAAAAACGTGCGCCGAAGTTTCAGGGGAAGTGACCATGACCGCCGCCATGACCCCGAAAGAACGGGCCGAGAAATCGGCAGCCTCCATGTGGGCCAGCGACAATGCCTCAAAATGGGCGGGGATGGAAATCACCGCAATTGATGAGGGCAGCGCCACCCTGGAGCTGACGGTGGAACCGCATCACTGCAACGGCCATGGCATTTGCCACGGTGGCGTGACCTTCATGCTGGCCGACAGCGCCTTTGCCTTTGCCTGCAACAGCCGCAACCAATCTACGGTGGCGCAGAGCAATTCCATCACCTTTACCGCCCCCGGCAAACTGGGAGAGCGGCTGATTGCCCGCGCCACAGAGGTCTCTTTGACCGGGCGCAGCGGCATTTATGACGTGACAGTAGAGACCCAAACCGGCCAGATGATCGCTGCCTTTCGCGGGCTTTCCCGCGCGATCAAGGGCCAGTTGTTTGAAGAATAGGTGAGGAGAACACCATGAAAGACCTGTCCCCCAACAAGGCCGACCTCGATGCCATCGAGATTGCCTCGATCGACGAAATTCGCGCCCTGCAACTGGAACGCCTGAAGTGGTCCCTGCGTCACGCCTATGACAATGTGCCCATGTATAAAGAGCGCTTTGATGCGGCGGGCGTCCACCCGGATGACCTGCAACAGCTGTCGGATCTGTCGAAGTTCCCCTTCACCTATAAAAACGACCTGCGCGACAACTACCCTTTTGGCCTGTTTGCCGTCCCGCGCGAACAGATCATCCGCCTGCATGCCTCCTCTGGGACCACGGGCAAGCCCACGGTCGTGGGCTATACCGCCAATGACATCTCCAACTGGGCCGATCTGGTGGCGCGGTCCCTGCGTGCCGCGGGTCTGCGCAAGGGCAATATGGTGCATAATGCCTATGGCTATGGGCTGTTCACGGGTGGCCTTGGCGCCCATTACGGGATTGAACGCCTGGGCGCGACTGTGGTGCCTATGTCTGGTGGCCAGACCGAAAAGCAGGTGGGGTTGATCACTGATTTCCAGCCTGATGGCATCATGGTGACGCCTTCTTATATGCTCAATATCCTTGAGCAGTTTCACAAGGTTGGCCTGGACCCGCGTGACAGCTCGTTGCAGGTCGGCATTTTTGGCGCCGAGCCCTGGACGGATGCCATGCGCCGCGAGGTCGAAACCGCCTTTGATATGCATGCGGTTGATATCTATGGGTTGTCCGAGATCATGGGACCGGGGGTGGCCAGCGAATGCGTTGAAACCAAGGATGGCCCGGTGATCTGGGAGGACCATTTCCTGCCCGAGATCATTGACCCCAAGACTGGCGAAGTGCTGCCCGATGGCGAAATGGGCGAGCTGGTCTTTACCACCCTCACCAAGGAAGGCCTGCCGATGGTGCGCTACCGCACCCGCGATCTGACCCGGCTGTTGCCCGGCACCGCGCGCAGCATGCGGCGGATGGAAAAGATCACTGGTCGCAGTGACGATATGATCATCCTGCGCGGGGTCAATGTCTTCCCCAGCCAGATCGAAGAGCAGCTGATGGCCACGGGTGGTCTGGCGCCGCATTATCAGATCGAGCTGTACAAATCCGGTCGCATGGATGCGATGCGGGTCTTTGTCGAGGCGAACCCGGACGCCACCGATGAGCTGAGCAAAACCGCTGCGGCGCGGATGTTGACCAAACGGATCAAGGATATGGTTGGCGTCTCCACCGAGATCATCGTTGGCGAGCCCGGCGAGGTCGAGCGCAGCCAGGGCAAGGCCAAGCGTGTCATCGACAACCGCGACGCCGATTAATCAGAAAGTGAGTTGAGCCCATGGCCCGCACCATTGCAAAAGATCACGATGAAAAGCGTGCCCAGATTCTAAAATCTGCCGCCAAGGTCTTTGCCGAGGCGGGCTATGATCGCGCCTCGATGACCCAGCTGGCGCGGCAATGCGGGATCTCCAAGGCCAATATCTACCACTATTACGACAGTAAGGAGGCCGTGTTGTTCGGCCTTCTTGATACCTACCTCTGCGAGCTACGCGACCGGGTCTGTGGTGTGGATTTGAACGGGGTCTCCCCCGATGATCGCCTGCGCCGGGTCGTGGCAGAGATCCTGTTGGCCTATCAGGGGGCTGACGACGAACACAAAGTCCAGTCGGGCGCAATGGGCGCGCTGCCGGAAGAGCAGCAAAAATTGCTGCGTGCCTATCAGCGCGAGATGGTGCAGTTCCTCAGCGACACCCTAAAGGCAGTGGCTCCAGAGGTGTTTGAAGAAAACGACGAGAAACTGCGCTCTGCTACCATGTCGGTTTTTGGCATGTTGAACTGGTACTACATGTGGAATTCCGGCGCGGGCTCAGACGCGCGCGAGGACTATGCGGAGCTGGTGGCGACCCTGACCCTGAACGGGGTGCGGGGCTTATAAGAGCGGCGCCCCTTGCGGGTCACGTGTTGGCCCCACCACGTGTGTTGGCGGGGGCACAAAAGGCTTGGGCTGTGTGTTGACCGGCGCTATTCGTCGCGCCCTGGCTCGTTTGGGTCGCTGGAGAACAGAGCGATTTTATTGCCCTGAGGGTCCCGCAGGTAGCACACATAAAAATGCGCGCCATATGCGTCACGAAACCCCGGCTGACCGGCATCAAAGCCCCCTGCCGTCAGCGCGGCCGCGTATAGGTCACGCACCTGGCTTTGGCTGCGCGCCTCAAAGGCGGTCATGGCACCGTTCCCAGCCGAGGCCGGACGCCCGTCAAAGGTTGGTTTGACGTAGAAATCCGGCAGCGCAGCAGCTTGGCCGGGTGGTGCAGGTAGCGCGTAGCTGAGCCCCTCAGCTCCTTCTGTCAGTCTGTAGCCAAGGGCGGGCAGGATCGCGGCGTAAAACCGTTTGGCGCGGGCGATGTCATCTGCCCCGACGGTGACATAGGCAATCATGCTTGGTGGTCCTTTTCAGTGGGGTCGCCAATGTATCGAAACCACTGTAGCAATGGAAAGTCACCATAGAAACCTGTCTCTGGGCGCGCCCAGTTTGCTGCACTGATTGCCTTACTGATTGCCTTACTGATTGCCGCACTGATTGTCATACTGGCAGTCGCTGCAGGGGGCGCAGTCGTTCGGCCTGGACGCCCTTTGGTCAATAAATTGGGCATAAAAAAACCCGCCCTGATTTCTCGGGGCGGGGGCAATTCTGGAAATGGATCGGCTGGGTTTTTAGGCTTCAACCGGTGGGATCAAGCCGACGATGTCATAGGTCTGGCGCAGGATCGGCGCGGTGATGGCGCGGGCGCGCTCAGAGCCGCGGGTGAGGATCTTGTCGATCTCATCGGGGTGTTGCATCAGCCGGGCCATCTCGGTGGAGATCGGTGCCAGTTTGGCCACCGCCAGATCCACCAGCATGGGTTTGAATTCCGAAAACTGTTTGCCGCCGACATCCGCCAGCACCTGATCGACGCTCTGTTCGTTCAGGGCTGCATAGATATTGACCAGATTGCGGGCCTCGGGGCGTTCTTCCAGGCCCTTGGCCTCGGAGGGCAGCGCATCCGGGTCGGTCTTGGCCTTGCGGATCTTTTTGGCAATCGCCTCGGCATCGTCTGTCATGTTGATACGGCTGGCATCCGAGGCGTCGGATTTAGACATCTTTTTGGAGCCATCGCGCAGGGACATCACGCGGGTGGCAGCGCCTTCGATCACCGGTTCGGTGAGCGGGAAAAAATCGACGCCATAGTCGTGATTGAATTTGGTTGCGATGTCGCGTGTCAGTTCAAGGTGCTGTTTCTGATCCTCACCAACCGGCACATGGGTGGCGTGGTAGATCAGGATGTCGGCTGCCATCAGCGAGGGGTAGGCGAGCAGGCCAAGGGAGGCGTTTTGCGCGTTCTTGCCTGCTTTGTCCTTGAACTGGGTCATCCGCTGCATCCAGCCCATCCGGGCGACACAGTTGAAGATCCAGGCCAGTTGCGCGTGTTCGGGCACCTGGCTTTGGTTGATCAGGATGGATTTTTCAGGGTCGATACCTGCAGCAATGAACCCGGCGCAGAGCTCTCGGGTGGCTTGGCGCAGGTTGCTGGGATCTTGCCAGACGGTGATCGCGTGCAGGTCAACCATGCAGTAGATGCTTTCCACATCGCGGTCCTGCCAATCGACAAAGCGCTTTAGGGCGCCAAGGTAGTTGCCCAGGTGCAGGTTGCCGGAAGGCTGAATGCCGGAAAAGACGCGCGGCGTAAATGTCGTATCGCTCATGGGGCGAAACTCCCGTCTGGAATTATGATCCCTAGTCGCTTACCCATGGGCCAGGGCAGCGTCAACCGGGCAGCGCCCATGGGCGGGCTGTGCAGGGGCTGTATCTGCCACAAATGAACCGTGACAGGCCAACGTAACAGGCCAAGGAGTACGACAAGCTATGAGTGACGATCCAAATATCTCTCCCGTCAACCCATTGCCGCCGGCAGTGGTGGCGCTGGTTCTGGTGATTATGGGGATCGAGGCGGCGTTTTCGCTGGGGATGCGGGGCATCATTGGTGGGCCTGAGGCCATTGGCTGGCGGCTGGAGGCCTTTCAGTCTTATGCGTTTTCTTCAGAAATCTTCTGGTGGATGGTCGAGACCGGGCAATGGCCGGCCGAGCATCTGATCCGGTTCTTGTCTTATACCTTTGTGCATGGCGCCTTTACCCATGCGCTGTTTGTCTGTGTCTTTGTGCTGGCGATGGGCAAGATGGTGGGTGAGGTCATGGGCGATCTGGTGATGGTCATCATCTTTATGGCCTCTGCTGTGGGCGGTGCGGTTGGATATGCGGTGCTGATCAATGGCGCGGTGCCGTTGATCGGGGGCTTCCCGGCGGTCTATGGCTTGATCGGTGCCTTTACCTATATTCTGTGGCGGCAATTGTCCCTTGTGGGCGCGCAGCAAAGCCGTGCCTTTTCGCTGATTGCCTTTTTGATGGGGATCCAGCTGCTGTTTGGCCTGCTGTTTGGCGGCCAAAAGGACTGGGTTGCCGATCTATGTGGCTTTGCCACCGGATTTGGATTGTCGTTCTTTCTGGCCCCTGGCGGCTGGGCGCGTATCCGCAGCAATATCCGTCGCGACTAGCAACCAAAGGGGGGGCTCCCGCCCGTCTCGCAGCATCAAGTTGCTGCATCCCGTTGGGCCGGGCGCCGCGCTGACGCGCGGCGCGGTTGCGCAGGTGGCTGGCGAGGGGCCGGCTTGCGAGCGGGGCCGCAGGACGTGTGGCCCTAACCCTTGCTGCGACGCAGGCTGGATTTGAAATCTGACAGCCGGAAGGCACCGATACTGGCACCAATCGCAAAATAGCCGCAGATGCCGATCAGGACCAATAGCGCCAGCGCCGGATAGCGGATGCCGGCGCTGAACAGCCAGGGCTCCAGTGCCTGGGCAGCGCCCCAGAGCAGCCCTCCCATCAGCAGGGCCGCCACCAGAATCCGCCAGATCCGCTGTTTAAACCTTGCATCAAACTGTGCACTTTGCCCCATATCTTTGGTGCCGCGCGCCAGTTGCCAGACCATGGCCCAGCCCGCAACCGTGGTGCCGATGGCGGCCCCGATGAAGCCAAGCAGCGCCGCGCCTGCAATGGCCACCAGGGCGTTGACCACCATCGCGTTCAGCGCAAAGCGGAACGGGGTTCGGGTGTCTTCGCGGGCAAAATAGAGCGGTTGCAGCACCTTTTGCAGCACAAAGGCAGGCAAGCCTAACCCGTAGATGGCGACCGCAAGGGCCGTGGCCTGGCTATCCGTGAAGGCAAAGGCGCCGCGCTCAAACAGTACCGAGACAAGCGGCAGGGGAATGGCCACCAGCGCGATGGCAGAGGGAATGGTCAGCGCCAGAGAAATCTCACCGGCGCGGCTGAAGGCGTGTTGCGCGCCTGCCGCATCCTCGGCGGCCAATCGGCGGGACAGATCTGGCAGCAGGACGATACCCACTGCAATGCCCACCACGCCCAGAGGCAGCTGATACAGCCGGTCCGCATAGCTAAGCCAGGCAATTGCCCCGTCAAAGAAGCTGGCGACCTGACGCCCGACCAGCAGGTTGATCTGCACCACCCCCCCGGCCAGCATTGCAGGTGCCGCAATCACTGCCAGACGTTTCAGGTCCGGGGTGAGTTGTGGCCGACGCGGGGTCAGGCGATAGCCCGCCCGACTGGCAGCGACCCAGACCAGGGCCATCTGCGCGACCCCGGCTAAAAGCGTGGCCCAGACCAGTAACGTCCCCTGGGAAAATCCAGGCAAATCAGGGCGGCTGGCAGGAAGGTAGGCATCCAGCAGACCGCTTTCGCCGAGTAACAACGCGCCAACCAGCACGATGTTGAGCAAGACCGGAGCCGCTGCTGCAGCAGCAAAACGCCCCGAGGCATTGAGCACCCCCGAGAGCAGCGCCGCCAGCGAGATAAACAGAATATAGGCAAAGGTGATGCGGCCAAAATCAACCGTCAGATCAAAACGCGCATCATTGCGAAAACCGCTGGCCATGGCCAGAACCAGCCAGGGCATTACCAGCTGTGCCAACAGGGTAAAGACGATCAGAACCGTCGCCAGGCCGGTCAGCGCATCGCGGGCAAAGCCGACGGGATCGTCGTTCTTTTGCAGCTTTTTGGAAAACAGCGGCACAAAGGCGGTGTTGAACGCGCCCTCGGCAAAGAAGCGGCGGAACATATTGGGCAGGCTAAAGGCCACCAAAAAGGCCTCGGCCACGGGGCCGGTGCCCAGGAAGCTGGCAATCATGATATCGCGGGCAAAGCCCAAGATCCGGCTGGCCAGGGTCCAAAAGCCAACCGTCATAAAGCCCGACAGCAATTTTACCGGCTTCATGATCGCGCCCGTTTAGACCCTTCGGAGATCGCCTCGCGCAGTTTGCGTTCCAGGAAATCCTGTTTTGATTTTGTGTGGTATTTCAAGCCAAACATATCCTTGACGTAGAAGGTATCCACCACCTGTTCACCATAGGTCGCGATCACCGCATTGGCGATATAGACATTGGCTCCGGCCAGTGTGCGGGTCAGATCATACAGCAGCCCGGTGCGGTCGCGGGTGTCGACCTCGATGATGGTGTAGATCTCGGAGCCCTCATTATCAAAGGTGATATGGGTGGGGACCTTAAAGGCCTTTTCGCGCTTTTTAAACTTGGCGCGGGACTCCAGCGCCTCACCGGTCATCACCTCTCCATTGAGGGTCTTCAGGATCATCTGGGTCAGTCGCGGCAGCCGCGAGGCCTCAAACGGATGCTCATCCGCATCCTGGATCCAGAAGGCATCGGTCACATATCCGTCCTTGGTGGTGTAGCTGCGGGCATCGACCACATTGGCCCCGACCAAAGCCAGGGCGCCGGACAACCGGGCAAAAATCCCGGGATGGTCGGCCATGACAAAACAGGCACGGGTGGCGTCGCGATCATCGTCCGGATGCAGGCGAATACCCACCTCACTGGCATCGTTTTTTGCCTCAAGCTCTTTCAGCATTTCAGCAAAATCCACATGGGCGGTAACATGAAGCCCCTGCCAATAGGGGTCATAGTGGCGCCCGGTTTCGCGTTTGAGATCGGTCTTGGACCAGTCGGACAGGGCGGCGCGCAGGGCCTTTTTGCCGGCGGCACCACGGTGCTCGCGGTTGAGCGCCTCCATGCCATTTTCCAGCGCTTCGCGGGTCTGGTTGTAGAGCGCACGCAGCAACGCGGCTTTCCAGTTGTTCCAGGTGTCCGGGCCTACACCGCGAATGTCGCAGACCGTCAGCAGCAAGAGCAGATCCAGCCGCTTGACCGATTGCACCGCCTTGGCAAAGCCCCGCACGGTGCGCGGGTCGGCGATATCGCGTTTCTGCGCCATATCCGACATCAAGAGGTGATTGCGCACCAGCCACTCCACCGTTTCGCTGTCCACCTTGTTGAGACCGAGCCGCGGGGCCACCTTGCGGGCGATCTGCGCCCCCAGAATGGAATGATCCAGCTCACGTCCCTTACCGATGTCATGCAGCAGCATGGCAACCAACAGGACCTTGCGGTTGATCCCCTTGTGGATCACTTCCGACGACAGGGGCAGCTCTTCTTCCAGCTCGCCCTTCTCGATGGCGGTGAGGTTAGAGATCACCTGAATGGTGTGCTCATCCACGGTGTAGGAGTGATACATGTTGAACTGCATCATCGCCACGATGGGTTCAAATTCGGGGATAAAGGCAGAGAGCACGCCAAGCTCGTTCATCCGGCGCAGGGCGCGTTCCGGGTTGCCATGTTTCAACAACAGATCAAGGAAGATCCGCCGGGCTTCCTTGTTGTTGCGCATATCGTCGTCGATCAGATCCAGATTGGCGGTGACCAGCCGCATGGCATCCGGGTGGATCAACATGCCGGTGCGCAGCGCCTCTTCAAAGATCCTCAACAGGTTCAACTTGTTGTTGAGAAAGGCCTCTGGGTCATTCACATCCAGCCGGTTGTGAATGACTTTGTAATCCGATTTCACCTTGGGGCGTCGGCGGAAGATCCGCTCCAGCAGGGGTGCGTCTTTTTGCTGACTGGCCTCAAGCTTGGTCAGCAGGATCCGGGTGATATCGCCCACGGTTGTGGCATGGCGGAAATACTCCTGCATGAAGATTTCAACGCCGCGCCGACCGGCGCGATCCTTGTAGCCCATGCGGCTTGCGACCTCGACCTGCAAATCAAAGTTGAGCTGCTCGGTCGGGCGCTTGGTGGCCAGATGCAGATGCGAACGCACCGCCCACAGGAAGTTGGCCGCAGTGGAAAACGTTTCGAGCTCTTCCGGGGAGAAAAGGCCCAGGGGGACCAGATCAGCGACGTCCTGCACCTGATAGACATATTTGGCGATCCAGTAGAGCGATTGCAGATCACGCAACCCGCCTTTGCCCTCTTTCACGTTGGGCTCAACCATATAGCGCTGGCCCTGTTTGGAATGACGGTCGTCGCGCTCGGTCAGTTTTGCTTCGATGAAATCATGGGCGTCGCGGGAAAACAGCTCGCTGCGCAGACGGGTTTCCAGCTCATCTGCCAGATCGCGGTCGCCGGTAAGGAATCGCTGCTCCAGCATGGCGGTGCGGATGGTGTAATCTTCCGTCCCAAGCCGGATGCAGTCCTTTATCGTCCGGCTGGAGTGTCCCACCTTGAGCCGCAGATCCCAGAGGATATAGAGCATCGATTCAATGAGGCTCTCAGCCCAGGCGGTGATCTTGTAGGGGGTAAGGAACATCAGATCGACGTCGGAAAACGGTGCCATCTCGCCGCGGCCATAGCCCCCCACCGCGATGAGGGCGATCCGTTCACCCGATGTCGGGGTGCCCACGGGATGCAGATAAGTGGTGGCCACATGGAAGGCCGTCAGCACCAGCCCATCGGTCAGATAGCTGTAGGATTTTGTCAGGGCGCGGGCAGAAAAAGGGGCCTCGGCAAAGGCCGCTGCAATGATGGCGCGGCCCTGCTGATTGGCCTCACGCAGCAGGGCAACGGCTTCGCCGCGCAGGGCGTCTGGCGCAACCTCTTTGGCAAGGGTTGCAAGCTGGGCCTGGACCTCAGCGAAGTCAAAAATAGCGGTAGCATCACAAATCAGCCCAGAGCCAAAGGGAGCTATGGGCTGATCTTGATGGGCCGTCCGGGCAGGATCAGGATCCTGCGCCGGGGAAGCTGCTGGGGGCTGCGTCAATGATGACTACCTTCTGTTCTTGAATCGTTGCAATGGCCAGGCCGCGGTCATTGGTGCCATCAGGGCGCAGACGGAAGATACCGCCGGTGCCGTGGAACCCTGCACCCTGTGTCAGCGCTGCCGCTGTCAGAGCATCCGCTTTGCCAGCGCCGACCAGCGCGCCAATTGCGGCGATCCCATCATAAGCCAGCCCACCAATGGAATGGGGCGCATTGCCATAGGTCGCCTCGTAGCGATCGCGGAAGCCACGGGCCTTGCCGGGATCCGGCATGGCGAACCAGCTGCCCTGAACCCCCGGCAGCGCCAGGGTCTGGGCGGGAACATCCCAGCGGGTCAGGCCAATGTATTGCACGTCGGTGGGTTTGACCCCGGCTTCGGGCAGCAATTGAGTCAGCAGTGGCAGGGCGCCGGCCGTGGTGGCGGTCAAGAACAGCGCATCCACGCCGCCGCTGCCTGTCGCAGAGCGGATTTGTGGAATGGCGTTGATGACGCCTTTTTGTGACAGCTCGTAGCCAATGCTGCCGGAAACATTCACACCGGACTGGGCCGCAGCGTTGCGGATCGCAGCTTGTCCTGCCAGCCCCGAGGCATTGTTGCCGCCTGCAATCAGGATATTGTTTTTGCCCTGGGACTTGGCATAGGCGGTCAGGCGGCGGGCGGTGTTGTCATAGGTTGGCCCCAGAATGAAGACGTTGCCGCCCGCGATCGAGGTGGTGTTGGAAAAGGCCAGAACATTGACGCCCTTGCGGGCGGCGGCGATGCCAGCAGCATTGGCGGCTTCGGCATAAACCGGGCCCAGAATGATCCGGGCGCCACCATTCACCGCCTCTGTGGCGGCGGCGGCGGCACGGGTCGGATCGCCGGCCGTGTCATAGATGCGCAGGTCAATCTGCACGCCCTGCAGATCCGCGATCGCCAGACGGGCAGCGTTTTCCAGGCTTTGCGCCAGCACCGAGTCGCCAGACTGGGCGGAACCGCGCGGCACCAGCAGCGCGACGGGAACGGGTTTAGACGTATTGATTGTGGGTCCGCCGCCGATCGCAATCGGATCGCAGGCGGCCAGTGCAAATGTGGAAATCGCGGCGATTGCAGACAAAGTTGCCTTGCGGGCCCGCTTGAAAACAGCAAACATAATAGACTTGTAACTCCCCTTGTCCGGCGCTTGTGCACCGTGTTGGTTCCGGGGGGATAATAAACGACCAAAAAGGCGGGTCCAGCGTGAATCATCAGATCGTCAATTTGTTGCCGGGACTGTATTTTGTGGCAACACCTCTGGGCACGGCGCGCGACATCACGCTGCGGGCGCTGGATGTGCTGGCCTCGGCAGATCTGATCGCCGCCGAAGACACCCGGTCACTGCGCCGTCTGATGGAAATCCACGGCGTGCCGCTGGGTGAGCGCCATGTCATTGCCTACCATGACCATAGCGGAGTGGGTGCACGCGGCAAATTGCTGGCCGCATTGGCGGCCGGAAAATCGGTTGCCTATGCCTCCGAAGCGGGCATGCCACTGATCGCCGATCCTGGATATGGCCTGTCCAAAGCCGCCGCGGAGGCGGGACATCTGGTGACGTCTGCGCCCGGAGCCACAGCTGTGACCACGGCGCTGGCGCTGGCGGGTCTGCCGACAGATGCGTTCTTTTTTGCGGGCTTTTTACCCAATGCCAGCGGGGCCCGGCGCAAACGGCTGGAAGAGGTCGCGGCGATTCCCGGCACTCTGGCCTTTTACGAATCCCCCAAACGGATCGCCGCCTCGGTTGCGGATATGGCGGAAGTACTGGGCAATCGCCCGGCGGCCCTGTGCCGCGAGCTGACCAAGAAATTCGAAGAGGTGCGGCGCCTGCCCTTGGCCGATCTGGCCGCCAGCCTGGTGGATCACCCGGTGAAGGGCGAAATTGTCGTGCTGGTGGATCGGGCCTCGCAGGTGGTCGTAAGCGACGGTGACATCGAAAGCGATCTGCGGGCCGCTCTGGTCGATAACTCGGTTAAAGATGCCGCCGCCATAGTCTCGGAGGCCCATGAAATGCCGCGTCGCAAGGTCTACCAGTTGGCGCTGAAACTGGCGAAAGAGAGCTAAGATGCCCAAGCCGCCTGCCTCTACCGGATTGCGCGCGCATCTTGCGGGGGCTGCGGCAGAGGACCAGGCGGCGCGCGCCTATGAGGCGCTGGGTTATGCGCTGGTTGAACAGCGCTGGCGCGGGGCCGCCGGAGAGATCGACCTGATCCTGCGCAGGGGCGCGCTGCTGGTCTTTGCCGAGGTCAAGACCGGCCCCAGCTATGCGGCGGCACTTGCGAGAATCACGCCCCGGCAAATGCGTCGGGTGCAGGCCTCAGCCGCCTTGTTTCTGGATCAGCAACCTGAGGGCGCCTTGAGCGAGGCGCGCATTGATGTGGTGCTGGTCTTTGGCACAGGCGAGGTCGAGATCCTGGAAAACGCCTATGGTCAGGGCTGATCCTGGTCGCAGCAATTTGAACAAGGCATATTGAACCTCGCCCCCGGCTGCGCCATCTATGGCGAAAGCAAAAGGGAACCTGCCATGAAAATTGCCTTCCAGATGGACCCGATTATGGGTGTGGACATCAACGCTGACAGCAGCTTTCGCCTGGCGGAAGAGGCCCAGGCGCGGGGCCATGAGCTGTTTTTCTACCTGCCCGATCAACTGGCCTATCAGGAGGGCAAGATCACCGCACGCGGCCAGGACATGACCGTGCAGCGGGTGGCTGGGACGCCCGCTATCTTGGGGGAGATGCGCGAAGTTGATCTGGCCGAGTTTGACGTGATCTGGCTGCGTCAGGATCCGCCTTTTGACATGCATTACATCACTTTGACGCATCTTCTGGACCGGCTGAAAGACGACTGCCTGGTGGTGAATGATCCCTTCTGGGTGCGTAACTATCCGGAAAAACTGCTGGTTCTGGACTTCCCCGACCTGACCCCGCCCACGGCCATTGCCCGGGATCTGGACACCATCAAGGCCTTCAAGGCCAAGCATGGCGATGTGATCTTGAAACCGCTTTATGGAAATGGCGGCGCCGGGGTGTTCCGGTTGGATGCCAATGACCGCAACCTGACCTCATTGCATGAGCTGTTCACCGGCTTTAGCCGCGAGCCACTGATCGTGCAGAAGTTCCTGCCCGATGTCAGCAATGGCGACAAACGGGTGATCCTGGTGGACGGCGAACCTGTCGGGGCGATCAACCGGGTGCCTGCGGCGGGCGAAACCCGCTCGAACATGCATGTGGGGGGACGCCCTGAAAAGGTCGGCCTGACCGAGCGCGATCTGGAAATTTGTGCCGCAATCGGGCCGCTGTTGAAAGAAAAGGGCCAGATCTTTGTCGGTATCGACGTGATTGGCGACTACCTGACCGAAATCAACGTGACCTCCCCCACCGGCATCCAGGAGTTGGAGCGCTTTGACGGGGTGAATATCGCCGAGAAGATCTGGCAGGCCATTGAGGCCAAAATCAGCTGATGAGCTGGCAGCGCCGGGCCATCAATACATGGATGCGCTATGGGTTGAAGCCGGTGCTGGAGCGGGCTGGACACCCCGATATGGCGCGGCGCAGCTTTGAGTGCCTGGCACCTGTGCTCAGCCCGGCGCTGCCGCTGATCCGGTTTCAGCGCCGCCCGGGGCCTGTGCCGCTTTATTTGCTCTCGCAGGGCAAGTGCCAGCCGGGGCGGGTTATTCTGTTTCTGCATGGCGGTGCCTATCTGGCCGGCAGTGCGCGCAGCTATCAGGGGATGTTGTCGCGCCTGTCCCGTGCCTCTGCGACAGAGATCCTGGTCCCGGACTATCGTCTGCTGCAGCAAGCGCCGTTCCCCGCCGCCTTTGACGACGCGCTGGCCTGTTGGCACCATCTGCGCCGCAGCGGATATGCTGCCCGTGATATCCTATTGGCCGGTGATAGTGCTGGGGGCGGCCTGGCACTGTCCCTGTTTGCGCATCTTCTGTCGGAGCAGGAGCCAAAGCAGGAGCGCCCTGCCGGGCTGGTGGCGTTTTCGCCCTGGTGCGATCTAACCCTGAGCGGTGCCAGCGTTCAGGGCAACCGCCACCGGGATGCCATCATACCCACGGCACGGATGCAGGAGGCGGTTGATCTTTACCTGGGCGGTGCCGAACCGACAGATGCGCGGGCCTCACCATTGTTTGCCGATTTTCCAAACCCGCCGCCGGTGCTGATCCAGGTTGGCGATGGCGAAGTGCTGCGATCCGATGCGGATCGCATGGCTGCGCGGCTGCTGGCAGCAGGCGGTGAGGTGCATTTGAAGGTCTGGAAGGATGTGCCCCATGTCTGGCAGTTTTTGGCAGGCATCCTGCCCGAAGGCCAGGCGGCGCTGGAGGAGGCCGCAGTTTTTGTGCGTACAGCCTTTGCCACAGCCTCAGCTGAGTAACGGCAGGCGAAAGCTCAGGGCCTCGGCCAGATGTGGGCGTTCAACCTGGTCACAACAGGCAAGGTCGGCAATGGTGCGGGCAACGCGCATCACCCGGTGATAGCCACGCGCCGAGAGGCCGAATTGTTCAGCGGCGCGCTGCAACAGCTGGCGGCTAGTGTCGGTCAATGCGGTGGCCTGCTCCAGTACCGCGCCTTCGGCATCCGCATTCAGCCAGACCTCGGGCAGGTCGCGATAGCGCGCCGTCTGGATTTCACGGGCGATGGCCACCCGCTGCGCCGCTTCGGGGGAGCCCTCATCCGCGGCGGGCAGATCCAGATCTGTATAGGCCACGGGCGGCACTTCGATACGCAGGTCAAATCGGTCCAGCATTGGGCCGGAAATGCGCCCCAGATAGTCCTCGCCACAGCCCGGTGCCCGGGCGCAGGCGCGGGCGGCATCGGCCAGATAGCCGCATTTGCAGGGGTTGGCCGCCGCCACCAGCATAAACCGGCTGGGGTAGCGGATATGGGCATTGGCCCTGGCAATCATCACCTCGCCGGACTCCAGCGGCTGGCGCAGGGTTTCCAGCACCGCGCGGTTGAACTCGGGCAATTCATCCAGAAACAACACGCCGTTGTGGGCCAGGCTGATTTCACCGGGTTGCGCCCGCCTGCCGCCACCAACGATAGCTGCCATCGAGGCAGTATGATGGGGTTCACGAAAGGGGCGGCTGCGATTGATGCCGCCTTCGTCGATGAGGCCACAGAGGGAGTGGATCATCGCGGTTTCCAGCGCCTCAGCTGGGGTGAGCGGCGGCAGGATCGAGGGCAGCCGGGCCGCCAGCATGGACTTCCCGGAGCCGGGCGGGCCGACAAGCAGCAGGTGATGGCGTCCGGCGGCGGCGATTTCCAGGGCGCGTTTGGCTTGTTCCTGACCCTTGATGTCGCGCAGATCGCGCCGAATGGGATCGCTGCGCATCTCTCCGGGGCGGGCCGGGGCGAGCGGCATCTCGCCGGTAAAATGGCGCACCACTTCGGTCAGGCTGGCCGCGCCTATGACCAGCGCATCACCGGCCCAGGCGGCCTCCGCCGCCGAGACTTTGGGGCAGAGCAGATGCCGGTCGGTGGCAGCGGCCCCCATTGCGGCGGGCAGGGCACCGGTGACAGGCATCAGCATGCCATCCAGGGACAGCTCTCCCAAGGCGACGGTTTGCGCCACCGCGTCCGGCGGGATGAGACCAATGGCAGCGAGCAGCGCCAGGGCGATGGGAAGATCAAAATGGCTGCCTTCCTTGGGTAGATCCGCAGGCGACAGGTTGACCGTTATCCGCTTGGCCGGCAGGGCAATCGACATGGAAGCAAAGGCAGCGCGCACCCGTTCACGGGCTTCTGATACCGCCTTATCCGGCAGGCCGACGATGGCAAAGGCAGGCAGGCCAGCCACCAGGGAGCATTGCACCTCGACGGGGCGTGCATCTATGCCGTGAAAGGCAACTGTGTTTGCACGGCTGATCATGCCACTCCATTCCCTTGATCAAACAAGGAAAAATCATAGCCTCCGTGGTATCGGAGTCTGCACGTCTGGTGGGAAACATGGCGCTTTTTGTGCTGATTTCCCGCAAGCATTACGCTGTTGGCCGCTTTGGGCCGCAACCAGGTAGAGGGCCTGCGGGAAAAGGGGGCAGGCGGTTGGGCTGGGCTAGCCGATGGGCCAGGCCGCCCGCTCCAGATCCAGAAGGTAGGGTTCGGGATCGTAGGTGACCTTCCGTGCGAGGCTCTGCCATTTCAGAACCGCCGGATCCGACAGCAGCAGCTCGCAGTACGTGCGCGTCGCGGCAGAGACCGGCAGGTCATAGCCAATGATCCGCGCGGCCACTGGGGTGTAGAACACCTCAGCCAGCGAGTAGCTGCCAAAGAGATAGCCATCCGGCGCACCAGAGATTTTGCGGGCATGGGCAAAAAGCGCCTCAATCCGTGCAAGATCTGCCAGCACCGCCTTGGAGGGGGTGAATCCCTGCCAGACATGGGACAGCTGCATCGGACAATCGCCACGCAGAGCGGCAAAACCGGCGACCATTTCGCTCACCAACCAGCGCGCTGTGGCGCGTTGATCTGCAGCCCTGGGCCAAAGCCCGGCTGTTGGGAAATGTTCAGCCAGAGTTTCCCCCATGGCCAGGCTCTCGCCAATCACCAGCCCCTGATCGGTTTCCAGCGCTGGGACCAGGCGGGCAGGGGCCAGATGGGCCATATCCTGCACCATGGTGCCCGCGTAGAGCCCCACCAGATGGATGTTATGCGGAATTGCAAATTTTTCGAGCATGAGCCAGCCGCGCAACGACCAACTGGAATACATGCGATCACCAATATAAAGTTCATAAGCCATGGCAGCAGCTTAGCAACGCAAGATGCATTCTCAAATCGAATATTTGTGAGAGCATGCATCACAAATTTTGATGAATTTTGACCTTAGATAAGCTGGTTGAGCGCACCGCTGCGCCAGCCCTCTGGTCCATAGAACAGCTCACTAACCGACAGGTTGTCAATACGGTGCGAGAAAGCCGCCTCTGCGCTGAGGCCTGCAGCCCGCTGAATCTGCGTCAGGATCTGGCCAAAATGGCCGACCACCACCAGATCACGCCCGGCATGGGTGGCGAGCAGGCTGTCAATGGCATCGTTGACCCGGGCACAGACTTCATTCCAGCTTTCCCCTCCGGGAGGGGTGGTGTCGCCGGGGGTCTCCCAATAGGCCCGAATGCGGCTGGGGTCTTCGGCGTCGATCTCTTTCCAGCTGCGCAGCTCCCAGTCGCCAAAATGGATTTCGCGCAGGGCTGGCATATGGGGCAGGCGCTGGCGGTTGCCTTGCACTGCCGTTGCGGTTTCAACCGCGCGGATCAGATCGGAGGAGACTACCAGAGCCTCGGGCGGTAATGCCGCTTCAAGCCGCGACAGGGCAGCAGTATCCGAAAGATCTGCGGGCAGATCAGACCAGCCAACCATGGTTTTGGCATGGGTGGGACCATGGCGGACAAGAAACAGGCGCGATGTCATAGCTGACCTTTCAAAACCAGTGGCAGCCCAGCGGTGACCTGCACCACCGCATCGGCGCGCGCCGCCAGCGCAATGTTGAGCCGCCCCTGAGCCTCGCGGAACCGACGCGCCAGGGCATTTTCCGGCACAATGCCAAGACCAACCTCATTTGAGACAATCACCAGCTCTGCCGGGCAGGCCTCGATGGCCTCCAACAGCTCTGACTGGGCCGCTACCAGATCGTGCTCAGCCAACAGGTGGTTGGTCAGCCACATGGTGGCGCAGTCCAGCAGGCAGATGTGATCCTGGGGCAGCTGATGCAACAGCTTGGCGGCTTCCAGAGGTTCCTCATAGGTGGTCCAATCGTTGCCGCGTTGTCGTAAATGGGCCGCGACCTTGGCTTGCATCTCATCATCAAACACTTGTGATGTTGCAATGTAAGACTTTGGTTTTGATGATTTAAAACACAAATCCTCGGCGAATTTCGACTTTCCCGACGCGGCGCCGCCCAGAATGAATGTGACAGGTGCAGACAAGTTCTTTACCCTTGGACAGGAACGGTTTCGCTTTTGTGCGTACCTGCTGGAGGCGCCCAAAACAAGGGGCAGACAGCACCCGTGCCGCTGCGCTGGCCTGCCAGTTTGCGCGATAGCTACTCTGCGCGGCGGGCAGGGGTCTGACGACAGACCTGAGACGCAGATTTTCGAGGCTGTACCGTGGCATTGCGCGGCGCAGATACCGATCCTAGGCCATGTCTGAGGCCAAGGCAGTGCCGCGCCATAGTCTGCCGCTTTTCAAGACGATCTGAGCCCGGAGGGAACAATGACGCTTGACCATATCACCGAAAACCCATTGCCCAAAAAGGCGATGAAAGCAGAGCTGCTGGATGCAGAAACAGAGAAACGGCTGGCGCATGCCTGGCGTGATGACGGCGATGTCGAGGCGCTGCATCGGCTGATCAATGCCTATATGCGGCTGGCCATTTCGATGGCGGTGAAATTCAAACGCTACGGCGCGCCGATGAATGACCTGATACAGGAGGCTGGCCTGGGCCTGATGAAGGCCGCGGATAAGTTCGACCCGGATCGTGGCGTGCGGTTTTCGACCTATGCGGTCTGGTGGATCAAGGCCTCGGTGCAGGACTATGTGATGCGCAACTGGTCGTTGGTGCGCACGGGGTCCACTTCGTCGCAGAAATCGCTGTTCTTCAACCAGCGCCGGGTGCAGGCCCAGCTCGAACGACAGGCCGACACGCAGGGGGTGCGGCTGGACAAACATCAGCTGCATCAGCAAATTGCCTCTGAAATCGGGGTGCCTATCCGGGATGTTGAAATGATGGATGGCCGTTTGTCGGGCAATGATTTTTCGCTCAATGCGGTGCAGTCGAGCGAGCCTGATGGGCGCGAATGGATCGAGATCCTCGAGGATGACGGCGCTCAGGCCGCAGAGCTGGTCGAGAGGCGCCATGATCGTCGCAAGTTGCGCGGCTGGTTGGTGCAGGCGATGCAGAGCTTGACCGGCCGCGAGCGGCGGATCGTGATTGCGCGTAAACTACGCAGCCCGCCGCGCACGCTCGAGGACCTTGGGCGCGAGCTGAGCCTGTCCAAAGAGCGGGTGCGTCAGCTGGAGGCGGCGGCCTTTGTCAAAATGAGAAAAACGCTTGATCGTCGCTCAGGGGAAGTGCAAAACCTGCTTTTATGAACAGGCATGGTTGTTTTGTCGGATACATCCGAGGTCGCATGGCCGCCTTGGTCGCTGCCGTTGGGACAGGCCGGACTGTAAGTGTCCGGACTGTAATTAGGCGGGATGTGATATTACGGGCCGCGATCAGAAAACCTGTGCGGATCAGCGCCGCAGCGGTTCTGACAATTGGTCTCGCCACAGGTCTCGCGACCAGTATTGGTCTGACATCAGCTGTTCGGGCTGAGGCGACGGCGCCTGGGCTTCAGGCGCAGACGGTGGCGCAGGTCGCTGATGTTCTGGCCGGGGCGGATGTCATCATTCTGGGCGAGGTGCATGACAACAAAAGGCATCATCAGGTGCAGGCCGAATTGGTCGCAGCACTACAGCCCAGAGCCGTAGTCTGGGAGATGATCACTCAGGAACAGGCCGAGGCGCTGACACCGCAGATCCTGCAAAACCCAGCAGAGACCGCGCGGGTGTTGGACTGGGAGGCTTCAGGCTGGCCTGGTTTTGGCCTCTATGCACCGGTGTTCAAGCGGGCGGCGCGGGCGATGCAGTTCGGCGCCTTGGTTCCGCGCGCGCAATCCAAGGAGGCCCTGCAGGTTGGGGTCGCCAACCATTTTGGCGCGCAGGCGCAGCAGTTTGGGCTGGATCAGCCGTTGCCCGTGGCGGAGCAGGCTACGCGGGAAGCGGAGCAGATGGCCAATCATTGCAATGCCTTGCCGGACCATGTCCTGCCTATGCTGGTGGATGTGCAGCGGCTGCGGGATGCCAGTCTTGCTGCCGCGGCAAAACGGGCGCTGGAGCAGACCGGCGGCCCGGTGGTGGTGATCACCGGCAATGGCCATGCGCGGCTGGATCGTGGCCTCGCGGTCTATCTGCAACGCGCGCTTCCTGGTGTGGTGATCCGGGCCTTGGGGCAGATGGAAGAGGGGGCAATCCAGGGGCAATTTGATGTGGTGTTGTCGGCGCCGGCAGTGCAGCGCCCCGATCCCTGCCTGGGTTTTGCCAAATCCGATTAAGACATCTGTCGTGCCGCTGAATGTGGGCCGCCGCCGCGCGGCAAAAGCGTTTCACTCTTTGCCCCGTAACGGCTAGGGTTGCCGCGGGCTTGTGACCAAGTCCGGTTAACAAAGGGCAGTTGAGATGCTGGCAGGAAAGAAAATTCTTCTGATCATTGGCGGCGGCATCGCGGCCTATAAATCACTGGAGCTGATCCGGCGCCTGCAGGATCAGGGTGCCAGCGTTACACCGGTTTTGACCCGCGCAGGTGAAGAATTTGTCACGCCCTTGTCGGTCTCCGCCCTGGCCGGGACAGCGGTGCATCGGGATCTATTTGACCTGACGGCTGAGGCCGAAATGGGCCATATCCAGCTGTCGCGCAGCGCGGATCTGGTGGTGGTCGCCCCTGCCACTGCGGATTTGATGGCAAAAATGGCCCAGGGTCTGGCCAATGATCTGGCCTCCACCCTGCTGTTGGCGACGGACACGAAGGTTTTGTTGGCGCCTGCGATGAATGTGCGCATGTGGGAGCATGCGGCAACCCAGCGCAATATCAAAACCCTGCGCGGCGACGGGGTGCAATTTGTCGGCCCCAATGAGGGCGGCATGGCCTGTGGTGAGTTTGGCTCAGGCCGGCTGGCGGAACCGGATGAAATCGTGGCTGCCATCACGGCGCAGCTGGGGGCGAATGCACCGCAGGGCAGCCTGGCCGGGCGTCGCATCCTGGTGACCTCTGGCCCGACCCATGAGCCCATTGATCCGGTGCGCTATATCGCCAATCGTTCCTCCGGGGCGCAGGGGACAGCGCTGGCCCGTGCTCTGCGCGATCAAGGCGCGGAAGTGGTGTTTATCACGGGCCCTGCAGAGATCCGGCCCCCCGAGGGGGTCGAGGTTGTGGCGGTGCAAAGCGCGCTTGAGATGGAGGCCGCAGTGCAGGCGGCCTTGCCGGTGGATGCAGGGGTCTTTGCGGCGGCTGTTGCCGACTGGCGTGTCGCCAGCGCCTCGGACCGCAAGCTGAAGAAATCAAAGGACGGCCTGCCGGTGCTGGAGTTCGCCGAGAACCCGGATATCCTAAAAACGGTGTCGCGGATGGCGCAGGGGCGGCCACCCCTGGTGGTTGGCTTTGCTGCCGAGACCAATGATGTGGTGGAGAACGCCACCGCCAAGCGCCTGCGCAAGGGCTGTGACTGGATTGTCGCCAATGACGTCTCGCCCGCTACGGGTATCATGGGCGGGGATGAGAACGCGGTGATCCTGATTTCCGATCAAGGCGCCGAGGAATGGCCGCGCATGGGCAAGGCAGAGGTTGCCACCCGGCTGGCCGCCCGTATTGCCACAACGCTCAACAGCAAAAGCTGACGCCCGTGAATATTAAGCCCAGCAGTCCGTGCCGCGTTGCATGGCCCCTTTTGTTGTTACAGAACCCAAATCAATGAGGCCCCTATGGTTGAGATCAAAATAGCCCATGATGCGGGCGCAGATCAGAGCCTGCCCCTGCCCGCCTATGAAACTGCCGGAGCAGCCGGGGCGGACCTGCGGGCCAATCTGCCGGATCGCGCCAGCCTGACTCTGGCGCCGGGTGCGCGTGCCTTGGTCCCCACAGGGCTGCGGTTGGAGATCCCTCAGGGCTATGAGGTGCAGATCCGCCCGCGATCAGGGTTGGCGCTGAAACATGGGATTACCCTGCCAAACAGCCCCGGCACCATCGACAGCGACTATCGCGGCCCGCTGGGGGTGATCGTGATGAACGCCGGAGAGGCAGATTTTACCATCGCCCACGGGGATCGCATCGCGCAGATGATACTGGCTCCGGTGTTGCAGGCGCAGTTCACCCTAGTTAGCACCCTGTCCGGGTCCGAACGCGGCAGCGGTGGCTTTGGCTCCACCGGGAGAGGCTGATGCTGCGCATTCTAGCTTTGGCTGCGTTTATCTGGTGGGGCGGCGGCTATCTGGGCTGGAGCCGCGCCATGCGGGCCTGTCTGCTCTCGGTGTTGTTTGCCGCTGTGCTGCTGCTGCAGTTAACCCTCCCCGAGGGCCATGATTTGCGCACGGCAACAGGAGGTTCACCAAAACCCTGGCTGATCCTTGGCGGTTTTGGCCTCTTGGCGGCGGGCTATGGCTGGATTATCTCTCAGCTCAAGACCCGCGCCCATGCAGAAGGCAGCCCCATGTCACAGCCTCCCTCCCTGTTTTCCGACACTGAGCTGAACCGCTATGCCCGCCATATCGTGCTGCGTGAGCTGGGCGGACCGGGGCAAAAGAAGCTGAAACAGGCCAGGGTGCTGGTGATAGGTGCCGGCGGGCTTGGGGCGCCTGCCTTGCAATATCTGGCTGCGGCCGGCGTTGGCACCATTGGGGTGATCGACGATGACGAGGTGGAAAACGCCAACCTGCAGCGTCAGGTGATCCACCGGGATCAGGATATCGGCATGCCCAAGGTTTTCTCCGCCGAGGCGGCGATGCAGGCGCAAAACCCCTATGTCGAGGTGCGTCCCTTTCATCGCAGGCTGACCGCGGATATTGCCGCGGATCTGTTTGCCGATTTTGATCTGATCCTGGATGGAACCGATAATTTTGAGACCCGCTATCTGGTGAACGAAACCGCGGTGAAGCTCGGCAAGCCGCTCATTTCCGGTGCATTGTCGCAGTGGGAAGGCCAGCTGAGCCTGTTTCACCCCAAATCAGGCGGCCCCTGCTATCAATGTATCTTCCCCGAAGCCCCGGCCGAAGGGCTGGCGCCCTCCTGTGCGCAGGCCGGGGTGATCGGCCCGCTGCCGGGGGTTGTTGGCGCAATGATGGCGGTGGAGGCGATCAAGGCGTTGACCGGCGCGGGCGCTACTTTGCAGGGTGAAATGTTAATCTATGATGGGCTTTATGGCGAAAGCCGCAAGATCCGCCTGTCGCCCCGCCAGGATTGTCCGGTGTGCGGCAGCGATAGATAAGACGAAAGCATCCCTGCATTTGAATGAAGCCTTTTTCATTACCGCCCTTTGTGGTGCCCTATTTGGCGGCACGCCTGAAGCCGTGCATGATTTCACCTATCCCGACGGCGCCGCCTCAATCCGGATAGATTGCGAGAATGACCGCCGGGTGGTTGAGTTCGGCTTGGATAAGCGTAGCAGCCTGGACAGTATCCAGCAGGCCCTGTTTGCCGCCGAGGTGACCGGCAAGGAGGCGGTGGTGGTGCTGATCGACACCGATGGGCGCATGGGCCGGTTTGAATGGCGCATCGCGCGTGCCGCCAATATTGCGGGGGTGCCGATCCGCATCTTGTCGGCCACTCTGGTCGACAGTCCTGAGGTGGGCGGCTAGATTTACCCTGTTCATGTGCATTCATGTGGCTGGCCCGGCTCATTTGATTTTGCAGACCGCTTGGGACCCTGATTGCAGCCGCCCAAGTTTGCCGCTAGCGTCGCGACCAAAGGAGTTTTGACATGTCCAACCCCCTCTTGGCCCCCTGGGACACCGCTTTTGAAATTGCCCCCTTTGATCAGATTACCGACGCGGATTTTGCGCCCGCGTTGGATCAGGCTTTGGCGCAGCATCAGGCCTGGATCAAGGAAATCGCAGAGAACCCAGAGCCGGCCACATTTGCCAATGTGATCGAGGCTTTGGAGACGCCGGTGCAGGCGCTGGAGCAGGTTCTGTCGGTTTTTTACACCGTGGCGGGCGCAGACAGCAATCCAGAGCGGCAGGCGCTGCAGCGGCAGTTTTCCCCAAAACTGGCCGCGCATTTTTCGTCCATTACGGCAAACAAGGCGCTGTATGCGCGCATCAAGCAGGTTTGGGATCAGCGCGACAGTCTGGATCTCAGCGCTGAGCAGCAGCGGGTTTTGATGCTGACCCATCGTGGCTTTTTGCGCGGCGGCGCGGCGCTGGAAGGCGCGGCTGACACCCGCATGCAGGAGATCAAGGGACGGCTGGCCACCCTGGGCACCGAGTTCACTCAGAACCTTTTGGCGGATGAGCGCGACTGGTACATGGAACTGGGCGAAGAGGACCTTGAGGGTTTGCCGGATTTTGTGGTGGATGCCGCACGTGCCGCCGGACAGGAGAAAGAGGCCGCTGGCCCCGTTGTGACCCTGTCGCGCTCGATCATTACGCCATTTCTGCAGTTTTCACCCCGCCGAGATCTGCGGCAAAAGGCCTTTGCAGCCTTCACAGCGCGCGGGGCCAACGGGGGCGAGACGGATAACCGCGCCATCGCCGCCGAGGTCCTTTCCTTGCGTGCCGAACGGGCGGCGCTACTGGGCTATGACAGCTTTGCTGACTACAAGCTGGAAACCGAAATGGCCAAAACCCCGGACGCGGTCCGGGGCCTGTTGATGGATGTTTGGCAGCCTGCCGTGGCGCGGGCAAATGCGGATGCGGAAATTCTGGCGCAGATGATGCATGAGGATGGTATCAACGGCGAGTTGGAGCCCTGGGACTGGCGTTACTACGCCGAGAAGCGGCGCAAGGTGGAGCATG
This sequence comes from Phaeobacter sp. G2, assembly GCA_025163595.1. Classification (NCBI taxonomy): domain Bacteria; kingdom Pseudomonadati; phylum Pseudomonadota; class Alphaproteobacteria; order Rhodobacterales; family Roseobacteraceae; genus Phaeobacter; species Phaeobacter sp. G2. The sequence continues at coordinate 1,096,495 of CP104100.1, forward strand.
ATTTGGATGAGGCGGAACTAAAGCCCTATCTGCAACTGGACCGGATGATCGAGGCCAGCTTCGCCTGCGCCAACCGGTTGTTTGGGTTGGAGTTCACCCCGCTGGATGTGCCGCTTTATCACGCGGATTGCCGCGCCTGGGAGGTCACCCGCGATGGCAAACACCTGGCGGTGTTTATTGGCGACTATTTTGCCCGTGGCTCCAAACGCTCTGGGGCCTGGTGTTCTGCCATGCGCGCCCAGGCTCATTTCCCCAAAGCAACCAGCCCGATCGTGATCAATGTCTGCAACTTTGCCAAGGCTGATACGGCGCTGTTGTCCTGGGATGACGCCCGCACCCTGTTCCATGAGTTTGGCCATGCGCTGCATCAGATGTTGTCGAATGTGCGCTACGAGAGCATTTCCGGAACCTCGGTGGCCCGTGATTTTGTCGAGCTGCCCAGCCAGCTTTATGAACATTGGCTGGAAGTGCCCGAGGTCTTGCGTGAATTTGCCACCCATGCCGAGACCGGCGAAGCCATGCCACCTGAGTTGCTGAACAAGGTTCTGGGTGCCTCGACCTATGATATGGGGTTCCAGACGGTTGAATATGTTGCCTCGGCTCTGGTTGATCTGGCCTTTCACGAAGGCGCGGCGCCTGAGGATGTGATGGCAAAACAAGCGGAGGTTCTGGCAGAAATTGGCATGCCCCCTGCGATCAAAATGCGCCATGCGACCCCCCAGTTTGCCCATGTCTTTTCTGGTGACGGCTATTCTTCGGGGTATTACAGCTACATGTGGTCCGAGGTCATGGATGCGGATGCCTTTGCCGCCTTTGAAGAGGCGGGCGGGGCCTTTGATCCTGAGCGTGCCCAGGCGCTGGAGGCCTATATCCTGTCTACCGGTGGATCGGTGGATCCGGCAGAGCTGTATACCGCGTTTCGGGGGCGCTTGCCTGGGGTGGAGGCCTTGCTGAAAGGGCGTGGATTGGTCGCTGCCTAGGGGGGCTGGGTCAGGGGAGGGGGCGCTGCCCCCGGTCTGCGACCTCCCCCGAGGTATTTTTGGTAAGATGAAAAGTAAGGAGCTGCCTGCTGTTGCCTGCACTGGTCGCCCGCACTGGCAGCCTGGGCGGATCAGTAGCCGAGCTGGCGATTGACCTGGTTGAGAAAGGGGCGGCCGCCTTCGCCGCGCTGGATGTTTTTTGCAATCATCTGTGCGGCGGTCAGGGGGCGTGTTTCGGCCGCGATATGGGGCGTGACGGTAATCCGCGGGTGAGCCCAAAAGGGATGGTCCATGGGCAGGGGTTCCTGACGGAAGACATCAAGGGTGGCATGGGCGAGCTGTCCACTGTCCAGGGCTGCCAGCAGGGCCGCGTCGTCGATCAAGGACCCACGGCCGGGATTGAGGATGCGAGCACCTTTGGGCAACATCGCCAGGGTTTTTGCATTGAGTATGTTGTCTGTAGCGGGGGTATCGGGCAGCAACAGCACCAGGATCTGAGCCTGGTGTAGGGCGTTTTGAAAGCCTTCGTTGCCATGTTCACAGGTGATCCCGGCAAGAGATTTGGCGGAGCGTGACCAGCCGGTGACCGGAAAGCCAAGCTGGGCCAGAGCCCTGGCGCAGGCGGCGCCAAGCGCGCCAAGACCCAGCAGGGTGACCGGGCGTTCCTGCGCCAGGGGCGGGACCACGGGGGTCCAGCGGTCCTGGGTATTGAGGCTGCGGTCGAGATCCAGGTGGTAGCGCAGCACATGGCCTGTGACCCATTCCACCATCCCAGCGGTCAGGCCCGGGTCCACCATGCGGCACAGCGGCTGGGTAAGGGTTGGGTTGCCGGTGATTGTCTCTACCCCGGCCCAGAGGCTGAGCACAGCCTTGCAGGCGGTATAGCTGGTAAAATCCTGCAGGTCAGAATTGGGCGCATAGATCACATAGTCCACCTCTGCTGCCGGGTGATCCTTGCGTAGATCCACCTGCAGACCGGCCTGGCAAAAGGCGGCTTTCAGTGGGGCCTGGTAGCTCTCCCAGCGTTCGGAGCGGGCGGCGAACTGAACTTTGATCATGTGGCAAATACTCCGGACATGTCCTTGAAGCCCTTGATTTCAATTGGATTGCCAGCAGGGTCATGAAAAAACATGGTGCTTTGCTCGCCGGGCGCGCCAGCAAAACGTGTCACTGGCGCCAGGGTGAAGTCAAGCCCGGCTGCGGTCAGATGATCTGCCAGGGCCTGCCAGTCCTTTTGCGGCAGGATCACCCCAAGGTGGGGCATGGGCACCATATGGTCGCCAACTTTTCCGGTCTTGCTGGTGGCAAAGACCGGGCCGAGGTGCAGGGAGATCTGGTGGCCAAAGAAGTTGAAATCGACCCAGGTTTCGGTGCTGCGTCCCTCGGTACATCCCAACAGGCCGCCGTAAAAGGCGCGGGCCTTGTCCAGATCATCTACGTGGTAGGCGAGGTGAAATATGCTCATGTCGCGGGCTCCTGATTGGGCGCTTTTGGTTCGGGCCGATGGGTGATGCAGTCGACACCTGGGGGTTACAATTTGCTGCCGGGGGGCAGTTTCTGCAGGATGGAGTAGGCGCTGAACTGTGTGCAGCAGATCCTGTAGGGCGGCGGGGTGGATTAGCGCGGGCGGTGAATATTGGCGCTTTGCACCAGACCAAAGGCCGCCAGCAGCACCAGCATCGCCGAGCCGCCATAAGAGACCAGCGGCAGCGGCACCCCGACCACCGGCGCCAACCCCATGACCATCGACATGTTCACGGCAAAGAACAAAAAGAAAGTCAGCGCGACGCCGAGGCTCACCAAAGAGGAGAAGCGATCTTTGGCGGCCAGCGCGGTGGCAACGCAAAACACGATGATCAGCACATAGAGGCTCAGCAGGGTGAGCCCGCCGATAAAGCCGAACTCTTCGGCCAGGGTGGTAAAGATGAAATCGGTGTGTTTTTCCGGCAGGAAGTTCAGCCGCGATTGGGTGCCCTGCATGTAGCCACGCCCCGACCAGCCGCCGGACCCCAGGGCGATTTTGGACTGTGTGATGTGATAGCCTGCGCCCAGGGGGTCTTGTGACGGGTCGAGGAAGGTGTCGATGCGCAGATATTGATAATTCTTCAGCAGCTGCCAGTCGGTGCCGCGGCTTTGAAAGACAGCCGCCACCAGGCCGAAACCGGCGGCGATGACGGCGGTGAAATAGGCCCAGTGCACTCCGGCCAGAAACATTACGCCACCGCCGGCTGCCATCAGCAGGATCGAGGTCCCGAGGTCAGGCTGGCGCAGCACCAGGAAGGTGGGGAACAGGATCATCAGCACCGGTACCAAGACCCAGACCGGGCGCGAGCTGCGTTCTGCTGGTAGCCAGTCGTAATAGGCCGCCAGCAACATAACCAGCGTGATCTTCATCAGCTCAGAGGGCTGCAATCGCATGAATCCCAGGTCGATCCAGCGCTGCGCTCCCATGCCGACGGTACCAAAGAACTCAACCGCCAAGAGCATGACAACGGAGGTCAGATAGGCCAGAATCGAGATGTTTCGCCAGAACCAGATCGGGATCAGGGCCACCACCAGCATCACGCCCATTCCGAGTAAAAAGCGTTTGAACTGCGGTTCGGCCCAGGGGGAAAAGGACCCGCCCGCCACGGAATAGAGCATTAAAAAGCCGACCCCGGCCACCGAGGCCAGCAACAGGGTCAGAGGCCAGTTCAGGTATAAGATCTTGCGCAGGCCCGAGGGTGTCGATTTGGCGTTATACTCTAGATAACTCATGCGCGGTCACTGTCCGGGTTTTCGGCACGTTTGGCACGCTCGCGCGCTAACCTGTCCTGCTGCGCCTTGATCCGCTTGCGGTCCCCCTTGGGGTAGGCTTCCAGCGGTGGGGTGCCGTCATAAAGCGCTTGCAACATCACATCGCGGGCAATCGGGGCTGCGACGCTGGAGCCACCGCCACCGTGTTCGACAATCACCGAAACCGCAAATTTGGGGTCGTCAAAGGGGGCAAAGCAGACATAAAGCGCATGGTCCCGGCGCTCCCAGGGCAGATCCTTGTTGCGGATCACCCCGGCGGCGCGTTCGGCGGCAGTGATGTTGCGCACCTGGCTGGTGCCGCTCTTGCCCCCCATGCGCATGCCTTCGGCGATGATGCGCGAGCGGTAGCCGGTGCCGCGCCGGTCATTGCTGACCGAATACATGCCACGGCGAACCATGCGCAGATTGTTTTCATTCAGGCCAAGGCTTTCACCCGCACCTGAGGGTTGCTCAATGCCATCAATGGATTTGATCAGCCGGGGCGACAGGTCGCGCCCGGTGGCCAGTCTGGCGGTCATTACCGCCAGTTGCAGCGGCGAGGCCAGCATAAAGCCCTGGCCGATCGAGGCATTGACGGTATCCCCCACCAGCCATTCCTGGCCTTTTACCCGTGATTTCCAATCGCGGTTGGGGGCCAGCCCGCTGGCCACCGCTGACATTGGCAAATCGTGACGTACCCCCAACCCCAGCCGATTGGCCATGGCCGAGATCTTGTCGATGCCGACCTTGATCGCAAGGTCATAGTAATAAACATCGCAGGATTGCTTGAGCGAGGTGTTGAGGTCGACATGGCCGTGACCAGCGCGTTTCCAGCAGTGGAACCTACGTCCGGAGACCTCTAGGTGGCCGGGGCAATAGACGGTGTCTTCCGGCCCGATCAACCCCTCTTCTAGGGCGGCGAGGGAGGTCACCATCTTGAAGGTCGAACCGGGAGGGTAGGTGCCCTGCACGGTCTTGTTGGCCAATGGGCGGTAGGGATCGTCGGTCAGCATGCGGTAGTCGGCCACTGAGATGCCGCGCACAAATTGGTTGGGGTCAAAACTCGGCGCTGAGGCAATGGCGCGCAGATCGCCGTTTTCACAATCCATCACCACCACGGCGGCGCTTTCTTTGCCCAGCCGCGCCTGGGCATAATTTTGCAGCTCGGTGTCCACTGCCAGCTGCATATCAGCGCCAGCCTGACCTTCTTTGCGGTCCAGCTCGCGCATCACCCGGCCACCGGCGTTGACCTCGATGCGCTTGGCCCCGGCGGTGCCGCGCAGCAGGTCTTCGCGCTTGGCCTCAAACCCGACCTTGCCGATCTGAAAGCGCGGAATGCGCAGGATGGGATCAGGCGCTTCCAGTTTGCTGAGATCATAATCCGACACCGGACCCACATAGCCCACCACATGGGCAAAATCATCAAGCTGGGGATAGATCCGGGTCAGGCCCACTTCGGGGGTGATGCCAGGCAGGGCGGGGGCATTCACCGCAACCTTGGAGATGTCCTCCCAATTCAGCTGGTCGGCCAGGGTAATCGGCAGGAAGGGGCGGCCACGGCGAATTTCAGTACGGGCGCGCTCGATGTCCTCGGGCGGCAGGGGGATCAGCTCAGACAGCTTGCCGATGACCTGCTCAACGTCGCCGGCATCTTCGGGGACGATGATAATCCGGTAAGAGGGCGAGTTATGGGCCAACACCCGACCGTTTCGATCAAAGATCTCGCCGCGTGCCGGCGCCAGCAGGCGGATATTGATGCGATTTTCTTCGGCCAGCAGGCGAAACTGGTCCGCCTGGTCGATTTGCAAATACCGCATCCGTGCGGCCAGTGCCCCCACCAGGCCAAGTTGCATCCCCCCCAGCAGCAGGGCGCGGCGGCTCAGCTTGCGGTGGGCGCCTTCCTGATCTTTGGGGGAACGTCTCATTTGCGGGCTTCCAGAATTTCGGCTTCGGCGGCAGAGAGTTTGCGCACGCCCAGAAGGCTTTGGCTGAACAGGGCCACCAGTGGGTAGGCGGCAATTGTTGCAAACATTTCGATCACAGACAAGCTCAGCGGGGCGCGGGGAATGGTAAAGAGAGACAGGGTCAGACGGTTCAGCAGGGTGATGGCGATGATCACCAGGGCAACCGAGAGCCATTCCGCGACAAAAGGGGTTTCATGCTGTGGTTGCGCCCGTGCCCGCAGGAATTCGCAGCCAAGCACCACCAGCAGGGTCAGCAGACCCGGTGGGCGTTGAAACAGCAGATCGGCGATCAGCAGCACCGGAATAAGAATAAACACCGGCACATAGTCCGGGCGGCGCAGGGACCAGGCCATGGCCAGGCAGATAATCAGATCCGGCGGCGCCCAGCTGCGGGCCTGGGAATTCAGGGGCAGCAGATGAAAGAAGATGATTACAAAGGCAAGCGCTGCAAAACAAACCCGCATGAGCTGAATTCTGCCTGGGGTGACCTCAGCCATTGTCCGCTCCGTTTTCAGCGGGAGCGACCGCCCCGTCGGCGGGGGTGTCCGTGCCAAGCTCGAGATCGCCGGGACGAGATCTGGGGGTGTTGGCGCCGGGAGCCGGGACGATCAGCCCGCCGGGATCGCGGATCACCTGGGTGCCATGGTGGCGCAGAACCCGCAGGAACTCCAGCCGTTCATAATCTGCCGACAGCCGCACCCGCATGCGGCCACTGCGATCCAGCGTGGCTTGTCCGACCAGCAGACCGGCAGGAAAAACATCGCCATCGCCAGAGGTGATCACCCGGTCGCCGGGGCGCACCAGATCATCATTTTCCAAAAAGGTGAGCAGGGGGGCAGTACTGTTGTCGCCTGTCACCAGCGCTGTCTGTCCCGAAGGCTGGATGGTGACTGGCACCGCGCTGGCGGCATCAGTCAACAGCACCACCCTGGCCGTATTGCGCCCGGTGCCGGAAATGCGCCCTACCAGTCCGATGCCATCCATGGTGGCCCAGCCATCCTGGATGCCGTCGCGGGCGCCCACGTTCAAAATCACCGACTGACGAAACGGCGAGCCACTGTCAGCCATGACCACGCCGGTAATAAATGTGAGTTTTGGATCAAGCCGCACGTTGTTCAGATCCAGCAGCCGGGCGTTTTCCTGCTCCAGCTGCAGGGCGGCCTCTTTCCAGGCCCGCATCTGCCGCAACTCAGAGCGCAGTTCGCGGTTCTGGTCGCTCAGACGCTGGTAGCTTTGGAAATCCCGGAACAGGTTGATGGCCCCCGTTACCGGCACCATGGCCCAGTCCATATTAGGCACCACCGCGTCGATCAGCTGTGCGCGAAACCGTTCGACCCTTGGGCTGTCGATCCTCCAGACCAGAAACAGTGCAGCCAGACAGAGACAGGCCAGCACCACCAGCAGGCGGCGGAGCGGGGTTGTATAGTCTTCGCGCTGGGAGCGATCTTTGGCCAAGGGGCTCCTTTCCGACGGCTGTCACTGCCCCGCATGGTTCTGCGCGGGCAGGGCAGGTTTTGGCTTAGCTGTCGTAGTCGATGGCGTGGCGCAGCTGCTTTTCGAACTCCAGCGCCTTGCCGGTACCAAGTGCCACACAGTTCAGGCACTCATCGGCAATCGAGACGGCCAGCCCGGTCTGTTCGCGCAGCGCCAGATCCAGATCTCCCAGCAGCGCACCGCCCCCGGTGAGCATTACGCCCCGGTCGACGATGTCAGCGGCCAGATCCGGCGGTGTTGTTTCCAATGCGGTCATCACCGCTTCGCAGATCTGCTGTACCGGTTCTGCCAGGGCTTCGGCGACCTGGGCCTGGCTGATTTCGATTTCTTTTGGCACGCCGTTCAGCAGGTCGCGCCCGCGGATCTGCATCGACTGGCCGCGGCCATCGTCGGGCATCCGTGCGGTGCCGATCGAGGTCTTGATCCGTTCGGCGGTGGCTTCGCCGATCAGCAGGTTTTGCTGGCGGCGCAGGTAAGAGATGATGGCTTCGTCCATCCGGTCGCCGCCCACACGTACCGAGCGTGCGTAAACGATGTCGCCCAGCGACAGAACCGCAACCTCGGTGGTGCCGCCGCCGATATCAACAACCATGTTGCCGGTGGGGTCGGTGATGGGCATGCCAGCGCCAATGGCAGCGGCAATTGGTTCGGCGATCAGACCAGCGCGTCCAGCCCCCGCAGACAGCACCGAGGTGCGAATTGCGCGTTTCTCAACCGGGGTGGCACCATGGGGCACACAGACAATGATCTTTGGCTTGCGGGAGAAGGGCGAACGTTTGTGCACCTTGCGAATGAAATGTTTGATCATCTCTTCGGCAGTATCAAAATCGGCAATCACCCCTTCGCGCATGGGGCGGATCGCCTGAATGCTGCCCGGGGTCCGGCCCAGCATCAGCTTGGCGTCTTCGCCAACCGCCAGAACCTTCTTCACCCCGTCTTTGATGTGATAGGCCACCACAGAGGGTTCCGAAAGGATCACGCCGCGGCCTTTGACATAGACCAGCGTATTTGCGGTGCCGAGGTCGATGGCCATGTCCGTGGTGAACAAACCGCCAAGATTTCCGAAAAGCGCCATAAAAATAGGATCCTATTGAACTGCAACGTGGGGCGACTCCGCGAGGGCCGCAGATCAAGGTCTTATACCAGCGCAGCCCTGCCGCGAAAGGGCGTTTTAAGGTCAACTAGCGCCTTTTCGCCGGCCTGGGCGATATTCTGGGCATCGGACTTGCGCTTTGCCGCGGGCAGGGCAATGGGCAGACCCCACCCCAAGCAGGCAGGTGCCGAGATCCCACCGAGATCCCACCGGGGGTCTTTCGAGGTTTCGTATGGGGCAATTTCAGGCTAAAGCCGGTGCTATGCTATCCTATCAACATATCTATCACGCCGGAAATCTGGCCGATGTGCAGAAACATGCGCTGCTGGCGGTGATTCTGTCCTACCTCACCCGCAAGGACAAACCGGTCAGCTATATCGAAACCCACGCCGGGCGGGGCCTGTACCATCTGGATGCGCCGGAGGCGGTGAAAACCGGCGAGGCGGCGGCGGGTATTGATCGCATCCTGGGCGATGGTCTGTTGCCAGCCGAGCATCCGCTGCGCCAGGCGCTGGCGGCCTGCCAGGCGGTACATGGCGATATGGCCTATCCCGGCTCGCCGCTGATTGCCTCGACCCTGCTGCGCCCGCAGGACAGCCTGCATTTTGCCGAGCTGCATCCCGGCGAACATGACGCCCTGCGGAAGGCGCTGCCACGGGGGCGGGCCAAGGTGCATCTGCAGGACGGGTTTGAGCTGGCTCAGTCCCTGGCGCCGCCCACCCCGCGGCGTGGCGTGTTGTTGATTGATCCAAGCTATGAAATCAAAAGCGACTATGGCCGCATCCCCGGCATTATCGCCACTCTGCATCGCAAGTGGAACGTCGGCATTATTGCCCTGTGGTATCCGATCCTGAAGGATGGTGCCCATGGGCCGATGCTGCGGGCGCTGGAAAACCAGAACCTGCCCGGTGCCCTGCGTCACGAGGTGCGGTTTCCACCAGCGCGCGAAGGGCACCGGATGATTGGCTCTGGCATGTTTGTGGTCAATACGCCCTTCGGCACCGAGGCCGAATGTGCCCGCCTGGACGCGCTTTTTGCAGCGCTGAGCTGAGCTGCGGGGCTTTTGCCTGTCGTCGGGTATTTGCACATCATGCGCCACATTGCTGTGCGGCGCATGATGCTATCTCGCTGCCATAAGGCTTACCCTCAGGTGACGTCTTTGTATGAGATCTCGCGGGTGTCGACGCCTTCGCCGACTTTGCCGCGCCGCACGATCACCCGGTTCAGCGCATTGATATAGGCCTTGGCCGAGGCCACAACCGTATCGGTATTGGCGCTCTCGCCGGTGGCGATGATGCCGTCCTCTTCCAGCCGGACCGAAACAGTGGCCTGGGCATCGGTGCCTTCGGTCACTGCGTTCACCTGATACAGCTGCAAGCGGGCGGTGTTTGGATAGAGCTTTCGGATCGCCTTGAAGGTGGCATCCACAGGGCCGTCGCCGCTTTCCACCGCTGTCAGGTCTTTGCCGTCGATTTCCATCTCAACCGTTGCCTCTGCCGGGCCGCCAGTGCCACAGACAACCTTCATCGAGACCAGCTGCAGATGGTCATTTTCGGCATCCTCACCGACCCGCATGAGGGCGACAATATCGTCGTCAAAGACTTCCTTCTTGCGGTCGGCCAGTTCTTTGAAGCGCACAAACAGATCTTTCAGCTGGTTGTCGCCGACTTCAAACCCCAGAGTGGTGAGCTTGTCGCGCAGGGCCGCGCGGCCCGAGTGTTTGCCAAGCGGCAACGAGGTGCCGGCCAGACCCACATCTTCGGGGCGCATGATCTCAAAGGTTTCCTTGTTCTTGAGCATGCCATCCTGGTGGATGCCGCTTTCATGGGCAAAGGCGTTCTTGCCGACGATGGCCTTGTTGAACTGCACGTTGAACCCCGAAACAGTGGCAACGCGCCGCGAGATATGCATGATCTTGGAGGTGTCGATGCCGGTCACCCAGGGCATGATGTCACTGCGTACTTTCAGCGCCATCACCACCTCTTCGAGCGCGGTATTGCCGGCCCGTTCACCCAGGCCATTGATGGTGCATTCGATCTGACGCGCACCACCGGCCACGGCCGCCAGCGAGTTTGCCGTCGCCATGCCAAGGTCATTGTGACAATGGGTGGCAAAGATCACCTCATCGGCGCCGGGAACTGTTTCGATCAGGCGTTTGATCAGATCAGCACTCTCAGCCGGGGCCGTATAACCGACAGTGTCGGGGATGTTGATGGTGGTCGCACCAGCCTTGATGGCGATCTCGATCACCCGGCACAGGTAGTCCCACTCGGTGCGGGTGGCGTCCATCGGTGACCACTGCACATTGTCCACCAGGTTGCGCGCATGGGTGACGGTTTCGTGGATCTTGTCGGCCATCTCATCCATGGAAAGGTTGGGAATGGCGCGGTGCAGCGGCGAGGTGCCGATAAAGGTATGGATGCGCGGGCGCGCAGCGTTGCGCACGGCTTCGGCGCAGCGGTCGATATCTTTAAAATTGGCACGGGCGAGCCCGCAGATCACCGAATTCTTTGACCGCTCTGCGATTTCGCTCACTGCCTTGAAGTCGCCTTCAGAGGCGATGGGAAAGCCGGCTTCGATAATGTCGACGCCCATGTCATCCAGCAGCTCGGCAATCTCGAGTTTTTCGTCATGGGTCATGGTGGCGCCGGGGCTCTGTTCGCCATCACGCAGGGTGGTGTCGAAGATCAGCACGCGACCTTTGTCGGTAACATTTGTCATTTTGAAATCTTTCTAGCTCTGTCCTGAAGTCCATTTCTGGGGGTGTGTTCTGACGCGTAAATCCATTCTCCTCTGAGCGGACGCGCCAAAAGGCACGCTCAGAGGCGGACTAGGAGCAGTAGTAGGGCGCGCAGAGACACAGCACGCGACGCGGCGTTGGTCATGGGGATATCTGCGCAAATGGTCATGGGGTGATTTATACAGAGGCAGGGGTGAATGAAAAGAGAGAATTTTGCTGCTCTGGACAGCGGTAAGCGTTCAATACCGCTGCAACGCCGAGCGGCGTGCTGCTGCCTAACTGCTGCCTTAGGGCAGGCCTTGGCAATGCGGGAACAGCGCGTTGCTGTTGTATCCGCACTGTCAGGCCAAGAATGCAGGCCATGATTGGCACGTTGGCACGGATCTTGGCCTTGCCCGATGGGGGCTTAGGTGTCGTCGGCGGTGTTTCCCTCGGCCTCGGCTGCCGATCCATCCGCACTGGGAGGCGCGCCCTTGTCCCATTCGCCACTGACAGTTTGGCCGCTGACATAGGTCATGGTGCCGGCCCCCTGGCGTTTGCCGTTCACAAAGCTGCCGACGTAGACATCTCCGGTGGCATAGGTGGCAGTGCCTGAGCCGGTGATCTTGCCTTCGCTCCAGTCGCCTTCATAGGTAAAGCCGTTGGGCATCTCGATCTTGCCCTTGCCATGGCGCTGGCTGTTCACGAAGCTACCGCTGTAAATCGAGCCATCCGCATAGGTGACGCGGGCCTCGCCGTGGCGCTGCCCATCCTTCCAGCCGCCATCATAGCGATAGCCGCTGGCGTCCGTCATGACGCCCTGACCATGGTTGCGGGCATTCTGAAACGCGCCCGTGTAGGTGACCCCATTGGGGTAGGTGGCGGTGCCATTGCCTTCGATCACTCCGGCAATCCAGTCGCCTTCATAGGTCGAGCCATCCGGATAGGTGATTTTGCCGGTGCCATGGGACAGATCATCCTGAAACTGCCCCACATAGACCGAGCCATCGGGATAGGTGACGCGGCCGTTGCCCTCGATCTGGCCGGCCAGCCAGTCGCCGGTATAGGTATAGCCATCGGTTTTGGTAAAGGTGCCGGTGCCGTGGCGCAGGTCATCCTGGAACATGCCTTCATAGACGTCGCCATTGGCATGGGTCTGGGTGCCAATCCCCTGGCGCCGCCCCTGGTCGAGCGGACCGGTGTAGACATCGCCGTTGGGCTGGGTGAGGGTGCCGGTGCCGTGCATCTGATTGTCGACCCACTCGCCTTCATAGTGCAGCCCGTCGGGCATCTGCAACGTGCCGGTGCCATGCAGCAAACCATCGACAATATCGCCCTGATAGGTGGCACCATCGGGATAGGTAATGGTGGCGGTCCCCTCTTTGCGACCTTCGATCCAATCCCCGTCGTATTCATAGCCGCCGGGGTTTTGCATTACCCCTTTGCCCTGGTGCTCCCCTTGAACAAAGCTGCCCTCATAGCGCACCCCATTGGCATAGACAGCGACGCCATGGCCATTGATGACGCCGGCCATCCATTCGCCCTCATAGGTGCCGCCGTCCGAGAGCGTGATCTTGCCCAGACCTTCGGGCTTTCCCTTGACGAACTCGCCTTCATAGACGGCGCCATTGGGAAAGCGTGCAACCCCCTGGCCGAGAATTTCCCCATCGACCCAGTCGCCAGAGTATTCATAGCCATTGGGCAGACGGTAGGTGCCGGTGCCATGCTGCACGCCGCCGCGGAAGGTGCCCTCATAGACCCCGCCGATTTCGTCCTCACTGGTGATGATGGTGCCATCCTGGGCCCAGAGGGGGCTGCCGGTGGCGCTGGCCAGGGTCAGAAAGGAAAGGATCGCAAGCGTTCTGCTATAACCGGTCATAAAAACCTCTGTCTTACCTGTGCCAGTCTGAAACCAGCGCGGGATTTGCGTTTGCCAATGGGTGACTTGTGGGCGACTTGCTAGGAAACTAAGCGAGCAACACGCGTGTCGCAATGTCTTTTGCACTCGGCCCTTTTCCTTGGCTCCTGATCTGATAAACGACTGGGAACATGTTTTGCAAAGGGCTTGTGCAGAATGGCTGATCGTTTCCGGGTGACACTGGCGCAAATGAATCCCACCGTCGGGGATCTTGTTGGCAATGCTGCAAAGGCGCGGACGGCCTGGGCCGAGGGGCGCAAGGCCGGTGCCGATCTGGTGGCGCTGCCGGAGATGTTTCTGACCGGCTATAACACCCAGGATCTGGTGATGAGGCCAGTGTTCCAACAGGCCGCTATGGCCGCCGCCGAACAGCTGGCACAGGACTGCGCTGATGGTCCGGCGCTGGCAATTGGCTGCCCCTGGGTCGACGGGGATAAGCTCTTTAATGCCTATTTGATCCTCAAGGACGGCAAGATTTCTTCGCAGTGTCTGAAGCACCATTTGCCCAATGAAACCGTGTTTGACGAGGTGCGGATTTTTGATGTGGGGCCTCTGGGCGGTCCTTATGCGGTGGGCGATACCCGCATTGGCTCGCCGATCTGCGAAGATGGCTGGCACGAGGACGTGGCGGAAACCCTGGAAGAGACCGGCGCAGAATTCCTGCTGATTCCCAATGGCTCGCCCTATTACCGCAACAAGATGGAAGTGCGGCAGAATCACATGGTGGCCCGCGCGGTAGAAACCGGCCTGCCGGTGATCTATCTCAATCTGGTTGGCGGTCAGGATGACCAGGTCTTTGATGGCGGCACATTTGTGTTGAATCCCGGCGGGGCTCTGGCGCTGCAAATGCCGGTGTTTGACGAGGCAATAACCCAGCTGGATCTGCAGCGCACCCCTGAAGGTTGGCGCGCTGTTGAGGGCGAAAAGGCCCATCTGCCCGATGAATGGGAGCAGGACTATCGCACCATGGTCGAATCCTTACGTGACTACATGGGTAAGACCGGGTTCAAGAAGGCGCTGTTGGGGCTGTCGGGCGGGGTGGATTCCGCCATTGTTGCCGCCATTGCCGTGGATGCGATTGGCGCCGAAAATGTGCGCTGTGTGATGCTGCCCTCTGAATACACCAGCCGGGAATCGCTGGATGACGCCGAGGCCGTGGCCGAAGCCCTGGGGGTGCATTACGATTATGTGCCCATTACCGAAGGCCGCAGTGCCATCTCAAACACGCTGGCGCCGCTGTTTGCCGGGCGCGATGAAGACCTCACCGAGGAAAACATCCAGTCCCGCCTGCGGGGGCTGTTGCTGATGGCGATGTCGAACAAGTTTGGCGAGATGCTGCTCACCACCGGCAACAAATCCGAAGTGGCCGTTGGCTATGCGACCATTTATGGCGACATGAACGGTGGCTACAACCCGATCAAGGATCTCTATAAAACCCGGGTGTTTGAAACCTGCCGCTGGCGCAATGGCAATCACCGGCCCTGGATGATGGGCCCGGCAGGTGAGGTGATCCGCCCCAATGTGATCGACAAGCCGCCCTCGGCTGAATTGCGCGACGACCAGAAAGACAGCGATAGCCTGCCGGACTACCCCGAGCTGGACGCCATTCTGGAGATTCTGGTCGATCAGGACGGCTCAATCGCGGATTGTGTGGCCAAAGGTTTCGCGCGCGAAACAGCAAAGCGGGTCGAGCATCTGATTTATATCAGTGAATACAAACGCTTTCAGTCGGCCCCGGGTGCACGGCTGTCTCCACGGGCCTTTTGGCTTGATCGGCGCTACCCTATTGTCAATCGTTTTCGTGACTCTTCTTAACTATTATATTGAGACCAGGCCGCGCGATCTTGGTGCTTTGGCACCTGATTTGGCCTGATTTTATTCGCTTCACACAAAAAGCTATGTCCCAAGAGTGCCAACCATGCGTCCGAAAAATCACATTTTGTTCCCGGCCTGCCGGGGGGCTGTTTTGTCCTCTGGACCAAAAGCCAGCGGCGCGGCATAGACCATCTCATGCCTGGACCTAAGCTGCCCTATTTCCAAGCCGATCTTGCCCTGCCCAAACGCGTTGATGCGGTTGTTGTTGGGGGGGGGATCATTGGTGCCTCGACGGCACTTGAACTGGCCGAGCGCGGGGTTTCCGTGTTGCTGTGCGAAAAGGGTCAGATTGCAGGCGAGCAGAGTTCACGCAATTGGGGCTGGGTGCGGATTTCCCAGCGAGACCCGCGCGAGCTGCCACTGATGGCAGAGGCGATGAAACTCTGGGAGGGGCTGGAGGCCCGCACTGGCCATCCCACTGGCTATCAGCGCTCTGGTATTCTCTACACTGCCGAAAGCGGCCGCGAAGAGGCAAAGCTGGAAGCCTGGGCACCGCATCTGGCGGCGCTGGACCTGCCGGGGCAAATGCTGCGTGGTGATCTGCTGAAGCCGGTGATGCCCGGATATCAGGGCAAAGTGATCTCCGGCTACTACACCCCGCTTGATGGGCGTGCCGAGCCGCAATTGGCCACCCATGCCATTGCGCGGGCAGCACAGGCCGCAGGGGCCAAGGTGATGACGGAATGCGCGGTGCGCGCGGTTGAAACCGAAGCGGGGCGGGTCAGCAGCGTGATCACCGAACGGGGGCGGGTGGCCTGTTCGGCTGTGGTGGTCGCGGGCGGCGCCTGGTCGCGGCTGTTTCTGGGCAACGCGGGGGTCTCTCTGCCGCAGCTCAAGGTCTTGAATTCCGTGCTGCGGACCTCGGCGGTTCAGGATGGGCCGGGAACCGCGATCTGGAGCAATGGCTTTTCGCTGCGCAAGCGGCTGGATGGCGGCTATACCATTGCCAATGGCACAGAAAACATCGTCGATATTGTTCCCGATACGCTGCGCCTGGGGCTGAAATTCCTTCCCAGTTATCTGCAGGAATGGCGCTCGCTTCAGCTGCGTCTCACGGGGTCGGGCCGGTGGCGCGAAGAGGCTGCACAGGACCGGCGCTGGACGCCACAACAGACCACGCCATTTGAAAACGCCCGGGTGCTTGATCCTGCACCGTCGCAAAAGGCGATCAAACAGGGCTGGGAAGCGGCGCAAAGGGCCTTTCCGGTATTGCAAGGTGCCGATGTGGTGCAGAGCTGGGGCGGGATGATTGATGTCACCCCGGATGCGGTGCCCGTGATTTCGCAGGTGGATGATCTGCCCGGGTTGTTTGTCTCCACCGGATACAGCGGCCATGGGTTTGGCATCGGTCCGGCGGCGGGACGTCTGACAGCGGATCTGGTCACCGGGGATGCGCCCGTGGTGGACCCGTATGAATTCCGCCTGTCGCGGTTTTGGAAAAAATAGATCAGGAGCTGCCACGGCGTTTGCGCGGCAGCTCCTTTCGTTTTATCCGAGTTTTGTTTGGGTTTAGCCCATCATCTGATAGCTGACAGGCACAAAGCGGAAACCGGAGCCGCGTGTTTCCACATAGCCGGCCGCCGGAAAGGGCATGTGGTAGCCGATCATCGGCGTGCGGGTGCTGGCGAGCATATCGAGGATTTTCCGCCGCGCGCCGGTCGCGGCCTCTTTGTCCATGTCGAACTTCACCTCCCAGTCCGGGTGGGCAAAGGACCAGACATAGTGATTGGCCAGATCTGCGGTCAGCATCAGCTGCTGCCCGCCGCTGTCAAGCATGTAACCCATATGGCCGGGGGTATGGCCAAAGCTGGCCACCGCGCTGATCCCGGAAGCAACCGAGCCGCCATCCTCCAGAAACGAGAGCTTTTCGGCAAACGGTGTCACTTTCTTGGCCATCAGATCGCCTATGCGGTTGCCTTCTGCCTGTGTGCCCCAGAAATCAAACTCCTGACGCCCGGTGATATAGCGCGCCTTTGAGAAGGTTTCTGCCCCCGCCGTGGTCATGCCACCGATATGATCCGGGTGCATATGGGTGAGCACAACCACGTCGATATCCTTCGGGGTCAGGCCCACCTCGGCCAGCGCCATCTGAATGCCGCCCTGGCCCAGGCCGGTATCAAACAGGATCTTCTCTTGACCAGTGTCGACAAGTGTTGGGGTAAAGAAGAACTGCGCCACGTCGGTGGGAATGAAGTTCTGGGCCGAGGTGGCGGCGAACTCGGCATCACTGGCACCGCCGCCAAAAATCGGCTGCGGGTTTTCGACGGGTCGGCTGCCGTCCAGCAATGTGGTGACGGTAAAGTCGCCAAGTTTGAAGCTGCGCGTGTGGGACGCGGGCGCTTTGGCCAGCTCGGCGCTGGCACTGGCGCTGCGGGCGGTTGCGGCCAGCGGCAGGGCTGCGGCGGCGGTCAGGGCGGTGCGGCGGGTGAATTTTACGGTCATAGGGAAGTCCTTTCTGCCAAGGTGGCGATGGATTGGATGTCGCCGGTTTGGCGAATTCAAAGGGTCACTTGGAAGGTTCGCGTCTTGATCGTCGCTGAGAGCCTAGCCGAGCATGGCGCAAATCAAAGAGGTTTAAGGCAAACCTCACGCAACTGTGTGTCGGCGTTTTAAGCGGGGGTGCCTTGTAGCTGGGTGTTTTATGGCTCGGGGCGCTGGCCTGTGGCGGGTTTAGTCGGGGCAAAGCATGGCGCATATCTGCGGCGATTGCCGCGGCGAGGATGCGGTGCGGCAGGTGGCAAAAACTGGACAAAGCCAGCCCTATGTGAGATGGGCAGGGCAACAGGAGATATCTAATGACAACCACTCGTTTTGCCCCGTCGCCCACTGGATATATCCACGTCGGCAATCTGCGCACCGCGCTGATGAATTTCTTGATCGCCCGCAAAGCCGGCGGAGAGTTCATTCTGCGTATTGATGACACCGACCCTGAGCGCTCGAAGGAAGAATATGTCGATGCGATCAAACAGGACCTGGAATGGCTGGGCCTGACCTGGGACCGGGTTGAGCGCCAGTCCGAACGGCTGGAACGCTATGTTGCTGCCGCGGATGAGCTGCGCAGCATTGGCCGCTTTTATGAGGCCTTTGAAACCCCAACCGAGCTGGACCTGAAGCGCAAGAAACAGCTGAACATGGGCAAGCCACCGGTCTATGACCGCGCAGCCCTGGCGTTGTCCGAGGATGAAAAAGCTGCCCTGCGGGCGGAACGCGGCGATGGTGTCTGGCGCTTTAAGCTGGACCATGAGCGTATAGAGTGGAAAGACGGCGTGCTGGGCGATATCTCGATTGATGCCGCGTCGGTGTCCGACCCGGTACTGATCCGGGGCGATGGTCAGTTCCTGTATACCCTGGCATCGGTGGTGGATGACACCGAAATGGGCGTCACCCATGTGGTGCGGGGATCGGACCATGTGACCAATACCGCCACTCAGATCCAGATCATCAAGGCGCTGGGCGGCGCGGTGCCCGAATTTGCTCATCACTCGTTGTTGACCGGCCCCCAGGGCGAAGCGCTGTCCAAACGGCTTGGCACCCTGGCGCTGCGCGACCTGCGCGAAGCAGGCGTGCAGCCCATGGCATTGCTGAGTCTGATGGCCCGGTTGGGGTCTTCGGATCCGGTTGAAGTGCGCGCTGAGATGGCGGAGCTGGTTGAGGGCTTTGACATCAACCGCTTTGGCGCGGCGCCCACCAAGTTTGATGTGGAGGATCTGTATCCGCTGACCGCACGCTATTTGCAGTCGCTGACGCTGGACCAGGTGAAACCTCATGTAGAGGCCCTGGGCGTACCTGCAGACAAGCAAGAGGGCTTTTGGGCAATGGCCAAGGAAAACATCACCACGCTGAAAGATCTGCAGGGCTGGTGGGATCTGTGCCAAAACGGTGCCGCACCGCTGATCGCCGATGAGGATGCGGAATTCATCGCTGAGGCGATGAAACTGCTGCCGGAAGGTCCCTATGATAATGAGAGCTGGAAGAGCTGGACCACCGCAGTGAAAGAGGCCACTGGCCGCAAGGGCAAGGGCTTGTTCATGCCGCTGCGCAAGGCGGTCACCGGGCGCGAGCGCGGACCAGACATGAGCGCGCTGTTGGCGCTGATGTCGGTTGTGCAAGCGCGCGGCTAAATCGCGACAAACGACCTGGCAAACAACCTGGCTGGCGACAGCGCAACAAACAGCAGGCGACCCTGAAGGAGGGTCGCCTTTTTTGTGCGCTGGGACAGGGAAGGGGGGGCTCCCGCCTGTTCAGCCCCATTCAAAGAATGGAACGACACAGTTGGGCCGCGCGCCGGGCCTTGCCCGGCGCGCGGAGCGATTGTATCGCGCCTTTTGGGTGTGGCGGAACCTTGGCCTGCGGGGGAAAAGAGCTAGCTCAGCACCTGGGCGTTCAGCTGGGTCAGATGGCGGTCTACCAGCTGCTGCTCGGTGGCGGACAGAACCTGGTGGCGGGGATAGCGTGGCTGTTGCCGGTCGTTCAGGATAGGGGCGTCCCAGCCCGCAGTGCTGGCAAAAAACGCATCCACGCCCGCCGTACCAAAGACCTGCAGATGGCCCTGAACCACCACATCAAGGTAGCTCAGCAAGATGGGGTGGCGATGGCTGCCTTGGTTTTGCGCCTCTGTCGGCACCGCATAGAAGGAAATTTCGGTATGATCAGGCAGGGCATGGCGGACTTGTTGATCTGCGGGCAGGCGGTCATAGGCAAACTCGCGCGCGTCCAGCGCCTGCCAGTCGGCATTCGGGACGGCGGCGATCAACCCGTCGATTTCAACCTGCGGCGCGGGTTCGACGGTGAGAAAGGCCACATCACGCAGGGGGGTGTGGCACCAGCTGCGCCGCCAGCCGCGGAGCCGCGCGGGCTGTGGATCCAGGTAGTCGTGGGTGGCGGTGTTTACCAGGCTGCCATAGCCAAAGAAATAAGGAGGGTGGGGCATCATTTCATCGTCATTCCATTTTTGAAGCCGGGGCAATTGATGTATGTCAAACCGCTTTTTGCCGAGTTGTGCAATAAACCCCTAGCTGAAAGTAGCGGGAGCCAGGATTATGCGCATTACAAAAAGGACCAATATCGCCGTCCGACTGCTGATGTATTGTGCAGCAAACGCGGATCGTTTGGTCACCAAGGCCGAGATCGCCGAGTGTTGCAATATCTCGGAAAACCATCTGGCCCAAGTCATCAACCAGCTGAGCCAGCTTGGCTACCTGCATACCCAGCGCGGGCGCAACGGCGGCATGACCCTGGGGCGTCAACCTGAACAGATCCAGATTGGCGAGGTGTTTCGCGATGTCGAAGGCGCGCTGCCAATGGTGGAGTGTTTTGCCGATGCTGATAACACCTGCCCGCTCTCCAGTGCCTGCCGCCTGAAGGTGGCGCTTGCGGATGCGGCACAGGCTTTTTATGCGTCGCTGGACGACATCACCCTGGAAGCGCTGATCTGCGAAAATCACGACCTGATGCGGATCTTGCAGCCGGTTGCCTGCGCAGGTTCCACGACAGGTGTCGCGACGGCTGCAGCGGGCTAAGCCTGGCAAAAACATGGCTGGCCAAGCCGGGCCTGATTTGGCCTGGGGGGGAATGGGCTTGGGGGGTATCTGTTCCTGAAGGCAAAAGGCGCTTTCGCGCGCTTGCTTTATTCACGGGCTCGCAAAATACGGGCGGGACGGGCGGCCAGTGGGCGCCAGGCAAAGATCAACCCGGCCAGCAACGTGGTTGCGATGCCCCCAGAGACCACCGCCAGCGCATTGGGCCAGATCACCACATAGGCGGTCTCAAAGACATAGATATTCACCGCCCAGGCGCCGGCAACGCCTGCCAGCAGGGCAA
The DNA here is from genome assembly GCA_025163595.1 of Phaeobacter sp. G2. Taxonomy (NCBI): domain Bacteria; kingdom Pseudomonadati; phylum Pseudomonadota; class Alphaproteobacteria; order Rhodobacterales; family Roseobacteraceae; genus Phaeobacter; species Phaeobacter sp. G2. The sequence continues at coordinate 1,117,133 of CP104100.1, forward strand.
CACCCCCAGCGCCTGCGCCCAGAATGATAGACCGCAGGGCAAAGCTCAGCAGGATTTTGCGGCGAGAGGCCCCAAGGGTCTTGAGCAAGGCTGCCTCGTAGCGCCGGGCGGGCTCTCCGGCGGCGGCGGTGCCCAGCAGGACCAGAAACCCGGTGATCAGGGTGGCAGCGGCACCATAGCTGGTGGCAGCGGCCAGCTGGCGCAAAATATCAGAGACCCGGTCAATGGCATCGCGGACCCGGATGGCGGTGATATTGGGCATTTCCTGCGCCAGATCCCGCAGGATCTGCGCCTCTGCGCTGGTTTCGGCATAGACCGTGGCGATAAAACTATGCGGCGCACCGGCCAGTGCCGCCTCATTCAGGGTCAGCACAAAGCCCATGCCGGCAGTGGAGAAATCGACATTGCGAAAGCTGGTGATTTCGGCCTGTATGTCACGGCCCAACACGTTCAGGGTGATGGTGTCGCCCAGGTCCAGGCCCAGTTCCTCGGCCTCTTCAGCGGCAAAGCTGACCTGCGGCGGGCCGGTGTAATCCTCGGGCCACCAGCTGCCTGCCACCACCTCGGTGCCTTTGGGCTGTGCTGCTGCATAGGTAACGCCACGATCGCCGCGCACCACCCAGTGATCGCCTGCGACCTCCTGTGCGGGGGTGCCGTTGATCTTGGTAATGACCGCCCGCAACATTGGCGCGCTTTCAACCTTGCTGACAGCCGGGTCGCCTTCGACACGCTCTAGGAAGGCGGGCATCTGATCGCGCTGAATGTCGACAAAGAAATAAGAGGGCGCCACATCGGGCAGATTGCCAGCGATGGCGCGGCGCATATTGCCGTCGATCTGGCCAATGGCGGCCAGAACCGTCAGCCCCAGACCCAGCGCCAGGACCGCAGGCACGGCGCCATCGCGGGCGGTGCCAATCGCGGCCAGTGCCCATCGCAGCGCCGGGCGGCCACGGGTGATGTGGGAACCACGCCGTGCCAGCCAACCCAGACCCAGGGCGGCAATCAACAGCACCAGCAGGGCGCCCATCAGCCCCCCTGCGGTCCAGAGCGTCAGCTTTGCGGCGCCAGAGAACCAGGCGGCCGAGCCCACAAGCAGGACCAGTGCCAGGGCGGTTGCCAGAATATAGCGGAGCGCCGGCAGGCGGCTTACCTCGCCCAAGGCGCCGCGAAACAGCGAGGCAGCGCGGATGCGCTCGGCCCGGGCCAGGGGCCACAGGGCAAAGATAAAGGCGGTGAGAAAGCCATAAAGCGCCGCCTCAACCAGGGTGGAGGGGTAGACCGCAAAAACCGCCGGGAAGGGCAGTTGCGCCGCAATCATCGGCCCTAGCAGGATTGGCCCCAACCCGCCGAGCAGCAGCCCGATGCTGACCCCCAGCAGGGTCAGGGCGCCGATCTGCAAGAAATAAGTGAGGAAAATCACCTGCCGTTCAGCGCCAAGGGTGCGCAGGGTGGCGATGGTTTCGGTCTTGGTGGCCAGATAGGCGCGCACAGCAGCAGATACGCCAACGCCGCCCACCGCCAGACCAGAGAGCCCGACCAGCACCAGAAACCCGCCCAGACGGTCGACAAAGGTGGCAATGCCGGGGGCGCCGTTGCGGGCATCACGCCAGCGCATGCCGTTGTCCTCAAACTGGGCGCGGGCCTCGGCCTGCAGCGCGTCGAGATCGGTGTCCGGGGCCAGCGCCAGCCGGTATTTGGTGGAATAGAGCGAACCGGGCGCCAAAAGACCGGAGCCTTCCAGGGCTGGGCGGGCCACCAGGGTACGCGGCCCCAGGGCAAAGCCTGAGGCGGCGGCGTCTGGCTCGGTTTTGATGGTGGCCATCAGCACAAAGTCGCGGGTGCCAAAGCGGACCGTATCCCCGGGCTTGAGCCCCAGCCGGTCCGCCAGAACCGGCATCATCGCCACACCGGGCAGCGTGCCATTGCCCGCCAGCGCCTGCGCCAGGGGGATGTCGGGTTGCAGCGTCAGGCTGCCGGTCAGCGGATAGGCATTATCAACCGCTTTGACCTGGGTCAGGGCGCGTTCGTCGCCTAAGGTCGCCATCGAGCGGAACTCGACAATTTGCGAGACCGCCTCGGAGTGGGTTGCCATCCAGGCGCGCTCTTCGTCATTGGCAAAGCGATAGGTAAAGGTGAGTTCAGCGTCGCCGCCCAGCAGACTGGCGCCTTCTTGGGTCAAGCCGGCCTCAATCGAGGCGCGGATCGAGCCAATGGCGGCAATCACCGCCACCCCAAGGGCCAGACAAGCGAGAAAGATGCGAAAGCCTTTGACGCCGCTGCGCAGCTCACGCAGGGCAAAGCGCCAGGCAAGACGGAGTGAGGAAGCGGGCGTGCGGGACTGGCTGCGGGACTGGCTGCGGGACTGGCCCGTCATTCTGCCGCCTCACTTGCGGCTGAGGGGTCTGCCAGCCGGCCATCACGCAGGCGGATCACCCGATCACAGCGACTGGCGAGTTCCGGCGCATGGGTCACCATGATCAATGTGGCGCCTGAGCGGTCGCGCAGGTCAAACAGCAGATCCATCACAGCGGCGCCATTGGCCTCATCCAGATTGCCGGTTGGCTCATCCGCCAGCAGGATCTCAGGGCGCGGTGCCAGGGCGCGGGCCAGGGCAACACGTTGTTGCTCCCCGCCCGACAGCTGCGCCGGGAAATGACCCGCGCGATGGCCCAGATCCACGGCTTCAAGCTCAGCCAGGGCGACGTCAAAGGCGTCGCGCCGTCCTGCCAGCTCCAACGGGGTGGCGACATTTTCCAGCGCTGTCATGGTTGGGATCAGATGGAAGCTTTGGAACACCACCCCCATGTGATTGCGGCGAAACCGCGCCAGAGCGTCCTCATCCATGGCGGTCAGATCCTGCCCCAGCGCAGAAATATGGCCGCCGGTCGCCAGCTCCAGCCCGCCCATCAACATCAACAGCGACGACTTGCCCGACCCCGAGGGGCCAATCAGGCCCAGGGTTTCCCCGCGTGCGACATCCAAAGAGATATCCTGCAGAATTCGCACCGGTCCGGTATTGCCATTCAGCGTTAAAGACGCATCTTGAAGGTGAAGAACGGGTCTATCTGTTTCTGTCATGAAGCTGCGCCTGTTAAATATACTCTATCGGATATGGAGCATTTGCTGCAATGCACAAGGTATTAGCCCTGTTTGGGATGATTTTTCTCGTGACCTACGCCTCTGATACGCGCGCCGAGGACCTGCGGATCACGGCCTTTGGAGATAGTCTGGTCCAGGGCTATGGATTGCCCCAGGGCGACGGGCTGGTGCCGCAATTGCAACACTGGCTGCAAGAACAGGGAGCTGAGGTCCGGTTGACCAATGCAGGGGTGTCCGGCGATACCACCGCTGGCGGCGCTGCCCGGATCGACTGGACGCTGGCGGATCAGCCGCAGGGCCTGATTGTGCTGTTGGGGGGCAATGATCTGCTGCGCGGTCTGCCGCCGCTGCAGGCGCGTGAAAACCTGCGTCAGATCCTGGTGGCAGCACAGGCGCAAGAGGTTGAGGTGCTGTTGATCGGGATGCAGGCGCCGGGGAATTTTGGACCCGATTACAAGGCACGTTTTGACAGCATCTATTCAGAGCTGGCGCAGGAGTTTGGTGCCCTGCTGCACCCGGATGCCTTTGCCGGAATTCGCGCGGTTGCGGGCGATGATCCGGCGGCGGCGCAGGCCTATATGCAGGGGGATAATATTCACCCCAATGCCAAGGGGGTGGCCTTGAATGTGGCGGCGCTGGGCCCTGTGGTACTGCAGCTGGCAGCCCGGATTGAAGCTGCCGCAGCCAAGAGCTAGGTCCAGGAATCAAAAGCGGCCCCGACCGAAACAGGGGCCGCCAGAATGGGTCATCTTTGGCGGCTTAAAGCAGCGCGAGATCTACAGCGGATTCACGACCGTCGCGGCCGGGCTGCATTTCGTAGCTGACTTTTTGGTTGTCTGCGAGGCCGGTCAGGCCGGACCGTTCAACCGCAGAAATGTGAACAAATACATCGCTTCCGCCACTGTCGGGGGCGATAAAGCCGAAGCCTTTTGTGGTGTTGAACCATTTGACGGTGCCAGTTGCCATCGTCTCTTCTCCTAGTTTCTTCTCACGTGCTCTGCCCGCAGCATGCGGCAGTATGGCGCGTTCATTCTGGGGGAGCGCCCCCCATCAGGGTCCATTTGCACCCCTTTTATGACCTCGCGGTGACAGCATTGGACAGAAGAAGCCCTCACGCAAGAAAAAATCTTGTAGTCTTTGCTGTGACTGCAGCAAGCGTTGCATCTTGCGCGCGTGATGGGCACCAAGAGGGCAAATAGGCGCTTGGGCGGCGCTTTTATCCCGTGGTTTGGACTGGCGGCGGCTATAAAACCGTGACTTTGGTGCCGATAGGGACCCGATTATAAAGATCGGTTACATGTTCGTTCAACATCCGGATGCAGCCATTGGAGGCGGATGAGCCAATGGTTTCGGGCTGGGTGGTGCCATGGATGCGGAAATAGGTGTCCACCCCGTTTTGATACAGATAAAGCGCCCGTGCCCCCAGGGGATTGTCCGGCCCGCCGGGCTGAACATAACTGTTATCGGCAAACCGCCCATAGCTGCGCGGACTGCGTTCGATCATTTCCTGGGTGGGTCGCCAGCTGGGCCATTCTCGTTTGCGCTGGATGGTGGCGCTGCCGGTGAACTCCAGCCCGGCTTTGCCGACCCCGACGCCATAGCGAATGGCTTTGCGTTTTTCGGTCACAAAATACAGGTAGAATGACCGGGTCAGGATCAGGATCTCACCGGGGAGGAACTCTTTTTTTATCCGCACATATTGCGGTGTTGGATCAAACACCGGGGCCTCTTTGGCCAGGGCCGGGCTTGGTCGGGACAGAGCGGGCAGCGCTGCGGCGGTAAAACCCGCCAGGGCAGAGCTGGAAAACGCGCGGCGAGAAATCATCTGGGCCTCACATGTTGGAACAAGTCCTGGCCAGTCTGCGTGTCACCCACGGTGGGGTCAAGCCTGTCGCCATGTTGTTTGGCTTGCAGAAGCCCAGACAGCGCTTATATCTCGGGGATACAATACACTGGAGAGCACGTGATGGCGCAACAGATGGCGATGAAAACCTTGACCTGCCTGTCCTGCGCGCAGCTGAACCGGGTGCCGGAGGCGAAACTGATGGCCGGGGCAAAATGCGGCGGCTGTGGCGCGGCGCTGCTGCCGAAACGGCCCGTGGATGTGGACCCGGCGGTGCTGCAGAAGGCAGCACAGAACGATGACCTGCCTTTGGTGGTGGACTTTTGGGCCCCCTGGTGCGGCCCTTGCAAGATGATGGGGCCGGAATATGCCAAGGCGTCCAGTAAACTGGCGGGTCAGGCGCGTCTGGTCAAGCTGGACACCCAGAGACATCAATCCACTGGCGGGCGCTATCGGATCAAAGGCATCCCGACCTTGGTTGCTTTTGAGCGCGGCAAAGAGAAAAAGCGCCAGTCAGGCGCTTTGCGGGAAGGTCAGATTGTCAGCTGGGTTAAGGCCCGCTAGGGATTTCCTGTCCGGGCGAGGGCCTAAAATCAGGCGCCAATGGCTGCTTGGTTTTCCAGGTTGGGCGATTTTGCCGCGAAGCCACTGCGCAGAGCCAGGATGGTGATTGACAGAACCGCAAACAGGACGCCGGACCCAGAGTAAAGCAGCAGGCTCTGCCAGACGTGTAAGTCGAACAGCGCGAAGCCGGTGACGGCAGACAGCAGCCCAAAGACAGAGCCGAGCATGATACTCACAAAAGCCAAAACGTTTCTCCCCTACAAAGGCCGCAGCCAGAACTTAACGCGGCACCGCCACTCCAATACAGCGACAAATGGTTAAGATTTTGTTCAAACCTTGCGCGATCTAAGGCTTCGAAGAATGGATTTGTGTCCAAAACCCCAAAAAACCAAGAAAAATTGTTTGGGTTCACGAGGGCTTGGTCACGGTATTTGGGCGGTCTATTTTGAAACCAAGGCCTGACCATCGCGGGGTTTTGGCATCTTGCCACGGCCCTGTTGCAACACATGCGCAAGCTCATGGACCAAAAGGTCGGTGTTTTTAGCGCTGGCGGGTCGGGCGAAATAGACATCGTTGCCAATGGTAAAGGCCTTGGCTTTCAGCTCCTTGCACAGGTCCTTGGCATTGCCGCCGATATGAACCTGAACTTTGGAGAGCTTGCTGCGAAAATGCGCCTCCAGCCCCTTGCGCAGATCGCTGGGCAGTTTCTTACCCTTGGTGCCTTCGGGCGCGGTGGTCAGTCTTTTGCGCTTGGCCTTTCTGCCCTTGGTGGCCTCGATCTTGGCAGCGATTTCTTCGGCGGTGATCGGCATGGGAGGGACCCTTTCAAACGAATAACACGGCAACAGACCGGCGTGAGGTCTGTCCAGCCTAGCGCAAGAGGAGCAAAAGGCAAAATGCAAGGAAGAGCGGGACGGCGAGCGCACGCCACCCCGCTTTGCCTTCTGTGAGAATATTTTTGGAAAGATGAAATTCAACCCGTTTGCGCTGCCGCTCACAGAGGCAGGGACAGGGGGAGCCCTTCGCACCCAGCAGCGCAACCCAAAGCCCGAACTCTAGAGGATATCCCTGGGACGTGAGGCGCAAGCCGCACGGCCCGCGCCTGACCTTCCCCTCGTGGAGTTCACACTGGCTCCCGCAGGGACAAACAGTGCGGGGCACTGTTTGAAGTGTGGACGGGCGGAGCCCTTCGCTAGCGTGGGCTACTTTGGAAGGTGACAGTTGCGGGCTTGTCCCTGGGCCGCTAGGCCCGCGCCTGACCTTCCCCCCGGGAAGGCGCTTCGCACCTCCCCAAGGTCAGGCGTGGGTCTTTTGATTGGTAATGTACTGTGTTTACATAGGTCGCTTGACTACCTAGTAACCGTTTCATTCGAAATGAATAATAATAAATCCACGCCGAAAGCGAGGCGAAATTTCACTTCGACTGGGAAGCTGCCTAAAACATCAACCTTCCCAATGAACTCATCAAAAATTTCCAACTTTGGACCGCTCTCAAGGCCCTGGTAAACGCTATGCAAGGATTTGGTTGCTGACGAAGCTTTGTGTGCAAACTCGTTTCTAATCGTAAAGATGCGGCGAGCAGACTGTAGTTGGGATTTCGTGAAAATTCCCAGTGTTTTGGAAAGTTCAAGTTTGCCGTTGGCGCCGTTCACAGAGTGCTTGGTTATCCAACGGTTTAAAGTTGTGCTCACACTTGAATCCCCAATTGCAGAAGACCAATACTCTTCAAGAGCAGAATTAATTGCACCTTCAACTATAGCTCCTGCCTTCATGGCGAGGCTCCAATCATCTCCCTTATTTATAGCGTCCACAATAAATCCTTTGGGAAGAGAGAGACGCTCTTCGACTGAACGCAGGTTGCGTTGAAAATTGTCGTAGAAGTTGTCACTCTCTTTCCCAGTAGACATATAGTTGTTTCCTTACCGCACAAATTTCTTGTGCTTCAACCGCTTTGGCTCCAGGGCATCGGCGCCGAGACGGCGTTTCTTGTCTTCCTCGTAATCCTCAAAGTTGCCCTCGAACCATTCCACATGGGCGTCGCCTTCAAAGGCCAGCATATGGGTGCAGATCCGGTCGAGGAAGAAACGGTCGTGGGAGATCACCACGGCGCAGCCGGCAAAATCTACCAGGGCGTCTTCGAGCGCCCGCAGGGTCTCCACGTCCAGATCGTTGGTCGGTTCATCGAGGAGCAGCACGTTGCCGCCCTCTTTCAGCAGGCGCGCCATGTGGACACGGTTACGTTCCCCACCGGACAACAGGTTCAGCGGTTTTTGCTGATCGCCGCCTTTGAAGTTGAACGAGGAGCAATAGGCGCGGGAGTTCACCTGGGCGTCGCCGAGTTCAATGATTTCAGCCCCCCCAGAGATGGCTTCCCAGACGGTTTCATTGTCTTTCAGGTCATCGCGGGACTGATCCACATAAGAGAGCTTTACCGTGTCGCCATAAGAAACCGAGCCGCTGTCGGGCTGTTCCTGGCCGGTCAGCATGCGGAACAGGGTGGATTTACCGGCGCCGTTGGGGCCGATCACACCGACAATACCGCCGGGGGGCAGATCAAAGGAGAGGTTCTCCACCAGCTGTTTGTCGCCATAGTGTTTCGAGATGCCCTCGACCTCGATCACCTTGCTGCCCAGACGGGGACCATTGGGGATGACGATCTGGGCGCGGGTGAGCTTTTCGCGTTCGGACTGTTCCGCCAGATCGTTATAGGCGTTGATCCGGGCCTTTGATTTGGCCTGACGGGCCTTGGCGCCCTGGCGCATCCACTCCAGCTCGCGCTGCAGGGTCTGCTGCTTGGACTTGTCCTCGCGGGCTTCCTGCTCCAGGCGCTTGGCCTTTTGTTCCAGCCATGCGGAATAGTTGCCCTCGTAGGGGATGCCCTTGCCGCGGTCCAGTTCCAGGATCCAGCTGGTGATGTCATCCAGGAAATAACGGTCGTGAGTGACGCAGAGGATGGTGCCTTTGTAGTCGATCAGGTGCTGTTGCAGCCAGGCGATGGTTTCCGCATCCAGGTGGTTGGTGGGTTCATCGAGCAGCAGCATGTCAGGCGCTTCGAGCAGCAGTTTGCACAGGGCTACCCGGCGTTTTTCACCGCCCGACAGATTGGCGATCTCGGCATCATCGGGGGGGCAGCGCAGGGCCTCCATCGAAACATCGACTTGGCTGTCCAGATCCCAGAGGTTTTCCGCGTCAATGCTGTCCTGCAGCGCGGTCATCTCTTCCATCAGCTCGTCGGTGTAGTTCTCTGCCATCTCAACCGCGATCTGGTTAAAGCGATCCACCTTGGCCTTTTTCTCGGCCAGACCCAGCATGACGTTTTCACGCACCGTCAGGCTCTCGTCGAGCTTGGGCTCCTGCGGCAGATAGCCAACGCGCGCGCCTTCGGCAGCCCAGGCTTCGCCGGTGAAATCCTTGTCGAGACCGGCCATGATCTTCATCAGGGTCGATTTACCGGCGCCGTTGACACCGACGACACCGATTTTCACGCCGGGGAGGAAGGAGAGGTGGATGTTTTCAAAGCATTTTTTGCCACCGGGGTAGGTCTTGGAGACACCCTGCATGTGGTAGACGTATTGATAGGCGGCCATGTGACTGCTCCATGATGGGGAAATTCGTGCTGGCTGGTGTGATAGCGGATGGCAGGCCAAGGGGCAATGTCACGTTGATCATGAGATATGGAAAAGGTCATCCAGTATTCTTGGGGCATGCAGTGGCCTGTTCTGCGCCTGAGGTATCACCCTGTGCTTGGGGCTTGGAATTCCGGTGATTTATGTGCATCAAGCCTCAGATGAGGCAGGGGTTTCCATATCTGCGCCCCGGCATGACCGTGGGCTTGCTCGGCGGGTCGTTTGATCCGGCGCACCAGGGCCATGTGCAGATCAGTCGGGCCGCCTTGCAGCGGTTTGACCTGGATTGCCTCTGGTGGCTGGTTTCGCCGGGTAATCCGCTGAAAACCCGTGCACCTGCCAGTATGGAACGCCGCATTGCAGCCGCACAGGCGCTGATGGATCACCCAAGGGTGCGGATCAGCGATGTCGAGGCGCGGCTGGGCACCCGCTACACCGCCGAAACTCTGCGGGCGTTGCGGCGGCTTTACCCCCAGGTGCGGTTCACCTGGCTGATGGGGGCGGATAATCTGGCGCATTTTCACCATTGGAAGGACTGGCAGCAGATTATGGAAACCGTGCCGATTGGCGTTCTGGCGCGTCCCGGAGACCGGATTTCTGCGCGCCTGTCCCCTGCGGCGCGAATCTACCGCCGCCAGATGGTCAAGGACAGCCAGAGCCAGATTTTGGCCCGATCAACGGCCCCGGCCTGGTGCTTTGTCAATGTGCCGATGATCGCGGAGAGTTCTACCGCAATCCGGGCAACGGGGGGCTGGTCGTCAGCCAAAGGGTGAGAATCTGGTGTGAGATCGACTCGAAAAGAGCCAATTGCCGCCTTTTTAACGGCCCTTTGCCGTGCCAAACTGGCCTGACTTGCGGCTCCCTTTGGCAGAGAGACCGTCAGGCTGGGAGCATTTTTGCAGGTGATTTTGCCGCAGATAAGGTATGAGATATGGCGCAAATAGTAGATATGGTCTTCATTTGCCGTTTGGTAGCAATTTTATTAGATATTGACTGACATGTTTTCGAGACGCTTTTTCCTTTCTGCCGCCGCAGCGGCTCTGGCGGCGCCAGCGGCTCTGGCCAATGCGCCAAAAACCTCGTTGCGGCCCCAGGCCCGTGCCACAGCCGGGCTTGGCTCTGGCGGCGCGGCTGCCAGCCGCGCCAGTGCCGCGGGTAGCCTGGAGACCTTCTTGGCGCGGTCTGACCTGTCCGGACGGGTCGCCTGTGCCGTTGCCGAGGTCACAAGTGGCAAAGAACTGGAATCTCATGCGGGCGAAGAGGAACTGCCGCCGGCCAGCGTCGCCAAGGCGCTGACAGCGCTTTATGCGCTCGACAGTCTGGGAGCAGATTACCGGTTCACCACGCAGATTTTGTCAACTGGCACCCTGTCGGGCGGGGTGCTGAAGGGCGATTTGATCCTGGCCGGTGGCGGCGATCCGATGCTGAACACCGATCATCTGGCGCAGCTGGCGGCGGCGCTGAAAAAGGCAGGCGTTCGCGAAGTGCGCGGTGGGTTCATGGTGTGGGACGGGGCGCTGCCGCGCATTTCCACCATTGATGCAGATCAGCCCGATCATGTGGGCTATAGCCCCGCGGTTGCTGGTATCGCGCTGAATTTTAACCGGGTGCATTTTGAATGGAAACGGGCTGGTAAAAGCTGGAGCGTCGCTATGGACGCCCGCACTACAAAGTATCGTCCCGAGGTCAGCATGGCGCGGATGAAAGTCGCCAATCGGGCCCTGCCTGTCTATACCTATGCAGATCGCAACGGGAAGGACAGCTGGACCGTGGCCTCCCAGGCGCTTGGCAAAGGCGGGTCGCGCTGGCTGCCGGTGCGCCGCCCTGCGGACTATGCCGCAGATGTGTTTCGCACCATGGCGCGCGCGCATGGCATCAAGCTAAAGGCGGCCAAAAGGGTGTCATCATTGCCAACCGCCACCTTGCTGGCACAGCATCACAGCCCACCGCTGGATTTGATGCTCAAGGCCATGCTGAAATACTCCAACAATCTGATGGCTGAAATGATCGGCATGACGGCCACAGCGAAACGCGGCAAGCGCCCCAGAGGGCTGAAGGATTCGGCGGCTGAAATGTCGCGTTGGGTGCGTGCCAAATACGGTGTGAGCGCGATCCACATGGTGGATCATTCCGGCCTGGGAGAGGCCTCGCGGGTCGCCCCCAATGCCCTGCTCAAGGTGCTGGTCACCGCCTACAAAGCTGGCAGGCTCAAGCCGCTGCTCAAGAGCTTCCCGATGCGCGATGGCAATGGCCGGATTGTCAAAAACCACCCGATCAAGGTGACCGCCAAAACGGGAACCCTGAATTTTGTCTCTGGGTTGGGGGGGTTCTTGGCCACCTCCAGCGGCACCGTTCTGGCCTTTGTGATCTTTGCCGCCGATACCAAGGCGCGGGCGCGCATCAGCCGGGCAGAACGCGAGCGCCCGGCCGGCGCCCGGAGTTGGAACAAAAGGGCCAAGCGTCTGCAGCAACAGCTGATCGAGCGTTGGGGACAAAGCTACGGCACCTGAGGCCTGCCGCCTATGGTGACCGGCGGCAGGAAAAGTGCCGTATTCCCCTTGGGATATGGAGCCCAAGCCCTGTTCTGCGCGCTTTATTCCCAAGCCTATGCCTTGGCAGGTTTCACCTCGACAAAAGTCTCATGATAGCAGGCGCCATCCTCGATATCGGTGCGGATATCTGCTGGGATCAGGGTATTTACGGTGAACCCGGTCTGCGAGCTGCCGCGCCAGGTGCCTTTGGGGGAGTACAGCACTCCGGGGCGGGTGGCCTCGGTGACTTTGAGCTGTAGGGTGACAGTGCCAAGCGCGTTCCAGACCGAGACAAGCGCGCCATCCTGCAAGCCCCGTTTCTGGGCGTCTTTGGGATGCATCTCCAGCATTTCCGGCCCGGCGGAGGCCGGGTCACTGCCAAAGGTGGCATTGGTCCGCTTGGCTGAGCTGGGGGTAATCAGTGTCAGCGGCAGGGCCTGTGGCACCGGGTCATAGCGCGGCACGCCAAAGCCATAGCGCGTCTCATAGTCCTGGCTGAACAGCTCAATCTTGCCCGACGGGGTGGCCGGGGTGACGTTTTTGCACATCACCAGCGGTTCGCCGTCGGGGGCCATCATTTCGATGGCGCGATCCAGGGCGATCTCGCTGGGGCGTTTGCCTTCTAGCTGCGGGTGGGTTTCGTCGATGGCCTCATCCATCAGCTGGCTGTCGCTGGCCTGAAACAGGGCATCATCATAGCCAAACCGGGCGGCCAGGCGGCGGAAGATCTCGGTGTTGGGCAGGCTTTCTCCGACACAGGGGATCACCGGTGCGGCCCGTTGCAGGTAGTTTTGACCGTAAGCGCCATAGATGTCGTCGAACTCAAAATGTGAGGCAGCAGGCAGGATTACATCGCAATAGGCCATGCTGTCGGTCATCACCACGTCACAGCCAGCGATGAACAAATCCTCGCGCATCAGAGCGCGCATCAGGTTGCTCTGATCCGGGTGGGTGGCCACCGGATTGTGATTGTAGATCATGGTGGCTTTGATCGGGACCTCCAGGCTGTCGTCCTGCAAGATATTGGCCAGATCAACAATGTTGAGGATCCGGGTTCCGGGCTTGATCAAATGGTCGCCGTGCAGGCGCGCCTGGGTCTTTGGGGTGGCGCCGCCGGATTTGGCCATGACGCCGGCGCCCAGCCGCCCATGGTGGCCCAGCAGCGCAGGCAGCGCCATGCCGGCGCGCAGGGCTGACCCGCCGGACCGGCCACGCTCAATGCCGTTGCCAAAGGCGCAGGCCATATTTCTTGCCGCCACCATCACATCGGCGAGGGCATGAAATTCTGCGGCGCTGATACCGCAGGTTTCAACAACCCGCGCCAGCCCATACTGCCGGGCCTGGGTCATATAGGGATCAAAGCCTGCAACCCATTCAGCGATAAAGGCCTCATCCAGCGCCTGGCGCCGCTCCAGCTCGGCGGCAAGCCCCATGGCCAGCACCACATCGGTGCCGGGTTTGATCTGCAGGAACATATCACATTGTTCGGCGATCTTGATCTGCTTGGGGTCGATCACCACCAGAGTGCCGCCCCGCGCCCGCAGCTTTTTCAGCAGTGGCGCCAGATGCAGGTTGGAAACGGTGACATTGTTGCCCCAGACCAGCACCAGATCGGAATGCTCAATCTGTACCGGTGGCATGCCGGGGGCGGCGCCAAACAGACTGGCATAGGCGCCCCCGCGCACCCCGCCGCATAGCGGGCCACGGTTGAGCAGGCTGGCCCCCATATGGTAAAAGAACCGCCGATCCATTGAGCCCCCGGCCAGCTCGCCATGGGGGCCGGCATAGTTGAAGGGCAGCACGCTTTCGGGACCATGGTCCGCGATCGCCTTGCTGAACCCCGCATGCACCATATCCAGTGCTGCGTCCCAGCTGATCCGCTCAAACTGACCAGAGCCCCGTGGCCCCACCCGTTTGAGCGGATGGGTGAGCCGGGCTGTTCCATGCACAAACGCGGGGTAGTAGCGCGCCACCTTGTTGCAGATCACATTGGCGGTATAGGGGTTCGCGGTGGAGCCTTTGACCGCGACCACTGTATCTCCCTGGACCTGGACGTTGAGACTACAGGTGTCGGGGCAGTCCAGCGGGCAGACCGAAGGCACGGTACGGATGTCGAGTGGCTTGTTCATAAACTGGCTCCAAAGGCGATGTTGGAGCCAGTTTAATGGTGGAGTCGGGCTGTCTTTAAGGGCCAAAACCGCACAATCTGACCAGACCAATTTTGTTGAAACCGGCGCGGCGAAGAGGCGCCAAACGGGGGGCGGCTCTGGATCTTAAGCCCGGGGCAAACGCAGCAGGATGATCTGGTAAGATCGTCTGTCTGGGTTAGACCATGTGGCGGGCGCGGGCGCCACGTTCGATGGCGGCGGCATGCAGTCGGTCGATATTGAGCTCATACCGCACTTCTGCAAGGAGCTCGAGCTCGGTTTCAGCCAGTTTTCCATCGGCGGCCGCCACGTCACAGGCCAGCGCATAGGCGGTTTCATACAGACGTTCCGGCAGGTCGTCGCGGATCAGGCCAAACAGGGCCTCCAGACCGTCTTCCTGTTCAAACAGATCCAGCACGGTGTTGGAAATCCGGGTCATGCGGTCAATGTCGTAATCGGCAAAGACCGGCAGCATGTTCACGGCAGACTGGATCTTGATCAGCTCGGCGGTGCGGATGTTTTCGTCCGAAGCAGAGACCGCCACCATCAGAGCCACGAGGCAGTCCTGCTGGGACATGGATTGTGCGTTTTTCTCGGTCATGGCAGATCCTTTGTGCGCATTTCAAACCCAAGGATAGGCTTGGCCAGAGACGGGTTCAACTCCTGCCTCTGGCCTATTGATGTGAAATTGCTGCGAAACTGGCGAGAAACAGCCGGAACCGGGTCGATTTTAGGCCTGGGCCTCTTCTGCGCCGGTAAAGCGGTAGGTGATCTGTTCAAAGCTGCTTTCGGCAAAACCATAGGCAAAGCGCAGACCGTCAGGGCCAGCCTGGGTGCTGTGCTCGGCATTGGCGGGCACATAGATGGCGATGCCGGGGCGCATCTCATGGGGGGTGCCGTCGATGGTCACGGTGCCGGCACCTTCGAGGCCCAAATAAAACTCGGCCGGATCGTGGCGATGGGGCAGCAGGCGGCCATGGGGTTCAAACTCGGCAATGCCCAGCACCATATCACGGGATTTCTCAGAACAGCTGTTGATCAGGGTGCGCCAGCGGACCTCGCCAAAGGCAGCATCGGTGCCGCCTGCCAGAGGCACCTGTGCGGCATCCACCACCATCAGGTGGTCCTGCGGGGGATGGGGCAGATTGGAGGCCTGATGCAGCTGTTCGGTGTCGCTGAGATCAGTGGCAAGGGTGGTAATGTCCATTGCAATATCCTGGGGCAATTCCTGTTGCATGTGCTGAGGCCTCCGTAGGGTTTGTGTGAGTGGGTGGCGAGTGGTTTCAGATAAGGGGCTTTTTCTGTTTCATTCAATGCGCTAAAGCTGCAATGTAATATACGTTGAGGTTATGTTAGATGGAGCGTTTACCCAGCTTTTCAGGGCTCACAGCTTTCTATGCCGCCGCCCGCCATGGGACACTGACTGCGGCAGCAGAGGAGCTGAATGTTTCGCAACCGGCAGTTTCGCGTCGGATCGCGACACTGGAGGCCGATCTGGGCAGTAACCTGTTTGACAGGACCCATAAACCAGCTCGAATAACCCATGCAGGTAAGGAGCTTTTGCAGGCGCTGCACAGTGGGTTTGGCCAGATCGAAGACGCGGTCTCACAAATCAGAAAAGCTGCAGAAACCCGGATTGTGACGGTCACGGCACCATCTGGGTTTGTTGGTTTCTGGCTGATTCCACATCTGGGAGAGCTGGAGCAGGCCTTTCCTGAGGTGACGATTCGTATCATAAGCCAGGAGTATGGCGAAGCAGTGCGCCCCGGGGACCTGACCATCCGCTTTGGTCTGCCCGGTGGCGGCGGTGAGGCAGAGGCGCGTCTGCTGAGCAATGAGGTCTATGCAGCAGCCAGTCCGCTCTATCTGGCGCGCCTCGGCATGACGGCGCAGGGCTATGATTTCTCCCGCATGACCTTTCTGACCATGGAGACGGCGCGCAGCCAGTGGCATGACTGGCCAAGTTGGTTCAAATCCGCAGGTCAGGTGATGCCGCGTGGGGCGCGGGTGCTGGACTTCAACTCCTATGCCATGCTGGTCAATGCCGGGTTGGCGGGGCAGGGGGTCTTTCTTGCCTGGGGCGGGATTTTGGACAGTTTCACCGAGACCGGCGCCCTGTTGCGCTTGCAGGCACCCACCACCATATCGGCGCGCGGCTATTTTGCCGGGCTGCGGGACGGGGCTGCCGCGCGGCAGGATGTGCGACAAATTCTGGACTGGATTGTCGAAAAGGCGCAATTTAACGACTGAAACCGAGGCAAGCCCGGCTCTGTTCATTGACTCATGCTGCATCTGCGCAATAGACCGGGCCGACCTGCTGCATAGGGCAGCGGGACAGGATTTAGGCGGCCACAGGGGCCGCTGATGGAGAACAGCAATGTCTGATTTGCGCGACACCGCTCTCAAGAGCAAGGCCTGGCCGTTTGAAGAAGCCCGCCGGGTGCTCAAACGTTATGCCAAGGGCGCGCCAGAAAAGGGCTATGTCCTGTTCGAAACCGGCTATGGCCCCTCTGGCCTGCCGCATATCGGCACCTTTGGCGAGGTGGCCCGGACCACCATGATCAAAAACGCCTTTGAGGTGATCAGCGATATTCCAACCAAGCTCATCTGTTTTTCCGATGATCTGGACGGGATGCGCAAGGTGCCGGGCAATGTGCCCGATGCCGACAGCCTGACGCCACATCTGCAAAAACCGCTGACATCGGTGCCGGATCCCTTTGGCACCCATGAGAGCTTTGGCCATCACAACAATGCCATGCTGCGCCGGTTCCTGGATACCTTTGGCTTTGAGTATGAGTTCTACTCGGCCACCGAATTTTATGGCTCGGGCCAGTTTGACGAGGTGCTGAAACGCGCCGTTGAAAAATATGATGAGATCATGGAGGTGATGCTGGCCTCGTTGCGCGAAGAGCGGCGCCAGACCTATTCGATCTTTTTGCCGTTTCACCCGGAAACCGGACGGGTGCTCTATGTGCCGATGAAAAAGGTCTGCGCCGAGACCCACACCATCACCTTTGACGATGAAGACGGCAAGGAATGGACCGTGCCGGTTACTGGTGGCAATGTGAAGCTGCAGTGGAAACCGGACTTTGGCGCGCGCTGGGCGGCGCTTGGGGTTGATTTTGAGATGTACGGCAAGGATCACAGCACCAATACGCCGATCTATGACAAAATCTGCCGCATCCTGGGGCACCGGGCGCCGGACCATTTCACCTATGAATTGTTCCTGGATGCCAATGGGCAGAAGATCTCCAAAACCTCTGGCAACGGTATCTCGATTGACGAGTGGCTGACCTATGCCAGCGCCGAGAGCCTGTCCTATTTCATGTACCTCAAGCCCAAGACCGCCAAGCGGATGCATTTTGACGTGATCCCCAAGGCAGTTGATGAATATCATCAGCAGTTGCGGGCCTATGCGACCCAGGACACCAAGGCCCGGCTCAACAACCCGGTCTGGCATATCCACGCCGGCGATGTGCCGGAATCGGATATGGTGGTGCCGTTTTCGATGTTGCTGAACCTGGCCTCAGCCTCCAGTGCTGAGGACAAGGAAACCATGTGGGGCTTTATCAATAAATATGCCCCGGATGCGACGCCGCAGAGCAATCCAACGATGGATCAGGCGGCGGGTTTTGCGGTGGCCTATTTCAACGATTACGTCAAACCAACCAAGGTGTTCCGCGCCCCCAGTGATCAGGAACGTGTAGCGCTGCAGGATCTGGCGGAAGCATTGAAATCGGCAGAGGCGGCGCTGGCGGCGATTGCCAAGAAGAACGACATTCTGGGCAAGGATGAGCCCCTGCCAGAGGCCGATTTTGCCGATGAGGAATTCCTGCAATCGGTGGTCTTTGCCATTGGTAAAATCCACGGGTTTGAGCCGCTGCGCGATTGGTTTACCGCCATTTACGAGGTGTTGCTGGGCGCCAGCCAGGGACCGCGCTTTGGTGGCTTTATCGCGCTGTATGGCGTCGATGAGACCATTGCGCTGATTGACCGTGCTCTGATGGACCGGGCCCTGGCGGATTGAGATCACGCCCTTTTGGTGTGACGCCTCGCTTTGAAGAATTGGGAGCGCCCTTTGGGCGCTCTCTTTTTTGTTTTGAAGGGGTGTTTTCGGCTCAGGATCCCACCCAAGCAAAGCTTTGAAGATCTGCCCCTCACCTGATCTGAGGTCCTGGCAGGGGGCGGCGGCTGCATCCCAAACAAAATAGCCGCATCCCCGCCTGAAGAGGCGGGGCCCCTCGGCGATTTGGTCTGGGGCAGCCACCTTTCCCTGCCGGGCGGCCCTCAGGCGAGGGACAGGCTCCAAAGCAAAGTCCGGGTGCAGGGGATCAGGGGGGTGCAGGGGTGGCGCGCGCCGTGATCGGGCGGTTTTAAACCGGGATCTCTAGCTTTTGTCAGCGATATGCATGCGCGCTCTTGGAAAGGGTTTTGGGATGAACAAGGTGATTACTGCGGGTCTTGAGCTGATGCCGCCAGAGTTTGAAGCGGGGTTGGATGTCTGGTCGAGCGGTGAGGGCACGCCGGGCTCTGACACATATGACGGGGTTCCCAATGCGGCGATTGTGGTGGCGGATGCGGATTTTGCCGGCTGTCTAGAGTTGCAGAAACTGGCGAGCACGCAGAAACTGCGCTACATGGGGAAAACGCCGCTTTTGCCCGGTTGCTATTTGCAGGTGAAGGCCCGGATCAAGGCGGTGAGCGGCGCCCTGCCAACGGTGCGGATTGCCGCCTGGGCCGGGGATAGCAGCGATAGCCACGTTGCAGGGGTGATTGAGGTGGGCAGCAGCACCACGCTTACCGCCTATGGCACGGTGGTGGAGGTGAGCGCCATCATCGGCACCGGCAGCCGCGCGGGCGTTGATATGCCCTGGGGGCTGGCGGCCACCTATGGTCACTTTGGACTGGATCTGATTGGCCCCAATGGTGGCGTGGTCCGCATCGACGATATCGAGATCACCGATCTGACCAGCGCCTTCCTGCGCGATATGGTGAGCGTGGTGGATGTCACGGATTTTGGCGCCATCGGGGACGATGTGACGGATAACACCGCAGCCTTTGAGGCCGCGGATGCGGCGGCGGCGGGTCGGCAGATCCTGGTGCCTGCCGGCCAGTACTTTTTGGCGCAGACCGTCTCGTTAAATAGTCCGGTGTTTTTTGAAGGCAGCCTGCGGATGCCGGTGGATAAGATGCTGCTGCTGCGCAAGAGTTTTGACTTTCCCTCCTATGCGGCGGCTTTTGGCAATGAGGAAGAGGGGTTCAAAAAGGCCTTTCAAGCTTTGCTGAATTCTGCGGATCATGAATCGCTGGATCTGGCCGGGCGGATGGTGACGGTGACGGCGCCGATTGATATGCAGGCGGCGGTGCCCAATCGCAGCTCCTATTCGACGCGGCGGGTGATCCGTAACGGCCAGCTGGCGGCCTCGGGTGGGGCGGCCTGGGATACTGAGACCTGGAATGAGCAGGCCACCTATGATCCCAATGACCCGCGCAAGCTAAAAAATGTCAACAATATCGCCAATATCCCGGTGGGGGCGCTGGTGGAGGGCGCTGGTGTCGGCCGCGAGATCTACGTGCGCAGCAAAAATACCGGCGCTGGTGAGATCACCCTGAATGCGCCGCTTTATGATGCGGCGGGCACCCAGGTGTTCACCTTCAAGGATTTCAAGTACATGCTCGATTTCAGCGGCTTTAGCGCCCTGAGCAAATTTGGCATGACTGAGGTGGAAATCCAGTGCAACTCCCACTGCAGCGCGCTGCGCCTGCCCTCGGCTGGGACGGTGTTCAGCCTGGACCATTGCTTTATTTCGCGGCCCAAGGATCGCGGCATTACCTCGATCGGGTCGGGGTGTCAGGGCATTTTGGTGGACAATTGCCAGTTTCTGTCGGCGGAAGAGGCCGCAACTGTACCAAACCGCAGCAGTGTTGGGATCAACGTCAATGCCAATGACGCCAAGCTGCGCAACAATCGGGTGACCAAGTTTCGCCATTTTGCGCTGCTCGCGGGGGCCAATAACACCATCACCGGAAATCACTTCTTTCAGGGGGACAGTATCGCGGGGGGCGTGCGCACGGCGGGGCTGATTATGGCCTCGACCTATTGTGCCAGCACCATTTCGGACAATTACGTCGACAACTGCTTTATTGAATGGACCAACGAGCAGGATCCAACCCCGAATTTCACGGGTGGGTTTTCGTTCAGTGCGCTGTCGATCACCGACAATGTGTTCCTGTCCAGCGATGTGGCGCCCTGGTTCAGCTATGTGGTGATCAAACCCTATGGCACCGGGCATTTCCTGAATGGGGTGAGCATCTCTGGCAATAAGTTCCGGTCGATCAATGGCAATATTGACCGGGCTGACCGGGTGGATACCAGCTTTTCCGATCTTGATTTCAGTCGTAGCAAATCGGTGTTTTTTGAAGGCAATACCTTCCACGGGATCTCCACTGCGGTGGCCAGCCCGCTGCGGATCCGCCATGAGCAAGCCACGGTTGCCAGCACTTGGACAGTTTCGACCGCCGGGGCCATGCCGTTCCAGGGGCGTGCGCGGGCGGTGGATGCGGTGGTGGCCATTGGGCCCATGCGCAATTCCAGCGGCACTTATCAATACCCACGCCCCTGGGTGCAGCTGGAACAGGGCAGCAACCGGGACGAGGTCAAGTTGAACTGGGGCGAATCCCTGCGTGGTGAGGTGCAGGTGGTGGTGCGGGTCGATAAGTAGGCCAGAGCCTAGCTGGGAGGGGACAGGTCGTCTGGCGTAAGGGTGAAAGCCTTACCAAAACCGCCGTTCAGATTGCCCAGCCGCACAGAAAAACGGACAAAAGAGAAATCCGTAAAGCCGATGTAGAGTTTGGATTTTGGATGGCTGCGCAGGTAATGCGTGGCCATTTCCTGATGTTCCGGGCTTTGGTTGCTGACAAACTGCGCCGTGCCAACCAGACTAAGCCGGGGATGGGTGAGCGGGTCTCCCTTTGGGCCGGGCTCTCCGACCAGCAGTGAACAGGCGGGGTTGGCTGCCAGGTTCTGGCTGTGTTGGGCGAGGCTGGACATCAGGCTGATTGGTTGGCCTGCAGCGCACAGGCCAAAGGCAACCCGTGTTACCAGCGGGCTGCCGCTGCTATCCAGCGTGGCCAGAGCGGCAAAGCGGGCCTGGCTCATCAGGCTTTGCGCCAGGGCGCGGGCCTCATCGTCGGTCAGGCGGATCGGGTTTGTGTTCGGGGTGGCCTGTGGGGGGATCGATGTCATGGCACCAGTCTTTGGGCTGAGGAACTTGCGTCAGGAATTTTGGGATCGGGGGAGCGGGGCCAAATCTGGCGAGGGCCTGGGTCAGAAGCGCTGCCACAGGGCTATCTTGAGGCCCAGACTCTGCGTGTTTGCGCGCCGATATTCAAGCCCGATGGTCAGCTCGCTGGTTTCGAATATGGGTTTCTTGGCAAAGGACAGGCCAGCAAGCTTGATGCGCAGGCCAGGCGTGATGGCGTAGGCAAAATCGGTCCCCTGGCCAAAGCTGGTTTCAATCTGCAAAAGCGGTGAGAGAGCGCGGTTGGTATCTATGCCAAAACTGGCGTCCAGTTTCCCCAGGGGGTGGGCCGCGTCGCCGCGCTGTTCAACACTCAGATCTAGGGAACCCCAGAGCGTCCCGATCCGGGTGGGCTTGCTGCGTCCGGCAGACAGGGTGAGCCGGTACATCGGGTGCCATTGCAGGTTGGTGTGATTGCCACCAAGTGCGAATTCGGCGGCGATTTGGGTTTTGTCCGCCCCCTGGCGCAGTGGCAGGCGGGCAAAGATCAGGACATGACCGGATTGGCTGTCCTGTTGGTTCAGATCAATGCCCAGATCAAATCGCGCGGAGAGGCCAAAATCACGGTAATAGCCAAACTCGCTTACCAACCCCTGGTCAGATCTGCGCTGGGTAAAGCTGGTCGCGGCAAAGCCGGTATCCACAGGGCGCTTCCAGGCTCCGGCACTGGCAGCCAGAGGCAGGATTGTGGCCCAAAGCGCCAGAAGCAGATGTGCAGGGCGGAGCATGGCCTTATCGGAGAGTTGTCGGTAGCATGATCCTGTTATACGTGTGATCATCCCACGCTGACAATCGCCTGCTGAAAAACGAGTCCGTTTCTCAGCGTAATCATCGTAGGCTTGTCACAGGTAGCGAAACAACCAGGGAGAAGCCAATGCCTAAAATTACCGATGGTGCGGAGATCCAAACGGTTATCACGACCTTTGAAATGACGCCGGGAACCTGCCAGGATCTCTTGGATGCGCTCACGGATGCCTATGGCGCGTTCATATCGAAACAGCCCGGATTTATTGCTGCGGGGCTGCATGTGAATGATGCCCAAACGCGGATTGCAAACTATTCACAATGGCGCAGCCGCGAGGATTTCATGGCGATGCTACGCTCCTCAGAGATGCGCGAGCGCAACCGGAAAATCAATGAATTGTGCCGCAGTTTCGAGCCTGTCATGTATGAGGTCGCAGCGACATTTGAGGCGGTTTGACCTCAAGGTCGGGACACATTCACAAAAGGCAAAACCCCTGATTTGGATCAAGGTCCATAGGATGATCCGGGGTCATGCTTTGATTTAGGCGAGTAGCCAAGGAGGCTTTTCATGTATCATAATATTCTCGTACCAATTTCGTTTGACCCAGACCGGGATGTCTCAGCATCGCTTAAGCTGGCGCAGATCTTGGCCACACCAGAGGCTAAGATCACGCTGTTGCATGTGGTCGAACAGGTTCCGGCCTATGCGATTTCCTATATGTCCGCTGACTATATGGCAGAAACCCGCAAGGCGCTGGAGGCCGAGCTGGCTGCTCTCGCCAAAACCCTGCCAAACGCTGCCAGCAGCCTGGTCATAGAAGGCCACTCAGGGCGTTCCATTCTTGACTGGGCAGAGACAAACAAACCCGATCTGGTGATTATCTCATCTCACCGTCCAGGCATGCAGGATTTGCTGCTGGGCTCCACTGCCAGCCAGGTGGTGCGCCATGCAGCCTGTGCGGTGCATGTGGTCCGGTAACGCTATTGGCCTTTTCCTGGGCCTGTGGCGCTGCACAGGCTGCATGGCGCAGGTTTGACGCCATCGTTTTAGCACAGGCTGCAAGGTAAGGGCGGCGGCAGAGGTTTTGCTTTGCCGCCGCGCCTGTCAGGTCATTGCGCGCTGGGATGTCTCAGGCGGCAAGGCCGCAGGTAGGCAGCGCGTCAGCCGTGGCGCAGAAAGCCTGAGACCAAGGTCTGAGCCAAACGGATCATGCCGCCCGGCAACAGGGCAGAGCGCAACAGAACCTTGTTGGAATTTATCGCTTCTGCGATGCGGGTGTAATGCTCTTGTTTGTTTGTGGGTGACCGCAGCAAAATGGTTTCGGCCTTTTCCAACGCCTGTATGGTGGCGCGCTTTACCCTTGGGATGGCGGCGGGTTTGACCGGCGTATAGGTTTCAAGAGCACGCCTGCGTTTGGGCTGCGTGGTGTCGCGGTTCTGTGCAATCACCGCTTCCAGGCTGCGTTCGACCTGTTCCAGCGCTTGCTGGGCTTCGGAATAGGCGTCATTGTTTCGCAACTGGTTTGCGGCGCGCCGGTAAACCCAGCGATAGCAATCGTAGCGGTAGGCGGCGGGTTGTTTCCTGCAACGTGATGTCCCCCGTGACAGTGTATTCACCACAGATTTGGTTGCAGCGTTGCTTAGCCCGTATGAGGCGCTGGTCCCACCCCCACCCCCATCACCGCCAGCAAAAACAGGCGACTGTGCAAGGGAAAACAGGGCAACCAGGGGGGCTGAGATCGCAATTCGTTTCAAACTACTCATAAAAAAACTCCTCAATATAGGCCGAAATTCTGGCCTCAGAACAGGGAAAGGGTAGCATGAAAACGAACTGTGGCAAGATGCCCTGAAGCCGGGTGCGGGACCCGCAGATACCCCCCCCGAGCCTGGAGATGTGAAACGATGCCACCGGGCAGAACTTGTGGTAGAGCAAGGGGGAAGGGCTCAAGGAAAGGCATGTCCAAAATGAACATCGACAAGAAAATCGTGGATGATCTTATTGCCAACGACATTTCATTTGTCACCACAGTTCCCTGCAAACAGCTGGCCGGGGTGATCGAGGAAGTTGAGACGCGCGACGAGGTTTTTCATATTCCCGCCAACAAAGAGGACGAGGGCATGGGGCTGTGTGCCGGAGCCTGGATGGGGGGCAAGCGTCCGGCAATCATCATGCAGAACACGGCGATCGGGGTGACCATCAATACGCTGGCGACCTTGATCCAATACTACCGGATGCCCCTGCCGATGCTGATCTCCTATCGCGGTGAGCTGCGTGAACCGGTGGCCTGTCAGGTCGAGATGGCGCTGCACACCAAGGCCCTGTTGGCGCAGTTGAATATTCCGACCTATCATTTCCACAAACAGTCCGACATGGAGGAGTTCGACATGATCCTGAAACACACCTTCATGTGCAATAAACCAGTGGCCATCCTAACCGATGCCAATTTCTGGGGAGGCTATGGCGAACAATGATCCGTTCTGAAATCCTTTCCGAGATCGCGCCCTTGCTGCGGGATCAGCTCGTCGTCTGTAATATCGGCATTCCCAGCCAGGAACTTCACGCCATCGACGATCAACCAAGCAATTTCTATATGCTTGGCACCATGGGGCTGGCCTCTTCGATTGGCCTGGGGCTAGCGCTGGCGCAGCCCAAACCGGTGGTGGTGATTGATGGCGATGGCTCGGTGCTGACCAACCTGGGCACCCTGCCAACAATCGGCAATAACGCGCCGCCCAATTATATTCTGATGATCATCGACAATGGTTCTTATGGCTCGACCGGGGATCAGCCGACCTATACCGGCAAAAAAACCTGTCTTGCCGGCATGGCACGGGCCGCAGGCTGTGACAGAGTGGTTGAGGTTCAGGACGTCGACACCGGCGCGGCGCTGAAACAGGCGTTAGAGGCCGGTAAGGCAACGGTTCTGGTGGTCAAATGTGACAGTGGTAATGCCAAGATGCCGGTGATCCCGCTGGACCCTGTAGTGATCCGGGATCGGTTCATGAAGGCAGTGCAGGCCTAACCCTGGTCCCGGTCCTTCGCACCGGGGATGGCCGGGGGCGGCGGGGCTGGCAGTGGCTGCGACTGGGTCGTTGATCCGGGTCTTGATCCCATCACCACGACATTGCCAACCTTGCGTCCGGTGTCCACGTAGCGATGGGCGGCGATCAGCTCGTCCAACCCATAGTGCCGGTCCATGAGAGGTGTCAAAACGCCGCTGCGCGTTAGCACCAGCAGCTGGGTCAGCAAGTCCCGCAGCTGGTGCACGGGCTGCAGGCCCGCCGCTGAAAACTGTGCCCTGCGTCCCCCCCAGAGCCAGGTCGCCAGCGCAGCGCAAAGCAGTTTTGCGTCCAGAACCGGACAGAGATACCGCCCGCCCGCTGCCAGATTGTGCTTGAGCCGCCCAAAAGAAGACGCGCCTAGGGTGTCATAGATCACGTCAAATGTTTCGGCCGTGTCCGCGATATCAAGCCGGGTGTAGTCAATCACCTGCTGGGCCCCCAGAGCGCTGACCTGCGCTGCGTTGCGGGTGCTGCAGGTGGCGGTGACTTCGGCGCCCAGATGGCGGGCGATCTGGATGGCCGCACTGCCCAAGCTGCCAGAGCCCCCCAGCACCAGCAGGCGCTGGCCGGGGTGCAGCTGGGCCACCTGCGTCAGAAAATGCAGCGAGGTCAACGGCCCATCGCAGAGCGTGCTGGCCTGTGCATGGGGCAGGCTGTCGGGTTTCTGCAGCAGCAGCGCGTCCTCTTCCAGGCAGATATGGCTGGCATTGGCTCCAAACGAAAGACCGCTTTCTCCAAAGACGGCATCGCCAACAGCAAAGCGTTTGACCCCAGGGCCGATTGCGGTGATCACACCGGACAGGCCGGTGCCAACCAGATTGTTGCGCGGGCGGGACAGGCCAAGGAAGGCGCGGGCAAATCGCGGCACGCCTGTGCGCATCATGCAATCCGCACGGGTCACGGCGGAGGCCTTGATCTCGATCTGCAGTTGCCGCCCCGTTGGGGGTTGTCGCGGCGGGGTCACAGGCTCCAGCACCTCAGGGTAGCCGTAGCGCGGGATCGCCCATGCATGATATGTTTCAGTCATCGCTCTGCCTTACTCAGTCGGAGTTCGGGGGCTGCATGGCGGATTATTTGCGTTCCGAAAATGGCTTGAAATGATCCAGCATGGATTGATAATGTTCCGGCATGTTGGATTGGAAACCGCTCCCCGCCTTTTTGGCTGTCGCCAGGCATGGCTCGCTTCGGGCCGCAGCAGAGGCCATCGACAGCACCCATGCCACCCTGCGCCGTCAGGTAGAGGCCCTGGAGGCCGGGCTGCGGGTGCAACTGTTTCGGCGCGGTGGTGATGGGCTGCATTTGACCGCCGCCGGGCGGGCGCTGCTGCCGCAAGCGCTGGAGGCAGAGGCGACTTTGCTCAAAGGGTTTAATGCGGTGCAGGGGTTGGACCGGGAGGCGACCGGGAGAGTGCGCTTGTCTGCGGATCCGATGACGGCGCATTATCTTTTGGCGCCGATCCTCGCCGAATTCAGCAAGCTCTACCCGGATATTCACATTGATCTGAGCCTGTCCTTTGGCATCGAGTCCATTGAAAACCACGAAACCGATGTCTCGATCCGCCATGTTCTGCAGGTCGAGGACGCGGCAGTTGGCCGTCGCCTGTTCCCACTGTCGCTGGGGATATATGCGGCGCGGGACTATATCGAACGGGTCTTGCCCGGCGCCGGGCCAAAGGGCCAGGGGTTGAGCTGGATCGGCTATGGGGCGGAACCAAGCCTGTTGGACATGATCGCCAGCTCGCCTTTTCCCGAGGCCAAGATACGCCACGCCATTCCCGACCCGCAGATGCATTTGCACATGGCGCGGGCTGGGGCCGGGATGACCTTTTTAGCCAGCTGGGTGCAAAAAGAATTCCCCGAATTGCAGCGGGTGCCGGGCACAGAACTGAACCAGGACCGTTCTACCTGGTTGCTGTTGCATGGTGATCTGCGCCGGGTTTTACGCGTGCGCCTGCTGGTGGATTATCTGCACGCCGCCCTGCAGGAACGGCGCGCAGATTTTATCGGAACCTGACCTACCGGTAGGGCCGTTCTTTCCTTAGGGCCATCTATTGAATAACGGCGCTGATCCATTCTTTCAGAAAGGTGCGCCGTTTGAGCCTGTCCAGATAGGTCATTAGGGCAGGCCCCAGCGTGATTGCCGATTGGGGCGGGGAGCCGGATTCCGGTATCAGGGGCGGCAAGGGAAAAGCCCCGGGGTCCAATGGGGCGGACTGGATTTTGAGTAGATGGCGAATAAAATCCCCGGCGTGCCCTGGCTGTGTGGTTCCGGCGGAAACAAAGCCGCTGCGCATCATGGTGATGGGGAAATCAGCGGGCAGAATGACGGCCAGATCATCGGTGTCGGTGGTGCGGGCGGAGGCATAGCTGCCAAGCACATTATAGGCGACAGCGATCTTACCATTTTGCAGGTCGGTGATCATATCGCCGGAACAGCAATACAGATGGGTGCCCAGATTGCCCATGACCTCCATCAGCCGCCAATAGGTTTCAGAGGCTCGGGCATCCTGGGTGGCAAAAAGATACCCCAGCCCGGAATGGCGAATGTCGTAGGTCCCTAACCTGTTGCGGAAGATCTCGGGGCGGCTGCGCAGGGCCTGGATCAGGTCCTGGCGGGTTTGTGGCAGTGGATGACCGGCAAAATCGGCGCGCCGGATGACAATGGCTGCGGGTTCCGTGGTAAAGGCAAACAGGCTCTGCCGCCACTGGGCCCAATCGGGTGTGGTGACATCTTCAATCGCCAAAGCATGTCCATCATTGGCCAGCTTGAACTGCAAATCCATGGCGCTGGAAATGACCAGATCAAACTGGCTGGGATCCTGGCGGAAAATGCGGTCAATCTCAGCTGTTCCCGAGACAAAGTATTCGATGGACAGATCGGGCCGCTGGGCAAGGAAGCTGGTGATGATGGGCGCAAAAAAGGATCCGTCGGTGCTCGATAGAATCCTGAGTGTCTGGCCGCCATTACTGCCGCGAAACATTACCCGCTCTTCCCAGGTGTTCTGGGCCTGTGCAGCTGTCATCAGTGGCAGAAGGGCGAGTATCAGAGCGAAAATAACACGCATGCGCCGCCTCCTGTAAGGTTGGACAGGGTTAGCTTTCCACCATGGGCAATGGCGACATCCTGCGCAATCGTCAGCCCCAGGCCTGAGCCGATTGTCCCGGCTGCGTTATTGCCGCGTGAAAACCGCAGGGCCAGATCGGAGATTTCATCGGGGGGAAACCCAGGCCCCTGATCACGGATTTCCACCTGTGGCCGGGGGTGAGCGGTCACCCGAATGTCTATGGTGCTTTCGCTTGGGGAATACTTCAAGGCATTGTCGATCAGGTTGCGAATGGCATTTTGCAGTAGGATGGGATCGCCCTGACAGTGGACCGGCTGATCTACATGAAACCGCAGATCAATGTCTTTCATTTCCGCAACCGGCGCGAGGCGCAGCACCAGATCCTGTACCAGATCGACCAGATCCAATTGCTGGTATTCCAGCTGGTCGGCGCGAAAGGTGATCATGGCGTGATCCAGCAGTTGCCCCGCCGCGCGCGAGCTTTCGTCGATGGCCCGGATCATCGACCTGAGCGCCTGGCGGTTTTGCTCTTTGTCGACCCGCTGGAGGGTGGTTTCGGCATAGGAGCGCACCGTGGCAAGCGGGGTGCGCACCCGATGGGCTGCCTCGGCGATGAAGTCTTCGGATTGGGTCAGCGATTGATTGAGCCGGGCCATTAACCTGTTGAGAGCCCCCACCAGCGGCAGCATCTCGGTGGGCACGGGTTTGCTAACGGGGCTTAGATCCTGGGGGCCGCGCCGGGCGACCGAGGTGGCGAGGCGATTGAGCGGCGCAATGGTGATGGAGGTGACCCAAAAGGACAACAGCACCACCAACACAAAGAAGCCCATGCCAAAGGAGGCAACATTGCGCGAGATGGCATTCAGCCGGTCCGAGAGCGCGTCCTGGGTCTGCGCCACGGAAACGGTGATGTGGGTTTTGACGTCGGCGCCGAGCAGGGTGCGCGAGGCGGTTGAGATACGGATGGGCTTGCCGATGAACGCAGCGGTTTGATAATGGCGTTCGCCGCTGTCGGGGCTGTCAGCACTGTCTGGCCGCGGCAGATCCGCATAGCCCGACAGCAATTGGTCATCCCGGTAGATGGCGTAAAATACCCGGTCATGGGCTGGTGTGGTCAGCATCGAAAAAGAGGCATAGGGAAAGTCGATCTCCACCTGATCATCACGCAGCACGGCGGCATCCAGAATAGAGGAGACCGAGGCCCCGAGGATGCTGTCTTGCCCCTGTTGCGCGATTTGGGCAGCGTAGTTTCTGACCACCAGAAACAGCAGCAAAGCCAACAGTGAGGCCCCGCCGATAAGGGTCACAGCCAGCCGGTTGCGCAGGGAACCCGAGATTTGCGGGGGGTCAATCATGGTCCAGCCGATAGCCTAGCCCGCGGTGGGTGGTGATCTTTAGGCCAGAGCCTTCGAGATGTTTGCGCAGCCGCGCGATATAGACCTCAACAGCATTCTCCGAGACATCCTCGTCGTAGGAAAACAGCCGGTCCGCCAGTTTCTGCTTGGGGAAAATTTGCCCCGGCGCATTGAACAACACTTCCAGCAAACGCAACTCTCGATTGCGCAGATTCACCACTTTGTCACAGACGGTGACCACCCCGGCGACCGGGTTGAAACTCACGTCGGCAAGCTGCAAAACCGCCTGCGATGTGCCGGTCTTACGGCGCAACACCGCCCGACAACGCGCCTGCAGTTCTTCGTGATCAAAGGGTTTGGTTATGTAGTCATCGGCGCCCAGATCCAGCACGCTGATTCTGTCCGAGACCTGCGACCGGGCGGTCAGAACAATCACAGCTGTGTCGCGTTTCTGCTCCCTATGCTGTTTGAGAAAGCTGCGGCCGTCGCCGTCAGGCAGCATGATGTCGAGCAGGATCAGATCGTAATCTCCGGTCTGCGAAAAGGCGATTGCATCGTCAATTCTTCCTGCATGATCAATGGTATGGCCATCCAGGTGCATACGTGCACAAATCGCTTTTGCCAGATCCATATTGTCTTCGACCAAAAGGAATTTCATGCGCTCTTTTCACTTTTTTCATCGCGTGACAGCTCGGTGACAGCTTCTCATGTTTGTCTCTCTCAACTGAGCCGCCTTTCGGACAGTTGTCAAATGGGAGGAAATCATGATGACAATCAAGATGGGCCGTCGCGCCCTGATAGCGAGTGTAGTTGCGACCTTGAGCCTGGTTGGGAGCCTGGCCACTCCGGTCTTGGCCGAGGGCCATAAAACGCTTGAGAGCATTCACTTTCTGATCCCCGGTGGGGCCGGTGGCGGTTGGGACGGCACTGCACGTGGAACGGGTGAGGCCCTGACCAAGGCGGGGCTGGTGGCAACTGCGTCCTATGAAAACATGTCCGGCGGCGGCGGCGGCAAGGCCATCGGCTATTTGATCGAAAATGCCGAGAGCAACCACGGCACCTTGATGGTCAACTCGACCCCGATCGTGATCCGCTCGCTTACCGGGGTGTTCCCGCATAACTTTCGCGATCTGACGCTGGTGGCTGGAACCATCGGCGATTACGCCGCCATTGTTGTCGGCAAGGACAGCCCGGTGAATTCCATGAGCGATCTGCTGGCGGCCTATGATGCCAACCCATCGAAAACCGCCATTGGTGGCGGCTCTGTTCCGGGCGGTATGGATCATCTGGTTGCAGCCATGGTGATGGAGGCTGCAGGCAAAGACGCGCTGGAGGTTAAATATATTCCCTATGACGCCGGCGGTAAGGCCATGGCGGCGCTGCTTTCGGGCGAGATCGCAGCCCTGTCGACGGGATTTTCCGAGGCGATTAACCTGGCCAATGCCGGGGAAGTCAAAATCATCGGTGTCACCTCTGACGCGCGCGTTGGCGTGGCGCCGGATGTGATGACCATGAAGGAGCAGGGCATCGACACCAGCTTTGTCAACTGGCGCGGCTTCTTTGCGGCTCCCGGCCTGTCTGAGGACAAGCTGGCGATGTATCAGGACGCCCTGGCCAAGATGTATGACACGCCCGAGTGGGAAGAGGTCCGCGCCCGCAATGGTTGGGTCAACATCCATAACTCAGGCGATGATTTCAAAGGCTTCCTGGAAGAACAGGAACAAGTCATTGGCGATCTGATGAAAAAGCTGGGCTTCCTGTAGCACCCAACTGGGTGAGCAAACGACATGTGGCAAGGCGGGCTACCGCCTTGTCACCTTTGAAGGGCAGGGAGGGGAAAATGGCTCTTGATCGCTGGATCGCACTGATCCTGTTAAGTATTTGTCTGGCCTATGGATATACGGCCTGGTTCACCATGGACAGCAGTCTTGCGCCGTTCATGAAACGCAACCCGATCTGGCCCAGCACCTTTCCCAAGGTTCTGTCCATTCTTGGCGTGATCGCCTGCTGTACCATCCTGTTTGGACTGGAAAAGAGCGAGGAAAAGCCCGCCGAGATCAATTACCGCCGGTTGGGGGACTATCATCTGAGCCAGGCACTGATGCTGCTGGGGCTGATGGTAGCCTATGCGCTGTGCCTGCGCCCTGTCGGGTTTATTGTCTCGACCTCTGCCTTTCTTATTCTCGGGGCCGCTATTCTGGGCGAACGGGGCTGGCGCTATCTGCTGCCGATTGCCCTGATAGCGACTCTGGTGGTTTGGTATTTAGTTCAGCAGGTCTTGGGTATCTACATGCGCCCGCTGCCTGGTTTCTGGGGAGGTTGATATGCTTGAAGGACTGTTAATTGGCCTGCAAACGGCCCTCTCGGTACAGAATCTGCTGATGGTGATTGGCGGCTGCCTGATCGGCACCTTTATCGGCATGTTGCCGGGGCTGGGGCCGATGTCGATCATTGCCATCATGATCCCGGTGGCGATCTCGATGGGGGATCCGTCGGCGGCTCTGATCCTGCTGGCGGGGGTCTATTACGGCGCCATCTTTGGCGGCTCGACCTCGTCAATCCTGCTGAATGCGCCGGGGGTGGCGGGAACTGTCGCCTCCAGTTTTGATGGCTATCCGATGGCGCGGCAAGGCAAGGCGGGCAAGGCGCTGACCATTGCTGCCATCGCCAGCTTTGCCGGCGGCACCATTGGTGCGCTGCTGCTGATGATCTTTGCCCCGGCCTTGTCTTCGGTGGCGCTGTTGTTTCACTCGCCCGAGTATTTTGCCCTGATGGTTGTTGGTCTGTCGGCGATTGCCGCCTTTGCCGGCACCGGACAGGTGGCCAAGGCGCTGTTGATGACCACGTTGGGATTGATCATGGCCACCGTTGGCGAAGGCGCGCTGTTCAATCTGCCACGGTTCACCATGGGGTTGATGGATCTTCAGTCGGGGTTTGGGTTTATCACCCTGGCAATGGCGATGTTTGCCCTGCCAGAGGCGCTGTTTCTGGTGCTAAAGCCCAAAACCGCGCAGGATGCCGATAGCGGCGCGATCACCGATCTGCGCATCAGCCGGGCAGAGGCAAAATCCATTGCGCCAGTCATCGGGCGGCAGTCCATCCAGGGCTTCTTTATTGGTGTCCTGCCGGGGGCGGGGGCCACCATCGCCAGCTTTCTGGGCTATGCGGTAGAGCGCAGCCTGGCGCCCAAGCAGGAACAGGATCAATTTGGCAAAGGCTCGATCAAGGGGCTGGCAGCGCCAGAAAGCGCCAATAACGCCGCCTGCACCGGATCCTTTGTACCGCTGCTGACCCTGGGTATTCCGGGCTCTGGCACCACGGCGATTTTGCTGGGGGCTTTGGTTGCGCTGAACGTGACGCCGGGGCCGCGGTTGATGATCGACCAGCCAGAAGTGTTCTGGGCGGTGATCATGTCGATGTTCATTGGCAACCTGGTACTGCTGATCCTGAACCTGCCGCTGATCCCCTATATTGCCAAGGTGCTGTCGGTTCCGCGCAGTTATCTGATCCCCTTCATTCTCTTCTTTACCCTGATGGGGGCCTATATCGGCCAGAACAACGCAACCGAGCTGTTGCTGCTGGTGGGCTTTGGGGTCTGTGCCACGGCGCTGCGCTTTGCCGATTATCCGCTGGCGCCGCTGCTGATCGGCTTCATCCTGGGCGGCATGCTCGAAGATAACTTTTCGCGCTCCATGCAGCTCTATGATGGCGCCGCCTTTATCTGGGAGCGGCCGCTGACGCTGGGCTTGTTGGTCTGTGCGGCGCTGCTGGTGCTGCTGCCCAGCTACCGCGCACGTCGGGCCCGGCTGCGGGCGCAGGGCGTGGCAGAGGGAGACTGACCCAAAAGCAGGCCACAGCCCGGGCAACCCCCCGGGCTGTGGCCGCCTTGGAACCAAAAGGTTTGGAATTCTGAACTTAGGCTCGGCGGCTCAGGCTGTAGCCTGCAAAGATCCCCGCGGCACAGCCAAACAGATGGGCCTCCCAGCTGACACCGGGTTGTCCCGGCAGGATCCCCCAGATCATCGTGCCATATACCAGGGCCACCCCAATGGTGACCAGCAGAGGCACCAGTTGCCGGGTCATCACCCCCCGGGTGAGCAAAAATCCGAACCAGCCAAAGATCAACCCCGAGGCTCCCACATGTATCGCGGATGCACCAAAGAGCCAGACGCCGAAACCGCCTAGCACGGTGATAAGCACCGAAGCCTTGAAAACCAGCCTCGGGGCGGTGGCCGCCAGAAGGCCGCCGAGAATGACCAATGGGGCGGTATTGGCGGCAGCGTGGCTCAAAGAGCCGTGCAGAAACGGCATGAACAGGATCCCGTCCAAACCGCCAATGGAGCGGGGGAGCAGTCCGAATACTGGGTTGAGCGCGTAGCCAGAGACCAGGTTCACCACCTCGACCACCCAGATTATCGCCAATACGACTGCCAGCCAAAGGAACCGTTCCAAAACCACCACCCGTGCACTATCTGTTTCACCGGTTGGGTAGCACAGCCCGCGGCGGCAAGAAATACTCTATTGATAGCCAGGTTGCAGCCCGTGACAGGCTTGGCAGTAGCGCCTGTTGTGGGGTGTTCTTTGGACCAACTCTCTGAACACTGGCCGGTCCGGCGTTGTCACGACGCGGTGACAAACCACGCCCAAGTGCATAAATTGGCTTGCTTGGGCGGCCTATCATTGGCAGCTTGCGGCGGATGGGGTTCCAGGTTCAGGAACGTCGCACAAAGCAAGGCTTCTATGTCTCTTTCAACAACATCACCGGATGGTCCTGCCATCAATGCAGGTCCAACCCGCCCCTGGCTGGTGCTGACGGGGCTGGCGCTGGGGGTTACTGTCACCAATGGATTTGCCAGGTTTGCCTATGGGGTGATGTTGCCTGCGATGAAAGCCGAGATGGGGTGGAACTATGCCCAGGCGGGATGGCTGAACACCGCCAATGCGCTGGGCTATGTTGCCGGAGCGATCCTGACCATGGTGTTGATCCGGCATATTTCACCGTCGCGCTTGTTTGCATTTGGTCTGGTCACCACCACCATAGCAATCCTGGCCACCGGGCTGAACGCGGCGCTGTGGTGGCAGACGCTCTGGCGTGTTCTGGCGGGCACTCTGGGCGCGATGTCCTTTTCCTCTGCCGGGGCACTGGCTGCGGGGCTGTTTCAAAACGATGCGCGGCGCAACGCGCTGGCCATCGCGATCCTGTTTGGATCAGGCGGCGGGGTTGGCATCGTGTTGACCGGTGCAGCACTGCCGCTGATGCTTGATCGGTTTGGCCCCGGATCCTGGCCCATGGGCTGGATTGCGACTGGCGCGGTCAGCCTGTCGTTTCTGCCCCTGGGCCTGTGGGCGGCGCTGCAACTGCGGCCAGCAGTGCAGAAACCCCTGCGATCCGCACCTTTGCCGGTGCGCAGAATGCTGCCTGAGCTTGCAGGATATGCAGGGTTTGGGTTGGGCTATATTGTCTATCTCACCTTTTTGTCAGCCTGGATGACCGAACAGGCGGCGAGCGCCGGGTTTATTGCCCTGGTCTGGGTCATGCTTGGCCTTTGCATCTGCGTGTCGCCGCTGGTTTGGCGGCCCATTCTGGTCCGCTATAATTCTGGCGTGCCGCTGGCCCTTATCCTGACCGGCATCGCGATTGGATCCGCCCTGCCGGTGGTGCTGCCCAGCGGACCCGCGCTGCTTATTTCGGCGGTGGTCTTTGGCCTGTCGGTCTTTATGGCGCCGGGGGCCGTCACCAACTTTGCCCGCCAGAACCTGCCGCCTGAAAGCTGGGCCGGGGCGATCAGTCTTTTTACTGTTGTGTTTGCTGTCGCGCAGACCCTTGGCCCCTATGGCGCTGGATTGGTTGGGGATCTGTTTAACAGTATCGGCGTCAGCCTACTGGCCGCTGCTGGTCTGTTGTTGGCGGGTGCTGTGCTCGCCTTGCTGCAAAAACCGCTTTAAGCGGGTCAGGCTGCACCACTGGCTATCTTCACTGTCTGGATAGGTGGTCCGACCCTACCGGATGTAAGTCACCCTTTGGATGCCACCAGTTTGCGCATCATCGCATCCGTAAAGGGTTTTTGCAGTTTTGCTGGCCGCGCCACCGCCTCAAGCTCCTGTGGAACACGGTATGTTTCGCGGGTCGACATGAGGGCCAGTCGGCACTTGGGAAACAGCCGATGGGCAAGGTGCAGAATGTCCCAGCCGGATGCGCCATTGTCCAGATTCAGGTCACTCAGCACCAGGTCCAGCCGCGGCAGGCGGTGCAGCTGCGCAGTGCCGTCGCTAAAACGTCCGGCCCGAACAACAATATAGCCCAAACGTTCCAAGGCCTCTGACGCAGAGGCCAGGTAGGTGGGGTCGTCATCAATCACCAATGCGGTTCCGGGTGTCAGCATTTCATTGGATTGGTTGGTTTCTGCTGTCAGCGCCGGGAATTTGAGTGTCACTATGGTGCCTTGCTGCGGGGGCTCTGTGCGCGAGCTGAGGCTGAGCTGGCCGCCAGATTGATGGACAAAGCCGTCGACCATCGACAGACCCAACCCGGTGCCGCTGCCATCGTTGCGGTTGGAATAAAACGGCTCTGTTGCGTGGCGCAGTACCTCGGGTGACATGCCGCAGCCATCGTCGTGGATTGACAGCTGTGCCCCGTTGTCATCTGTCACGCAGACGCGAATATGCCCGGTCTCACCTATGGCCTGACCGGCATTGACGCAGAGGTTCAGCACTGCGCTTTCCAGCTGCCCCGGATCCACCCTGGCAAGCACCGGATCTGGTGGAATTTCAAATTCCATCGACACCGAACTTGGCACCGCAATTTCCAACAGATCGGCCATGCCTTCGATCAGCACGCCAATGTCGGTCACCTGGGGTTCCAGATGTTGTTTGCGGGCAAATGCCAGCAGCCGCTCTGTCAGCGAAATACCCAGATCCAGGGCGGATCTGAGACGGGTATGCAGATGCCGGGCATCTTCGGCATCCGCCGTTTCAAGAAGGTGCAGATTGCCAGAGATGCTAGACAGGATATTGCCAAAATCATGGGCAACTTCGCCAGAGACCTTACCCAGCGCCTCGACCCGGCGAATTTCTTCCAGACGTTGCTCCACCCGTTTCCGTTCTGTGGTTTCGGACAGTAGCCAGACCTCTTCGCCATTTGGCAAAGGTGAGCGGCGCAGTTCCAACACGTTGCCGGAAGGGTCGGCATATTCTTCAAACCCGCCATGTTCGCTCGCCGAGGTGCGCCGAGCAAAACCGGACGCCGCTATCAGATCAGGCACCCGCGCATGGGCACTACCTTGCGCAGGGGGCAGCCGTAGCAGCTGGCGCAGATTGTCGTTTTCGGCCTCGATCCACCCCTTGGAAGAGGCAATCGCCGCACCATCCTTGATATTACGAAACACCCGCGAAAAAAGCGCGTTCTGATGACCAATCTGGCGGGTTCGGCGCTCCAGCTTGCGGGCGCTTTCGCGAAACACATGAAAGGCCGCGTAGAGCTGGCCAATTTCATCGTCGGAGTTTGGTCCCTGTGGCGGGTCTGTACGGTGGTTGCCGGCTGCAAGCCTGCGCATGGCCTCAGCAATGCGTTGCAGATTGCCCGCCACATAGCGTGACACATAGAGCGATGAGGTGATCGCCACCAACAGGCTCGCGGCGGTGAGGGCCAAAAAGGCGTTTTTGGCAATGGCCAGGTTGCTGGAGGTCTCTGCGCGGGCCTGTGACAGACGGTTTTCCGCCTGAGCGACTTTTGCCCCGGCAAAAGTGCTGACACGGCGGGCTTCTTGCCGGATGCGAAACAGCGCGTTTTCCGCATCAAGCCGCGCCGCCAAATCGCGATGCTTCAGAACAAACAGGCTTTCGCCGCGCTGGGCGGTCTGCTCAATCTCGGCAAATGTCGCCCCATGAACCGGCAGGAGCTGCGCCAGTAAGGCCGCGCGCTGCTTTGTATAGCGACGGTGCGCTTCTCCCAGCTCGATGAGCGCATTGGCCCGTCCCGCCCCAATTGCACTGGCGGTCAGCTGTTGCAGACCAGACCAGACTTCCCGCTCTGCCAGCGGCAAGGTGCGATCCCCGGTAAACCGCCGCACCCGCTGGTTCAGCCGCACCATGTCGCGATCAATGGCATCCAGCGCGGCCTGCCGTTCGGTCTGCGGTGCCAGGGCCGTTGTCAGATCATCAATGGCAAACCGCAGCCGTGCCACTGGCAGGTCCAGGGCAGGGTCGTCGGCCGAAAGCGCCTCAATCCGGTCCAGGTTGGTCAAAACCTTGGCCTTTTCCTGTTCCAGCTGAAACGGCGGAAAAAGCGCATATAAAAACGGTGCCGAGGTTGCCAGATCTGCAGATTCACGTGACAGATCCAAGGCTTCGGAAACCTCTGCCAGGGTGTCCTTATGCAGCACGTTCATCCACAGTTCAGTCCGGTTCAGCACCAAAAAGCCAATCAGGCTGACCAACAGGATCAGGCCAAACAGAACCGCAATTGCGGCCGACAGGCGAAACCGGACACTCAGGTTTGACAGCGTGGGCATCACTGGCCTTCTGGTGATAGGTGGAAAATATACCCCTGGGCGCGGCGGGTCTGCAGATGCACCGGTTTGGAGGCAACGGGCTCGATCTTGCGGCGTAGGCGCAGGATCAGCACATCAATGGTACGATCCACATAGCGCTGCATATCAGAGCCAAGTTCTTGCAACAGTTCCGGCCGCGGGATGACCCGGTTGGGGTTGCGGGCAAAATACTCCAGCAGGCGGTATTCTGCATTGGTCAGCGGGATTTCTTCGCCCTCGGCGTCCAGCACCCGACGGGTTTGAATATCAATGCGCTTGCTGCCAAAAACAATGCCCTGCCCGGAGGCCGCGCTGGTGGGTTTTGCGCCGCCATGCCCATAGCGGCGCAGCACGGCCCGAATGCGCGCGACCAGTTCGCGCGGGTTGAAAGGCTTGATCAGATAGTCATCGGCGCCAGTTTCCAGGCCGATGATCTTGTCGATCTCGTCTCCCACTCCGGTCAGCATCACAATGGGAATTTCGTAGCGTTCGCGGATGTGGATGGCCAGGGTCAAGCCAGACTCGCCCCGCAAACGCAGGTCAATCAGGGCCAAATCCACCGGCGGCGGGTCTCCCAGCGCCATAAACGACGCGATGTCGGGACAGCTGAGGGCCTCAAACCCGCTTTCGCGCATTAAGGCGGAAAGGGTGGTGCGCACGCTTTCGTCGTCATCCACAATAGCAATGAGCGGCTCGGCTTTGCTCATATGCATGCACCCTCTTTCTGTGTCTTCCTGCGGCATCAGACGGCCACTGGGCTTTGACTATCACCGATCCAGTGACGCAGATCATGCCAGATTTTAAGCCCGCGCAACCGGGTTTGTAACATTGTTAACATTAAACTGGCTTTTCGTCTGTTCCATTAACAGACGCGGACTCGCTTCCGCGCGCTGTGGGCTCCTACCTTGGGCGGGTCAGCGCATTGCCTTGGGAGGACCGTCTAAAGGCGTGCGTGAAAAGGGAGGACACCATGACACCATTTATTACCCGAGCTGCAACAGCACTGGGCATCCTGTCGGCGAGCGCTTTTGCCGCTGCCGCCGCAGACTGCGCCGACCGTGGCGCGCTGGACGAACTCTATTGTGACGCCAACGGTGATCTGGTTGCGGATACCCCAACCGACCCGGCAGAGCTGCGCAACCCGGACACCCTGGTTTTTGCCTATACTCCGGTTGAGGATCCGGCGGTTTATGCAGATATCTGGGCGCCCTTCATTTCCCATATGGAAGAGGTTACCGGCAAGAATGTGCAGTTCTTTGCGGTGCAATCCAATTCCGCCGAGGTGGAGGCCATGCGCTCGGGCCGCTTGCATGTGGCGGGTTTCTCTACCGGGCCAACACCCTTTGCGGTGAACCTTGCCGGGGCGGTGCCCTTTGCCATCATGGGCGCAGAGGACGGCCAGTTTGGCTATAAGCTGCAGGTCTTTACCCAGGCAGACAGCGACATCAAGGAAGTGAAAGACCTGGCAGGCCGCCGGGTTGCACATACCTCGCCCACCTCCAACTCAGGCAACCAGGCGCCACGGGCCTTGTTCCCAACGCTGGGTGTGGAGCCTGACAAAGACTACGAAGTGACCTATTCCGGCTCTCACGATCAATCCATGCTGGGTGTTGTGGCAGGTGATTATGACGCGGCCCCCGTTGCATCCGAAGTGGTTGAGCGCATGGCAGAACGTGGACTTTACGACGCTGAGGATGTGCGGATGATCTGGGAAAGCGATCCCTTCCCAACCACCTCCTTTAACCTGGCCCACAACCTGGACCCGGCGCTGGCCGATAAGATCAAAGAAGCCTTCTTCACCTTTGACTTTGCCGGCACCAAGCTGGGGGACGAATTCTCCGGCGTGAGCAAATTCATTCCAATCACCTACCAGGATCAATGGGCGGTCATCCGCCAGATCCAGAAATCCAACGGTGTGGAATACACGCCGCAAGGGCTCGCTGGTAAGTAAACAGACCCTTCCAAAACACCCCGGACAGCGCGCGATCGTTGTCCGGGACCATTTTTTCCAGCCTGGTGCGTCCCGCTGCGGCGCGCGCCATTGGCACGGCTGCGCTATGCCCGAGGACCCCCAATGCTAAAAATCTCAAAGCTGACCAAACGATATGGCTCCGGCGATCCTGTGCTCAAGGAGCTAGACCTGACCGTCGAAGGCGATCAGTTGACCTCCGTTATCGGCTCTTCCGGGGCTGGCAAAAGCACGCTTTTGCGCTGCATCAATCGGCTGGTTGAGCCCACATCAGGCTCCATTGATCTGAACGGCACCGAATTCACCACCCTGAACCGCCGCGAGTTGCGCACTGCGCGCCGCCGCATTGGTATGGTGTTTCAGAGCTTCAATCTGATTGACCGTCTGACGGTGATGGAAAACGTCCAGTCGGGCCGTTTGGGGTATATTTCCACCTGGGCGGCGTTGACCCGCCGCTATCCGCGCGACGACATCCGCCACGCCTATGAACTGATGGAGCGGGTTGGCATTGCCCATTACGCCGATAAACGCGCAGATGAGCTGTCGGGCGGCGAACGTCAGCGGGTCGGCGTGGTGCGCGCCTTGATGCAGCGCCCAGAAATTCTGTTGGCGGATGAGCCTACGGCCTCGCTCGACCCGAAGACCTCCGAGCAGATCATGTCACTGCTGCGCGATCTGGCCTCTGAGCTGAAATTGCCGGTGATCATCAACATCCACAATGTCACCGAAGCCAAAGAATACAGCGACCGCATTGTCGGCATGCGCTACGGACGGATCATTTTTGATGACCTGCCGGGCAAGCTGGACAAGCCTGAAATGGATGAAATCTATGCCGGGGTGCCGGCCATGGATCGCGCCGAAGTCGGAGCCGTGGCATGAGCACCGATAGAACCAGCTGGCGCAAGCCGGCTTTTATCAAAAACCCGACGCTTCGCTACGGGATCTATGCCGCGCTTGCCATCTATGTTGTTGCCACCCTGGCCACATTGCCGATTGATTGGGATCGGGTCTCTGACGGGATGCGCCGGGCGCAGCGGATCTTTAACGGGGCTTTTCCGCCAAACTTTGAACGCTCTGGCCTGTTGATCGACGGCTTTCTGGAAAGCCTGAAGATTGCCATTCTGGCAACCGTGGGCGGCATTGCCCTGTCGGTGCCGCTGGCCTTTATGGCGGCGCGCAATATCTCGATCAAGCCGATCTACTTTCTGGGGCGTGGCATCATTATCGTGGCGCGCAGCTTTCACCCGGTGATTGTCGCCATCATCTTTGTCAAAGCGGTTGGCTTTGGCCCCTTTGCCGGCGCCTTGACG
Source organism: Phaeobacter sp. G2 (assembly GCA_025163595.1). Lineage (NCBI taxonomy): Bacteria > Pseudomonadati > Pseudomonadota > Alphaproteobacteria > Rhodobacterales > Roseobacteraceae > Phaeobacter > Phaeobacter sp. G2. The sequence goes on from CP104100.1 coordinate 1,158,277, forward strand.
CTGGTGGTCTATTCCATTGGCTTTGTGGCCAAACTGCTGGCCGAACGGATCGAAGAGATCGACTTTGGCCAAGTCGAGGCGATGCGCTCGGTTGGCGCGGGTTTTCTCTCTACCCTGGTCTACGCAGTGATGCCCCAGATCATGCCACGGCTTGTGGGCCTGGGCATCTACCAGTTGGACAGCAACTTGCGCGCCTCTGCCGTGGTTGGGATTGTTGGGGCAGGGGGCATTGGTGCCACCCTGGCCAATGCCTTTGGCCGTTACGATTATGATTTTGCCCTGGCCATCACCATGGTCATTGTCGGCGTCATTCTGGTGTCAGAGGCGGTGAGCGGATTTATCAGAAAGCGGATCGCATGATGGACAGTCAACCTTTGCAGCAGACACTTGACCATTGGTCCCGCTTTACCCTGCGCCAGCGTCTGATGCGCTATGGCGGTTTGATGTTCACCCTGCTGATCGTGGCCTGGGCTCTCAGCAGTATTGACGTAATCTGGGAATGGGTCTGGGACGCGCCGACACAAATGGGCGATCTCTTTGGCCGGATGATGCCACCAGATCCCAGCAATCTGCCGTCGATCCTGGAGGCCATCTGGCAGACCGTGAACATCGCCACACTGGCCACCATGTTTGCCGTCGTGGTGTCGCTGCCGGTTGCCTATATTTCGGCGCAGAACACCACCCCGAACCGGGTGACCCTGTGGATTGGCCGCTTCATCCTGGTATCGTCCCGTTCGGTCAACACCATTATCTGGGCGCTGCTCTTTGTGGCTATCTTTGGTCCAGGCATTGTTGCGGGCATTGTCGCCATCATGTTCCGCTCTATCGGCTTTCTGGGCAAACTGCTGGGGGAAGCCATCGAAGAGATTGATCACAAGCCCGTCGAGGCCCTGGAGGCCTGCGGAGCCTCGCGGTTCAAGATCGTGCTCTACGCCATTGTGCCGCAAGTGATGCCCGCCTTTTTTGCCATTTCGATCCTGCGCTGGGACATCAACCTGCGGGAATCCACGGTGCTGGGACTGGTAGGCGCGGGGGGCATCGGCATGATCCTGCAGGGGGCAATTGATACCTTCAACTGGCCCGAGGTCTCGATGGTGTTGCTGACTATCCTGGCGCTTGTTGTCTTCGGAGAGGTGGTTTCCTCTTACATGCGCAAGAAAATCCTATAAGCCTTTTGGCGGCCAGTCCTGCTGGCCGCCAGATGTATTTAGTTTCAAGGCACCCCCAATGATCGACACAAAATGGGCTTTTCAACGCTATGAGAGCCTGCGGGCAGCCTTGCCCAGTGCAGCCTTTTGTCAGGATTCCCGCACCGGGCGCGATCTCAGCGATACAGCGCCAGATTTTGACGCCTATATTCTGGATGCCTTTGGGGTTTTGAACCGGGGCGAAACGGCCATCGAGGGCGCGGTGGAGCAGATGGCTGCGCTGCGCGCTTTGGGCAAACGGCTGATCGTTCTGACCAATGCGGCCAGCTATACGCGCGGCGAAATTCTGGCAAAATACCATCGGCTTGGCTTTGACTTTGACGCCTCTGAGGTGGTCTCCAGCCGTGATGTTGCTTTTGCCAATCTTCCCACATTGCCACCGTCACAGGTTTGGGCCGCAGCCGCGGCCCAGGGCGATGATTTCAGCGATGCGCCGGCCACGGCCCGGATTGCCCATTTGGCTGACAATCCTGACCTGCTGAACACTGCCGGTGGGATCCTGCTGCTGTCCTCTGCCCGTTGGCGCGAGGCTGATACCGCTGCGGTGGTGCAGGCGCTGCACCACCGCCCCCGGCCGCTGGTTGTCGCCAACCCGGATCTGGTCGCCCCGCGTGAGGAGGGGCTGTCGTTGGAACCTGGCCTGATTGCACATGACATCATTGCCCAAACGGGCCTGCGGGCCGCGTTCTATGGCAAACCCTATGGCAATGCCTTTGAGGTCGCCCTGAACCGGCTGGCGGGCATCCCCCGCCACCGCATCGCCATGGTGGGCGATACGCTGCACACCGACGTTCTGGGCGGCGCAGCGGCCGGTATTGGCACCATCCTTATTACGGATCACGGTTTGTTTCGCGGCCACGATGTCGCGCCCTTTATTCGCAGTTCTGGGATCCGCCCGGATTGGGTGGTTGCCACGACCTGAAGACGTCGTGGTCTGTCTGGAGCGGTGGGTCGCTAACGCTGTCGGGTCTTAGGAGAACCGGTTCTGCGCCAGGGTGTCCCTGGGAGAGCAGCCAAATACCTCACGGTAGGCAATGGAAAACCGGCCCAGATGAAAAAAGCCGGCTTCATAGGCGATGCCACTGACCAGGGTGTCTTTGGGCAGCGACTGTGCCAGCAGATGCGCATGGTTCAGGCGTTGTCGTTGAAGAAAGCCAACCGGGGTGCAGCCAAGGCTTTGTTGAAAACTCAGTTGCAAGCTGCGGATACTGCAGCCTGCGGCAGCTGCGATCTGGGCCACGGTGATCGGATCGGTCAGGTTTTCCAGGATATAGGTGCGGGCGCGATTGATCTGCGGTGACGACACCTGTGGTTGGGCCTGGGTCATCAGATGATGCACAGTGCTGGGTTGCGCCATCAGAAACCCTGTCATCAATTCCTCTTCGAACAGGGTTTGGTGCTTATGCTGGCTGTCTCCGAAGGCGCCTTTTTGGTCGGCCACAGAGACGGCAGCCCGGAATTTTCTTTCCCAGCTTTGTAGCGCAGGTGATTCCAACTGGACCTCGGGGTCGAAAACGATGGGATGAGACAGCGCATGCCCCAAAATTCGCTCGGCCATCTGGTGCAACGCGGTGGCGTCAATCTGAAGCAACAGTTTCTCACAGCCCCCATACCAAACCATATGGGTGTCGCGCGTTGGGTTGAGAACCGACCCGGTTCTGTGTGTTGCCTCTACCGTCTTGCGTCCATTGCGGACCTTGGCGGCGCCAAGCAGTGGAATTTGCACAAGATAAAAGTCACTCAGCTCTCCGGGGTTGATCGTCACATCACAGCCATACCGCATGTAATTCAGCGACAGGCTTTGACCTTGGGCCTGGCTATGACAGGCGTCAAATCTGTCATGCGCGGCACCTGGGATCAGATCGTGATCGCAGAATTGTTCAGCTACTGAGGCGCGCACAAGGTCAACGTCAGTTGACCGCAACAGGCGGTGCCTGCGCAGGGGGTCAGCCGATTTGCTTAGGAATACAGGTCCCATCCCAAGCAGCCTAAAAAGTTTTAAACTTAAAGCAAGCACTTTTGAGAATGCATTTTTTTGCGCAATTTGGACAAAGCAAACCGAGACTGCGCAGTACGCTGTTTGTGACATTTTGTCATAACAGGGAAAAATAACATGAAAGAAACAGCCGGAGTTACGTCAACCGACACAGGTCTCGAAGGCGCCGTATGGAACGTCGTAGGCCAGATTTACACCCCCAAACTGCACTCGGACAATGCCATGATCTGGCACGCGGTGGTGCCTGCAGACACCTTTGTCCCGCCGCATGTTCATCCGACCCAGGATGAATGGATCCTGGTCGTCGAGGGCAACCTGGAAGTGGATTTTGGCTATGAAGAGGGCAATGTAAAACCCAACAAAGCCGGACCAAGCGATTTGATCCGCATGCCGATGGGCCTGGCGCATGGAGTTTTTAACCGATCAGGGGCCGAGGCAAAATGCGTCTTTGGCGTGGCTCCGTCGCGCAAGATCTATGATCTGTTCTGTGCCTTGGATGGGGTAACGGAGCCAGAAGAACTGGTGCGTATCTCCGCCCTGCATGAGGTGGACTTTCTGCCGCCACCCCCAGAGGCGTAAGGAGAGCCCAGATGGTGAGTAGAAAAACAGTTGCCGTCATTGGCGGCGGTGTTGCGGGCCTAGCCGCAGCCAAGGCATTTGACGAAAAAGGCCACCGCGTCATCGGGTTTGAACGCAGTCACGATTTTGGCGGCGTCTGGGAATTGTCGCGCTCCTACCCTGGTGTGCAAACACAAAGCCCAAAGGAGCTGTATCGCTTTACCGATATGGCGATGCCGGATGCCTATCCGCAATGGCCAAAGGGTCCGCAGGTGCACGCCTATATCCACTCCTATGCCGCCAAGCACAAGCTTGGTCGGCTGTATCAGCTGCACACGGATGTGGTGGGAATGGAGCGGCGCGCCGATGGCAAGCCGGGCTGGACGCTGACGCTGGAGAGTGCAGGGCGAACCCGCAAGCAAGACTTTGACTTTGTTGCGATCTGTACCGGACAATTTTCCTATAAGAACATCATTTCCCACCCCGGACAGGAGGCATTTATCGCGCAGGGGGGGCAGGTCATGCACTCCTCGGAGTATACCGATTCAGAGACCGCACGGGGCAAGCATGTGGTGGTTTTGGGGGGCTCAAAGTCTTCAACCGATATTGCGGTGAACGCGGCGGATCATGGGGCCAAACAGGTGACCATGGTCTACCGCAAGAACGTGTGGCGGGTGCCTTACTTCATTGGCGGCATCAACTTCAAACACCTGCTCTATATGCGCGCGCAGGAGATGCAGTTTAACAGTTGGGGGCGGAGCCCACTGCAAAAGCTGTTTGCCGCAGTCACCAAGCCGCTGGTCTGGGCCAATTTCCGCGGGCTGGAAACCATGCTGAAGCTGCAATTGGGGCTGAAGAAATGGAACATGGTGCCGGATACACCGATCGAGAAAGAAGCCTCTTGTTCGCTGCCGCTGGTCACGCCGGGATTCTTTGAAACGCTGAAATCCGGCAAGCTGAACCTCGTTCAGGGGTCGATAGACCACTATGAAGGTGACAGCGTGGTCTTCACCAACGGAGAGCGGGTAAAATGTGATGTTTCGGTTCTGGCCGTGGGGTGGAAACTGGGGGTTCCTGTTTTGCCCGAGGCATACCGCGAAAAGCTGATGGAAAGCGACGGTCAGTACCGGGTCTATCGCCTGTCGGTGAACCCGGATCTGCCTGAGGTGGGATTTGTCGGTTTCAACTCCAGTTTCTGTACCATTTTGTCGGCGGAAATGATTGCCAACTGGCTGGTGCGCTATGCGGATGGACAACTTGCTCAACAACCAAGTGCGGATGAGATGAACAGCAATATCGATATGATGCTGAACTGGCGGCGCAAGGAACGTCCGGCTGCTCAGGTCTATGGCGGCCTGTGTTCGGCCCCGTTCCATTTCAAGCATTTTGATGAATTGCTGGCGGATATGGGGGCAACCAAGACCAAGCGGTCAAACCCTCTGGCTGAACAGTTCTCGTTTCCCGATGCGGACGCCTATGGTGAATTCCTGGCTTCGGCGCCCAAGTATCAGGCCGGGTAACGGATGACAAAAACGGAGTATAGTGACATGCGCGATTGGGATGATGCCTTCAACAACATGGGGCATGTCAAAGGCTCTGATGCGCTGCCCGGTTTCTGGGCAGCGCGCGCTGCAGATTACCGCAAGGGACCGGTGCGGATCGACAGCGATATTTCATATGGCGACAGCGCGCGGGAAGTATTTGATCTGATCTGGCCGGACACCCCGCCCCGTGGCGTTCTGGTTTTTGTGCATGGCGGGTTTTGGATGCGGCTGGACAAATCCTATTGGACTGATCTGGCAGAAGGCGCGCGGGCGCATGGCTGGGTGGTCTGAATTCCCAGCTACACCCTGACACCAGTGGCGCGGATTTCAGAAATAACCAAACAAATCGCTACAGCCATCGAGGCCGTTGGACACCGCGTTGATGGCCCCATTCGGCTGGTAGGCCATTCGGCGGGGGGACATCTTGCGACCCGAATGATCTGTTGCGACAGCCTGCTACCACCCAAAACATCTGCCAGAATTGAAAAGACGTTATCAATCAGCGGATTGCACGATCTGCGCCCTTTATTGCGTACTGCGATGAACGCGACCCTAAAGCTGACGGAGGCGGAAGCCGCTGCCGAAAGCGCCGCCTTGCGACGACCGATTGCTGGGGCCAAGGTCACAGCCTGGGTTGGTGGCGCGGAACGGCCAGAATTTTTGCGCCAATCGCAGCTTCTGGCGATGATGTGGGATGGCCTGGATGCGGATACCAATCTGGTTGTCGAAAAGGGTCACAACCATTTCACCATTCTTGACAGCATGACATCGCCCAATTCCGCCCTTTGCAGCCAGTTGGCCGATTAGGCAACATGAATCGCCCCGGTTTTACCGGAGACCTATAGCTTCATTTTACGCAACCATATCGAGCACGTCACGCTGCGCATCGAAGTTCTGTTCAGCCTCCGCTGTTTGGGATGTTTCCGATGGGGTCGAACAGGCGCCGGTGATTGAACCAATCGACCCAGCAGAGTGTTGCGATTTCCAGATCCTGCATGTTGCGCCACGGTCCTTGGCGATGGACCAGCTTAGTTTTGTTGAGACCGTTTATGCGCAGGTTGCGCACTTTGCAAAGTCTTGCCCTTTTCCTAAAGCGGACCTTCAGTGACACGGTCACAATATTTGTTTTAAACCTACTTAGGTCAGGTCTCTTTCATCCTAGGCTCGCTCGCAACGCTGTATGTTTCGGTCATTTTTCCAGATTTTTTTGCAGGCGAACTGCGAGATTTGGGCATCGAAATGTTCGGACCTTCTCATAAGAAACATCCCTTTTCAGCGCGAGGCTGATGGAAGCCTTATTCCGCATTCAATTAGGTTCGCCTTCTAAGTACGCCCTTACCACTTCAACAACCCCCGTAGGATTGTCCCGCCATTCCCGCAAGGTGACGGTCACAGCCTTCCATCCAAAAGCTTCCAGCAGAATGGCACGTTCAGTCAAAACTTCTAAAGTGGCATGGGTCGCATAGGTCTCTTTGCTATCGATCAGAATGGCCAGCTTAAAGTCGGCTTCATCTGCCTGGCGGACGGCGACATCGACGCAAAAGCGGGACATGCCGTGGTTGACCACCGCAACAAATTCGCGCTCTTGCAAGGCTGCGGCAATCTGTTCTGCGGCCGCATTTACAGGTTTTTCGCTCCGGTCCGCATTGCTCATCACCGCCTTAAGCGCCAGACCTGCTCCTTGCTTATCTCCGGTTGAGGCAAGTTGCGCATACCGCAGGAAAGTCTTCAGCGCGTTGGCACCTGCATTATAGTCGTTGGTGATCTGCTCGGAGGTGATCGACGACACAACGATCATGTTTTCCTTCGCACGCGAAAAGATGACATTCAGACGCTTTTCGCCTCCGACCTTGTTGATGGGGCCAAAGTTCATCCGCATCTTGCCATTTTCCGGCGGAGCATAGCAGATCGACAGCAAAATGATGTCTCGTTCGTCGCCCTGCACATTTTCGAGGTTCTTTACGAAAAGCCCGATGAATTCGCCATCTCTTTCGCGTTCAAATTCAGTTTCGAGCTTGCGAGAAAAGTCCTTGTCAGTACGTGCCAGATCTCTCAAAGCATTTTCAATCTCGGATTGCTGCGCCTCCGAGAAGGCAACGATGCCAATGGTTTTTTGACTTTTCTGAGCAAGGATGTCGCGCAGCAGATGGGCGATATAGCGCGCTTCTTCGGCGTTTCGCCGCAGGGCATAAACACCGTCATTGATCATATGGTAGGAAATCGGACGCGCCAAAACCTCGGATGCGGTTAGCGGAGGAGCTCCTGCGTCCAACACATCGATCTGAGGTTGCTGCTGCCGGTTGTGTGTAGCCGGAATGGTCAACAATTGCCCATTGTAAAAGGCCCCGTTGGAAAAGCTTATCAGCTCCTCGCTGCGCGATCGATAGTGCCAGCTGAGCATGGTCGATTTCAACCGTTCCGCCGCAAGGGTCAGAAAGCTGTCCTGCTCCAACTCAAAGTTGAGATCTTCTTCAGCATCATCAAACTCCTCGGCAGCGTCACTACTGCCAAAGAATCTCGACGGCGGCAGTTGCATCTCATCTCCCACAACGATGATCTGCGGCGCACGCATCAATGTTGGCACCGCATCTTCTACTGGAATTTGCGATGCCTCGTCGAAGATCACCACATCAAACAGATCGGAATCAAGTGGCAGGACATCCGCCACAGAAAGCGGGCTCATCAACCAGATCGGCTTGATGTCCGGTATCAATGCTCCGGCAGGACCACCTAACATTTCACGTGGCGACCGATAGGCGCGGGTCTTTTTGAATTCATGTTCTAATGCCCGACGCGCCTTGGCATAGGATGATTTGCGCGCCCGGTCTTCCATCGACAGGTTGCGATCCATTTCAGCAGTCAACGCGATATGGCTGTCAAAGGTTTCCATAGCGCGCAGTTCCAGCAAGGACGCATTGACCTCTTGAAGCGCCTTCCGGCTTTCTGCGATCTTTGTGCGCGCCCGTTCCAGCATGGAATGATCAATAGCTGTCAGGCCAGGGGTCTGGAGCAGGCTACGGCGCACCGTCTCTGACAGGATTTCTGCGTGCAACTGATCTGTGGGTAAATCGAGGTTGCGCAAACAATGCCAGATCGATGCAGGCGCTTCTGCCAGCGGCTGCAACATGAACTTCAGATCACGCAAATGCGGCCGACTTAGTGCGAGCGCATCAAGCGCCGGGGCCAAATCAGACAATGCCAATGTATCCAGCCCATCAATCAGACCGGTTGCCTCTTCCAACAGCCCTTCGACCACCGGAGCGTGGCGGGCCAAAGCCAGCACCTGACGCTCCGAATTGGCCGGATCGCTCACCACCTTGGCCAGGATCGGGTCTGCTGCGGCTCCTTCTGCCATCCTCCCTGCGGCCCGTTCTGCGACCAGTTTGGACAGGGCCCCAAAATCGTCAAATCCATATCGCCCAGCAGCTTGCCGCTTGGTTTCAGCCAGGGCCTCTTTGGCTGTATGTTCAGCATCAAGCTGCGACAAAAGATCAACCACAGAGGGTGCAACTGCGGCATCCACCGTCCGGGTGCGTGCCGAAATGGTTTTCTTCAATTGCCGCCAAGGGCCAGACAGGAATGACAGGAGCTTGCCTTCCTTGTCCTGCGCCAGCCGCAGCGCTGTTTTGGTTTCATCCGGGGTCAGTCTCTCGGTCCAGGCGGATGCTTTTTCAGTTGCCGCAGCCAAGGCACGCTTTTTCTCCTCTACCAGACGCAATTCGCCTTTGAACCGGCGGCTTTCGCGGCTTGCAGGGTCCAGCAGGCCTAGTTGTCCCACCTCCGCCATTGCGGCAACGCGCGCAGCAAACTGAATTTGCGCAAAGCCAGCACCCGTGGTGGTGATCTCACCAAACAGATCGGCATCTATCCCGCTCAACCGCTTGGCGCGTGACGCCAGATTTGCGGCTCGTTCCGGCACCTGATCCAGGGTCTTGTCATCCGCCCAAAGTGCCGGGGTCAACAGTCTTTCGGGCCGTTGTGACAGACATTGCCCCCCTGCCAAGCCTTTGGTTCCGGTCAGCGCGCGATCTACTGCATCCTCATACTCCAACCAATCGGACAGATCAGGCAACAGGTCCCGATCATTATCATCCAAACCCATGGCAGGGGCGCTCAGCGCGCGGTCAATCACGGAATAAAGCGCTTCATTGGTCCCAACCGCCGCGGAGGACATGGCCTTGATGTGCACGCGCACATCAGCCAGCGCTTCTGAAATACGTCGTAGCAGTGCCGTACGTTCATCCGTCAGCATGGCCATGGTCGTTGGACGAGCTTCACTGGTCCAGCGCGTGTAGATCTCTTCCAGCTCTTGAATGAAATCGCGCTTGTTTTGCTGACTGTCGTGCACAAGACTACACAGAGCCCCAAGGCCCACACCCGTCAAACGGTTGAACACCACATCAAGAGCGGCGCGTTTTTCACAAACGAACAGCACACGTTTCCCTTGCCCGATGAAGTCCGCAATCAGGTTGGTGATGGTCTGTGATTTGCCCGTACCCGGCGGGCCCTGAATGACATAGCTTTCCCCACTGCGGGCATTCAGAACCGACTTTTCCTGACTGGGATCCATTTCGATGACTGGATAGCGGTGTTCCGGTTTGGGCAGGCTGGGAATGCTGCCGGTATCAAAATTGCGGTCATTGAAGAGCAGATCAAAGGTCGCATTTGGCGGCAATTCACCTGCCAAGACGGAATCATAATCCCGCACCAGCGACATTTTTCGATAGTTAAAGTTGGCAAGGGTTACCGAGCAAAGATCAAAGCTCCAGTTAAAGCGTCCATCAGTGTCCTGCGCCGCAGAAAAGGTTGTCGCCTCACGTTCTGTCATCGCAGGGTCGACCACGTGAGAGGTACTGAACATCCGCGGAAGTGCGCGCCCCATCACGGCCTGATTGGGAGCCTGTGCGGGGGTAACATATTCTTTGAATAGCTGTAGCCCCAGCGGGTTAAACCCCGGATGCTCATAGGAATAGCGCAACCCAGATCGCGCCCGCCTGCCTTTAACCATGCCAACGCGGCGCTTGTTAAACTGATCTAGTCGGCGGCGCACCTTCTGGTGCAATACCTTGATGCGTGGTTTGTCGGCATATTCCAGGCGTACACCGGGCTCGCTGGACAAAATCTGGGTCTCGATAAGTTGATAGAGATCCTGCAGAGCCTCCGGTTGGGACATATCCACCGTTCTGGGCAGTTTGGTGCCAAACAGCTTTTCCAGCGCAAAGGACAACGCTGGATTGACCTCGGCCACTGTATCAAGCGCTTTTAGGGTGAAGACATCCTTTACCCCCTTGCGGCGCTTCAATTCTGCCCGCAGCAACAGCAGCGGCGAGGAAATCGGCACATGCGGGTCGTTCTTCAAATCATACCAACGCAGGAATACGGGCACCAAGCGTAGTGGAGCTGCGCCATATTCCCGCGCAACCCGCGCACTTTCTGAGCGTAGCTTGGACAGGACTGATGGCGCAAACTGCATCTCTTCAAATCGAATGTAATCCCGCAAGGCAACTTCTTTGCCCGACAGCAGCATTTGCATGGCACGGCCATCGGCGGTGAACAGGTCTTCGGATTTGATCGCCTGAAAATTCATCACCAAAGGCACGGAAGTTTCTGTCAGGTTCAATTCGGTCGAGACAGGCTTGTGGTAGATCAGCCGATTGCGCCTGGTCATATCATATAGCCGTGCGCGCAAACGCTTAAGCAACTCACCTCTTGGCAAATCGGCCTCTGCCCCGAATGAAGCGCTCGTTGTCAGTTCATTGTCAAAAACCGACCCGATCATGCGATGGTTTTCAAACGCGCGGATCAGGGTGGGCATGTCCTGTGCTCGGTTAAACCGTTCCAACTCTGTCATGCGCTCGATTGCGCGACAGATCACCGGGCTAAGCCGATTGTTCAACTGGGCCAGATCACTGCGGTAGCGGGTAAAGGTTTCGAGCTGCTCCTTCTGCCGAAAGTCAAGACCGGTCGCCAGCGAACCGATGATCATTCCCAGCCCATAGATATCAGTGATCGGGTCGTGATGGCCCGCTTCGATTTCCCAGGATCGGTACTGGGTCAAAAAACACGGGCTGGCTTCGGCATCCTCTGCAACTTTTGCGTCATGCACTTCTGTGCCGATCGCATCATCAGAAGTCACCCTGAGCTCACTCACGACCTTGATGCCGCTCTTGGCCTGCAAATCCTTGCGGCTGCGAACTGCGCGGGCCGATGCCGGTGCTCTTGCTTCCGACTGAATAAAGAACAGATGGCCATGATCCGTTTTTAGCTTAGCCAGGGGAAACAACGGAGCCACTTGCCCGGCATCATGCGCCTCTGCGACCTGCTGCATCAGGGGTAAAACGGCGGCCAACAGGTCCTCATTCCCGATTGAATGCGTCTCATTCCAGCTTTCAAGAAGCTCAAAGAAACCATGTTTGGCAACATCAATCATTGGGCACCTCCACAAGCGCCTTGCGCAGTGACGCTAGCTTTTTCTTGGGCACACCAAGGTCCTTGATGATGCGCGGGGTAATCGCATCCGACAGCCCGTACTTGTCGGCAAACTGCATTGCCTCTAACAAGGGGTCGTCTTCAAGATCCGGATCCGCCGCTGCAAAATCTAGCAGAACCGATGCCATGTAATCCTTCACATCCTCGCTTGCCTCAGTCAGGCGGGACAGGTCCGTGTCTTCGGATGGGATCGTTGTGCGGTCAAAATCTGGGAAGTAGGCGCGGGCGTGCGCCTCGATCTCCTCAGACTGAGCCCAATCGGCGCTCAGAAATTTCTGGATCATCAGGCGCGTCAGATCGGTCAGTTTGCGCTGCGCCAGCAGGTCCAGCCGTTCCAACCGATCATCACCTTCCACCAACTTCGGAAGACGCGCGTCGGCGGTCTCTTTGTCCTTGGCCCAATCGGCAAGAGCAATCGCACGGATGTAGGTTTCGGGATGTGTCCCCCCCTGCGAGCCGTCCTTCTTGTTCAGATCAAGCGCCTCCGCGGCCTGTTCGAGATAGGTTTCAACCGAAAACTTCTTCAGCCCGGACCCAACCTTGATCAGCAAGGAAATTGCTGCATCCCGGTCCTCACAGACCATAAGCCCGACCCGGTCAGCAAAAATCTCCTGATAGATCTGCGACAGCCAGAGCGACTGCAGATGCGCAGGGTGTGATCCGTTTTCCCCGCAAATCCACCCCAGCATCCGATCAGCCGTGAAATACCGCCCATCCTCGCGGGTCTTGTGCAGGTAATGCGCCATCTCATGGCCCAGCAGGCTGCGCAACTCAGCGTCGCTGAGGATATCAATGGTCTCGCCCTCGAACATGATGTTGATCTCATTGGGAGTATAGATCAACGCAGCATTCCGGTGACTTCCCGTGCCCTGAAAAAGGTTGAGCGGCACGTCAATCGCAAGCGTTTCTTTCACTTCGCCCGCGATAGCAAACAATCTGTCATGCGACCCTGCGTCCAATCGCACTGCATTTTTCAGCAACATCAGTCGGTTTTCATCAAAGGCCTGTTCTGTCAATTTGTCAGAGGCAAACCAGGCCCAGATATCGGCCTCTTCGTGCTGCAAAAAATCGGCGAGCGCGTTGTGGTAATTCAGGAATGGCGGGATTTCGGACAAAGGCTTTTCTCGCGTAAGAACTGAATGATCTGGTCAAAAATGAAGGGAGCATAATATTGCCCACCCATGGCAATAAGGAACTGACCAACCATCATCAAGCCGCAAGAGGCTCCTGACCGGGGACAACTGTCCCAGTCTTGCCCAATTTTCGCAATAATCGCGCAGAGGCCCAGCAACGTTCAGACCAGTGTGAACTACGAACGGACGGATATTCTAGCTTCGGAGGTCTGTTCTTGCCGCGAATAACTAGCATTTGTCGGTGGCTGGAAGGCAGCAGGGAAGGCGTTGTTTCAGTTTCAGCACAGTGCAAGCAAAAGGCTGATGTGCACCACATCATGGCTTTCTTGCTCGTCACGACTAATGTTCTCTACCTGTGGCCGTTAATTCAAGGGTATATTTCGGTCTCATCGGGTTCATGGTTCTCTTTGAGGTCGGCGTTGCCGCCTCATAATGGCGTCGGGGATGCTATATTGCATTGCGATCGTGATACTCTCCACAACACGGACCTATCCACCGGTGTCAGTCGGGTTGGCGAACGTCCGGTTCCGCGAGGTTTATGCGGAGTCACCAACCGCATTCGTGGGCGCCTTCGTGAACGGACTTGTCGTGACGGTTCTGTTAAATGTCGTGCCCTTCGGTGAAAGTGTGCTGGGGTTTGAAGCCTCGACGATCGCCATTGGAAACGGCGTGGCTTACTTGGGTCGTATCCGGACCTTGTGAGTCCGAACTGTGCAAGTCTACGGCCTGCTATCGGGCCTGGTTGAACGCCGCCACGTCCAGGCGATGCTTGCGGAAAAAGCGGAAACCCCTGCCGCAGCGAATAACCTTCGCAAGCGATTGATCCAGCTATTGGATCACGCTATCAGCTTGGATTGGCGTGGGGACAATCCCGTTCGGGCGACTAAACCCTATTGTAACACCGGGACTGGTTTTCATTCTTGGGAAGAAAAAGAGATCGCGCAGTTTTTGCGGTCTACAAACCCGGCACATTGGCCCACCAAGCAGTTACCTTGATGCTCTACACTGGCGCGGCCCGCGTGGATGCCGTGCAACTTGGTCCTGAAAACTTGCGTGGCGACCGAATTGAATATCGCCGTCAGAAAACATCCCGTTCGGGTGGTATCAAGGTAAGCATCCCCCTTCACGCCGATCTGGCAGAAGTCTTGGATGCCGGGTCCTAGCTGGCAACAAGCAATGGCAATATACGCTCTGCGGCCGGATTGGGCAATGCGATGCGGGACTGGTGCAATGAAGCAGGCCTGCCCAAATGCAGCTCACATGGCTTGTGTAAAGCCTGTGCCCGCAGATTGGCAGAGGCCCAAGCCACCACGCATGAAATCGCATCTGTAACCGGCCACAAAACACTGGCTTTGGTGCAGCTCTATACCGAAGCAGCCGGTCGCGAAGCATTGGCGAATTCTGCAATGGAAAAGCTGATTGCCCGCCCAAACGGAAATAAAAATGTGACGAACCGAACAGGAAAGTTCGCCAAGATCGCAGATAAGCATATGAAAGGACGGGAATAATGGGAGGAAATGGCGAGCCGTGGAGGACTCGAACCCCCGACCTGAGAATTAGAAGTTCCCTGCTCTAATCCAGCTGAGCTAACGGCCCGCACTTGTCTCGGCTGTATCAGTCAAATCCTCTGCCTTGTCAACTTGCTAGAGAAATGGAATGGCGGCCCGAAAAAAAGAATTTACGTTCGCAACCTTACCCGCTGGCAACAGACTGCCGGCGACAATTAGGGCTGTCGTTTCAATTGGGGTCGCCGTTTCAGAGGTGCCTTGAAAATTCTGCATGACCTTCAATCTGGGGCCATGGCTTGGGCGGTTTTTAGTTTGGTCTCATTGTCGCGACCAGTTCCGCGACCTTCAGGCCAAATTTGCGCATCTCTGACTTGTTCATGATCGCGCCATCGGCGGTAAGGTACATCCAGTCTGTGGCCTGCAAGGTGTGTCCCCCGGAATCTTCGGGAAGAATGATCTCATAGCGCAAGCGGACGGTTGACCCGGAAACCACTCCCTGTGCCTCTCCCACCAGGTCATCAGCTGTGGCGGTAAAGGTGTTGTTTGGTCCGAGGGTCAGATACCATTTCCGGCTTTGGGTTTTCCCATTGGAATAGGTGAATTCTTCGCTCAGGGTGCCCGTGTCCCCGTCCCAGGTGCCGACCATTTTTGCTACAAAGCTGTTGGTCATCTTGCCATTTGGGCCAAAGATCAACCCTTCGGACAGGATCTCGCCAGATAGATGGGTCTTGAGATCAAACTGCGGGCCGGTTCCAGCGTAATCCTGTGGTGATTGGAACCGGAAACTAAAGAGGTAGGTTTTGGCAACTATGGCCACAAGAAAGATCACGAGGCAGGCGACAAGCAATTTCATCAGGAGGAGCTTTCACTGGGCAGCCGTAGAGCATAGCAAAAGGCTGCGGATTTCAGGACACAAGGAAGGATCGCATAGGCCGCGACAAGCGCCGACAGCGCCTCTGGCGTGTTGTGCGTGCCAGGGGTAAAGCCAAATGCCTGTAGCAGTGGCAAAGTGACTGCGGCTGCAAGGGCCAGGGCAAGTTTTCCGGCAAAGGACCAAATACCGAAGGCCGTTCCCGCGCTTAGGCCTGCTTTGGTCAGGGCAATGCTGAACAGGGCAGGCAACAGCAGCATGTCCGCCCCCAGCGCCGCCCCTGACGCCAGACAGATCAGAGCAAAGCCATAGGCGTTTCCCGGATTTAGAAACCCGGCTCCGACAAAGCTGGCAATGGCCAAAGGCATGGCGATCAACAGCGTGGCTTTGGCTCCGATCCTGTGGCTGACCAGGGTCCACAAGGGCACGCTGAGACCGGCGGACAGGAAGAACAGAACCAGCAGTGGCCCTGCCAGTTTTGGTAAGTTCAGGTAGTCTTGTACAAAAAACAGAAACAAGGTGGAGGTCAGGGCCACCGGCAGACTGTTCAGGACCGCCAGGATCAGCAGACTGGTGGCCCCGGACTGGGACAGGGAGGCATAGCTCAGGGGGCGACCGGCCACCGCAGGCTGTGACCAGACCGGTCTGGTCAGCAGGGCGGTGACGATTGCCACTGCACCCAGCAGCAGGCCAAATGCCCCATAGCCCTGTCCCGCAGCCCCCATGCCAACCAAGAGAGCCGGAGCAATCGCTGCCAAAATCACACCGATCAGCATGCCGCTTTCGCGGAATGCGGCCAGCGTCATTACAGCACGCGGTTCAGCAGATTTGGCAAGGGTAGTACTGCGCCCATAGAGCAAGATCATACCCAGGCTGTAGGCGGAGAACAGCAGCAACAGGATGGGGATCATCTTGGCCAACACATAGGGGCTGGCTTGTAGTCCAAACAAAAGCGGAAACCCCACGGCCAGCCCACCGGCGGCGAGCCAAGCAAAGCTGGACTGCTTTTGCGGCCATCGATCCACGGCCCAGCCGATCAGCGGGTCCTGCACCAGATCAAACAGCCGGATGGCCAGCAAAACACCCCCCAAGGCCCCAAGCCCGATGCCAAGATCGGTGGCGGCATACTGTGGCAAGTGAATGTACAAAGGGATCCCGGCACTGGCCAGCATCAGGGCATAAAGGCTAATCCTTGGATACAGCATCACTGCCCCAGCAGCGCCTGTGTAAAGCGCTCCGAGCGGCTGTTTTCACCCAGAAAGATCTCCATGAACCGGGTTTTGATACCCGCATGAGACAGCGTGCAAACCGCCACATCATTGCGCCAGAAGGTGAGCTGGTCCGGGCCGTTGCTGACGGCCAGATATGTGTCCCCTGGGCGGACAGCCTGATAACAGTTTTCCAGCTGCCCGCGAATGGGCAGGGCATTGCCCATGCGGTCCATTTCGCGCAGGGTGGCCTCTACCAGATCAGACTGGCTGAGATTGCGCTTATAGGTCAGCTCCAGACCAAAATCCTGCGACCAGTCCAGGGGCAGGCCGCCTTTGGTGAACAATCGCGCGGTGTAGATCTGAAGTCCCAGAAACCTAAAGGCTGCCTCGCCGCGTTGCTCGGCGCCGTTTGGCAGGTTGCTGGCCTGGCTGGTTGCCGCAACAAACGGCGCCAGCCAGATGCAGAGGCCGAGTATCAGGCTACGCATGGGCCAGCTCGACCTGGACGACATTCGTGTGCCCAATCGCAAAGGAGGCAGCGCAGATTTCAAGGTAGTACTGCCAGTTGCGGAAAAACCCTTCGTCATAGCCCTGTTCTTTGATCTTGCGTTGCTGCGCGACCAGACGTTCAGCCCAAATCCGGCAGGTTTTGCCGTAGTCCTGGCCAAAGGCAAAACTGTTTTTCACCTGCAGGCCCGCCGCAGTGGCCTGGCTTTCAATCACCCGATCCGACAACAGCATGCCGCCGGGGAAAACATATTGCCGGATGTAATCGGAGGAGGTGCGGTAGGTTTCAAAAAACGAATCCGGTACCGTGATGGCCTGCAGCATGACGCGGCCACCTGCCGACAGGTTCTGTTTCAGGGCCGAAAAGTAGCTGGGCCAGTATTTTTCGCCCACCGCTTCGATCATCTCGATAGAGACGATATTGTCGAATGTTCCCTGCACATCGCGGTAGTCCCGCAGCTGAATGTCGGCGCGGCCATCAAGACGGCAATCGGCATAGCTGTGCTGGTTGCGTGAAATGGTGACGCCTGTCACATCGCGGCCCTCGGCGCTGGCCTGTTCTGCAAAGCCACCCCACCCACAGCCGATTTCCAGCACACGTTCGCCGGTGGTGAGACGGGACAAGACCCGTTCGTTTTTGCGTGACTGTGCCTGGGCCAGATCATCGCCGGTTTCGCCAAAAATACCTGAGGAATAGGTCATGCCTTCGTCGAGCCAGAGTTGGTAAAACTCGTTTCCAACATCATAATGCGCGCGGATATTTTTGCGGGAGCCACGTTTGGAATTGGCCCGCAGCACCCTGTCCACAAGACGAAACTTGGCGCGGTTGAACGGGCTGGCCTGGTCATAACTGCCAAGATGTTCGCGGTTGATCATGGCAAGCGACATCAGCCCCTCAATCGAGGGGGTATCCCACAGTCCCTGAACATAGGCCTCACCCAATCCCACCTGACCATGCGCTGCCATCGCAGAGACCGCTGCCCAATCGCGGATCTGCATTTCGGCCTCTGGTCCGTGATCCCCAAACTGATAGCGCTCCCCGTCGGGGGTCCGCAGGGTCAGTCGGCCCTCACGCAGTCGCGCGCAGGTTTCCAGGAATTGCGATTTCATCGCCTTGTGCGTCAATGTCATGCTGGGATCCTTTGTGAAGCAGTGGTGAGGGCGCATTCATCATGCGAACAATACGCATAGCGCTGGCGATGCCATCTTCGTGAAAGCCGTGACGGTTGTAGGCGCCCGCGAACCAGCTGTTGTTCTGGCCCTGCAGGCCACGCAGATCGCGCTGCGCCCCGAGCGCCGCCTGGTCAAAGACCGGGTGCGCGAACTCAACCCGGTCATAGACCTTGTCGGCGGCAATGGGCCGCGTCGGATTCAAGGTCACAAACAGCGGGTCGCTTTCGGGAATATTCTGCAGGCGGTTCATCCAATAGGTCACGCCAACTCCCCCATCCTGGCTGCGATACGCCCAGCTGGACCAACAGCTGCGACGTTTGGGCATCTGCCCTGGGTCACAATGTAGAACGGCCGTATTGGATTGGTAGCGGATCGCGCCCAGGGCGGCTTTTTCAGCAGCTGTGGCCTGCTGCCCCAGTATGCGTAGTGCCTGATCCGAATGGCAGGCAAAGACGACCTCATCAAAGCGCTGGCTGTATTGCTCCTGCGGCGTCAGGCTTACACCGCGCGTATCTCTGGTTACCGTTTGGATTGGTGAACCTGTATGAATTTTGCAGCCGCGTGCCAGCAGGGCCGCCTCCAGTCGGCGCACATATTCGATGCTACCGCCTTTGACCGTCCACCACTGGTGCTGTCCGGTCCCGGCCAGCAGGGCGTGGTTGCGGAAAAAATTGACCAGGGACTTTGCCGGAAAGGCATCCACATCGGTCACCGGCGTAGACCAGATCGCGCCGCACATGGGCATGAGGTAATGATCGCGGAACCAGGTCCCAAGCCCCAGCTCATCCACCAGTTCACCAATGGTTTTGCTGTCATCCGTCGCCGCCGCTTCGGCTTCTTTGCCAAACCGCAAGATATCCAGCACCATCTTGTAAAATTGCGGCCGGACCAGGTTTTGTTTCTGTGCGGAGATCGCTGCAAGGCTGTTGAGCCCATATTCGATCCTGCCATCGTCGATACTGGCGCAAAAGCTCATTTCGCTTTTGATCACCGGCACGTCGAGGTCGCGAAACAGGCGGGTGAGGTAGGGATAGGTGGCGTAGTTGAAAACGATAAAACCTGTATCGACCGGCTGATCGCCATACTGCCCTGCCAAAACCGTGCGCGCATGGCCCCCCAAACGCGGTGCCGCCTCATATAGGGTCACGTCATGGGTGGCGGACAGATAGTAGGCTGCTGACAGTCCAGAAATGCCACCTCCGATGATCGCTATTTTGCGGCGCGGGCCTTGGGTTTGGTCCAACATGCGGTCCTCATGTGTGATTATGTTTCAAGGAATACGGGGGGGATCGGCAAGCGGATCACTTTTGATAAAGGAAATTCGCAGCGCGGTGATCCAGAGGCCGATGTTTTCCGTAATGGTCACATGATTGAACTTGTATCAGCCCAAACCTATCACAGCCGCCGTGGCAGCCTGGCCAACGCCTTTCGCTATGGGGTCGACTATGTGTTGACGGATATGACCCAAGCGGCGCCACCGCTTTTGTCGCGCAACCGCTTTAATCTGTTCTCGCTGCACGACCATCACCATGGTGGGCCGCGTGGGCAGGGGCAGGGGGTTGTGTGGTTTCGCAATGAACTGCAACAGCGCGGCTTTCCTGTAGAGCAGGCGCAGCTGTTGCTTCTCACCCAGCCGAGCTTTTTGTGGTTCAACTTCAACCCTGTCAGCTTTTGGATCGCCGTGATTGATGGGGAACCGCGGGCGTTTATTGCAGAAGTGAACAACACCTTTGGCCACCGCCACTGCTATTTTTGCGCCCATTCCGATTTCCGCCCCATCAAGCGATCTGACCGGATCGAGGCAGAGAAACTGATGCATGTGTCGCCGTTTCAGCAGGTCGCCGGGCGGTATCTCTTCAACTTTGGTATGACCGAACGCGCCTTCAATATCCGCATCTCATATGAAAATGGAGACGAGGGGGTTCTGGCCACTTTGAATGGATTGAGAACCCCAGCAACAACGGCGGGCCTGGCCAGGGTGGCAATTCGCCGTCCTTTGGGTGCGGTGCGGGTTGTGGCATTGATTTATTGGCAAGCCCTGAAGCTCAAGCTCAAGGGCGCGCCGTTCCTGCGCAAGCCAGAACCCCCGAAACCGCTGATTTCTGACAGCAAGACGTCGAGTATTGGATAATGAGCACGCTGGAGGGAAAGACCTATTGGGTGATCGGCGCAAGCGAAGGCCTGGGGCGGGAGATTGCCAAGGGGCTGGTTGATGCGGGGGCGCATGTGGTTCTGTCCGCCAGATCTGGCAAGCGGTTACAACAGCTTGCTTGGGCTCTTGGATCAGCAACACCGCTGGCGATGGACGTGACCGATGCGACCTCGGTGCAGGACGCGGTAAAAAACCTGGGGCCGATTGATGGTGTGGTTTACAACGCGGGCACCTATGCCCCGATGCGCAGCCAGGAATGGGACAGCCAGACAGCCCTGGGCATGCTGGAGGTGAATTTTTCCGGCGCTGTGCGGGTGTTGGGCCATATCCTACCTGAATTTGTCGCAAAGGAGAGCGGTGATATCACGTTGATTGGATCATTGGCGGGGTATCAGGGATTGCCTGCAGCGGTTGGCTACGGGGCAAGCAAGTCAGCGCTGATCAGCCTGGCAGAAACGATGCGCCACGATCTGCGCGGCAGCGGTGTCACCATTCGCATTGTTAATCCCGGCTTTATCAAAACGCGCCTGACTGACATGAACGATTTTTCAATGCCGCAGTTGATGTCCGCAGAGACAGCAGCGGAGAATGTGCTCTGGGCCATGCAAACGCGGCGGTTTCGCACCGATTTCCCACGACCGTTTTCATGGGCCATCAAGGCCTTGACGCTGCTGCCCGACTGGCTGGTCTATCGCGGCAAATAGGCGGGCCGCGCCATTTCGCCCGGTCCCTGTTTAAGCCAGTCCCTATTTAGCCCAGTCCCTGTTTAACCCAATCCCTATTTAGCCCAGCCCCTAATGCGCTAAGTAGATGCAGTGCATCGAGCGCTACCACCTGTCAGGTGCGCAGCTGTGCACAAACGGTTTCCTGGGCAGCCTATATTCGGAAAAAGGGTTGCAACAAGCGCGGCATGAAGGCGTTGAACCGCAGTGGCGCATCGGTTGCCGCCAAGCAAATACAGGCATCCCCTGCATCGGCTATGGGCGTGTGTTCCAGCTCTTCATCCGCGATTTCAACATCGCCCACACCAAAGCTCCCGGTTTCATCACTAAAGCTGCCCTGCAGAACCAGGGTCAGTTCCAGGCCATTATGGCTATGGTCGGGAACAGCTTGCCCCGCCGGAATATACAACAGCCGCACGGATCCTGTATCTGTTGCAGACAGAATGCTTTGTCTGACCCCCATGCCCAGTGTCTTCCAGCGCGGTGAACGGCCTTTCAGGGCTTCCATGACTGGGCCTGGATAGATGTCGCGGGCGTCATATATTGGTTCAGGTCGCACCGGTTCATCAAGCAGCGCCATCACGTTGGACTTTAAGCTGCCAGAGAGCGCAACATTTTCAGTGCGCTGCAGCACCGCGCCCCCCAGCGTCTGGTGTGCGCCATAGTCCGCCCGGCAATCCGCGCAGAGCGAAATATGTGTTGCAACAACCATTGCAAACGGGTGAGGCAGCGTGCCAGCGACATAGGCTGCCATCATATCATCTGGAATATGGTGTGTGATTGCATGCATCTAGCGCAACCCCTTTAGTTCTTTACGCAAACGGTCAAGGCCAAGGCGAATACGTGATTTCACAGTGCCCAATGGCAGTCCGGTTTGAAGGCTTATTTCCTGATGCGTGAGATCCCCCATATAGGCTTTCTCGATCATCTCTTTTTGGTCGGGCCGCAGCAGGTCCAAGGCGGTTTTGAGCTGCTCTGCCTCCTGGTCAAACGCCAGGATCTGGCTGGCATCCGGTTCCGATCCGGGGTCTTGTGCCAACTCGTCTGGCACTGGCCGGTTTTCTTTACGGATTATATCAATCTGACGGTTTCGGGCGATTTGATAAATCCAGGCCGAGGCCTGCGCACGGTGGGGATCAAACATCGCCGCCTTACGCCAAACCGTCAGCATCACATCCTGAACAATTTCTTCCGCCTGGGCTGCGCTGGTGCCACTGCGCATGATGAACCCCTTGAGCCGAGGCGCAAAATAGTCAAACAGCCCGGAAAACGCGTCTCGGTCCCGGTGATCCCGCACCGCGATAAGCCAGACCGTCAGTTGAGACATTGGCTGCTCTGGTCGCGGCACGGCTCTTCCTGTTCTGAGAGGGCCCGTTTTTGCAGGGCCAGCAGAGTGATGTTCTAATACGAGCTCGATCATAACAACACTACGGGTGGGTGCAAATTTTGGATCACCTAAAGAGGAAGAAAATCTGCCGTGGTGACGTGCTCAGGCCACTGTGATCTCCAAAAGAGACGCCAGAAGCGCTCAACCAGCGGCGCCCAGCGGTATTTGAAAAGATTTTGCGGCCCAATGTTTGCTGGCCTGTGTTTAACTAGCCTGTGTTTGCTGGCCCGTGTTTACTTGCCAGTGGCTGTTAGCCTGTGACAGGGAGGGGCAGCCGCATAAAGGCGCTCATCGGGTCTTCGCCGTAGCCTTCAATCGGTGGGCAATAGGCGTAGCCCAGACGTTCATATAGGGCACGGGCGGCGTCATACTCCGGGCACAGCGACGATCCTGTCTCCAGGACCAGCGCCGAAAAACCTGCCTTTGTGGCTTGGCTTGCCAGATGATCCATCAGCCGTTTCGCCACCCCACGGCCCCGTGCGGTTTTACAGACAAACACAGATTTCACCTCTGCGGTACCATCACGCAGCGCTTTGAAGGCGCCACAGCCCAGGGCTGTTTCTCCCTCAAAGGCTGCAAAGAACCGTACGGTCGGGTGGCTCAGGTCTTCGACACCAAAGGTATGGTCGCTGTCCGCAGCGGTTGCAGCAGCGCCATGGCTTTGATTGCCCTCAATAAGAGGGCGCAGCGCTGGAAGCGTTGGATCTGAGGTTCGGATCTCCATCCGGTTGGAGGCCGGTCAGTGGGTCCAGGGAACGCGCCGGTCGGTGGCGAAGTTTTCACCATAGCCACCGTCACGGATATTGGCCTTGCGCGCCTTTGGCTCGATCACTTCGGCATCAATTCCGTGGTCCTGCGCATATTCCAGCGCGGCCTCTTTGCTGTCAAAGCGCAGGCGGACCTGGCTTTGTGTATCAGAGGAAGAGGTCCAGCCCATCAAAGGATCGACTTCGCGTGCACTTGCCTGGGCGTAGTCCAATACCCATTTGCGGGTCTTGGCCATTCCGGATGTCATGGCGTTTCGGGCTGGCCGGTAAATCCGCGCTCGCATATGGGCTCTCCTCGTGACTCGTCTTGGCGCATTTATGCGCCCAATCGGCCTTTGCTACAAGGTGACAAATCCGGCGTATTCAACAGGTTTTGCACTGCGGCAACAGGCCCGCACCCGAAATTACAACAAATGCCCCTTGAACAAGAACAAAAACAGACCAAAATCAGCGCGACTCACAGGAGAGCCGGATGCCCTACGCCCATTCAGACAAATCCGCAGCCAAGACGCCAGAACAGCAGTCTGTGCATATGGTTGAACGTGACGCCGTGCAGCGCCCCAAGCTGGAAGGCGGTAAGGCCTTTGTCATGCATACCGAGTTTTCGCCGGCGGGCGATCAGCCAACCGCAATTGCGGAACTCAGCGCCGGAGTGAAAGAGGGCGAGCGTAATCAGGTGCTGTTGGGCGCCACCGGCACCGGCAAGACATTCACCATGGCCAAGATTATCGAAGAGACCCAGCGTCCGGCGATTATTTTGGCGCCAAACAAGACCTTGGCGGCGCAGCTCTATGGCGAATTCAAAGGCTTCTTTCCCGACAATGCGGTGGAATACTTTGTCTCCTTTTATGACTATTACCAGCCCGAGGCCTATGTGGCGCGCTCGGATACCTTCATCGAGAAAGAAAGCCAGATCAACGAACAGATCGACCGGATGCGCCACTCGGCGACGCGGGCCTTGTTGGAACGCGACGATGTGATCATCATCGCCTCGGTCAGCTGTATCTACGGTATCGGCTCGGTTGAAACCTATTCGGCGATGACCCAGGATCTGAAGGTCGGCGCGGAATACGACCAGCGTCAGGTGATGGCTGACCTGGTGGCGCAGCAGTACAAACGCAACGATCAGGCCTTTCAGCGCGGCTCTTTCCGGGTGCGTGGCGATACGCTGGAAATCTTCCCCGCTCACCTGGAAGATCGCGCCTGGAAGCTGTCCTTCTTTGGCGAGGAGCTGGAGGCAATCACCGAGTTTGACCCGCTGACGGGTGAGCGCACAGGGGCATTTGAACAGATCCGCGTCTATGCGAACTCTCACTATGTGACGCCAAAACCAACGCTAAATCAGGCGGTTATTTCCATCAAGAAAGAGCTGAAGCAGCGGCTGGACCAATTCAACGGTGAGGGCAAACTGCTGGAGGCGCAGCGGCTGGAACAGCGCTGCAACTTTGATATTGAGATGCTGGAGGCCGCTGGCCATTGCAATGGTATCGAAAACTACTCGCGCTATCTGACCGGTCGTGGCCCTGGTGAGCCGCCGCCAACCCTGTTTGAATTCATCCCTGACAATGCCATTGTCTTTGCCGATGAAAGCCATGTCTCGGTGCCGCAGATCGGCGGCATGTACAAAGGCGACTTCCGGCGCAAATCTACCCTGGCAGAGCATGGCTTCCGGCTGCCCTCCTGCATGGACAACCGGCCGCTCAAATTCGAGGAATGGGACGCGATGCGGCCGCAATCGGTGTTTGTTTCCGCAACCCCTGCGGCCTGGGAGATGGATCAGGCAGGCGGGGTTTTCACCGAACAGGTGATCCGCCCAACGGGGCTGCTGGAGCCAGAGATCGAGATCCGCCCGGTCAAGATGCAGGTGGATGATCTGCTGGATGAGGTCCGCAAGGTGACTGAAAATGGCATGCGCACGCTGGTCACTACACTGACCAAACGCATGGCCGAAGATCTGACCGAATACCTGCATGAACAGGGCATCAAGGTGCGCTATATGCATTCGGATATCGACACCCTGGAGCGGATCGAAATCCTGCGCGATTTGCGCCTTGGCGCCTTTGACGTGCTGATTGGTATCAACCTTCTGCGCGAGGGGCTGGATATCCCCGAATGCGGCTTGGTTGCGATTCTGGACGCCGACAAGGAAGGCTTTCTGCGCTCCGAGACCTCCTTGGTGCAGACCATTGGCCGGGCCGCACGTAACGCCGAAGGTCGCGTTATCATGTATGCCGATAAAATCACCGGCTCGATGGAGCGCGCCCTGGGGGAGACCAACCGGCGCCGTGAAAAGCAGATTGCCTACAATCTGGAGCACGGCATCACCCCGGCCACGGTGAAAAAGAACGTCGAGGATGTTCTGGCGGGGCTGTACCAGGGGGATGTGGACATGAACCGCGTCACCGCCAATATCGACAAGCCGATGCATGGCGCCAATCTTGAGGCCCACCTGAACGGGCTGCGCGATGAGATGCGCAAGGCTGCCGAAAACCTCGAATTTGAGGAAGCCGCGCGCCTGCGCGACGAGGTCAAGCGCCTGGAAGCGGTGGATCTGGCGGTGTCGGACGATCCGATGGCGCGCCAGTATGCGGTGGAGAAGGCTTCTGAGGCGGCAGTGAAATCACGCGGTCGCTCCAGCGCGGGCAAGGCCGGAACGCGGGCCTATCGGGGCAAATCGCAAAAGAAGTTTGGCGGGTGAGCGTTGCGGTTGTTCTGGGCGCAGCTGTTCAAAGCGACGGTCAGCCCTCGCCAACATTGCGGCGCCGCAGCCTGCATGCAGTACAGCTGTTTCGCCAGGGCAGGGTCACTCATGTGATCTGCTGTGGCGGGTTGGGGCGGTTCCCGCCGCGCGAGGCAGAAGTCATACGGCAGATTTGTCGCGACGAAGGCCTGCCTGAGGCTGCCATCCTGCTGGAAGATCAGTCTCATTCCACCTTGGAAAACCTGCGCAATATCCGTCCCATACTGGCTGATTTGGGCCAGCCAGAGATCGTGATTGTGACCGATCGCTATCACAAATGGCGGGCGTTGCTGACGGCGCGCCATTTTGGCTGTGCGGCGCAGGCTGATTGCCCTGCAATGACCGGCACTGCAGGGCGCAGAGTGGTGAAGTTCTGGCTGCGCGAAATTCCGGCGCTGATCTACTATCTGTGGCGCCTGCGCGGTTCAGACGGGGGGCAGCCTTCAGACAGGGGCCAACCTTCAGAAAGAGGCCAGTCTAGCGGGTCACCGTGACGCGCACGTAGTCGCGCTTGCCGCCGTCATAGACCTTGACCCGGACCATGACACCGCCCCGGACGATGTCCCGCCCGGCCGAAGCAGAGATGGACCCGTGCTGGATCATTCGTTCCATCACCGCGCGATTGTTCTTGTTCTCAAAAACCGGATCCCATTCATCGCCAGGCTGCGAAATGCCAAAGCGGTGATAGTTGGCCCGGTCCTGCCGCAGGATCTGCCAGGGTTCGCTGAGCCGTGCACCTTTGGAGTTGTGCAGATCATCGCGTCCGATAAAGGCGACATAGTCGGCCAGCAGCTCATCGGCCAGTGCTAACGGGGCAGACAGGGCCAGTACCGCAACGGCGCCAAGTAGCGTTTTTGCAAAGGTCATTCCACAATCCTCCAGTAAAATATAGCGCTTATGTTTGAGCAAACCGCAGCTGAGAACAAGTGCAACTTGCCCAGCAAGGGTGCGACACGCTGGCCTTTTGGCGCAGGAGGCCGGGCTGGCAGTCAGGGAGGGGAGTTGGCGCATGCAGCCAGTTTTGTCGGGGCATGCGCCTCATCCTGATCAGACCGAGCGCGTCAATCCTCCGTCCACGCGCAGGTTCTGGGCGGTCATATAGCCGGCCTGATCCGAGGCCAGCCAGGAAATCAACGACGAGACTTCCTCTGTGCGACCGTAGCGCCCCAGCGGAATGCGGGCTCTACGCTCTTCGGTCTCGGGCAGGCTGTCGATAAAGCCTGGCAGGATATTGTTCATACGCAGGTTTTCGGGGCCGTATTTATCGGCAAACAGCTTGGTAAAGCCCGCCAGACCAGCGCGGAAGATTGCCGAAGTCGGGAACAGCGGATCGGGTTCAAAGGCGGCAAAGGTCGAGATGTTGAGGATGGTGCCACCCCCTTGGGCCTGCATGATTGGGGTGACCAGCCGGGTTGGGCGGATCACATTCATCAGATAGACCTCTATGCCCATGTGCCAGTCTTCATCCGAAATTTCCAGCACAGGCCCCTTGGGACCGTGCCCGGCAGAGTTTACCAAAACATCGACGCGGCCCCAGCGCTGCATAGCGCCCTCAACCAGGTTTTGCAGGGCCTGCGGGTCGCGGTTGGATCCGGTAACCCCAAAGCCATCCAGCTCCGCGCCCAGGGCCTGGCCTTTGCCCGAAGAGGACAGAATGGCCACCTTGAAGCCATCCGCCGCAAGCCGACGGGCCGCATCCGCGCCCATGCCGCTGCCGCCAGCGGTAATCAGTGCTACTTTTTCTACAGACATTGTGATCTCCATCTTCATCTGGTCACAACATAGGTGTGACGCAACAAGGCCACGATTCAGAATTGATCTCTTCTGCCAGTAGAAATACTACTGGCATATGGATGTACTCCCCCCTTTGAACGCGCTGCGGGCCTTTGAGGTTGCGGGGCGATATCTGAACTTTCGTCTCGCGGCCCAGGAGATGGGGCTGACACAGGGCGCCGTGGCGCAACAGGTGCGTCTGTTGGAGGCCCATCTCGGCATGGCGCTGTTTGAGCGCCACGCCAAGGGGCTTGCCTTTTCCACGGCGGGGCGTGGCTACCACGCGGCGGTGGCCGCCAGTTTCGACGGGCTGCGGGCGGCAACGCAGGTGTTGCGACCAGAGCCGGGAAAAGTACTGATCAGCGTTACGCCGGCCTTTGCTGCAAAATGGTTGATCCCCAACTTGCCCGCGTTTTCCGAGGCCTGCCCGGAGATCGATCTGCGGATCATGGCCACGGAAAAACTGTCCAGTTTTCATAGCGAGGGGATCAATCTGGCGATCCGACAGGGGGCGCCGCCCTTTGGGGCCGCGCTGGAGGCCCTCTGTCTGTTCCGTCAGGATGTGATCGCTGTTGCCTCGCCGCATCTGGCCGGAGCGCAGGCAGCACAGCTCGCGCCGTCTGCGCTGGTGGAGCTGCCAAAACTGCATGATGGCCACGATCTTTGGCCGCAGTTTTTGGCCCAGCTGGGGGTCGAAGATCAGGCAGGGCGTGGGCTGCGGCTAAATCAGGTGGCGCTGGCCATTGACGCGGCCATTTCCGGCCAGGGCCTTGCCTTGGTGCCCCGGTTCCTGGTGGCCCGCGATCTGGCAGCAGGCACATTGGTTCAGGTCACCCCCGAAGTGCTGCAGGGTGACAAGGCGTTTTATCTGCTGGCGGAGCCGCGCAAAAAGCGCAGCAAGGCGGTGGAGCAGGTCCGGCGCTGGCTGGTCGAAATGTCCGACCAGCCTGATGAGCGCCGCGGCCCGTGATTTTGCCGGGATACGCCGCTCGGACCTGATAAGGCCGGGCCTCAGCCCTGACGGATTTCGGCCAGTTGTCCCAGGATATTGGTAAAGTTCTCAACCCCTTGAGCGCCGCTGACCAGGTGTTTTTGATCAAAGATAACTGCGGGCACGCCTTGGATACCCTGGCTGCGCCAGAAATTCTGCACCTCCCGCACGGCGCCTGCAAAACGCTGATCCTGCAGCACCTCCAGGGCCGTGTCCCGGTCCAGCCCGATCTCTGTCGCGATATCAGCAAGAACAGAGGTATCCGACAGATCCCGGTGATGGGTGAAATGGGCCGAGAACAGCGCCTGTTTCAACGCGTGTTTGCGGTTTTGCGTTTCTGCCCAGTGCAGCAACTGATGGGCGTCAAAGGTGTTGTGCATCCGCATCTCGGGCTCAAACCGAAAGTCAAAGCCCAGATCTTCGCCCAGTTTGGTCATCTGGGCGCGGTTCTGCTCGGATTGCTCGGGGGTGGCGCCATATTTTTCGGCGATATGCTCCCGTAGGTTTTGACCTTCGGCGGGCATCTCCGGGTTCAGCTCAAAGGGATGCCAGTGCAGCTCGTAGTCTGTGTCGGTGGCCTCCAGTGCGGTGGCAAGCTGGCGGTAGCCAATGATGCACCAGGGGCACATCACGTCGGACACCACGTCGATACGCAGCGGGGCGGGGCTTTGGGCTGTTGAAGGTGCCGATGGCCGGTCTTGCGTGTTCATGTGGGGATCCTTTTGTGCGGCTGCCGAAGGCTCGGCTTTTGGCGCCAGTGGAGTGAGACAATACCCATGGCGGTGCGGTGGCGCGCGGGCATTGTTTGGTGCGGCCAAGATAGGTCGCGGGGGCGCGAAGTTCCATAGGAGGCGCGCGAAATCACTGGAAGTTGAAAATGGCTGCCGAGATCGTTCAATAAAAAACCGCGCGGGCCGGGGCCTGCGCGGTCTTGTAGATTTGCACTTTGGCCTGGGTCAGAAATCGTCCCAGCCGACAGCCGCTGGCAGAGCGGATGAAGAGGAGTCTTCGGCGAAGAAATCATCTTCGGATTCGTGGAACTCGCTATGTGCTGCTGGTGCAGGTGCCGGAGAGGCCGACTGGACAGGTGCCATAGTCCGGTCGTTGCCGGTCTTGAAGACCGAAACCTGATTGGCCAGCTCGCTTGCATCGTTGCGCAGGATCTGGCTGGCAGCGGTGCTTTCTTCGACCATAGCAGCATTGTGCTGGGTCACGTGATCCAGTTGCGAAACGCCGGTGTTGATTTCCAGCAGTGTCGTGGACTGTTCGCTGGCGCCTTGGGCAATTTCTGCCACATGGTTGGAGATTGTCCCAACGCGGCTGATGATGCTATCCAGCTCGCTGCCGGCCTTGCCGACCAGATCCACACCTTTGGAAACATGCTGCGAGCTTTCGGAGATCAATTGTTTGATTTCCTGTGCCGCATCGGAAGACCGCTGCGCCAGGGCACGCACTTCGGAGGCAACCACGGCAAACCCACGACCGGCTTCGCCTGCACGGGCGGCCTCAACCCCGGCGTTGAGCGCCAGAAGGTTGGTCTGGAAGGAGATATCGTCAATCACCGAGATGATCTGCGAGATCTGGTTCGAAGAGGTCTCGATCTCGGACATGGCATTGACCGCATCGGTGACAACCTGGCCACTTTGCTTGGCGCCACTCTGGGCCTCCTCAACAATGACTTCCACCTGTTTTGCACCCTCTGCTGCGGATTTCACGCTCACGGTGAGCTGTTCCATGGCCGCAGCGGTTTCTTCCAGGGTGGCTGCCTGGCTTTCGGTCCGTTGCGACAGATCGGCAGAGGATTGGCTGATTTCTTCTGCATTGGCGCGGATCCGGGTAGTGCTTTCCACAACCGCATTCATGATCCCAACCAGGGTAGACAGCGTGGTGTTATAGTTGGTGCGCAGGCTCTCATATTCGCCCTTGAACGGCGTATTGATGGCCTGTGTCAGATCACCTTCTGACATGCTTTGCAGGGCACGGTTCAACCGGTCGACGACATGTTTCTGCGCTTCCTGGGCTTGCTGGCGTTCTTCTTCAACCGCCTGGGCTGCAGTGAGCTGGGTTTTCAAATTGTCGATGGTGCGGGCAATAGCGCCCATTTCGTCACGGCGGTCCAGCAGTGGGACGGGCTGGGTATAGTCGCCATCGGCGATCACATTGATGGTCTCGCCAACGGTTTTCAGGGGGCGTGACAGAATTCTGCGCAGGGCAAATACCGACAGCAGACACATGATAACAAAAGCAATACCCGCAAAGATATGCGTCATTGTCTGGCCAGGGGCGGCCTCGGCAAAGGCGCGTTCGGGCGACCAGATCATGGCCACCGATCCAACCAGTACGTCAGCATTGGCACCGGCCATCGCAGGTGCAGCGATGAAATAGCCGTCGGCGC
This sequence comes from Phaeobacter sp. G2, assembly GCA_025163595.1. Classification (NCBI taxonomy): domain Bacteria; kingdom Pseudomonadati; phylum Pseudomonadota; class Alphaproteobacteria; order Rhodobacterales; family Roseobacteraceae; genus Phaeobacter; species Phaeobacter sp. G2. Next base: position 1,189,402 of record CP104100.1, read on the forward strand.
TGGTTTCCAATGCACCGGATTCCGCAGAAGCAACGCCCAAAAGGGTCAGGGCCTCGATATCTGCTTCACTGGCGTCCCCGGCAGTGGCGACGACTTTGCCTTTGCTGTTAATCGCCGCACCAAACAGGGCACGCCCGTCGGAGAGTTCAAGAATTTTCAGGATATCCGCCGAAAGCCTATCGGCATCACCAAAGCGGATGGAGCCACCACTGCGAGAGGCGACAGTGATGGTGACGCCATTGCCCAGGGTATGCACACCCTTTTCAACGGCGGCATCAAATGTGGCGTCGGTCCGGACCACAAGCGCGCCAGATACAACCATTGTGGTCGCGACGATGAGCAAGCAGCACTTCATGAAGACTGACATGCCTTTGAATAGGGTAATCGAGGGTATGCGGGCTTTCATTTTTTAACCTTTATTAGATAAATGCGCAGAGCTGCTTGCTGGATTAACGTTACATCAAGGAGTCAGCGTCGACGCCTACGGTCATGGCACCAATTGCGGCACCAGATTCCGTATCAACGATCGTCAGGGAAATTTGGGCTTGATATCGTTGGCTGGATTCATCCAGCTCAATCTCGCCAAAATGGACGGCATCCGAGCCAACGCTATAAGTCATCTGAAATTTGGCTTCGTCTCCTTGCCACATGTCTGATGTCGTGCCAGAGGCCGCGACATTCAGCCCCTGTGCATCCATGATGAAAATCTCGGTGATCCGGCCACCTGAGGATTCAATCTGAGTGCGCAGGAAGTCTGCAGCATCGTTACTCAGGACGTCGCTGATCAAAGCCGATTGGTCCTCGCCAACTTCAGCGCGCCACTGGAGATCCAGAGCGTCAACATCGGCTTGGCTCATGCCACTCGTTTCACTGTTTTGGTTGGCAATGGCTTCGACCAACACGGGGGTTTGAGCCCAGTTGCGGATACTGGTTTCAAGATAGCTCTCCATTGCCGCATTATAATCTGCAGCAAAGGCGGGCATGGCGATTAGGGAAAACAAAGATGCAATCGTTAGGGTACGCATTAGTCACTCCTTAGAGGTGTCCGTCCAATTTTGGGTGGTCCAAGAGTATGGTTTGTGACTTACCGAGGTCTTAACTGGCCAAGTCCGGGCAGATTGGGAGCCAGCGAGGGGCAGGGCCATCTGTTAGAAAGGGCCTGTCTTGAAACCGGCCTGTTTTAAGTCCCAATGTGGCAGTGGCTTGATAGCTGATTGATTTTGCATCATTTAAATTCATTTTGGGGTGCAGGGAGTGAGTTTTCCGCATGAAATTAGGTGCGGTATTTGCACAAAATTAGGAACATTTCTTCGTACTTTGGGTCTTTAGGCGGCGGCGGCGCTGGCGGCTAAGCCCTGTGAAATGCAGCCTAGGGTGAGGGTTTTCTCATCTAAAACCACTAGAGAGCGTAGAATCGGTTTGACCACTCTTGATCAAATGACCCAGGTGTGAACGGTCTTGCCAAATGGGGCTTGTAGTACGGCCTCCCGCCCTTCGGCGCGGCCGGTGCGAGCTGTCCAAACTGGCGGGTTTTCAGTCCCGGGCAGATTGCCGCGATTGCCTCTGGTTGGGTCTCGGCCCTATGGTGACAGAATGATAGAACTCAGAGATTTACAATTGGTGACGGCTCTGGCCCGGCATAAGCATTTTGCCAAGGCGGCCAAAGACTGCGGCATGTCCCAGCCGGCCTTTTCCATGCGCATTCGCAACCTTGAGGAAAAGCTGGGCCTCTCGATTGTTCGGCGGGGCAACCGGTTTCAGGGTTTGACAGGTGAAGGCGAGATGATCGTGCGCCGGGCGCGCGGGATTTTGGATGACGCCAAAGCACTGGAGCAAGAGGTTTCAGCCTCGCGGGGGGAAGTGACCGGAACCCTGATGTTGGGGGTGGTGCCCACTGCGACTGCTTTTGCGGCTCAGGTGGTGAACCGCTTGCACGAGGTGCATCCACGGGTTTTGGTCCATATTGATGTCACCACCTCAATGGCGATTCAGCAGCGCATCCTGGATGGTACCATCGACGCTGGCGTGACCTATAGCGATAGCGTGCCGCCCGGATTGGTCGCAACCACCCATCTGTATGAAGAAAGCTATGTGTTGCTGGCCCCGGAACCCATGGTGGCGCATCTGGGTGAAAGCATCAGTTGGCAGGCTGCCGCTGCTCTGCCCCTCAGCCTGCTGGAGCCGGGGATGCAAAACCGGCGTATTCTCGACCGTATCTTTGCTGGCCTGGAGGTCAAACCTGACGTGATGTCTGAATCCAGCGGCTTTATGTCAGCGATTATTATGGCGCGCGAAGGCGCGGTGGCGACCATTCTGCCACGGGCCCTGGCGGATGCCTTGGGAGAGATCGCCGGCACCCGTGTGCTTGACCTGATGAGCGCTGGAGACATGGAATCGCAGGCGCGCCCGCTCTGCCTCGCCTGCCTGCAGCGCACGCCGGAACTGACCACCGTCGCCTCTTTGCGCCGGGTTGTTGCCGCCTTTATGCAATAAGATTTCGTTATTGCGCATTCCGCACATACAATTTGACGATATGATTTCCTGATGACATTTGCCGAGAAAAGGCACGTGCGTAATTTTTGGAGGTCAGCGTGGCACCATTGGACAATAGCAAGGGCGTCTGGAAATCCGGCAAAGGCAAGGGGCGCAAAACGCCCAAGGGTCGCCAGCTGGAGGATCAGGCACATAGCGAGGTTCTGGCACTTCTGGGTGATCGGCCCCGCAATCGGGATTTGTTGATCGAGTTTTTGCACCTGATCCAGGATGCCTATGGCCATCTGAGCGCCGCGCATATCCGTGCCTTGGCGGAAGAGATGCGCACTGGCCAGGCAGAGATCTACGAGGTGGCCTCCTTCTATGCCCATTTTGATGTGGTCAAGGAAGGCGAGACACCGCCGCCCGCGCTGACCATCCGCGTTTGCGATTCCCTGTCCTGCGAAATGGCCGGCGCCCAGCAGCTGAAACAGGCCCTGGAAGACGGCCTGGATGCGTCACAAGTCCGTGTGTTGCGGGCGCCCTGCATGGGCCGCTGTGATACCGCTCCGGTGCTGGAAATCGGCCATAACCACATTGACCACGCCACCGTCGAAAAAGTGCAGGCGGCCATTGCGGCAGAGGACACCCATGTGCATGTCCCTGCCTATGAAACCTTGGCAGATTATCAGGCCGACGGCGGCTATGCGGTGCTGAAAGATCTGCGTGCGGGCGGCGACTGGGAAGCGGTTCAGGCCAAGATCAAAGAGGCCGGGTTGCGGGGTCTGGGTGGCGCGGGGTTCCCATCGGGCACCAAATGGGGCTTTGTACGCGCCAATGAAGGCACGCGCTATCTGGCCGTCAACGGTGACGAGGGCGAGCCGGGCACCTTCAAGGACCGCTACTATCTGGAGCGCACCCCACATGTCTTCTTGGAAGGCATGCTGATGGCGGCCTGGGCGGTTGAGGCTGAAAAAGCCTTTATCTACATGCGCGATGAATACCCTGCGGTGCTGGCGATTCTGGCAACCGAGATCAAGGCGCTGGAACAGGCTGGCATTGTCGAGCCCGGATACATTGATCTGCGCCGTGGCGCGGGGGCTTATATCTGTGGCGAAGAGAGCGCCATGATCGAGTCGATTGAGGGCAAACGCGGCGAGCCACGCCACCGTCCGCCCTTTGTGGCGCAGGTGGGGATCTTTGGCCGACCAACGCTCGTGCATAACGTCGAGACTCTGTACTGGGTCTGCAAGATCAACCGCGAAGGCCCCGAGTGCCTGAATTCGGTTGAAAAGAACGGCCGCAAGGGCCTGCGCAGCTATTCGGTCTCCGGTCGCGTCAAGAACCCCGGCGTACATCTGCTGCCTGCGGGTTCCACCATCACTGATATTATTGCGGCCTGTGGCGGCATGCTCGAGGGTCACACCTTCAAGGCCTATCAGCCGGGTGGCCCGTCTTCGGGTCTACTGCCTGCCTCGATGCATGATGTGCCCTTGGATTTTGACACTCTGCAGCCCCATGGCACATTCATTGGCTCTGCTGCTGTTGTGGTGCTGTCGGACCAGGATTCGGCCCGCGATGCGGCGCTGAACATGCTGCGTTTCTTTGAAGATGAAAGCTGCGGCCAGTGCACCCCCTGCCGGGTGGGCTGCGAAAAAGCCGTCAAACTGATGGGCGAAAAGAAATGGGACCAGGGTCTGCTGGAAGAACTGAGCGCCGCCATGGTTGATACCTCGATCTGCGGCCTGGGCCAGGCTGCGCCCAATCCCATCCGTCTGACCATCAAACACTTCCCCGAGGAGGTCTGAGATGTACAGCGTAACTGAGATCTTCCGCCCGGCGGGTTTCGCCGGGCAGCGCCCGACCCGCCCCCATGGGCGGGCGCTTCACGCCCACCCCGGGACGGGCGCCGCCCTCCGCGTGACACACCAGATGGAAGAGGTCTGAGCCATGAGCGATAAAATCACATTCACCCTCGATGGCGAGCAGGTCACAGCCGAAGCAGGCCTGACCATCTGGGAAGTCGCCAATGGCCGGGGTTTGAAAATTCCGCATCTGTGCCACAAGCCACAGCCGGGCTATCGCCCCGATGGCAACTGCCGCGCCTGCATGGTCGAGATCGAGGGCGAGCGCACATTGGCGGCGTCCTGCATTCGCGAACCCAGCCCAGGCATGGTGGTCACCACCAATAACGCCCGCGCGGAAGGCGCCCGTAAAATGGTGATGGAGCTGCTTGTCGCGGACCAGCCCAAGCAGGAAGAGGCGCATGATAAGTCCTCGCACCTATGGGATATGGCGGCGCTGAACGGGGTTTCCGAGTCGCGTTTCCCCAAACTGGAAGAAGGCCGCATTCCCTTGCTTGACGACAGCCATGTGGCGATGAGCGTCAACCTGGATGCCTGTATCTCCTGCGGGCTTTGTGTGCGCGCCTGTCGCGAAGTTCAGGTAAATGACGTCATCGGCATGGCCGGCCGGGGTCACGACGCCTATCCAACCTTTGACATTGCGGATCCCATGGGCGGCTCGTCCTGCGTGGCCTGCGGTGAATGTGTGCAGGCTTGCCCCACCGGGGCCTTGATGCCCGCCGCCGTGCTGGATGATCAGGGCGTTGGCGATCTGCAGGACTTTGATTCTGAAACCGAAAGCGTCTGTCCCTTCTGTGGGGTGGGCTGCAAGGTCAGCCTCAAGGTCAAGGATGGCAAGGTCAAACATGTGGAGGGCATCAACGGCCCCGCCAATGAAGGCCGCCTTTGTGTCAAAGGCCGCTTTGGCTTTGACTATATCCACCATCCGCACCGCCTGACCAAACCGCTGATCCGCCGCGATGATGCCCCTGCCAAGGGGCTGAACGTCGACCCCGGTGATCTGGCAACCCATTTCCGCGAAGCCAGCTGGGAAGAAGCCATGGAGCTGGCAGGCACCCGCCTGAAAGCCCTGCGCGACGAAGACCCCAAATCGGTTGCGGGGTTTGGCTCGGCCAAATGCACCAACGAAGAGGCCTATCTCTTCCAGAAGTTCATCCGCCAGGGGTTCAAGCACAACAACGTCGATCACTGTACCCGGCTCTGCCATGCCTCATCGGTGACGGCGCTGATCGAAAACGTCGGCTCAGGCGCGGTGACCGCGACCTTCAACGAGATCGAAAACGCTGATGTGGCGATCATCATCGGCTCCAACCCGATCGAAAACCATCCCGTCGCGGCGACCTACTTCAAACAGTTCACCAAACGCGGCGGCAAGCTGATTGTGATGGATCCGCGCGGCGTCGGCATGCGCCGCCACGCAGCTGAGATGCTGCAATTCCGCCCCGGCGCGGATGTGTCGATGTTGAACGCGATCATGCATGTCATCGTCGAAGAAGAGCTCTACGACGCCGACTACATCAAGCTGCGCACCGAAAACTGGGAGGCCGAGAAGGCCCATCTAAAAGACTTCACCCCGGAAAAAATGTCCGAAATCTGCGGCATCGAACCAGAGCAGCTGCGCCGCACCGCGCGTCTCTTTGCCAAGGCGAATGCGGGGATGATTTTCTGGGGCATGGGGGTTTCCCAGCATATCCACGGAACCGACAATTCACGCTGCCTGATCAGTCTGGCACTGATGACCGGCAACGTCGGTAAACCGGGCGCTGGTCTGCACCCTCTGCGCGGACAAAACAACGTGCAGGGTGCCTCTGATGCCGGCCTCATTCCGATGTTCCTGCCGGATTATCAGTCGGTTATGGATGACGGCATCCGCAAAAGCTTTACCGATGTCTGGGGCGGCGGGGATTTCTCCAATGAGAAAGGCCTCACCGTGACCGAAATCGTGGACCAGGCCTATGCGGGCAACATCAAGGGTATGTATATCCAGGGTGAAAACCCGGCCATGTCCGACCCTGATGCCGATCACGCCCGCGAAGCCTTTGCCAAGCTGGACCTGATGATCGTGCAGGATATCTTCCTGACGGAAACGGCAAACTTTGCCGATATCATCCTGCCCGCCTCGGCGCTCTATGAAAAGAACGGCACGGTTTCCAACACCAACCGCCAGGTGCAGCGGGTCCGTCCCGCTGTGGCGCCTCCGGGTGAGGCACGCGAGGATTGGAAAGTCACCGTCGAGCTGGCGCAGCGTATTGGCCTGCCCTGGGACTACGCCGATGTCTCAGAAGTCTTTGCCGAGATGAAGCTGAACATGAAGTCGCTGGACAATATCACCTGGGAGCGCCTGGAAACCGAGACCATCACCTATCCGTCGCTGCATGCAACCGATCCCGGTCAGGCGATTGTCTTTGGCGATGGTTTTCCCCGGGTTGACGGGCGCGCGCGCTTCACGCCCGCCAGTGTGATTGCACCGGATGAGGCCCCGGATGCGGACTATCCGATGATCATGACCACCGGGCGGCAGCTGGAACATTGGCACACCGGGTCGATGACCCGGCGCTCGCTGGTGCTGGACGCGGTTGAGCCCGAGGCCAACTGTTCATTGCATCCCAAAACCCTGCGCGCTCTGGGGGTGGAGCCTGGGGATATGGTCCGTCTGTCCACCCGTCGCGGCTCGATTGAGATCATGGCCCGTGCAGACCGCGCCATCGCCGAGGATATGGTGTTTGTGCCTTTCGCCTATGTCGAAGCCGCCGCCAATATCCTGACCAACCCGGCGCTGGACCCCTACGGCAAAATCCCTGAGTTCAAATTTGCGGCGGTGAAAATCGAAAAAGCCGAAGGCCAGATCGCAGCACAATAGCGGGCGTTTTTCTGCAGCATATACGATTGGGCGCGACATCTTGGATGTCGCGCCCTCTCTTTTGACCGTACCCTCTGTGCTCACTGTGGAGACCTGCGGTCAAGGAGCCCGGCAGGGCCCGCGCGTTGCGCGGCTTGTCCTTGAGGGCAGAGCTCCAGATCTTAAAATTGATCAGGCGCATTGAGGGGCAAAACTGCCCCTCAATCGCATCTCAGCACATTTTCTTTTCTTCGCCGGGCAACGCCCGGCGCTGGGCCCAACGGGAGGGGGCGGGGCTTGCCCCTGCGCCCGACGGGCGGGAGTGCGCGCTTTTGCGGTTAAGCCAACAGGGTGATGGCTGACTGACCGGCGGCGCGGCGCAGGGCATGGGTTTCCTGTAACTCAGGATCATTGATCCAGGCCTTGGCGGCGGCAACGTCGGGGAATTGCAAAATCACCCCAATGCCGGTTGTGTCGCGGCTGCCCTCGATAACAGTCTGGTTGGGGGTGGAAACCAGTGGTTTGGCCCCGTGCTTTTGCAAAGCCGCGCCAGCTTTCTCGCGGTAAGCTGCCATGATCTCGGGATCTTCCAGCACCAGGTTTACATATACATATGCCATGTTTTGTCCTTTTCTCAGTGATGGCAAACAGATGGGGGAAGGGCGGGCGCAAGAAAACACATGCATTTGCGTGTTATCCATGCAAAAACGCATGGTATGCAAATCAACTGGGATGACATGCGCACGATCCTGGCGCTGGTACGGGCCGGAACACTGGCCGGGGCCGCCGAGGCGCTGTCGGTTAGCTACACCACGGTGGCGCGCCGGGTGCAGCGCGCCGAAGATATGCTGGGCCGCCCCCTGTTTGAGCGCCGCCCCGAAGGCTATTTGGCCAGTCCCGAAGCCGAAGACCTGGCCAGAGCCGCCGCTCGGATGGAACAGCAGGAACAGGCAGCACTGCGTCAGTTGTCAGGGCGGGACCAGGGGCTGACTGGCCCCCTGACGCTCACCGCGCCGCAATTGCTGATCCAGACCCATCTGGCGCCTTTTCTGGCAGAGTTCTGCCGACAGAACCCCAGGATCGCGCTGACAGTGCGCGCCACCAATGATGTGCTGGATCTGACCCGGCGCGAGGCGGACCTGGCGCTCCGTATCAGCAAATCCCCTGGGGATAGTCTGGTGGGGGTGCGTCTGGCGGACCAGAAAACCACCTGTTTTGCCCGGCCTGAAACCATCGCGCAGGCCAAATCGGACCCGCAAGCCCTGCTGGATTGGGTGATTTACAGTGAGCAGGAGGCCCCACCCAAGGCGGCGCTGGCGCTCTATCCGAACTATCGCATCCGGGCGCGGTTTGACGACATGACCGCGCTAATCGCAGCGGCCAAGGCCGGTATGGGGGTGGTACGCATGCCAGTGTATCTGGGGCGGAGCGATCCAGAGCTGCAGCCGCTGCCGGGGCTGGAGCCGCAGGACTATGCCCCGATCTGGGTGCTCAGCCATCAGGATCTGCTGCAATCTGCCAAGGTGCGGAGCTTGAAGGCGGCTTTGAAGCGGTTCTTTCGGACCCGCCAGGCTGATTTTACTCAGCTGTAGGCGGCGTTTCTGTGCTTTGGTGGCGCGCCATAAAGCGATCAATATCCACCTGCGCCGGGCGCTGGCCGGTGAAGACCTCGATATAGTCGGGCATCCGCGCCATGCGTCGTTCTTCGGGCTGTTGGATTTGCATCGAGATATAGCCGATCTGGGTGTAGATCATGGTCCGCGCCCGCACCAGAGCGGTGTCTAAACTATAGCCAAACCGCTGCAGCATCGCCGTCATTGCCGCCTCACGGCGGGCATCCGCCTGATCCAGCCGCAGTTGCAGCGCCGCGTCATTGCGCGCCCAGTTGCGGATCGCCAGATCCAGAGCGGCATCAAACAGGTCTGCATCCAGCCAGCAGTCAAAGAGGTTAAAAATCGCCTCCGAGACATTGGCCGCATAGGCCTCGGTGCGGGCCACCAGATTGCCGGTGTTCTTGTCTTCCCAGTGTTGAATCATCGCTTCCAGCAGTGCTTCGCGGTCTTTGAAGTGCCAGTAAAAGCTGGTGCGCGAGACCCCAAGCCGTTTGGCAAGCGCCATGATTTTCACCGCCTCCACGCCATTGTTGGTCAGCTCGTCATACGCGGCTGTCAGCCAGGCCTCTTCCGAGGTCGGCGGGCGGGAAGGGTTCTGAATATTCATGCCAATGTCCTAACACCGACATCGGTTTGTCGCAATAGAGTTGACAGGTATGACTGCCTCATCGACACATGTGTCGAGTTGTACAGTTCTCGGGAGGCCAAAGGCATGAGTGACGCGCAGGTAAAAACACGGGGACGCCGGTCCCGTCGTGGCGAGGGCCGCTCTGCCGAACCGGGTCAGAATGCGTATTTAAAGAGGCCCTTCATCAGCCGGAACATCCCGACCTATGATATCCTGTCTGAGGAAAGCCTGGAGCAGATCGAAGCCACGGCAGAGCGGATCATGGCGGAGATTGGCATCGAGTTTCGCGACGACCCGGAGGTGGTGGAACTGTTTCGTGCCGCCGGGGCCCAGGTCACAGACCTCACCGCAGAGAGCTGGAACCTGAAGTTTGCGCCGGGGATGATCCGCCAGATCCTGTCGACGGCGCCCGCGCGGTTTACCCAGGTGGCACGCAATCCCGCCAACACAGTCGAGATCGGCGGTGATGCCATGGTCTTTGCGCCCTCCTATGGATCGCCCTTTGTGATGGATCTCGATAAGGGCAGGCGCTACGGCACCATCGCGGATTTTGAGAACTTCGTGAAACTGGCGCAGATGAGCCCCAACCTGCACCATTCCGGCGGGACAATCTGCGAGCCAACGGATGTGGCGGTGAACAAGCGCCATCTGGATATGGTCTACGCCCATATGCGCTATTCCGATCGCGCCTTTCTGGGATCCATCACCGCGCCAGAGCGGGCGGAGGACAGTATCGAGATGTGCCGCATTCTGTTTGGCGCCGATTTTGTCGACCAGAACTGCGTAATCATGGGCAACTTCAATACGACCTCTCCGATGGTGATGGACGGGGTGACAACGCGGGGTATCCGTATCTATGCGGCGGCGGGGCAGGGGTCGATCCATCTGCCGTTTTTGCTGGGCGGCGCGGTGTCGCCGCTGACCACTGCCGGGGCGGTGGCGCAATGTCTGGCAGAAAGCATGGTGTCCTGCGCCATTACCCAGTTGGTGCGCCCCGGATCACCTGCGGTGCTGGGCTCTTTCATCAGCTCGATGTCGTTGCGCACCGGCTCGCCTACCTTTGGCACGCCAGAGCCCGCGCTGGGCTCGCTTGCCATGGGGCAACTGGCGCGTCGCCTGCAGCTGCCGCTGCGCTGTGCGGGCAACTTTTCAACCTCAAAACTGCCAGACGGGCAGGCGATGCAGCAGGCGATGATGTCGATGATGTCTGCGGTCCAATGTGGCGCCAACTTCATTTTGCACTCAGCCGGGTTTCTCGACGGGCTGTTGTCGATGTCCTACGAGAAATTCATCCTGGATGCGGATCTCTGCGGTGCCCTGCACGCCTACCTCAAAGGCTTTGAGGTGAATGAGGACACGCTGGGCTTTGAGGCGCTGGCCGAAGGAGGGCCGGGGCAGCATCTGTTTGCCACTCAGCATACCCTGCGCCATTACCAGAGCGCCTATTGGGACAGCGCCATGGATGACCAGCAGCCCTGGGAAACCTGGGATGAGCAGGGGGGCGTTGATGCCGCCACCCGCGCCAACAGCCGATGGAAGGCGCAGCTGGCCAGCTATCAAGCCCCCGATCTGGACCCCGGCACCGATGAGGCGCTGCGGGAGTTCATCACCAAAACCAAAACCGCGATGCCAGACGCCTGGTATTGACCCCGCTTTTTGGCATCCGGGGTGTACTTATACGTCGGATGCCAGTTCACTGAGACCACTTCAAGGCCGTTACCCCAGAAAGAAGACCCGATGTCCAACGACCCGCTTTTGCAGCCCTACACATTGAAACACCTGACCCTGCGCAATCGGATTATGACCACCAGCCATGAACCTGCCTATCCCGAAGAGGGCATGCCAAAACAGCGCTACGCGGCCTATCACGCAGAACGGGCCAAGGCCGGGGTGGCGCTGACCATGACGGCGGGCTCGGCTGCGGTGTCGCGCAACAGCCCGCCGGTGTTCAACAATATCCTCGCCTACAAGGACGAGGTGGTGCCCTGGATCCGCAACATGACCGATCAGGTGCATGACCACGGCGCGGCGGTGATGATCCAGCTCACCCACCTGGGGCGTCGCACCCATTGGAACAAGGGCGACTGGCTGCCGGCGGTGTCCTCCACCCGCCACCGCGAGCCGGCGCATCATGCCTTCCCAAAACTGGCGGAAGACTGGGATATCTCCCGCATCATTTCCGATTTTGCCGATGCGGCAGAACGCATGAAGGCGGGTGGTATGGACGGGGTTGAGATCATGACCCATGGCCATCTGCTTGATCAGTTTATCTCGCCGCTGACCAATGATCTGGATGGCCCCTATGGACGGGCCCACCTGGAGGACCGGATGCGGCTCACCACCGATATTATTGCCGCCGTGCGCCAGCGCGTCGGCGACGATTTTGTGCTTGGGGTGCGCTTTGCCCCGGATGAGGCCCATGACGGCGGCATCACCCCCGAAATGGGCGTGGAGATTGCCAAGATCCTGAAACAGACGGGCCAGGTGGATTTTCTCAACGTCAACCGTGGGCGTATCCATACCGATCCGGCGATGACCGATATGATCCCGGTACAGGGGATGAAGAATGCGCCGCATCTGGATTTTGCCGGATCGGTGCGTGCCGCCACCAGCATGCCGGTGTTCCATGCCTCCAAAATTCCCGATGTGGCCACGGCGCGCCACGCGGTCTCGGCCGGGTTGCTGGATATGGTGGGGATGACCCGGGCGCATATGGCGGATCCCCATGTGGTGCGCAAAATCATCGAAGGCCGCGAGGATGACATCCGCCCCTGCGTTGGCGCTACCTATTGTCTGGATCGGATCTATCAGGCGGGTGAGGCCCTGTGCATTCACAACCCAGCCACAGGGCGCGAAGTGACCATGCCCCATGACATTCTCCCAGCGCCGGAGAAAAAGAAAGTCGTTGTCATCGGTGCCGGCCCCGGCGGGCTGGAGGCGGCGCGGGTGGCAGCAGAGCGCGGTCATGCGGTGACAGTGTTTGAGGCACAGCCCGATCCTGGTGGCCAGATCCGCCTGACGGTGCAGAACCCGCGCCGCGCCGAGATGATCTCGATCATCGACTGGCGCATGGCGCAATGTGCGGCCCGCGATGTGGAGTTCCGCTTCAACACCTGGGCCGAGGCGGCGGATGTCACGGCGCTTAACCCCGATGTGGTGATCGTCGCCACCGGCGGCATGCCCAACAGCATGTTGCACGAAACCCGCGAGGAGGCCGCCAATGTGGTGACCAGCTGGGACATTATCTCGGGCGATGTAAAGCCGGGGACAAATGTGCTGATCTATGACGAAAGCGGCGATCACCCTGGGGTGATGGCGGCAGAGGTCGCCGCCAATGCCGGTGCCAAGGTAGAGGTGATGACCCCGGATCGCACCTTTGCACCTGATATCATGGCGATGAACCTGGTGCCCTACATGCGGGCGCTGCAAGATAAGGACGTGCGCTTTACCGTCACCCGGCGGCTGCTGTCGGTCAGGCCCAGTGGCAACCAGCTGACGGCGACCATTGGCACTGACTACAGCGGCCACACAACCGAGGCGCAGTATGATCAGGTGGTGGTGAACTATGGCACCCTGCCGCTGGACGATCTGTATTTTGATCTCAAAGAGCTGTCGTCCAACCGGGGTGAAGTGGATCAAAGCGCGCTGATCGACGGACGCCCGCAAAGCATTACCAGCAACCCTGATGGCGGCTTTCAGCTGTTTCGCATCGGCGATGCGGTGGCGGCACGCAATACCCATGCGGCCATCTATGATGCCCTGCGCCTGCTAAAGGATATCTGACATGCGTCTTGGGTTTATCGGCACCGGAACCATTGCCTCTGCTGTTGTGCGTGGGGTGGCCGGGCAGGGCCATGACATCCGCATCAGCGCCCGCAGCAAGGCGCGCGCGGACGCCCTCGCTGCGGAGATCCCGGAAGTGCAGATCGCCGAGTTGCAAGAGATCCTGGATCACAGCGAGGTGATCTTCCTTGGCCTGATGGTGCAAGCCGCCCCTGCCATCCTTGACCGCCTGACCTTCCCAGCAGATCTGCATGTGGTCTCCTTTATGGCGGGCGCTGATCTGGAGCAGGTCTCCGCACTGGTTGCCCCGGCTCAGGCTGCGGCGGTGATGATGCCCTTTCCGGGTATTGCACAAGGCGGGTCCGCCATCATGGCGCTGGGGGATGCTGAGCTGCTGACCCGGATCTTTGTGCCGCAAAATACCCTGTTCATGCTGCGCGACGCAGGCGAGCTGGACGCCTACCTCTGTGCCCAGGCTGTCCTGTCGCCTGTGGCGCGGCTAACGGCGGAGGCGGCCAACTGGCTGGGGCAACGTGTTTCTGACCCGGCACAGGGAGAAGCCTTTTTGCGGATACTGATTTCCAGCTCATTGGCTGGCAGCGCTGCTGAGGATCTGCTCACGGCCTTGAATACGCCTGGCGGCTACAACCAACGCCTGCGCCACCATATGGAAGCGGCAGGCATGCACAAAGATCTTGCCGCCGGTCTGGACGCTTTGCAGGGCTGACCCTGTTCCCTGGGCGATGCAGATGTTGCGCTTCTGCCTGCCCAGCCCGGCTCCAAGCGCCGGTGCTGCTTTTTCTCTGGGGCTTTGTGTTGTTTGTCTTGATTCCCTTTGGTGAGTCTGTGGGTAATGTTGTGGGTAAGTTGGATTTTGGTTGTTTTGTGGATTTTGGGGGCTGTTTTTGAGGGTGTTTGGGGTGTGGGTGTAGGGGTGGTTTGTGTGGTAAGTGGTTGATTTTGTTTTTACTTCACATTTCTTTTGCAGAAAGTTGTGATTTGATTGGTTTTTGGGTTGCGGGTTCTCTGGGTTATACTTAGAACCCCCTCTACCGGCGGCGGAGACGCGGCACGGTGGGGCGGCTGAGAGGTCGCTGACTGGCAGGAAAGGCTGCTGGACGCTCAGGAGAGACTGGGGCATCTGGAGGATGTTATGAGGCGGTTGCGCTAAGGAATTGGCGCGGTGGCCTTGTTTTTGGCCTTTAGGTGTTGCTCTTTGACATTGATGATAACTGAAGAGATATGTGGGCGGTTTGGTTCGTTTCGATGGATCAACGTCTGTATATCAACGCTAGTAGGGTGGGCCATTTGGTCTGTTCGATGATCTAGTGTCAGCTTCACTGTTTGACGGACTTTTGTTTACTTTTGTAAACTGAAGCACAATCAAACAGATGACTTCCGATACGTGTCCAATCCTTAGCCGGGTGGACATAGGGATCTGCCCCCAAAAGCGGTCCTGAGTATTGGAGATGTGCAGAGGTTCGAACGTCAAGGATAGCATCGCGAGATGCTTTCAACTTGAGAGTTTGATCCTGGCTCAGAACGAACGCTGGCGGCAGGCTTAACACATGCAAGTCGAGCGCACTCTTCGGAGTGAGCGGCGGACGGGTTAGTAACGCGTGGGAACGTGCCCTTCTCTAAGGAATAGCCACTGGAAACGGTGAGTAATACCTTATACGCCCTTCGGGGGAAAGATTTATCGGAGAAGGATCGGCCCGCGTTAGATTAGATAGTTGGTGGGGTAATGGCCTACCAAGTCTACGATCTATAGCTGGTTTTAGAGGATGATCAGCAACACTGGGACTGAGACACGGCCCAGACTCCTACGGGAGGCAGCAGTGGGGAATCTTGGACAATGGGCGCAAGCCTGATCCAGCCATGCCGCGTGAGTGATGAAGGCCTTAGGGTCGTAAAGCTCTTTCGCCAGAGATGATAATGACAGTATCTGGTAAAGAAACCCCGGCTAACTCCGTGCCAGCAGCCGCGGTAATACGGAGGGGGTTAGCGTTGTTCGGAATTACTGGGCGTAAAGCGCACGTAGGCGGATCAGAAAGTATAGGGTGAAATCCCAGGGCTCAACCCTGGAACTGCCTTGTAAACTCCTGGTCTTGAGTTCGAGAGAGGTGAGTGGAATTCCGAGTGTAGAGGTGAAATTCGTAGATATTCGGAGGAACACCAGTGGCGAAGGCGGCTCACTGGCTCGATACTGACGCTGAGGTGCGAAAGTGTGGGGAGCAAACAGGATTAGATACCCTGGTAGTCCACACCGTAAACGATGAATGCCAGACGTCAGCAAGCATGCTTGTTGGTGTCACACCTAACGGATTAAGCATTCCGCCTGGGGAGTACGGTCGCAAGATTAAAACTCAAAGGAATTGACGGGGGCCCGCACAAGCGGTGGAGCATGTGGTTTAATTCGAAGCAACGCGCAGAACCTTACCAACCCTTGACATCCTTGGACCGCTAGAGAGATCTAGCTTTCTCGCAAGAGACCAAGTGACAGGTGCTGCATGGCTGTCGTCAGCTCGTGTCGTGAGATGTTCGGTTAAGTCCGGCAACGAGCGCAACCCACATCCTTAGTTGCCAGCAGTTCGGCTGGGCACTCTAGGGAAACTGCCCGTGATAAGCGGGAGGAAGGTGTGGATGACGTCAAGTCCTCATGGCCCTTACGGGTTGGGCTACACACGTGCTACAATGGCATCAACAATGGGTTAATCCCCAAAAGATGTCTCAGTTCGGATTGGGGTCTGCAACTCGACCCCATGAAGTCGGAATCGCTAGTAATCGCGTAACAGCATGACGCGGTGAATACGTTCCCGGGCCTTGTACACACCGCCCGTCACACCATGGGAGTTGGATCTACCCGAAGGCCGTGCGCTAACTTTTGAGGCAGCGGACCACGGTGGGTTCAGCGACTGGGGTGAAGTCGTAACAAGGTAGCCGTAGGGGAACCTGCGGCTGGATCACCTCCTTTCTAAGGATGTATCTAGCAAGAAGAACTTGTTCTTCCTCGTGATACACTTAGCAATGAACAGTAATCAAAACTGTTCAACATCGGGGCATCTACTGGATGTCCTTTGGACCGAGCCGTCCTCATATCTCTTCAGACAAGTCGCGGCAGCAGCCGTTATCTGGCGCTGCCTGGTGACATAACCACTGAGTGCTGCTCTCGGGCATTGCTTTGCAATACCCTGTCGCACACGGGTTTTGATTTGCTTTGCAAATCGAAAACCGGGTCGGTAGCTCAGGTGGTTAGAGCGCACGCCTGATAAGCGTGAGGTCGGAGGTTCAAGTCCTCCTCGACCCACCACTCATCCTTCGGGATTAAGATGGGGCCTTAGCTCAGCTGGGAGAGCGCCTGATTTGCATTCAGGAGGTCAGGAGTTCGATCCTCCTAGGCTCCACCATTAAACAATTAGATCGTTAAGCACTGTGCGCAGTTCTTAACCGTCCAATTGGACGAATTGATATCGTAAAGAGAGAAACAATCAACAACACTGTTGATCGCCCCGAGTGTGGGGATGATCTCAGATTGGTGCTGATTAGACCTTCGGGTTTATGATGCGAGCTTATGAACACGTCTGTTTCCTCGGACGTCCATGGGTCTGCCGGTTTGAAACGACAGAGTTGTCCAAGTCAAGTACACTAACCCGGTTCTAATTCCGCAAGGTTTTGGAACCAATTGTATTTATGATGTTTGTTTTGCGAAGGGGCTGCGACCGACATCACAGCCTTAGTAGTGAAACGACTTTCGCATCATAAATGCGGGAAAGTATGCTTTTTGGTTCAGAGATTGTGGTCCGGCTACTTACCAGCGGCTGGATCCTGATGGTTTAGGCTATCTATTTCTGGATCAGATCAAGCGCGAGAAGGGCGTTTGGTGAATGCCTTGGCAGTAAGAGGCGATGAAAGACGTGATACTCTGCGATAAGTCATGGGGAGCTGAGAATAAGCTTTGATCCATGAATTTCTGAATGGGGCAACCCACCTGAAAGTTCATTATTGTTACTTCGGTAGCCAATAATGTTCTTAACCAGGTACTTATGAACTGAATACATAGGTTTATAAGAGCAAACCCGGGGAACTGAAACATCTAAGTACCCGGAGGAAAGGAAATCAATTGATACTCCCCTAGTAGCGGCGAGCGAACGGGGACCAGCCGAGCCTTGAGTGTGAGAAGAACCTGTTGGGAAGCAGGACCATAGCGGGTGATAGTCCCGTATTCGAAACATGATAGGACGTATTAAGTAGGGCGGAACACGTGAAATTCTGTCTGAAGATCGGAGGACCACCTTCGAAGGCTAAGTACTCCTTACTGACCGATAGTGAACCAGTACCGTGAGGGAAAGGTGAAAAGCACCCCGACGAGGGGAGTGAAACAGTACCTGAAACCGAACGCCTACAATCAGTTGGAGGGCCCTTGCGGCCTGACAGCGTACCTTTTGTATAATGGGTCATCGACTTGGTCTCACGAGCAAGCTTAAACCGTTAGGTGTAGGCGCAGCGAAAGCGAGTCTTAATAGGGCGAATGAGTTCGTGGGATCAGACCCGAAACCGAGTGATCTAGGCATGGCCAGGTTGAAGGTGCAGTAACATGCACTGGAGGACCGAACCCACATCTGTTGAAAAAGATCGGGATGAGCTGTGCCTAGGGGTGAAAGGCCAATCAAACTCGGAGATAGCTGGTTCTCTGCGAAATCTATTTAGGTAGAGCGTCGTACGAATACCCCGGGGGGTAGAGCACTGGATGGGTAATGGGGACTCACCGTCTTACTGATCCTAACCAAACTCCGAATACCCGGGAGTACTATACGGCAGACACACTGCGGATGCTAACGTCCGTAGTGGAGAGGGAAACAACCCTGACCTCCAGCTAAGGCCCCTAATTCATGGCTAAGTGGGAAAGCAGGTGGGATGTCCAAAACAACCAGGAAGTTGGCTTAGAAGCAGCCATCTTTTAAAGATAGCGTAACAGCTCACTGGTCTAATTAAGACGTCCTGCGGCGAAGATGTAACGGGGCTCAAGCCATGAGCCGAAGCTGAGGATGCACATAGTGCATGGTAGCAGAGCGTAGTGTGACATAGTTCCATGTCTCCTTACCTACTTCGGTAGGATTGGAGACACGGAGCTTTCGATGAAGCGGGCGCGTGAGCGATCCCGTGGAGAGATCACTAGCGAGAATGATGACATGAGTAGCGACAAAGAGTGTGAGAGACACTCTCGCCGAAAGTCCAAGGGTTCCTGCTTAAAGCTAATCTGAGCAGGGTAAGCCGACCCCTAAGGCGAGGCCGAAAGGCGTAGTCGATGGGAACCAGGTTAATATTCCTGGGCCATGAGGTGGTGACGGATCGCAGGTGTTGTTCATCCTTATTGGATTGAATGAGCAGCTGAGCGGTTCCTGGAAATAGCCCCTCTATAAGATCGTACCCTAAACCGACACAGGTGGACTGGTAGAGAATACCAAGGCGCTTGAGAGAACGATGTTGAAGGAACTCGGCAAAATACCTCCGTAAGTTCGCGAGAAGGAGGCCCGGGTCCTACGCAAGTGGAATCCGGGGGCACAAACCAGGGGGTGGCGACTGTTTATTAAAAACACAGGGCTCTGCGAAGTCGCAAGACGACGTATAGGGTCTGACGCCTGCCCGGTGCCTGAAGGTTAAAAGGAGGGGTGAGAGCTCTGAATTGAAGCCCAGGTAAACGGCGGCCGTAACTATAACGGTCCTAAGGTAGCGAAATTCCTTGTCGGGTAAGTTCCGACCTGCACGAATGGCGTAACGACTTCCCCGCTGTCTCCAACATCGACTCAGCGAAATTGAATTGCCTGTCAAGATGCAGGCTTCCCGCGGTTAGACGGAAAGACCCCGTGCACCTTTACTACAGCTTCGCACTGGCATCAGGATTGTGACGTGCAGGATAGGTGGTAGGCATCGAAACCGAGACGCTAGTCTCGGTGGAGCCTCCCTTGAGATACCACCCTTCGCACTCTTGATGTCTAACCGCGGTCCGTTATCCGGATCCGGGACCCTGCGTGGCGGGTAGTTTGACTGGGGCGGTCGCCTCCTAAAGCGTAACGGAGGCGCGCGAAGGTTGGCTCAGAGCGGTCGGAAATCGCTCGTTGAGTGCAATGGCAAAAGCCAGCCTGACTGCGAGACTGACAAGTCGAGCAGAGACGAAAGTCGGCCATAGTGATCCGGTGGTCCCGAGTGGAAGGGCCATCGCTCAACGGATAAAAGGTACGCCGGGGATAACAGGCTGATACTGCCCAAGAGTCCATATCGACGGCAGTGTTTGGCACCTCGATGTCGGCTCATCTCATCCTGGGGCTGGAGCAGGTCCCAAGGGTACGGCTGTTCGCCGTTTAAAGAGGTACGTGAGCTGGGTTTAGAACGTCGTGAGACAGTTCGGTCCCTATCTGCCGTGGGTGTAGGATACTTGAGAGGAGTTGCCCCTAGTACGAGAGGACCGGGGTGAACGAACCACTGGTGGACCAGTTGTCGTGCCAACGGCAGTGCTGGGTAGCTATGTTCGGACAGGATAACCGCTGAAGGCATCTAAGCGGGAAGCCCCCCTCAAAACAAGGTATCCCTGAGGGCCGAGGTAGACCACCTCGTCAATAGGCCAGAGATGTAAGCGTGGTAACACGTTCAGTTGACTGGTACTAATCGCCCGATTGGCTTGATCTGATCTAGTAATAGACAGCCAAGAACCAAATAAGCACCACAGGACTTGGACTTAATGTTGATTGTTTCTTCCGATATCAGTTGTGAAACCACCAGGTGACATAACTGACGTGCGGCAATGCGGTTTTAAAATCAAAACCGCTGCCTGCCGCGCGATACTTTGCTTCGCAAAGATATCGGATTTGGATTTTTCTTGGTTTGGTGGCGATAGCGAGAGCAAAACACCCGGTCCCATCCCGAACCCGGAAGTTAAGTGCCTTTGCGCCAATGGTACTGCGTCTTAAGGCGTGGGAGAGTAGGTCACTGCCAAACCTAGTAAAATCCAAAATCTCAAAAACGATAACATTAACGCTAACTACTAGGACAAATCGTCCTCAAGTAGAAAAGCGATAGGACATCATAACTGTCGCGGGATGGAGCAGCCCGGTAGCTCGTCAGGCTCATAACCTGAAGGTCGTAGGTTCAAATCCTACTCCCGCAACCAATAATTTCTGAGCAATATCAATACACTAATCGCCCTCGGGCGATTTGATGCGTTTTGATCCCGTGTCCCGTGTCCCGTGTCCGGCAGGTGTCCGCTTTGAAATCCATCTTCAATACTCCTTTCATATGGTAATCTGAGGGTAGTCAGAACCCACACCACCCTTTTTGACGGTCGTTTTCAAGTTGAGCAGAGAGACTATGGTACATTCAGTCACAGGAAAGTCTTGAAATTCCTGGGTGGTTCACTCTGGTGCAAAGAGCTGGCGGGTATCCTACTCCCGCAACCTATATTAATACATGAAATAAGACACTTAACGCCACCTCAGGGTGGCTTTGCGCGTTGGTGCGCTACGCCCGGTGCTACGGTGGTGCTACACGCCACAGCAAACAACAGTAGCAGAGCCGCACTACATTCCAAACCCGTGGAAGCAGACCGGGGCGCGAAGCACAGCGACAATCTCCCTCCCAATACAATCCCCAAATGTGAAAAATAACACAACCCACTGCCCGTGCTGTCAGCTCCTTCTTGGTCGCCTCAGCCTCCACCAGCATGTCATAGATTCTCTCTTTTGCACGATCATCCCTGAAAGCGCGCAGACATCCGTTGATCGATTTTTGCTGCTGTGCGATCGCATGACGTAGGACCGCAGTCTCTTCATGCCTCGTTTGGTTCACCTCCACGATATGGCGCCGATACTCTTCGGAGAACCGTGCGACCGCCTCAGGCATCATCAACTCATCTCTGAGCCCGGCAAGGACCAGGGGTTGCAACTTATCTATGCGAATGCCTGGGAGACCCGTGCAGACAGTAGCGCCCTTTTCTTTGGCGTTGGCACAGTAGTAGGCACGCCGTGCCCCGGTCCCAGCGACAGTCATGTTGCCGCCGCACTTGCCGCATTGGACAAGTCCGGACAGCAGATACTTCTTGCGCCGCAGGGCGACGGGAGCCGACTTCTTCAGGGTCTTGCGCTGTGTGCCCTGGCGCGCCTTGACGGCGTCCCAGAGCGCCGGTTCTATGATCCGAAGCTCGGGCACGTCGCAGGTGAGAAGTTCAGCCTCATCCCGCTTGCGGGACACGCGTTTGTCGGTCTCTGGATCCTTGCGATAGTTGAGCCGGTTCCAGACCCGCGTGCCAGCGTAAAGCTGGATGTTCAGAATCCCGGTGCCGCGTCCGGCGTTGCCGTAAATGGTGTTGACCTTCCAGGCTCCGCCGCGCGGGGCAGGGAGGAATACATCTGGGGTCTCCATTGATGTGATTGAAAATCGACACCAGCTTTGGAAACCTAAAAGGCCTCCCGTTTTGCTGTGCGTCACAAAGAACGCGCAGCAAAACGGGAGGCTAAAAGAACAGGGAGAGCGGCGAGAGGGCATCCCTCTCGTTAAATTTGGATGGCATGGAGGAGAAAGGGTGGGCGGAAACCGGACTTTCGCGGCAACTTGCGCGAGTGTCTGCCGGGATAGTAACTGAAAAATCGACTTTGTCGCAGCGGACGGCCGGAGAAGTATGGGAGTGTCGCTCAATGACATGGATTTCCTTTTAGACTTGTGATGCTTTCACTTGTTAATGATTTTCAATTTCCGGGTGAGTGAAGTGGCCATTATGGCCAGTCAGAGAATCCACGTCTTAGTTCAACAAGGTCTTCTCCGTCTGGCCGTGAAACAATCGCACGATATGCTCCCGGAGACATGTCGGTGCGGCGTTTGAAGAAGTGTGAAAACCGTGTGGCGTCCGCAAAGCCCAGATCAGCGGCGATCTTTTTCAGAGGCGAGCCAGAGTTTTCAAGGCGGGCCTTGGCCTCTGCTGTCAGTCGCTCATGAACAAGTTCGGCGGGGCTACGGCCAGTTTTTCTTTTGCAGGTTCGATGCAGCCGATCGTAGTCTATTCCCAATTCTGTCGCATAGCGGGAGACCGGCCAGTGATCTCGATAATGTAGTTCGACCAGATGTCGAAACCGTCGCAGAATACTCGTTTTCTCTGCACCTTTTGCGATGGGTTCGGGCTGGTGGGCCCTTAGCGCGCAGATGAGCATAAGACGCAAAAAGGCCGCGAGAGACATGGGTGACTGCCCTTCTTCCTTCGCCTGCTCTGCAGCAAACCAAGCGAAAAGTGTGCGAATCTGGTCGATGTCTGTGTCATGGGGCAGCGGAGCGGCAAACGTCTGTTCAACGAGCATTCTTAGATGCACCGATTCGGAGCGGGCGCCGATCGCATCGAGAATAATCGTGTCACTCAAACCCAGAATAACAGCGCGGGACCCCGCATTCAGGCTCAGAGTTTGATGTTGGTTTTGTGGCCAAAAACAAAGAGCTGGACCGACGGTAACAATTTCTGCTTCGCCGGAAGTCAAATGGCCCTGCTCCAGAAACATGAGGCTGGAAAACCTATCTGGGAAACGTGACCGTATTGTACGGCTGTGTAATGCGACTTGCTCCGCTTGGATGACTGCGTAGGACTGTTTCACGCCAGAACCCCCAGAATTTAACAATGAATGCCCAAAAATTAGCATTTCATGCAAATATGCAAGAGTTATTGTTGGATACAGGAGGGGCCGGGTTATCGGCTCAGGGGGGGAATATGGCGATCACGTCAGCAGTGCCGCTCGTGCAAAGTGGCTTGGTTATTGAAAGCATCAGTCCCGTAAGTGGTCAGGTTGTAAGCATTGAGGACGCTCATGATCGGTCCTCCGGTCTGGCAGCTGCTGCTCGGGCAGCCGCTGTATTTCCCTCGTGGTCGGCCCGTCCTACAACCGACCGTGCAGATATTCTTCTTGATATTGCTGTTCAACTCGAACAACGCCGTGACGCGTTCATTTCGGCTATGACCGAAGAAATCGGCACACCAATCGAGTGGGCAGAAAGCAATGTCCGGTTTGCGAGTGAAATTCTGCGTCATACGGCCTCTTACGCCGATGACGTTAACCATGTTGAACGCATCGAAAGCGCTCCGAATATCGAGAGCAAAGCGGTAAGAGTGCCCTGCGGTGTTTGCCTTGGTATCGCGCCTTGGAACGCGCCCCTTGTTTTGGGGTTCCGCGCAATCGCAATGCCCTTGTTGTGCGGCAACACTGTTCTCCTCAAAGGAAGCGAGTTTGCGCCGCGTACTTTCCGGCTCATCGCTGAGGTGCTGGATGCATCGCATCTTCCAGCAGATGTTGCTGCGGTGGTCCAAACCCGCGCGGAAGACAGTGAGGAAATTGTCGAAGCGCTGATTTCATCTCCGGTCGTGCAACGTGTGAACTTTACCGGGTCGACACGGGTCGGGCGGCGTGTCGCAGAGCTCTGTGCTAAACACCTGAAGCGTCCCCTTCTGGAACTGGGCGGCCAATCTACAATGGTCGTACTGGATGACGCGGACATAGATCTCGCGGCGGACATGGCCCTGAAGGGGGCCTTTCGCAACCAGGGTCAGATCTGCATGTCGACAGAAAGATTGATTGTTTTACATTCTGTTGCGGATGCACTGATCGAGCGGATCGAGGCAGGTCGCAGAACTCTGGTTCTTGGGGACCCTCGCAAACCGGAAACGGATGTTGGGCCGGTTATTAGTTTGGCTGCGGCCGAGCGCCTCTCCGGGATGATCAGTGACGCAGTTTCAAAGGGGGCCAAGCTTGTTGGAGGTGGGAAACTTCGCGAGGCATATGTCGAGCCTACATTGCTGGATGACGTCGAGACCGACATGCGCATCTACAACGAAGAGGTCTTTGGCCCGATCCTATCAATCACCCGCGTTGCCAATGATCTTGAGGCCATAACCGTTGCCAATGACAGCGAGTATGGTCTGGCCTGTTCCGTGTTCAGTCAAAACATTGAACGCGCTGAAAAACTGGCTGCGCAAGTCCAAAGCGGCATCTGCCATATCAATCGTAGCACTGTAAACGACTCGCCACACGCGCCTTTTGGGGGCGTAAAATCGAGCGGTTATGGCCGGTTTGGTGGGCGTTGGGCAATTCACGAGTTTACTGAACTGCGGTGGGTGACCCGCGCAGTAGAGACCGAGACGACAAACCAAAGGAAATGGGAGGAAACGTTATGACCTTTGACAAAATTCGCCGTTCGCTGGTGTTGGGCTCCGGTGCAGCTTTGGGGCTGACCGCATTAATGGCGACAACCGCTTTAGCCGCTGATCCGATCAAAATCGGTGTGGTGTCGCACCTGACCGGGCCTTTGGCCGGTGGCGATGCTGTGACTCACATTCCAAATATCGAACTGTGGTCCAAGCAGGTCAATGATCGCGGTGGCCTCATGGTGGATGGGGCACGGCGCCCTGTTGAGATCATCTCATATGACGACAAGACCAACCCAGGTGAGCACATCAAAGCTGTTCAACGTCTCGCGACGCAGGATGAAGTTGACTACATGCTGTCACCCTATGGCACTGGCTTTAACATTGCGGCAGCACCAATCTATGCCAAGCACAATTATCCCCTGATCGCCGTTAGTGCAATCACCGACAAGATGCCGGAACTGTCCGAGCGGTTCCCGAACATGTTCTTTACGCTGGGCACCACGACCGGCTTTGTTGAAGGTGTGCGCGACACGCTTGTGACGATGCGTGACGCAGGCACCATCGGCACCAAGATCGCCATGGTGAACGTGGCCGACGCCTTTGGCATTGAGTTGGCTGACAAAGCACGGCCTATGTTTGCCGAAGCCGGGTTTGAGATTGTCTATGACAAATCATACCCCCTGGGAACGCCGGATGTGTCGCCCGTGATAAAAGGGGCAAAAGCCTCGGCGCCGGATGCCTTTGTTGCCTGGTCTTACCCACCCGATACGTTTGCTTTGACCGAGCAAGCCATCATCGAAGACTTCAACGTCAAAGCGTTCTACACCGCCGTGGCCACCGCTTTCCCGGCCTATGCGGGCAAGTTTGGGTCAAAGATCGAAGGCAGTCTGGGCGCTGGGGGCGTCAATCCCGACACCGCAGCGATGCAAGAATACCGCGAAGCGCATAAAGCCGTAACCGGCAAAGATGCCGACTTCTGGGCTTCGGCCACGTATTACGCCAGCTTGCAAGTCCTCGAGCAGGCTATCGAAGGTGTTGGCACAATTGATCGTGCGGCGACTGTTGAATTCATAAAAACCAATACGTTCGATACTGTGATTGGGCCCGTTTCCTTCGACGAGAACAACAACTCTGAGCGGTACTGGTCCGTTGGCCAATGGCGTGACGGTGTGTTCCGCGCGGTTGCAGACACTGGCATGGGCGACTCGATCTCTGCCGTTGCCAAGCTGGGCTGGAACTAAGCCTGTCGCAATCATCCGCCCGACCAAATCACGTCGGGCGGACATCTACAAACTAGGCGAATATTCAAATGGATATCATCATATCCGGACTGTTGCTGGGCGGCACTTATGCGCTGATGGCAATGGGTCTGAACCTGCAATACGGCGTCGCCCGTATCATGAACCTCGCGAATGGTGAGATGTTGGTGCTGGGTGGCCTGGCCGCATTCTGGCTTTTTACGGTCGCTGACCTGAGCCCGATTACGACGGCCGTTATCGTCGCGCCACTGGCGTTTGGTGGCAACTGGCTGGCCTATCGTTATCTGCTGTTGCCACTGGTGCGACGCGCTAAGAGCCAAGGCCAATTAGAAGTCGATTCAATTCTTGCCACCTTCGGGATGAGTTTTGCGCTTGTTGGGATCATGGTGTCGATCCACGGTGAATACTTCACCTATTCCTTTTTGGCCGAACCCTTTTCCATTCTTGGCAGCACCGTAGCGCAAAACCGTTTGGTGGCGTTTCTGGTGGCGGTCGGCATTGGTGCCGGGCTGTATTATTGGCTGAACCATACATATGCCGGAACCGCTGTGCGTGCCGTGTCTGTCAGTACCGAAGCTGCAGGGCTTGTCGGTATCAACGTCGACAAGATTTCAGCACTGGCCTTTGCGGTTGGCGGCGCTGTTACTGCTGTGGGGGGCACGCTGATCTCCACCTTTATCACTCTGGATGCGTCGATTGGCGTGATCTTCACCATGAAGGCTTTGATCATCATCATTATGGGCGGTGTCGGAGATATTCGCGGCGCCATCATTGCAGCTCTTATCCTTGGATTGGTGGAAACAGCCGTAGCGACCATTGTTGATCCTGGGCTCACTCTTGTGGCGGCATATGTGATCTTCCTTGCTGTGCTGTTGTTCCGTCCGCAAGGCCTGTTCGGGAGGCGCGTGTGATGAAACCGACAGAACTGCGAAATCTTGCTATTGGTGCGGTGCTTACCGTCGTCGCAATTGCCTTCCCGTGGATTGCTGATGGGTACTGGCTGTCCATCGCCACAACCGCGATGATGTATATCGCGCTGTCCACAAGCTGGGCACTGTTCTCGGGGCCAACCCACCTGATCGCCCTCTCGACGGGTGCCTTCTTTGGGGTCGGTGGATATCTCGTTGGCACCGGTATGAGCGACTATGACCAAACCTTTTGGACCATGGCGATCATGGCCCCGGTTGTTGCAGCGTTTCTGGCGTTGCTGATCGGTTTGGTCACGTTACGCCTATCGGGCGTGTACTTTGTGATCTTCACGCTTGGCCTGGCCGAGATGATCCGAAACCTTGTGTCCTGGGTGCAGAACAATTTTCTGGGCTCGCGCGGCTTATATGTGCTGACCGACTTCACCGAAGAGCACATTTACTGGATGTTGCTGGCAGTTGCTGTGGTTGTCTTTCTGGTGGGCTGGTGGATCAACAGATCCCGATTGGGTTTTGCTCTGCGCATTCTAGGCAATGACGAAGAAGTGGCCCGTCACGTCGGCATCAATACGGCCTGGTCCAAGGTTGTTTTGTTTGTGACCACCGGGTTTTTCGCGGCATTGGTCGGAGCCATTGTGGCGCCACGGTACTCATACATTGAACCAAATGTCGTCTTTTCACCCGAGCTGAGCTTCATGGTCGTGATCATGGCCTTGCTAGGTGGCGTGCATCGGTTGTGGGGGCCACTGGTCGGTGTCGTCCCCTTCACACTGGTCTGGGAAGCCATAACTATTTCTTTCCCAAGCTCGACAACCTTGCTGTTGGGGCTGACCTTCCTGCTGATTGTCTACTTCATTCCGAACGGACTTGTCGGCCTAGTTGAGACTATCATGCGGAGGGTGCGCAAATGATCCCCGGAGAAACAATCCTTCATGTCAGCAACCTCACCAAGCGTTTTGGTGGCTTGGTAGCGGTCAATCACATGAGCTTTGATGTGCGCGAACACGAGGTGATGGGCATCATCGGCCCCAATGGGTCGGGCAAATCTACCACCATGAACCTGATTTCTGGCGCGTTGAAGCCAACGTCCGGGTCCATTGTTCTGGAAGGCCATGATCTGACCCCGTTGCCGCCGCATAAGATTGCGCGGTTTGGGGTGGCTCGCACCTTCCAATTGGTGCGCATCCTGCCAACCCTGACGGTTCTGGAAAACGTCGTGGCGGGGGCTGCATTTGCCCATAAGCCGCGTTGGGGGGGCGAAGCTGAACGCTTTGCAACCGCGCTGCTTGAACGGCTTGATTTGGGCGACAAAAAGGATCTTGATATCGGGTCGCTGACCTATATCGACCAGAAGCGGCTGGAACTGGCGCGCGCGCTGGCATCCGAGCCGGAAATCCTGTTGCTGGACGAATGGTTGGCTGGGTTGAACCCCAGCGAGTTGCAGATCGGTATCGAGTTGATCGCCGATCTGCGCAAAGAGGGGCGGACCATCATCCTTGTTGAGCATGTGATGGATGCGATCCGGTCGCTGTGTGATCGATGTGTGGTCATGAACTCGGGCAAGAAAATCGCCGAGGGCACGCCTGCCGATGTTTTGTCAGACGCTGAAGTTATTCGCGCCTATTTGGGAGAAGGATAATGCTAAGCATTTCTGATCTTTCTGTTTCTTATGGTCTTCACCGCGCGTTAGCCGGAGTCTCATTGAACGTCTCACCTGGGGAAATTGTTGTCATGTTGGGCGCCAACGGGGCCGGAAAAAGCACGCTTCTGCGTGCCGTTGGTGGCATCTGTGAAGGGCAAGCTGAGGGCCGGGTTGAGCTAAGCGGCAAGGATATTTTTTCGCGCAAATCTGATGAGATTGTCGAGGCGGGTATCGCCTTTGTCCCTGAGGGGCGCGGCATTTTTGGCGATTTGACCGTGTGGGAAAACCTGATGCTTGGGGCCTATTCGCAACGCGGGCGTCGTGGCAAAGACAAAAACCTGAAATGGGTTTTGGAACTGTTCCCAAAGCTGTTGGAGCGAAAAAACCAAGTCACCCGCACCATGTCGGGTGGCGAGCAGCAGATGGTGGCCATTGGCCGGGCGATGATGGCCAACCCCGAGATTCTGATGCTGGATGAACCGTCTCTGGGCCTGTCTCCGCTGTTGTGTCAGGAGCTGTTCGGCAACTTGTCACTCATCCGCGAGACAGGAATGGGCGTGTTGCTGGTTGAGCAAAATGCCAAGCAAAGTCTGGCCATCGCTGATCGGGGGTATCTGATCGAAAACGGTGAAATCACCGGTGAAAACGCTGCTGATGCGATGCTGAATGACCCGGCGGTTCAGGCTGCCTACCTGGGTGGCGCGGACACCGCAAAGAGCAATTGAGATCTGGGAGAAAGCACATGTTAAACCGCAAAAAAATCATTGTGACCGGGGCTGCCTCGGGAATTGGCGAAGAAACCGCACGCCAACTAATGGCCGCTGGCGCAACTGTGATCGCGGTAGATCGCAATCCTCCAAAAATCGACGTTGATGCCTTTCATCAGGTTGATTTGACCGCTGAGGCCGCGCTTGACGACTTGGTTGAAAAGCTCAAACCATTGAAAGCAGATGGCTTGGCCAACATTGCCGGGGTTCCGCCAACGGCCCCCGTCGACACCGTTGTCACGGTGAACTTAGTAGCATTGAAGCGTTTGACGCTGGGGCTGGTAGATAGCCTTGCCGACAATGCGTCTATTGTGAATTTGGCCTCTTTGGCAGGTATCGGCTGGGAAAGTGAAGTGGCAAAGATTACAGCTGCCAAAGGCTTGAAACACGCGGACGTTGCCCAGTTTTGCAAGGACAAGGAGGTCACCGCGGAAAACAGCTATTTCTTTTCCAAACAGGCGTTGGTGGCTTGGACACATGAGAACCGCTGGACATGGCGGGATCGGGGTATTCGTATGAACTCGGTCAGCCCAGGCCCTGTGGAAACACCGATTTTGGCAGATTTTCTGGAAACGCTGGGCGAGCGTGCCGAAGAGGATATGCGGATCATGGACCGTCCCGGACGCCCGACTGATGTCGCGCCAGTCGTGGTGTTTTTGTTAGGTGATGGCTCTGTCTGGATGCGGGGTGTCAACATCGCCGCTGATGGCGGAATGCGTGCCAACATTGATGCCACCAGCAACGGCCTTGCGTAACCGCAAATTCCAGGAGAAGACAAATGAATATTTCCATGTTGATCGGCGGTCAGGATCAGGCCGCGTCGGGCGAGCGAACTTACGAACGTCACGATCCAGTTACCGGGGACGTCGCAACCGTCGCACCTGCGGCCTCTGTCGAAGATGTCCTAATCGCTGCCAAAGCGGCAGGTGCGGCTTATCCGGCGTGGTCAAAAACCGGCCCCGCTGAGCGTCGAGGCTTGCTGTTGAAAGCCGCCGATGCACTGGAAGAGATGACACCTGAGATCATCGCAACGGCGACCGCTGAAACCGGGGCCACAGCACCTTGGACCGGATTCAACTGTATGCTGGCCGCCGGAATGCTACGCGAAGCCGCGTCCATGACCACACAGATTACAGGCGAGGTTATTCCCGC
This sequence comes from Phaeobacter sp. G2, assembly GCA_025163595.1. NCBI lineage: Bacteria > Pseudomonadati > Pseudomonadota > Alphaproteobacteria > Rhodobacterales > Roseobacteraceae > Phaeobacter > Phaeobacter sp. G2. Next base: position 1,219,518 of record CP104100.1, read on the forward strand.
AAACAAGCCCGGCACTTTGGCCATGGCACAGCGCAAATCACTTGGGGTTTGTCTGGGTATCGCGCCATGGAATGCGCCGATCATTCTGGGAGTGCGCGCCGTCGCGATGGCCATTGCATGTGGCAATACAGCAATCCTGAAGGCGTCCGAGCTATGCCCTGCCACGCATCTGGCAATTGGAGAAGCCTTTCGCAAAGCTGGATTTCCAGATGGGGTTATGAATGTGGTCACCAACGCGCCAGAAGATGCCGCCGACATCGTTGCCGCGCTGATTGCTGCGCCGGAAGTGCGCCACATCAACTTTACCGGATCCACCAGTGTCGGGCGCATCATTGCCACTAAGGCTGCACAACAGTTGAAGCCAGTGCTTCTGGAATTGGGTGGTAAAGCGCCGTTGATTATTCTCGACGATGCCGATCTGGAGGCCGCTGTGAATGGTGCCGCCTTTGGGGCCTTCATGAATCAGGGTCAAATCTGCATGTCGACAGAGCGCGTTATTGTGCACGAGGGCATCGCCGACAGATTCATCGAAGCCTTTGCCGCCAAGGCCAATGCCTTGTCCGCAGGAAACCCGCGCGACCAGGTGGTCTTGGGCTCTCTGGTCACGCCGGAAGCTGCAGAAAAGATGGATGCCATCATTGCAGATGCAAGGGCCAAGGGCGGCAAGGTAATCGCAGGTGGGAACCGCGACGGTTCAATCGTTGAGGCGACTTTGATTGACACCGTGTCACCAGACATGACGGTCTATGCCGAAGAAAGCTTTGGCCCGGTAAAGCCGATCATTCGCGTCAAAGACGACGCCGAGGCCATTCGCGTGGCCAATGATACGGCTTATGGCCTGTCCGCAGCGGTCTATAGCTCCAACATCCAAAGAGCATTGGCCGTGGCCGATCAGATCGAAAGTGGGATTTGCCACATCAATGGTCCAACGGTTGGGGATGAAGCGCAAATGCCGTTTGGTGGTGTCAAAGACAGTGGTTATGGCCGATTTGGCGGCAAGGCGGCAATCGACGCCTTTACCTCGATCCGCTGGGTGACCATCGAAGATCCACATCAACACTTTCCCTTCTAGAGAAAAACCTGATGCACGACTTGGAGAAAAACAAACGCAATGTGGTGGCGTTTTACTAACAGATGTTCAACGATTGTCAGCCCCGCACTGCTATCGAGACCTATGCGGGGGATGAGTACATTCAGCACAACCCACATGTCGGTGACGGTAAAGAGGCTTTCATCGCCTATTTCGAACAGATGGCGGTGGAATACCCCGGCAAGCGAGTCCTCGTGAAACGAGCTTTGGCCGAGGGAGACCGGGTCGTCTTGCATTGCCATCAGATCTGGCCCGAAGGTCTGGAATATGCTGGAATGGACATTTTCCGTATGGACGGTGACGGCAAGGTGGTCGAGCATTGGGACGTGTTGCAGGTGATGCCCAAGAACAGTGCAAATGAAAATGGCATGTTTTGAGATATTCTGGCGGTGCTTTGTGAAACCAAGGCACCGCCAGGCTGAACAGCTGACACTAATCAGCCGACCCGATCCTGCAAAAAGCAGAACCACTTCTGAAAAGCTGGTTCGTTACCCGGATCAATGCCTAAAAGCGGACGTTGGTCTCAGCGCATCACAAGGGCCGGTTTGGGCCGGAAGCGAAGCCGCGCGGGGCGATCAGGCGCTTGTCCCTGCCGCGCAGCGAAGGTTGGCAGTGAGCCCATTTTGACCGATGCTGCGGGCTGCATGAATGTCTGTTCCGTCGAACTGCGCTGCCATCACAGCATGGTGTTCCAAATGGATATAGAAGCGTTCGGGAAGGCGGGACGGACGCTATTGCAACGGCTAAACCGTTTCGCTCGACCGTGACACGCGGCTAGGAACACCTAGTTCCACCGAACGGGGATGGGCGGTGATGGTGACCGCCGGCCTTCCCCGGTGAGGCGGGCGCCGGGATCGAGGGGCGGGAAGCTGTCCGCCCCGGACACATCGCCCGCCGCCGTGCGCTCGAAGCACTGGGTCAGGTTGGGCGTGTAGGTGACCAGCTGGGCGCCGTAGCCCGCGATCATCATGGCGTTGGCCCTATGCACACCCGCTTCGTGCGCGCCGTTCACGAAGTCGTCCTGAGTGATGCACCAGTTGATCTTCAGCCCCACGAGCCGGTCCTCCATGTCGGCGGTGCCGAAGGGGCTCTCGGCAGGGGTGAGCGCGTAGTGGGCGTCGCTGGGCCAGGCGTCCCGGGTCGACGCGCCGGGCATGGTCGCGTCGTGGTAGAGAGGATTGCCGACCAGCAGGATCGCCGGGGCCCCTGCGGTCCGGTAGGCCAAGTCGCGCAGCAGTCGCGGTAGGTCGAGATGTTCGGGCACTTCCCCGTCGACCGGCTGCACGGCCAGGGTGCCGGCATTGCTCAGATGGCTGGTGATCTTGGCGAAGCCAGGGGCGATCTTCTTCATCTTGAGGTTGGTGTGCGTGGCGTAGATGTCCTCGTCGGGCAGTTCGACGCGCGCGATCACGTCGAGGGTCGCCCAGACCTGTTTCGGCAACAGTGGTCGTTTCTGGCCGATGATCCGGCCCTGGTTCCAGGGTCTTCGTTTCGGGGTGACAGCGGGAAGTTGGACTCTTGGCATATTACGCCCTCCAATCCTCCCGCCAAACCCAGACATCAGCACCGCGCTGACACCTAAATTTTACAGGCAGTTTGAATGGCCGTTGTCAGGTCGCCTGTTCTTTGGGACACGCCGCAGACGCATTCGGCGGCAAAGAGCGCATTCTGACCAATGCTGCGTCGGGCGCGAACTGGTACAATCCGTGTCAGACAGACATTGCAGCGGCCAAACTTGGCCGATGCCAACGACCTGATTTGAGAGCGGCCGGTCTGGCTGTAGTCGTTCCGTAGATTATGAAGGTCATTTAAGCTGAGCTAACAAAGTCTGTAAATTTAGATAAAAGACCGGTGAAGTGTGCTCTGCTATCAATTCCTCCGACGCCCAACTGGGCAAAGGGAGGAAATCATGGAAACAGTTCGTCGACATTCTGAATCCAACGTCTCGCTCGAGCGACGCGCGTGGAACATCCGGCGCAAAGCGCTCTTGATGGGCGAGGTTCAGGGACAAGGCTATATCGGCCAGGCTCTCGGCGTGGCGGACGTACTTGCCGCGTCGTATTTCCATGCACTCGAATACCGGCCAGAAGACCCTGAATGGGAAGGTCGGGATCGCTTTTACCTCTCTATCGGTCACTATGCCATCGCGCTTTATTCGGTGTTGATGGAGGCAGGAATCCTGCCGGAGGACGAGCTTGAAACCTATGGTATGGACGATAGCCGGATGCCCATGTCTGGCATGGCGTCCTACACGCCCGGTATGGAAATTACCGGTGGATCGTTGGGTCACGGTCTGGGCATCGCTGTCGGCGCGGCTCTTGGCCTAAAGCGCAAGGAAAGCCCCGCCTTCGTCTACAACCTCATGTCGGACGGCGAACTGGGTGAAGGATCGACCTGGGAAGCGGTCATGTCTGCCGTTCAGTGGAAGCTCGACAACCTGATTTGTCTGGTCGATTTCAACAATCAGCAGGCTGACGGGCCGACGCGCGCGGCGCTGGCGCAAGGGGATGAAGAGAGAAAATGGGCCGCCTTCGGCTGGCACGCGCAGCGGGTGGATGGAAACGATCTTGATGCCGTCGTGACCGCATTCGATGAGGCACGCAACACCGACCATGCCGGACCGCGTGTCATAATTTTCGACACACGCATGTGCAAGGGCGTAGATTTCCTGGAAAGCCGCGAAATCACTCACTTCGTGCGCGTGGAAGCCGACGAATGGTCCAAAGCCCTGGCCAAGCTGGAAGAAGGAAAGCCGCAATGACCCTCGCCTCGATGAAGCGCAAATACGAGCCGCGCACGGTCCAGCTTGGCCCGGACGGTCAGAAGGTTGCGACGACCGCGATGATAGCCTCCTTGGCGGCAGAGGGCTATGACACGGTGGCAGCACCCTTCGGCCATGCCCTGGTCGAGGCCGCCCAGAAAGACGACAAGATTGTCGGTCTGTCCGCCGATCTCGCCAAATACACAGATCTGCATGTCTTCGCCAAAGCGATGCCGGACCGGTTCTACCAGATGGGTATGGCGGAACAGTTGTTGATGTCGGCCGCCGCCGGGCTGGCACGGGAAGGTTTTAATCCCTTTGCCACGACTTATGCTGTCTTCGCCTCGCGGCGCGCTTATGACTTCATTGCAATGGCGATTGCTGAAGAAAACCTGCCGGTCAAGATTATCTGTGCCTTGCCTGGCCTGACCACCGGTTACGGACCGTCGCATCAGGCGACCGAAGATCTGGCGATCTTCCGGGGCCTGCCGAACATGACGATCATTGACCCGTGCGATGCCGACGATATCGCAGGCATGGTGCCGCAGATCGCCGCGCATGACGGTCCGGTTTATTCGCGACTGCCACGGGGCAAGGTTCCGAGCGTTCTGACTCGCCACAAACCAGACTACAAGTTCGAGCTGGGCAAAGCGCAGATCATACGCGACGGGAAAGATGCCTTAATCATCTCGACCGGTTTCATGACCATGCGTGCGCTGGACGCCGCCGTCCAACTCGAAGCGGATGGGGTTGAGGCTGCCGTTCTGCACGTCCCGACGATCAAGCCACTGGATACCCAGACGATCCTTGCGGAGGCACAGAAGGGCGGACGTCTGGTCGTTACGGCCGAAAACCACACCGTCGTTGGCGGACTTGGTGAGGCGGTTGCGCGGACCCTGCTGACGAACGGAGTAACCCCGACGTTCAGAATGATTGGTCTTCCGGACGAATTCCTTGAGGCAGGCGCGTTGCCGACGCTTCACGAAATGTACGGCCTGACGGTCGGCCAGATCGCGGGGAAGATCAAAGATTGGCTGTGACGATTTTGGGTTCGGTCAGTCCAACACAATTTAAGGGAGGAGAGAGGCTATGGGGCTTCTGAAGAACAAGTACGCCATTGTGACCGGCGCGGCCTCGGCCCGAGGTCTCGGCAAGGCGACAGCGCAAATGTTCGCCGAACACGGCGCAACAATCGCCATTCTGGATCTCGACGCGGACGCGGCAAAGGCCGCAGCGGCGGACCTCGGAGAGGGTCATGTCGGTCTCGCCTGTAACGTCACTGACAAAGATGCCTGCAATGCGGCAATCCAGACGCTGATGGACAGCTGGGGCCGGATTGACATTCTGGTCAACAACGCCGGGATCACCCAGCCACTCAAGATCATGGAGATCGAGCCGCAGAACTATGACGCGGTGACAGACGTGAACCTGCGCGGCACGCTTTATGTGAGCCAGGCCGTCATCCCTGGGATGATAGCGCAGAAATCCGGCTCCATCGTCAACCTGTCGTCCGTCTCTGCGCAGCGCGGCGGCGGTATTTTTGGCGGGCCGCATTATTCCGCAGCCAAAGCCGGTGTCCTTGGTCTGACCAAGGCAATGGCGCGTGAGCTGGCCCCCGACAACGTGCGCGTGAATGCCATCTGTCCCGGCTTCATCGCCACTGACATCACAGCAGGTAAGCTGACCGCTGATCAGCAACAGATGGTGCTGGACGGCATTCCCATGGGCCGAGCCGGAGCGGCGTCAGACGTCGCAGGCTGCGCCTTGTTTCTAGCGTCTGACCTTTCGGCCTACTGCACAGGCACTGAGGTCGACGTCAATGGAGGCTCTTTGATACACTGATCACCGAGCTGAAAGCCGGTGCCATGAGGAGTGGCGCCAAAACCTGAAGTCTTCTCAAAGGGAGGAACCTACAATGAAGACAACGCTAATGGCTGTACTGGCCACCACAACCCTACTCGCCGGCACCGCTCAAGCCGACGAGATTATTTTCGCCCACGGCTCCAACCCGGGTAACCCTCGCTATGTTGCAGCCGAGGAGTTCGCCGAACTCTTTACTGCTTGTACGGGCGGCGAGCACACCGTCAACGTGGCAGCCTCTGCTACGATGGGTGACGACTCCGAGATGCTGACCTCTGCCACGGCAGGTGTCATCAACATCACCGCCAACAGCCAAGGCGCAATGAGCCAGATCGTACCGGAAGTGGGCCTCTTGGGGCTGCCCTTCCTGTTCAAGGATCTGCCGACTGCTTGGGCCGTGCTTGACGGCGAAGTCGGTGACATGATCGACGCACGCGCCAACAACGCAGGCCTCAAGGTTTTGGGTTTCTGGGACAACGGCATCCGGAACGTCACACACACTGAGAAGGGCGTTCCAACTCCTGCTGACCTGTCGGGCATGCAGATCCGCACTCCTCCCGATCAGATGACGGTCGACATTTTTGAGGCTCTGGGCGCATCTCCAGCTCCTTTGGCATGGTCAGAACTGCCGACCGCGCTGCAATCCGGTGTCTTCGACGGGCAGGAAAACCCGCTTGTGAACATCTACTCGGCCAACCTTCACGAAATTACCCCCTACGTCACACTGACCGGCCACAAGTACGAATCCACGCCAGTCGTCGCGGGCCTGGCCTGGTGGTCGGGCCTTGACGAGGCGACGCAAACCTGTGTCACCGACGCCGTGGCCGAAGCCGGCGAGATGCAGCGAAGCCTGGTACTGGCCTCTGACGAGGAGCTGCGGCCGACGATGGAAGCCGAAGGCGCGATCTTCGCCGAAGCCGACAAGGCGGCATATCAAGAAGCAACGCAGTCCGTCTACGACCAGTACGCGGAGCAGTACCCTGAGCTCGTTGCGGCACTGCGCGAAGCGGCGGGCCTTTGATGTCCGCCGGGGACCGCAAGCCCCCAGAGAATGGCGGGAAGGGGCAGAACAGCCCCTTCCTCAGCCTGGCTCGCGGGGCTACTAACGTACTGGACTGGAGCGGCCGGATCATCGTGGCAGCCTGTCTCGCGTTAATGTTCGTAGCACTTCTCGTCAATGTGATCCTACGCTACGCTCTTGGCTCCGGCATCCCATGGGCTTCTGAAATACATGCGATCCTGCTGCCTTGGTTGGTGGCTGGTGGGCTCGTGATTGCTTCGGCGCGCGGGCGCAATATTGCGATCACGCTGCTTTCTGATTTGCTGAGAGGCCGGGCGCTTCTCGGACTCAATCTGATCATCCAAGCGATTATCCTGATCATTGCTATTAGTGTTCTCTGGACCAGCCAGCCAATTCTAAAGGCCTCGCAGTTCCAGACCCTGTCGACCCTCGGCATAAAGCAGGTTTGGGGGTATTCGAGTCTTGTCTACGCTTTCGCGGCCATAGCGATCATTGCCGCGCTCAACCTCTTTAGGGCGCTGTCCGGCGATGATGTTGTCAATCACGATCCCCAACACGCAAGCCTGAGCTGAAAGGAGACCGTCATGACCGCTCCCCTCGTTTGGATTTTCTTCATTCTGCTGGCGATTTCGGTCCCTGTCGCCCATGCCATGCTGGGCGGGGTCGCTGCTGCGCTCTGGCTCGACGGCAAGCCGATGGCAGTGATCGCACAGCGACTCTATACGCCGACACAAAGCTTCCCAATGTTGGCGATCCCGTTCTTCATCCTCGCCGGCAACCTGATGATGTCGGGCAAGTTCGGCGTCTATCTCGTCAATATCGCACGACTGATTGTCGGCAATTTCAAAGGGGGGCTCGGCCAGGTCTCGATCATCGGTTCGGTGATGTTTGGCGGCGTGTCCGGCTCGGCGGTGGCCGATGCCTCCGCGCTTGGTAATGCGCTGATCCCGGTGCAGAAGAAAGAAGGCTATCCGGCCGGGTTTTCGGCCGCGATCAACTCGGCCTCGTCGACCGTGTCGGTCCTGATCCCGCCGTCTATTCCGCTGATCCTGTTTGGCCTCGTGTCCAATGTCTCAATCGTTGACCTGTTCATCGCCGGTATCCTGCCGGGTGTCATGCTCGGCGTTGGTATGTTCGCGGCAGTCGCGGTGGTGGCGGGAAGAAAGAACCTGCCGCGCTCACCGCTCGAAGGCGGCTTCCGGGCGTTCAAGCCGCAGATTTTCGCGGCGATCCCCGCGCTGCTTATGCCTATCTTCGTGATCGGCACCCTGCGCTTCGGTGTCGCCACGCCGACCGAGGTCAGCGTCATGGCGGTGGCCTATGCACTCCTGGTGTCCGGCCTTGTCTATCGCGACCTCACATGGCGTGGAATCTGGCAGGCTTCGGTCGACACCGGGCTGATGACCGGCGCGGTCATGATCATCATCATGGCATCCTCCACGATACAGTGGGTTCTGACTGCCGAGCGAGTCCCACAGGAGCTTGCTGAATGGGTACAACTGACCTTCTCAGAACCCTGGATGGTTATCCTTGCCTTGAATGTGGTGATGCTGATCGTTGGCGCGTTTCTCGATCTGCCTGCCGCAGTTCTTCTTCTCGGCCCACTATTCGTCACGATCGGCAATGCGATCGGTCTGGACCTTGTGCAGCTTGGTCTGATGATGGTCGTCAACTTGGCGATCGGTCTTTACACCCCGCCTGTTGGCACGACTTTGTTCATATCCTCGGCGATCTCGGGTGCGAGTATTGGCCAGACCGTGAAGTGGTTGCTGCCGTTCTACGGTGTGGCAATCGTGGTCCTTTTGCTCATCTCTTACGTACCCGCCTTGACGATTTACTAAATACCCCAGGGTTTCACATCGATCAGTTCCGGCCCGGATTCGGGCCGGAAGCTGCACCCCAAGCCGGTCAGAAACTTGCGCGCGGCCGCTTCGTGCTCGTCTGCACTGGACTGAAGCCAGCTCGCAAATCGGCTCACGATCCGGCGGTTGAAGTGGCGTGGCGGACAAACGAACCAATAGGCCGGGAAATCTATAACGTCGAATTTCGTCGAGAACGGTACAAGCTCACCGCGCTGCAGTTCCGGCAGGCAGAGCGTCACGCTGTCAAGCGCAAGCCCGCCGCCCTGCTTTGCCAGTTCAATCGACATCGAGGATCGGTCGAAGCGAAAAGGATATGTTAGGCCCTCGATCTCGATCTTGTTCGAAGCAAGCCATAGATCCCAACGATACAGCATCTTCACGCTGTCGATCAGGCGCGCCGCCTTGATCTGTTCGCGCGGATCGTCGGAGTGTTCCTGCAACGAAGCAAGGTAATCCGGACTGCACAGCGGAAGCACAAGATCATGCATGACGTTGTTGACTGTCAGGCCCGTCCAACCGCCCAAACCGTAGCGCAGGTCAAAATCGACCGCCTCGGTATCGAATGCGGTGAAGTCGGGCGTTGCGTCAATGCGGATGTTCCAGTCGGGATTTTCTGTCGCAAAATTTGCGATTTTTGGACCAAGCCAACGAACGCCGAAGCTGGGGCTGACCCGAAGGGTCAGATTGCGTGTATCCCGCTGGCGCGAGATCGCGCCTCGGGCGTTTCGGATGGCACTGAAGGCCTGGGTCGTGGTTTGAAACAGCCGATCTCCGTCCAGTGTCAGAATAAGCCGTCGTTTTTCGCGGCGAAAAAGTTTGACGCCAAATTGCTCTTCTAGGATTCGTAGTTGCTGGCTTACGGCCGATGGGGATACGCCGAGTTCCTGCGCGGCCTTCGTAACCGTCCCGAGCCGCGCCACGGATTCGAAGTATTCGGTTGCTCTGATGTTTATGTCACGCATTTGACGCCGGACCCTGAGGACTTAGAGAGTAGACTCTATTAAGATGGGCTGAAATTGTCGAGTAGCACTCCTAACAAACGAAGGGGCGGCCAAACCGTGGAAACCCACAAGCGCCGGAGCCATCGCAAGAAACGAAGCGGTCAATGCCTCACGATACCTAGGGCGCGCGCTGTGGCGACGATGGAGCGGATACCACCGCCGAAGCCGCGTTGAAACCAAGATGCACTGTGTGAAGCTGCTCGGCCAATCGCTGATGGCCTGGGACTTCGACCGGCAGGTAGCGGAAATCCAAGTCCGCATCGCGGTCCTAAACCGCTACACCGCTCTTGGCATACCCGTCACAGAGCCCGTAGGGTAAATCCGCCCAGGGAAAGGGGAAATGCGCTCAGACCCCGATTTGTGCAACAAAGCCTGGCCGGAGTGAAAGACGGGGCTCAGGTCAATGGCAAAACATGACCTAATCGAAACAGGTTTGTCGAAAATGATACTCGCGAGCGCCTTTTGACAAGACGTGTCCATTTCTCGGGGGGCTTAGGGTCCGGATCCTAGCTAACAAGTTCACCCAGAATTTTGCGAAGTAAATCGGCTTTTTCACTTCCGATCTTGTTGAAAATCGCATCGTCTTCAAGTCGTGCTTGCTCGCGGATTTGCTCAACGCGTTTCCTGCCCAAATCTGTCAAAACAAGGTTGACCTGCCGCTGATCGACGCTTGCCATCTGTCTGTGGACGATGCCGTCAGACACCATTCGATCAACCAGCTTTGTCAGCGTTGGCGGGTTCATCAAGACAGCCTCTGCCAGGTCTCCCATCGTCAGTTTTGCGCCGGCTTCGAGAATTTCCATCACGCGCCAAGCTTCTACCTGAACGTTAAACTCCCTCAACCGTTTACTCAGCGCACCGTGAACTTTGCGGTGCGCCGTTGCGAGCGAGTAGGACAGGTAGGATTGAACTGGGTGTGGGCTCGACATTGTTATTCTCGTATTTTTGGGTCCAGATTGCAAATTAATTGACTTGGAAAGCAATTTCAACGCATTTTACTATTCATGTTGGTTGCCAATAACTCCAAAAGTGCCGGTCCGGGCTCGCCTAAGGTAATCGCGCCAAGCGAGCTAAGCGAAATCGAAGGCAAACTATCAGATTTTCCGAGGAATACGTTTCGTATTGGTTTGCTCATTCCAATGTGCGGGTCAGCGGGTTTGTGGGCGCCATCCTGTATATCTAGTGCGCAGGTCGCGGTTGCCCAGCTCAATGAGAAAGACGGAATAGATGGCCGCCCAGTCGAGCTGATCATGATTGATTCAGCACTTGAGGCGCAGACACCAGTCGAAGAAGTGATCAACTCGCTAATTGAAATTCAAGCGATTGATGCGATTGTTGGGATGCATATCAGTGCTGTGCGTCAAAACCTGAGCAAGATCATCCGGCAGCGCGTCCCCTATATCTATACCCCACTTTATGAGGGAGGTGAAAATACAAAGGGTATTTTTGCAATTGGTGACACGCCAGACCGCCAACTTGGGCCCGCGCTGGAACACTTTTGCAAAGATATGAAGATCAAGAACTGGGCGCTTGTGGGCAATGACTATGTCTGGCCGCGTTCATCGAACAGCTATGCCACCAAAAAACTATCTCAGTTGTCCGCACATATCACCTACGAGCGCTATTTGCCGTTCGGTGTCAGCGATATGTCGAGCCTTGTGTCCGAGATTGCGCAATCCAATGCTGAGGCGGTTTTGCTCTCTCTTGTTGGTCAGGATGCTGTCACGTTCAACCGCGCATTTGGTGAGGCGGGAATGCATGACCGCATGGTCCGATTTTCATGCGCGATTGAAGAGAACGGGTTGTTGGCGAGCGGTGAGGAAAATCTCAAGCGCCTGTATTCGGCGGCATCATATTTCGGGTCCTTGGCGACGCCTGAAAACGAGAATTTCCGCGAAAGATATTACCGCATTCACGGGGATACTGCGCCTGCCTTGAACGCCTTGGGCCAGTCCACCTACGAGGGTGTGCAGTTTCTGGCAGGCCTGATGACAGCCTATAAGGACGACTGGCGGGACAAGGATAGCCGCAGTCTGGGCGCGATAAAATTTGATTCCGTGCGGCGATCGCGCCATAGCAAACGGAACCTGAATGAAGCACCGATATACCTGGCCAAGGCTGACGGTGCCCTTTTTGAGATCATAAAAGAGCTATAAATCAAATGGTTATACGTTTTAGTTGAAACGGAAAATAAAATACTTGAATTGGAAAGTTAATTCGGCAAGCCTTAGCTGACGGGGCTTGCTGCGACTTCGATAAGCGCGATCCCGACATCTCGTCTACTTGGGAGGGTAGCTTTGACTTGGGTCGTATCCATCATCATTCTGGTCGTTGTCATTTTACTGGGCCTTTGGTTTCTCCAGAAATTCTATGCTAAGGCAACGCTGAATTCTGCTCTCGTTCGGACAGGTCTTGGTGGCCAGAAAATTGTCCTGAGTGGCGGCTGTATCGCCATTCCAATCCTGCACCATGTTCAGCGGGTGACAATGGGTGCCGTCACATTCGCGGCTGAGCGTAAGGGCAACCAAGGCCTCCTGACTGGGGATCAATTGCGTGCCGATGTCGCAATGGAGTTTGAGTTCCACGTTGAGAGCCGCGACGACGCTGTCGCAACTGCCGCACAGGCGCTAGGATCAAAAATTGAGCGAGGTGGAGACGCCATCGAAGAGTTGCTGTCGGGTTCTTTGGTGGATGCGATGCAAAACGCAGCAGCGAAACGCACGCTTGAGCAGCTGCATTCTGACCGCTCAAGTTTCATATCTGATGTTGAAGCCGCGGTGGCCGCGAAAGTTGGAAAATTAGGGCTGTCCCTTGTTTCTGTTTCATTAATCCGTGTCGATCAAAGCGATTTATCGCAGTTTGACGAGAAAAACGCGTTTGCGGCTAAGGGGCTGCGTCATCACGCTGAACTGATCGCAGAGCAGCGCCGCGAGCGGGTTCGCATCGAAACGGAAACCGATATCGCCGTGCGGGAAAGCGGGTTGGCCAAGCACCAACGACAACTTGAAATTGACCGCACCGAACGAGAGGCGACAATCGCGCAGCAAGAGGCGCTTGAAAAGCTCGAAGCGCAATCGCGAGCGAAGAAGGAGGCGGCCAAGTCTGAAGCCGAGTTTTTGATCGAGCAGCAAAAACTGACCTCTGCCAACCAGATCAAGGCGGCCAAAGTCGCAAATGACGAGGCGCTGCGCCGCGCAGAGATGGCGGCCATTCTCGCGCTGGAAGAAAACAAAATCGAGAATGACACGAAGCTGGCCGAGTTGCGGACTGCGGAATTCAAAACGCAGGCAACAGAGGAATCCGCGCGGGTCGCGGTTCTTTTGGCGGCAGAGGATGTTCAGGCCCAGAAAGAAAAGGCCGTCGCGCGGCGCGAACTTGAAACGGCCGAACTGAAGCTCGCAAAAGAAATCAAACTCAGCACGGCTCAGGCCAAGAGTGATGCCGAAACACTGGCTGTTAAGACCAAGGCCGAGGCGGAGGCTGCCAAGACAATCGCCGGCGCTGAGTTGGCCAAATCCGAGGCTGCAGCAAAGGCCAAGACGGCCCTGATAGAGGCCGACAACTCGATGAGTGAAACGCTTGTCGGGATGCGCCTTGAGGAGAAACGTCTGGATCGTATGCCCGAGATCATGACGCAGATGATGAAGCCTGTTGAAAAGATCGACTCGATCAAAATCAACCACATCGGAGGGATGGGCACGCCAACTGGCGGCTCAGGCGATGGGGGTGCTGACGGGGCGTTTGGAGCGGCGATGGATCAGATATTGGGCATGGCCGTTCGGTTGCCCGCCATGAAGCAAATGGGAGAGGAGATCGGACTTGATTTCGATCCCAATATTGCAGGCCGCACGGCCGATTACGCCAACCGCATCAAGGCAAAAGACGACAAAGCAAATAAGTGATGCAACCAACAGAGCGTGGTGGGGAACCATGCGTGGAGGATACTATGACAAATCTCAATCGACGTAAATTTCTGGGAACCGGCGCGGCACTGACCGGCGCTGCGATGATGCCAAGCTTTGTGATGGCTGGTGAGACGATCAAACTCGGGTCCATTCTGGATACATCAGGCCCCTTTGACGCCTATGGTAAGCCGATGGATATCGCCATGCGTTTAGCGGTCGATCAAATCAATGCGGATGGTGGATTACTGGGCAAGCAAGTCGAAGTTATCTCATATGATACGCAATCTGACATGGCGCTTTACACGCAGTATGGCCAACAGCTCACCCGTCAGGACCAGGTTGATGTGGTCCACGGTGGCATCCTGTCTGCGTCCCGCGAGGCGATCCGTCAGACCATGCGCAGGACAGAGACGCTTTATTTCTACAACGTGCTTTATGAAGGCGGCGTCTGCGATAGAAACATCTTTATCAACGGCGTGACACCAGCACAGCAAGTCGAAGCCTTGGTGCCTTATGCGATGGGGAAATCGGGTCAGAAGGTTTATATTCTTGCCGCTGATTACAACTACGGTCAGTACATGGCGAGCTGGATCCAGAAATTTGTCGCCGATAATGGTGGTGAGACTGTCGGCGTTGACTTTTTCCCGCTCGATGTTGCTGACTTTGGTTCAACGATTGCCAAGATCCAGACGGCTGCGCCCGACCTTGTGATTGCTCCGCTCGTTGGGGGCAATCACTTGTCATTCTTCCGTCAATGGGCAGCCGCTGGCATGAAGGATCGCATTCCACTCGCCTCGACAACTTTGGGTGTCGGCAACGAGCACAAGGTTCTGACGCCCGAAGAAGGCAACGGGATCATGGTTGCTTACAATTACTCGCAGGAATTGGACTCGCCCGAAAACAAAAAGTTCAAAGAGGCGTGGGCCGCTGCCAATGACGGCGACCAGAGCATGCATGAAATCGCAGTATCCAACTACCACGGTATCCTGACGTGGGCCGAGGGTGTTCGCCAAGCGGGATCGCTTGATCGTGACGCCATCATTGACGCGCTGGAAACCGGTATTTCGATTACTGGCCCCGGCGGTGTTGTGACGGTCGACCCCAAAACACACCACGCGGTGCTTGATGTGCATGTGATGGAGATTCAAGACCAGCAAATGAAGGTCATTGAAACGCTCCCACAGCGGCAGCCAATTGATACGCAGGCCGTCTGCGATCTTGAGGCTAACCCGGACGACAACACACAATACGAGATCGAAATCTAGCCCGCTAGTTGCCGACCTCAGAGGGCTACCTGTCGGGTGGCCCTCGTTTCAACCACTGGCCGAGGCACGCCCTTGGCTTGCCAAAACATGTGAGCTGTCATGGATCTATTTGTCGTTATCTTGGTGGAAATCCTCTACGCTATTGCCTCGTTGGCGTTGATCAGCGCCGGCCTTGCCGTCGTTTTTGGCATGATGAAGGTGATCAACCTGGCGCATGGCGAATTCATGATGATGGGCGGATATGCGACGATCACGGCCGTTAATCTGGGTGTGAATGTCTTTGTTGCGATGCTGATAATTGCGCCGTTGGTCGTCGGGCTGATAGGCTTGATCGTCGAGAGGCTGGTTATCCGCCATCTTTATGGGCGGTTGGTCGACACGATGTTGGCAACTTGGGGCCTTAGCTTGTTTTTCATCGGCGCCGTTACGATGATATTTGGCAATACCACAACGAGCATTACGACCCCGATTAAGGGTTTCACCGTCGGAAACTACCAAATCAACGGGTACAACTTCTTTATTATCTTTGTCACAATCTGCCTGCTGATCGGCATCTATGTCCTGCTCAAGACGACACGGATGGGGCTCATCGCCCGAGGTACCATGCAGGAATCCAACATTGCCGCGGCCCTTGGATATAGCCCTGATCGCATCTACATGACGACGTTCTTTTGTGGGTCAGCGTTGTCAGGTCTGGCGGGCGCGATCCTTGCGCCCTTGGTCGGGTTGGTGCCGACGTCTGGGGGGATTTATATCGCAAAGGCATTCATCACCGTCATTGCTGGTGGGCCGTCTCTCATTGCGGGCCTTGTCAGTAGTTCGGGTCTCTTTGGCCTCGTCAATCAGGTCTTCACGTTTGCTATCTCGCCGGTGATCGGCGAAGTCGCTCTGCTTGTCACAGCCGTGGTCCTGCTGCGCTTGCTACCACAGGGCGTTACGGGCAAGTTTTTCAAGGGGAAGATGTAATGTCGCTCGCTTGGGGAAAAGGGGACGTCGCAGCACTGATATCTGCGGTGGCTTTGCTGTTGATGATGCCTATGATCATCAGCACTTACACACTCACGGTTCTGGTTATCTACGGCATGCTTGGGCTCAGTCTGGGCCTGATCTGGGGCTATGGCGGCATCTTGTGTTTTGGACAGGCAGCGTTCTTTGGCCTTGGGGCCTATACCTACGCGATTGCCGCGATCAACATCGGCGAAAGCACCGTGCCAATGATATTGGCAATCCTTGTTCCTGCTGTCTTTGCGGCGCTTCTTGGCGCGATGATGTTTTATGGGCGGCTTACGGATGTGTATCTGGGCGTCATAACATTGGTCGTGACGTTGATCCTGTTCAAATTCATCAACTCGACGGCCGGACCACAATATGAAATCGGAGACGCCCGTTTGGGTGGGTTCAATGGCATCCCCGGATTCCATACGCTTAACGTTCCGGGGCAGCCGAACAACTACATTTGGGGCGACGCATTGTATTACGTCTGCGCGGTTGCACTGATCATCGTGTTCTTCTTTGTGACGTGGGTGTTGCGCACCCCCTTCGGGCGCATCGCCGTGGGCATTCGCGAGAATGAAACACGGGTGTCTTTGATGGGTTACGACGTACGTGCCCGAAAAACCGCATTGTTTGCGATCGGTGCAGGCATTGCTGGTCTGGCGGGTGGTTTCTTTGCCAATTGGGGCGAGATCGTAACGCCGGGTTTGTTCAGCTTAGGCCAATCAGCCGAGATCATCATCTGGTGCATCGTCGGTGGGCTTGGGACGCGGTTTGGCCCGATCTTGGGAGCTGCGGGGCTGGCCTATCTGAAGTTTATGCTCGGGCAGCAGACAATGGTCGACAACACGCTGATCACGGGCATCATACTGGTCTTGTTCGTCTTGTTCCTCCCCAAGGGGATTGTTCCTGCCGTTACGTCGCTCTGGTCTGTCAGTTTCGCAAAACGCTCTCCTAGAAACCGTCGAAACAGGCGCGGATCGCGCACATCTGGTGGCGTCCATGGCTGAGCTCGTTCTTGAAACCGAAGGTCTGACAAAACGCTTTGGGGGTGTGGTCGCATCCGACAATGTTAACTTCAAACTCAAAGCACGAGAGCTGCGGTGCCTGATTGGCCCGAATGGGGCCGGTAAGTCGACATTCTTTAAATGCGTGACGGGCCTGCATGCGCCGACCGAGGGCAAGGTCTTTATGCGCGGACAGGAAACGACGGGTTGGAATTCGCATGAGATCGCTTCGCTTGGTGTTGGCATCAAGACGCAGGTGCCAAATGTCATGGACTCGCTGTCGGTGTTCGAAAATATCTGGATGGCGGCGCGGCGTTTCATGCCCACGCGCGAGGCAACAGAAAAAACCAATGACATCATTGAGCGATTGCGGCTCGGGCCGATCGCCAAGGCCGACCTAGGCCGCCTCGCCCACGGGGAACGTCAACGGGTCGAGTTAGGGCTGGTCGCTGTCGCCGACCCGTGGCTTGTTCTTTTGGACGAGCCTGCCGCCGGGATGAGTGGGGAAGATGTCGAACGCATGAGCGAAATCATCCACGAGCTAACGCGAACAGCCGCCGTGGTCATCGTTGAGCATGACATGCAATTCATCCGATCCATCGCAACAACTGTCACCGTGTTCCACCAAGGCGCGGTGTTGATGGAGGATCACGTCGACAAGGTCATGGCAGATCCAGTTGTTCGGAACGTTTACCTTGGAAAGAACGCATGATGACACAAGATGACCGCGCAATCTTACTGGAAGTCAAAAGTCTGTCGGGCGGCTACGGCAAAGTGCCTGTGCTACACGGCATTGATTTCCAGATTGCCGAAAATGAAGTCGTCGGCATCCTCGGGCACAACGGTATGGGCAAATCCACCCTGCTCAAGACTGCAATGGGGTTCTTGCCGGCAGCCTCTGGGACCATTCGATTTCACGGCGCCGAAATCACTCGGATGAACCCCAATGAGCGTGCCGGGCGCGGCATCGGGTATGTCCCCCAAGGGCGCGGAATTTTCCCGCAACTTTCGGTGCGCGATAATCTGCGGTTTGCATGGCACGACTATTCCGGTGGCAGTGAAGAGGAGGTGATGGAGCTAGTGCTTCAGGACTTCCCGCGATTGGTGCGGCTATTGGATCGCGAAGGTGGCGCGCTTTCAGGGGGCGAGCAACAATTGCTGGCTTTGGCGCGATGCCTGATGGGCGACCCTGAATTCCTGCTGCTTGATGAGCCGACTGAGGGTATTCAGCCCTCGATCATCGAAGAGATGTCAGAAACGCTTTTGAAATTGCGTCAGAATCGCGGCTTATCGATCCTGCTGGTGGAACAAAACTTCGACTTCATCTCGGATTTATCGGACCGCGTTCTGGTGCTTGAACGGGGTCGTATAACGGGCGAGCTTTCAAAGAGCGACCTTACAGATCAGGCAAAGGTCGATCAGTTCCTCGGTTTTGGCGCGGCGCGTTCGACACGCGGAAATGCGGGCCATTCGCCATCGCCACCCAATGCCAGATCTTCCGATCCAGATATGCCGACGCCGGCCCCCAAGAAATCTACACAAACTTCATCTGACACCTCTTATGATGTTGTGCAAACCGCGGTGACCAATATGACAATCAAACGTCCAACCCTTAGCCAAATGCGGACTATGGCAGAACGCTTCGGCATGAATCTGACTGATGCCGAATTGGCGGAGTATTGCGAGATCATCGAGCCCTATATTCAGGCTTATGACCGTTTGGATGCGCTGCCGGATTATTTGCCAGAAGTGCGCTACCCGCGTGCACCCGGCCATTTCCCCGATGCGACGGATAATGCTCTGAACGCCTGGTACGTCAAAACCGATGTCAAAGGTGCGATGGATGGCCCGCTGCGTGGCAAGCGCATTGCGCTAAAGGATACGATATGTCTGGCTGGCGTACCGATGATGAACGGATCGTCAATTATGGAAGGGTACACGCCCGAAATTGACGCCACCATTGTCACCCGAATGCTGGATGCCGGCGCCACGATTGCAGGCAAGGCCCATTGCGAAAACTTCTGCCTGTCGGGCGGGTCGCACACCAACGCCAAAGGCCCAATCCACAATCCTTGGAAGCGTGGATATATGGCTGGCGGCTCATCGGGCGGTTCTGCAGCACTTGTCGCAGCGGGTGAGGTCGACATGGCCATTGCAGGCGATCAAGGCGGCTCGATCCGTATCCCGTCGTCCAATTGCGGCGTCTATGGCATGAAGGCCACTCACGGTCTGGTGCCTTACTCGGGGGTCATGCCGATTGAGCAGACCATTGACCATGTCGGCCCAGTCACGAAAACGGTGGCCGATAATGCACTGTTGCTCGAGATTTTGGCAGGTGAAGACGGCTTGGACCCGCGCCAGTACAAGCCCAAGACCTATCGCTACACCGAAGCGCTTGGCAAAGGCGCGCATGGGATGCGCATTGGGATCCTCAAGGAAGGGTTCGGCGGGCCATCCGCAGAATCTGACGTTGATCATAAAGTAATGGTCGCTGCCGAACGGTTCCGCGAATTGGGTGCTCGTGTCGAAGAGGTTTCAGTGCCCGAACACGAATTGGCTGTTGATTGCTGGACGGCGATCACAGTTGAGGGCCTGCAAGATCACATGATGCATGGTAATTCTGGGGGCACCAACTATCGCGGCCTTTTCGTGCCTTCGATGATGGACCACATGGCGCAGTGGCGCAGCAGGCCGGATGAGCTCAGCCATTCGCTCAAGACTTGCATGTTCTTGGGGGAATACTTCCAGGAACAATACCGTGGCCGGTTCTACGGCAAGGCGCAAAACCTGATGCGCAAGGTAAACGAAAGATACGCCGCGGCGCTCAAGCAGTACGATCTGTTGCTGATGCCGACTGTTCCGATGAAGCCGCAGCAAATTCCTCCGTCTGACTGCTCTATATCGCTTTACGTGCAGCGGGCCTTTGAAATGATTGCAAACACTGCCCCGTTCAATGGTGGCCTGCCCGCGATGAGTGTTCCTTGTGGCCTGTTGGAAGGACTTCCAATCGGGATGATGCTTGTCGGCCCGAATTATGGTGAAATGAAAATTTATCAGGCCGCTCATGCGTTTGAGCAGAGCGAAGACTGGCAGAGAATGTGAGGAGCGGACAATGTCAATTCTGAATGAAAGCCTGGCCCACAAGATCGGGGCCTCTGATGTGACTCAATCCGGTTCTAATGGCGCGGCCGGGGCGGCCCCAGCTGACGGGCAATCCTATGTGACGGGCACGAAAGAACCGGACCTGAGGTATATCACAATCTCGACCCTGCTACGCGAGACGGTGTCGCGATTTGGACCGAGGGATGCTTTCGTTTTTTCAGAATCAGGACTGCGGCTTAGCTATTACGATTTTGATCGGGATGTGGATGCACTGGCATCGGGCTTTTTGGCCTTGGGCCTTGAAAAGGGCGATCGCATCGGGATTTGGTCCCCCAACCGGTACGAATGGGTGCTGATGCAGTTTGCCACGGCCCGCATTGGGTTGGTGCTGGTCAATATCAATCCGGCTTACCGGTTGGCTGAACTGGAATATGCGCTCAACAAAGTGGGCTGCAAGGCGCTGGTTCTGGCAAAAGAATTCAAGACGTCAGACTACCTGAAAATGGTGCAACAACTCGCACCAGAGATGCAAAATGCGGAACCGGGGCGCTTGAACGCGGCGAAGCTCCCGACGTTGAAGCATGTGATCGTGATGGGGGCAGATGAGGTGCCCGGATCGTTCAGGTTTGATGACGTGAAAACCCTTGGTGGGCCGGCCCAACAGCTTAGATTGTCGATGATTGAAAGCACGCTCAGCCCGGATGAGCCGATCAATATCCAATTCACATCGGGCACAACTGGTGCGCCAAAAGGTGCGACACTGTCCCATTACAACATCGTCAATAACGCCCGTTTTGTGACGGACCGGATCAACCTGACGGATGCTGACCGCCTGTGTATTCCGGTGCCGCTGTATCATTGTTTTGGGATGGTGATGGGAACCCTTGGTGCCGTGAGCAAAGGTGCCGCGATGATCTTCCCCGGTGAGGCGTTTGAACCGGCGGCTACCCTAAAGGCCCTGTCAAAGGAACGCTGCACAGCCGTTTACGGTGTGCCGACGATGTTTGTGGCTATGCTACAGGAACTTGAGGACAACCCCATCAATCTGGCGTCGCTGCGAACCGGTATTATGGCTGGTGCGCCTTGCCCGATTGAGGTGATGGAACAGGTTAATTCGCAAATGAACATGACCGAAGTGACGATCTGTTACGGCATGACGGAAACGTCGCCGGTGTCGTTCCAGAGTTTTGTGGATGACCCAACCGACAAAAGATGTGCCACCGTCGGGCGTATCCACCCCCACCTGGAAGTAAAGGTCATTGATGCCGAGGGCCAGATTGTTCCCATAGGCGCGCAAGGCGAGCTTTGCACGCGCGGGTATTCGGTCATGAAGGGATACTGGGACGATGATGCGCGCACCAATGAGGCAATCGTTGATGGCTGGATGCATACGGGTGATCTGGCAATTCTCGATGCTGAAGGGTTCTGCTCGATCGTTGGGCGGGTCAAAGATATGATCATCCGCGGCGGCGAAAACATATATCCCCGAGAGATTGAGGAGTTCCTGTTCCGGCACCCGCAGATCGCTGAAGTTCAAGTATTTGGCATTCCGCATGAAAAACTCGGCGAAGAGGTCTGTGCCTGGGTCGTTGCGCGGGCCGGAGAAGAACTATCCGGTGAAGCGGTGCGAAGTTTCTGCCAAGGCCAGATAGCACACTACAAAATCCCCAAGCATGTTCGGATCGTTCAGGAAATCCCGATGACCATCACCGGCAAACCGCAAAAATTCGTGATGCGGGACAAAATGGTTGAGATTCTTACGGCAACCTAAAACGTCTGACCCTTAACCTAAAGGCATCCTGTGATGCCGATTTCCCGAGAACGACGAGGGTGTGGCAGCGCGTAGCCTCCTAAAGTCTAAAGCGCGGCACCGTGCGCTCGTCGGTTTCCCTGGTCAGGTTTATCTAAGATAAAAAGATAGCTCGGTTATTGGGAAGCAATGAGTGAAATTGCCTTGGGATGAGAAAACGGATCCGGTTGACGAAGTCTGCCGGTTGTTGACCTTTGGAAAATTAAAAGTCCGCCTTACCGGGCTTTATCCCAAAAATTGGAGAAGGACCAACGTCGCCAATTTATCTATGGCACAAGCGGGCATTGGCGCATTCGCAGCGTAAGCTCAGTTTGTCCCGCGACTTGTGAATTCGACCGTTGATCCATGCTGCGGATTGCATGAATGGCCGCATATTCCGCTGCGCGGCGGTATGGTGGTTTTCGCTCATGCCGCATTTCTTGCGCTGCGAGCGCGCGCAGCATGAAATCAATACTTCCGGTGTGGGCTCCTTGCCGCCATTAGATCGATCGCAGCATTTTGCCCGTTGGGTGACAGGGGCCCCTTCAAGGACGGCCCACACCAGCCGTTGACCAGAGATCCAAGCGCTGCGTTGCAACTTCCCCGAAGCAGCCGTTCGACACGTTGTGCAGCATTTTTGTTGGCAAGATGTCGGCTGAGCGGGACGAAGTTAGCTTTCGCTGCAACTGCGCCAATGGCCGCTTTATCAGAACACATAGGACCACGTGAGAATGGAGAAATTTCCTCCTAGCGCGAAGCACAATGGCGTATAAAACACAGTGTCCAACCTACGGAAGGGCTGTTCAGGTGTCAGTGTGCTCCAGAAAGGTGTGCAGCCCAAAATGGCTCTTCCAAGGAACACGGCTGAAACGGCAACGCCACCGGCGATTGTGATGCTGTGCGGAAAAAGGTCGCCAATTTTCCCTAAGTCTAATGCAATCATCGCTGCAACCAACACAAGGGCGGCAACCAAAAGACTTGCCGCTGCTGGGGGCATTTTTTCAACTCCGCTAAAGCCAGCAATTGCCTGAACAAGCGCCCTTTCCTCTTTGAGTGGCCAAAGAACCCCTAATCCCCATGCGATATGAAGACCGGCGATCATCAATAGAGCTGTAAATGTGATGTAGGTGAGCGGCACCATTTCGATATTCCTTTGATTGATCGGTGTCTGACGCAGGTGAAATAATGCGCCATACAGTTGTGTATGGATTTTGGTAGTGAGTGGGCTGGCATGAGTCAATACACTTGTGTATGGTGGGCGGATGAAACCTAAGTTGAACAAACAATCATGGTTGAAACACGGTCTCTCCGAATTGTCTCAGAATGGTTCTGAGGCACTGAAAGCTGACCGATTGGCGAAATCACTAAAGGTGACACGCGGAAGTTTTTATTGGCATTTCGATGACCTAATCGACTTTCATGAGCAGCTGCTTGCGTATTGGCAGGAAATGGTGACCCAGCAAGTCATCAACGATGTTGATTTGCTCCACGACAGCCGGTCCAAGGTTCGGGAACTTGTTCATCAAGCCTTTGCAGGGGACGTTAGGTTGGAGCGCGCCATACGGTCTTGGTCGGCTCAGAACAAAATGGCATCTGACGCAACCGAGTTCGTGGATCAAAAGCGCATCGGCTATCTGGCCAAGCTTTTGATTGATGAGGGACTGTCATCGGCGACAGCAAAGGCCCGCGCGGCATTCATATACTGGGCGTATCTGGGTCAAGCCATGACACCTGCATCGAGTTCAGAGTATTTGCCGCACGCCGCTTTAGACCAAATCATTGATCTGTTTCTTATGCCAAACTCCGTCGTCGCAACGACCAAGACGGTATAGCATTGCTTTCAATCGCATGGCGGCCAAGATTGTTTTTCTCTCCCGACGGATATTCCCCAACATCCAAGCGGACGTTTACGCTTTCCGCAGCCTCCGACACTTTGGGCTCACAGCGGACTTGCGGCGGTGCAGCGTGTGGTTTTCACCCTGAACACTCTGTCGCCAGTCTGATCGGCACACCTGGTTGACTGCTGTCAGCCCGAAGGAGACGTTCCACTCCAGTACAGAAGGCAGGAAGTGAGTTGTCGCTGCAGACGCGAAGCCTCACTGCGAAGCGGACCTTCAATATGATCAGATTGCCAGAGAGCAGCGAAAGTCCGAATGGAGCTGATTGTGTTGAAAAACTCGGTGTTTGGTCAACTAGGGGCATCTTGGCAGAATACTGTCCCACTGCGGAGCCATTCTGCGAATATTGTTTACCAGACGCGCATTCAGGGAACAGTTGTTCTAAGATATGGCATCGTTTTTCTCGCGAGAGAGTTTTTCAACAGAACAGGCCCAAAACTACCATTGCTTCATGGCGCATGAATGGCAGATTTCACGTGAGTATGGCCATTGGCATTCGAACGGAGCATGCTTTCGCCATCATCTGGCTCTTACGGTTTGAAGCAAAAGTGGAAGTGGCCTAGGCCACTCCGCCTCCACCACGACACCCTGCGTCAAAAATTTTATATCAACCTGCATAGGTATCAACTAAAACGCCTAATTAATGAAACGCTTCAACTTCCTTTACATTGTCACCACTGTGACAGCCATTGCTACTGCAGCAATGGGAGGGCATTCCCTCATTCGATCTGGGCTACCTACAGCGGACGTGCTCGCAGAATTTGATTATAACCACCCCCTGATCAGGATCGCTGATTTCGAACCCGGTGATGCAGTGATCATCAAGATGGACCAGTTCCCAGTCATAGTCTGGCGGCGAGATTTCGATGATATTACGCTAGCAAAGCAACAAGAAGACACGGCACGATGGCCCGATCCGTTTTCTGTTTTTTCCGGCAAAACAGAGCCATTCCCAGCACAGGATACCAGCCTGATGGTGAACCAGGAGTGGTTCTTCGCATGGGCCCTAAATCCGAGTGGGTTTGGTTGCGTCGTGTTGACCCGAGCGGGCGATTTTGATGGTTTCTTTGATCCCTGTCGGGGCGCTCATTTTGATCTATCTGGCCGCATCCGCAAAGGCCCGTCACGTGGTAATCTAAGGATCATTTCAGCGCAGATGACTGAGGATGGCAGATACTTTCAGCTTGACCTTACTAATCCGCCGAAAGCCAGACGTTAAATTTCTCGCATATCGTCGTCTTAAGATTTCTGCCTTTATCGATACGCGGAAGTTGAGCCAAGGTGCAACGAACGCACTGCTTGTCCGCTCTGCCTCCCTTGACCTCAGGCCTGAGTGCCGATCTGGTGTGCAGGCGCGGCGAACGGCGGCTTCGAGCCCAGACTCCCCAATGCTGCGGTTGTCACGAACGTCTGCTCTCGATCAAATCCCCAGAGATTTACGCACTTCCACGAGAACGGTGCTCAAGCCAGCCTTCGGGACACCACCAAAGGCCAGCCGCAATGCCTGCGGGACCGCTGTGGTGGTTGCGTATGGCTCCGCTCCAGATACCAAAATGCGGCTTTCCCTTAATCGACTAATGATGGGCTCAGCCCGAACAGCTTGATTGAGGGGGAGCCATGCAAACCCAGCGTTGGGATGGGCCACAATGGGGATGCCTTCGAAGATGGCATTGCAAATCTGCTGACGCTCTGCTCCGTCGAGCCTTCGGTTTTCTTCGGATGCGGCCAAGGTGCCGTCCTCAATCCAGCCTGTCACCAACCCCGAGATCAACGCCGGAGCGTTCCAGGTTGTTGCACGGATCGCTTCGATCAATTGGTCTATGTGCGTCGCCGGGGCAATCACATATCCAATACGCAGACCCGTCGCGATGCACTTGGAAAACCCGCCAACGTGTATCGTCCGTTCCGGGGCCAAGGTGAGAAACGTCGGTGGTGGATCGGGTTCCAGAAACGCATAGGCGGCATCTTCGATGATAAGAAGGTCATGCTTTTGCGCGACCTCAATCAAACGACCGCGTGTTGCTTCGTCCATCACCGACCCAAGCGGATTGTGTACGGTCGGCATCAGATAGACAGCTTTGATCGGTCGCAAGCGGCACTGTCGATCGAGATCATCAGGGACCATTATGCCCTGAACCCCCTCGATTGAGGTGAGGTCTAGCCCCTGCAAGGCAACAACCGACTTGAAGCCGGGATATGTCAACGCATCAACCGCCACAATATCTCCGCGCCGAAGAAGCCCAAGGGCTGTTATCGCCAATCCATGCTGGCCTCCGGACGTCACCAAAAGACGCTCTGGTTCAACGCGACCCAAAGTGGAGTGAAGGCTTTCAGCGATGATCCGTCGTTCATGGAGCCGCCCGCCATGGGGCTGATAGCGCAGCATCGCCTCCAAATCGCCTGCCGTCGCCAGCCTTCGAAGACCGGCACGCAACGCATCAACGTCAGCGGCGTCACCCGGCATATTGAACACAAGATCGATCAAGCCATCACTGGCGGTCTGATGGATGCCCAGTGTCATGGGTAAATCGAGGTCACGCACGAAGGTGCCGCGCCCGGCCTCTCCGACAACGAGCCCCCGACGCTCCAACTCTGCATAGACGCGGGTGGCCGTCGCGAGGGCGATGTCAAACTGTTCGGCAAAGGCGCGATGCGTGGGCAGTTTGGTTCCCGGTACCAATTTGCCCGTTTGGATCGAACGGGCCATCGTATCGGCGAGGGTCAGGTATCTGGCTTTCGGCATCGTCTCACTGTATCTATGACAATTTAAAAATTGTTATATTCCTGTCTTCTTGGCATTTGGGTCTCAAGTCAATTCCCAAGGTGTTCAAATGACAAAAACGGTTTCCGCCTCGCTGCTCGCACTCGGGCTATTCACGGTGACTTTCGCAGTGAACCTACAAGCACCGCTTTATGATGTGTATGCGGCTGAAAGTAATGTTGGCGCGACGGCTGTGACGGTCGCATTTGCGGCCTATGCCGGTGGCCTTATGCCGACCCTTATGTTGCTTGGTGGGTTGTCTGATCGCATCGGTCGCCGGATACCAATTGCGATGGCTCTGCTGCTCGGAGTGGTTGCAACTGTACTTTTGGTACAGGTTCCAAGCTGGACCAGTCTCGTGATTGCGCGGCTATTTCTTGGGGTTGGAACCGGCCTCGCGACGACGGCAGGAACGGCTTACATGACCGAATTACTTGGCGAAGATCGATCCCGCAGCGCAGCACTCATTGTCACATCGGCCACCTCTCTTGGCTTTGGCGGAGGTGCGTTGGCTACTGGTATCAGTCTTGGCTTGCAAGGACCGACGCTTCTTCCTGCCAGTTACATCGCATTGATTGTCGCTGCGCCGCTGCTGGCAATCATTGCATTGGTCTTGCCCCGCGTAGATCGTCCGAAACAAGTGTCGGTCTTACGCCTGCCGGTATTTCCGAAAGGGACATGGGTGTTTGGGGTGGCCATGGCCCTGGCTTGGTCCACCACGGGCATGACAATCGCGGTGGTGCCGCTGGAGTTAGCAGCAAACGGTCTTGGCGGCTGGACGGGTCTGGTGATCTTTCTCGCGATTTTCGTAGGATTTCTCTGCCAGCCGATTGCCCGCCGTATGACTAATAGCCAATCGCTCGCCTTGGGCTTTGCGCTGATCCCACTCGGATTTTTGGTTCTCCTAGCTGGCGTCTGGCTACATCTCCTCGCCTTAGTGCTTATCGGAACATGCATCACGAGCGCTGCTAGCTATGGTTTCAGCTATCTCGCATCGCTCTCAGAGGTCTCCCTACGCGCTCCACAGGATCGCGCTCGGGCGACGGCTGGACTATTTGTTTATGCGTATTTTGGGTTTTCCCTTCCCGTGATCGCCAGTGGCGCATTGGCCGACCTGCTTGGCCTGCTGACGGCTATGACCGTATTCTCAGCCGCGCAAATTGTAGTCACAGTAATCATCGTCACTATGTGGAAATGGCAGGCCGCGAGACCCACCGTAACCGTTGAAACAGCGACCTGAAAGCTGCCGTTCGTGAAAGTGCAGCGAAATGGCGGCTCCGTCCGCACTGCTGCCCTGAGGCCGACTTTTGCGTTGAGGCGCTGAACGAGGCCATCCACCGCTTCGGACCGCCCGAAATCATGAACACCGACCAGGGCAGCCAGTTCAGTGAACAGATAAACGGATGCTGGTTCCGCCCTAGCGCTTGTCGCAGCGCCCATGGGACGTTATGTCGGCCATAACAGCCAGAGAGAACCGATATGCCCGTTTTTCTAGACGCTGCTGACGCAAATTTTGAAACCGCCTTTGTTAGGTTGCTGAATGCCAAGCGCGAAGACAGCCCGGATGTAGACGCTTTTTCCTGACGTGCAATGGCCCAGAGTTTATCGCTCAGAAGGTGCGGGATTGGATCGCGGCGGTCGGTGCCAAGACGGCCTATATCGAGCCGGGTCACCATGGGAAAACGGGTACTGCGAAAGTTTCAACGCCCGCTTCCGGGACGAGTTGCTCAACGGTGAAACCTTCTACAGCCTAAGGGAGGCGCAAGTCCTGATCGAACAATGGCGCATCCACTACAACACGATCAGACCGCACAGCGCTCTGGGCTATCGCCCACCCGCGCCGGAAAGCATCGTACCAATAGATCAGTGACCGACGATGCACTAACAATCAAACCGGACCACCCGATGGGGGCGCGCCAAGCCCGGCACCCCCATTCCCACCGATCGTCGCAAAGGCATTCGTAAGGTCCTGAATTAGGTCTTCAACGTACTCTAGGCCAATATGCAGGCGGATTACGAAACTTTCTTCGTCACCAGGCGCCGGATTGCAGAGACTAAGCGGCAGGGCAAGGCTTTCGTAGCCCCCCCAGGAGGCGCCGATACCAAACAGCGTCAGCGCTTCGACGAAAGCATCGTGTTGCTCGGTCAGCGGCGCAGCGAGGCGGAAAGCGAAGAGGCCCGAAGACCCCGTGAAGTCCCGCCGCCAGAGATCGTGACCGGCAAAGCTCTCGAGCGCTGGGTGCAGCACGGCGGCGACGTTTTCGTGCTGGTCCAGAAAGCGGGCAATCGTCACTGCGCTGCGTTCATGAGCCTCCAGACGACTTTTGAGCGTGCGCAGACCCCGGAGCGCTGTATAGCAATCGTCCGGGCTGACGCAGATGCCAAAATCGCTGTTGAGGTCGAACATCGGCCGATAGCACGCTTCGCGCGTCACCACCGCGCCCATCATCACGTCGGAATGGCCGCAGATGTATTTGGTCGCGGCCTGGATCGAGATATCGGCACCATGTTGTAGCGGCTTGAAGAAAACCCCGGCTGACCAAGTGTTGTCGACAGCCAGCAGCGCGCCCTGCGCGTGGCTGAGAGCGGCCATCGCGGGCAGGTCGATCAAGTCGAAGCTGTTCGAGCCGGGGCATTCCGCCAGCACCAACCGCGTGTTGGGGCGTAAAATATCGCGCAGGGCTTCGGTCTGGGGCGCGAAGAAGCTGAAGTCGACGCCGCGCGGCTTGAAGTAGTTTTCCGCAAGCCTGCGCACCGGCGGATAGGCAGTGTCGATGATTGCGACATGATCGCCGGGCCGTGTATAGGCAAGAAACACCGCGCCGAGGGCCGCGAGGCCTGACGGGTAGAGGAAGGCCCGGTCGCCTTGTTCCAGTTCGCACAGCGCATCCTCGAGCGCCATCGAGGAGGGGGTGCCCCTCGCGCCGTAACTGAACAGACGTTCGCCGGTTCCGCGACGCTGGCGATAATCACGCATCGTAGCCATATCGGGAAAGAGCACCGTCGAGGCGCGCACGACAGGGGGATTCACCGCATGCGGCGCCCCTTCCTGCACCTTGGCCGCGCGGATCATACGGGTGGCATCATCCATCTGCATGCTCCTTGGTGCGGATGAGCTGAAACACCGCCCGTTCCATCTGGTCGAGCTGGTCCACGAGGCCGGTTTCCCACTCGAGATAGCGGCGCGAGGCCTCAAGGTTGCCACTGTGCCGGTCATGCACGAAGAAAAGGAAATCGATCGCGTCCGCGTCCGAGGGCGTGTCGGGGTTGGCGGTGACAGGTTTGCCGGTGGCCTTCCACGCCTGCATGCCGCCCGCGAGGCAGTGGCAGTCCACTGTGGTGAGCGCCTCCAGCTCAGATGCGAACAGGTCTGCGACGCGGGGATCGTCGGCGACGAGGATCACCGGCCCGGTCAGTTCCTTTGCCACCGCAGCTGCCCTTGGGCGGATGGCCCAGACCGCACCCGGGATATGTTCCTTGCGATAGGCCATGCTGGAGCGCAGGTCGAGGATGGTGGCCGAGCCGGTCAATTGCACGACCTCATCCGGGGTGAGGGTTGGAAGGGTTCCGGCCTGGTCGGACGGGGGGGCTTTTTCTGCCAGTGTCAGGCTATCGCGGACGATAACCGCATCATGCCCCATCTGGCGGAGCCAGAAGGCCGCTGAGGCCGCGCGCACGCCGTTGTCGTCGATCAGCGCGATCCGGGCGCGGCGCATGGCGACCCATTCATCGGTGGCCTGCACAAGCTGCACCACGGGCGCGTGTACCGATCCGGGAACGTGGCTGGCGGCAAATTCTTCGCCCGAGCGGACATCGAGCAGATAGGCTTTTCCCTCGCGCCAGGCGGGCAGGTCGGCGCCGTCGATGACAGGCAGGTCATATTCCGCGATCAGCCGGTCGGCGAAGGCGGCGCTTCGCTCGAGCTGCGCGGCGGTGAGTTCCGGCAGCGCTGCGGGACTATTGTCGCGGGCCAGCTCCTTGCCGGACAAGACCCAGCCCTGCGTGCCGTTCTCCAGCGCGTAGACCGGGTTCGGGATGCCCGCGTTGATCAGGCTCTGAGCGCCGATCAGGCCACGGGTGCGCCCGGCGCAATGGATGACGATGGTCTGGTTTTCGGGTAGGTCGAGCGCCGCAAAACGATAGAGCAATTCACCATTGGGGATGCTCTGGGCGCCGGGAATTGTCATCTTGCGGTAATCGCTCGCGGGGCGACCGTCGATCAGGTGTGGCCCGTGTGCATCCTTCTGCATTGCCAAAAGCTCCGCGCTGGTGATCTGCGGCGTATGCTCGGCCAGTTCGACCAGCTCGCCCAGCACCTTGCTGGGGACGTTGACGCCTTTGAAGACGCTGTATCCCGCCTCCTGCCAGGCGGGCAGCCCGCCGGACAGGATCGACACGTCCTTGTAGCCGATCTCCCTGAGGCGCTGCGCGGCCCGTTCAGCGACACCATCGGCATCGTCGTAGAGGTAAATCTCGGTCAGCTTGTCCGGGAGAAGACGCAGCGCTAGGCGCTCGAGATGGCTGTAGGGGCAGTTCGAGGCGAACAGCAGGTGGCCTTCGCCATATTGGCCGTGCTCGCGGACGTCGAGAAGCCCGATCCGGGCCTGGGCGTCGAGTCTGCCTTTGAGGGCTGCTGCGGAAACGGATCCGATCATTTGTCTGCCTTTCGTGTCTGTACGCCGACGTCCATCGTCCAGCATGTGCCTGCCTCCGGGTCGAACATCACCCGTTCGGAGAGGGTTTCGAGAGCCCGGCCATAAAAGTGCAGATGCCGGATAACAGCGTCGCCGGGGATGAAGACGGAATGGATGTCGTCGGGGAGCATGCCGATAGCGGTTCCCGGCTCGATGGAGACCTCGCGGGCTTTCTCCACCGTGGCGCGGCCCGGTTCCGTGCCGTCATCCGTGAGGGTCCAGAGGGTGTTGAGCTCGGTGCCTTCGACCGCGGCAACGCAGGCCCAGGTGGTGTGGTTGTGCGGCGGGATGCGTTTGCCCGGACGCATGATGTTGAGGTAGAGTGCATAGGTCTTGCCCGCATCTTGGGCGATCAGGTAGCGCGCCTGCTGGCTGTCGTCGTCCGGCGGTGGAAATTGATCCTCCGACCACAGCGCGGTCTGACCGGCAATCTCCCGCAGGCTCTCGGCAATTGCGCTGATGGAGCCACGGGTGACGCCCTGCCTATCGATGCGTTCGCGCGCGCTCTTGCGCAGGGCGTCAACGAGTTGGCTGCGTTGCTGAGAGTGATCGGTCATCGGTTGTACTCCTTTGATAGTGACGTCAGCCGGGCTCAGAGCAGCGCGACATGCGCTTCTGTCGGCATCCGGGTTTCGCCATTGATCGGAATGAGGTCCTGCGGGCAGGCCGAGAGGACGAGGACTATGTCGCGTTCGGCGCGGAACGCAACATAGTCGCCGGGGCGGGTGACCGGGGGCTTGCGCGCAAACCCGCCATCCGCGCCGACCGGGTAGTTCATGAAGAGGTTAAGAGGGGCGGGCGTGTGGGGCGAGGACAGCCCCACTTCGGCCAGAGCCGCGTGCAGGTTATCCTCGCAATTGTCGTGATACTCGGTGCAGCCCATGCGCTTGTAGATCGGCAGGGAGCAGCAACACATCAGAATGTCATGGACCCCCGGCGAGGTGTCTTCCAGCACCGTCAGCATCGGCTGATAGTGGTTGTCAACGAGCGTGTCGCAGGTGCGGATGTGAATGCGGCTGATATAGGACCGGGTGTGCGCCATCGACAGAAAAGTGGAACTGTCGCCGGTGGCAAAAGCCCAGGTGTCGAGCACCTGAGTGCCATGGGTGTTGATGACCCGGAAGTCCTGACCAGCGGCGACATGGATCGCCTTGCCGCGTCGGGCGGGAACGGTATGGTCTTGGCGGCTCATGATTGGCGTGCTCCTTTGTTCTGGGATTCTGCTGTCATTTCGAGTGGGCTCCTCCGGCGCCGAACGGGAAATCCTGCGCGCCGAGTTTCAGCGACAATGTGCGTGAGGCCTCGAAGAGTTGCTCGCGCAGCTTATCGAGATCCTCGGTTTCGAAAAGCGTCTCCGGCAGCACGACGCCGAGGGCCAGCGGCACTTCGTTCTTTGCGTCGAAAACTGGCACCGCCAGTGCCGCCAGGCCGGGGGCGCTCTCGCCGCGGGTGACAGAGCAGCCAGACTTGCGGATATCGGCAAGCACGGCTTCGAGACGGTCGCGGCGCGTGATGGTTTTTTCCGTGAGCGGGCGTAGGTCGAGCGTGTCCAGCAATTCTTGCCGCTGCGCTTCGGGTAGCCAGGCCAGCAGGACCTTGCCAGCCGAGGTTCCGTGGATTGGCAGGCGGCTTCCAACGCGCCAGCGACCGTCGATGTAATGCGGACCTTCGACCGCCATGATGTGCAGCACATGGGTGCTTCGCAGCACGCTGAGGGTGGCGGAGTGGCCGTTGGCATTCGCGAGCTGGCGCATCAGCGGCAGTGCGTCGCGCGCCTGCTGCGAGCGGACAATATACCGGGTGCCAAGCTCAAAGGCCTCGACGCCGACAGAATAGCGCCGCGTCGCGGAATTCTGCTCCACCATGCCCGCATTGCGCAGGGTGCTGAGGATCTTCGAGACGTGGCTTTTCTTCAAATCGACCAGCTCGACGACTTCGTTCACGGACAGGTCGTTGTCGGCCTCGATAAAGACCTTCAGGACGTTCAATGCGGTTTCCAGGGACTTCAAGAAAGATCCTCCAATATCTGGATCGCGTAAATATCGGAGCGTCGGGAGGCCATATGGCTTTGTCCGGCGCCCCGGGAGGGGCCGAGGGGAATGTCGGCGACCAGCAGGTCGGTTGTGCCGACCGGGGCCGGACCGGCGGCGACATCTCCGGTACCAGCGATAATGCAGCTGTTGCCGAGGAACGTGAGGTCCGCCTCCTGCCCGACGCGGTCGGCGACGATCACCGGGATCTCGTTCATGCAGGCGGTGGTGCGGGCGACGTGAAACCCCATCGCCTGCCCATAAGGGTCCAGCGGTGCTTTCATCCGTGGGTTTCCTGCCCAATTGGCCGGGCAGGCGATGAGCTGCACGCCCGCCAGCGCCAGCGCCCGGCTCAACTCGGGAAACCACAGGTCGTAGCAGATCATGAGGCCGATCCGACCGGCGGGGGTGTCGACGACGACTGCGCGGTTGCCGGGGCGATAGAGGCTGCGCTCACTGTTCCAGAGGTGCAGCTTGCGGTAGGTCGAGACCTCCCCATCCGGGGCAATCACGACGGCGCTATCATAAAGCCCGTCGTCGGCCGCTTCGATGAGGCCCGCAACGAGGGTCAGGCCATGCTGTGCCGCGCGTGCGCGCCAGGCCGCGATCGCGGGTCCGTCGATCGAGGTCGCATGCTGTGCGGCGGCCTCGGTATCGGCGAAGACATAACCGCTGAGGCAGCATTCGGGCAAAACCAGCAGCTCTGCCCGCGCTGCCGCGGCCCGGTCGATCCAGTCGAGACTGGCTGCAAGATTGGCCTGTGTGTCGCCCAGGGCCGGGGCATATTGCGCCGCCGCGACTCTGATGGTTTTACTGCTCATGCCATGTGTCCCATTCCAGCCCCACAAAACCGACCCGATCGCCGGAATGCACCACGGGGTCGTTGCGGATGCCGATAACCTGCACGTCCTGCGCAAAAGTGATGGTTTCGATGGTCTTGCCCGCCACGTCCTGAATGAGACCGAGCGGCTGGCCTGCGGGCAGAGTGGTGCCCGCCGCCGCCTGCTGGCGGAAAAAACCGCCCTGACGGCTGAAGACATGAGTGCGGCGCGTGACGCGCCGGACCGGGGCGGGCTTCGTCTTATTCGCGGGCAACATCCCCAGATGCGCCGCGAGACGTCTGAGCCCCTCGACGCCGGAGCGGATATGCTCGGGCTGCTGCTGACTGCCCGCGCCAAGCTCGACCATAAAGGCCAGTTTGCCATGCTTCAGACACTGGTAGTCGAGCGCTCCGGCATTGTTGCCCGGCAGTTCCGCTGCCGATGCCACAGACATGCGGCAGGCCACAAAAGGCGAGAATTGCGCGACGGCGCCGAGGATTTCATCCTCGCTCGCGGCACCGTCTCCGGCGTCCTTATAGACCGCGTAGGGCATGCTGGAGAACAGCGGGTTCATCGTGTGGAAATTGACCACCGCGTCCGCGCATTGGCGAATGCCGTCGAACACCGCATGGGCCAGCAGCTGGGCTAGCATACCTGCGTCGTCGCCCGGAAAGCTCTGGTCGAGGTCCTGTTCGTCCTGCGGCACGCGCTTGCGTCGCGCGTCGAGCGCGGTGGGGTTCGATACCGGCGTGGCCACCACCGTGCCCGCCAGCGTGTCGCAATCGAGCCCGGCCATGAAGTCAGAGATCGCGAGGATACCGTTGATCTCGTCGCCGTGGACCGCACCGTTCAGCCACAGGACCGGCCCTTC
This sequence comes from Phaeobacter sp. G2, assembly GCA_025163595.1. Taxonomy (NCBI): domain Bacteria; kingdom Pseudomonadati; phylum Pseudomonadota; class Alphaproteobacteria; order Rhodobacterales; family Roseobacteraceae; genus Phaeobacter; species Phaeobacter sp. G2. The sequence continues at coordinate 1,254,249 of CP104100.1, forward strand.
GCTGCGGCCTTTCGCCAACAGGAGCGGCAGGGCGATGGGCTGGCCGCTGGCCATTGTGCCGACCTGCAGGGTCGAATGGGTGAATTCGCCTGGCGCTGCGCGTTCGATCTGCTCGGACGCGGCAGCAAGGCGTTGAGTTTCGGGTGTCAATGGCAGGTTCATAACGGAGTGCTTTCGTTCTGGAAAAGAGGGGCTCAGGCGTCCACCGGCTCGCCACCGAGAAAGGCCGCCCTGATTTTGGGGTCGCTCATCACCTCGCGGGCCGGGCCTTCGATCAGCTTGGTTCCAAGGTCCAGCACCACCGCGCTGTCGGAAACAAGGAGCGAGCCCACGACATTCTGCTCGGCCATGATCACGGTCACACCGGCATCGCGCAGCTGGGCGACGTTATCGAACACGTCCTGCTGCATCTTTGGCGACAGACCCAGCGAGGGTTCGTCGAGCAGCAGCAGCACCGGGTCGGTTTCCAGCACCATGGCGGTTTCCAGCACCTGCTGTTCGCCGCCGCTGAGATTGCCGGCCATCGTCCTGAGTTTGCGGCCCAGCATCGGGAACAGGTCGATCACCCGGTCCTGAGCCGCTGCCTTGTCGCCTTTGGCGAGCGTATAAGCGCCCATTTCGAGGTTCTCGCGCACTGTCATCTGCGGGAAGTTGCAGCGCCCCTGCGGCACGATGCCGATACCTGCGCGCATGCATTCGCCGGGGCTTTTGCCCTGCATCGGCTGACCCTGGAAAATGATCTCGCCGCTGAACCATTTCGACAGGCCGAAGAGCGACTTCAGCAGGGTGGATTTCCCCGCGCCATTGCCGCCTAGAAGGCTCCATATCGTCTGCTTCTGCACATCGAGCGAAAAATCCCGCACGATCGGGTCATCGAGATAACCGACTGCAAGGCTGCGAAGGGACAGGATTGGGTCAGACATGTAGAGCCTCCTCTTCTGCATATTCAGCGTAATTGCCCAGGTAAGCCTCGAGCACGCGCGGGTCGTTGCGGATGACGTCGGGTGGCCCTTCTGTCAGGAGACGGCCCTGTTCGAGCACGATCACCTTGCCGCAATGGCGCATGATGAAATCGACATTATGCTCGATCAGCAGAAAGGTCTGGCCCTGCGCGTTAAGCGTATCTATCAGCTCGGAGATCCGGCGGATCACCGTCGGGTTCACGCCCGCCAGCGGCTCGTCGAGGATGATAAGGCGTGGCCGACCCATCAGGCACATGGCAAAGGCCACCAGCTTGCGCTGGCCATAGGACAGGATACCGGCGGGCGCGTCGGCATATTTCTCGATGCCCACCAGCGAGAGATGCGACAGAGCCTCTTCGCGCAACTCCGCCTCGTGCTGCGTAACGTACGGCAGTTTCAGGACCTGCTCGACCCATGTGAAGCGGCGCAGGCTGCGGGCGGCGACGACGAGGTTATCGGTCACCGACATCCCCTCGTAGATACGCACGTTCTGGAAGGTGCGCACCATTCCCCCCGCGGCCAGTTGCTCGGGGCGCCAGCCCGTCACCTCGCGTCCGTCGAAGTTGACGCGGCCACCGTCCGGCCGGGCGAACCCGGTCAGGCAGTCGATGGTGGTGGATTTCCCGGATCCGTTGGGCCCGATCAGGCCGACGATGCTGCCGGGCAGGACGTCGAAGCTGACATCGTCCACTGCGGTGACGCCTGCGAAGGTCTTGGTCAGGTTGGAGACCTGCAGCATGGGAGGGTGAGTCTCGTTGGTTATAGGGTTGGTCACGGGCGGACCTCCTTTCTCCAGCGTTTCAGGTTGGCCTCGCGCAGGTAGCCGCCAAAGCCGCCCGGCAGCACCAGCGCCGCGCCCACAAGCACCGCACCGAACATCACCAGCCGAAGCTCCGGGTCGAAGCGCAGCAATTCGGGCACTGCGGTCAGGACAAAGGCGGCAACGATCACGGTCCAGAAGTTTCCGGCCCCGCCGAGGATCACGATGATCAGCAGCATCTCGCTGTAATAGGTGTCAAAGATCGACGGATCGACGATGCCGAGGTGAAAGATGTAGAGACCGCCGGTCATGCCGCTAAACGCAGCCGCCACCGAGAAGGCCAGAAGCTGGTAATGCTTCACATTGATCCCTTGCGAGCGGGCCAGCGCCTCGTTCTGGTTGGTCGCGAGCAGGATGCGGCCGATGGGAGAGCGGATCAGCGCGAAGATGACCCCCAGTGCCAGCGCCGCGAAGCCGAGCATGATGCAATAGAAGGTCAGCGGATCGTGCCCGTCGAGCAGCAGCTTGTCGCCGATGGTGATGGAGGGCGCAGGCAGGCCGGGAATGCCGAGTGGTCCACGGGTCACATCGATCCAGCTGCGGGAGAGCAGTGTCGCCAGCAGGGTAAAGCTGAGCGATACGATCACGAAGGAGGCGCGCGAGACGCGCAGCGCCGGGATGCCGACGAGGATCGCGAGCACGCCGGTAAAGGCGCCGCCCACGACAAAGGCGAGCCAGGGCGAGAGGCCGTAATCCGCCGCCGCGATCGCCGCAACATAGGCGCCTACGCCCCAGAAACCGATCTGCGCGAAGGACAGCAGCCCGGTGAAGCCGAAGATCAGGTTCAGCGAGGTTGCAAGGACGGCAAAGGCCAGCGCCAGCGATCCGACATTGAGCACATAGCTTGAACCCGTCAGGGTCGGGGCAAGAGCGAGGATCGCCACGCAGACGCACCAGCGTGCATCTGGAGAGAAAGACCTGGTAGCGCGGCCACCGTTTAATGCGCGCGTCATCATACCCGTACTCCTTTGCCGAAAAGCCCTTCGGGGCGGGCCATCAGGATGGCGATCATCGCGAGGAAGGCCACCGCATCCTGTAGCGCGACGGAGCCGAAGCCGCCGACGAGGCTCTCGGTCACGCCGATCAGTACCGCAGCGAGCACCGCACCGGGGATGTGGCCGAGACCGCCGATGATGACGATTGCGAAGGCCTTGAAGAGAATAGGAATACCCATCGCCGGATGTACCGTGAATACCGGCGCGAGCGAGGCCCCGGCAAGCCCGGCGAGCCCGATTCCGAGGCTGACGGCGGTGCCGGCAATGACCGCAGGCCGGATCCCGACCATAAACGCGGCCTCGCGGTTCTGAGCAAAGGCGCGCATCGCCTTGCCGATCCGGCTGTGCTGCAGCAGCAGGTAAAGGCCCCCCATCGCCAGCGCGCTCAGCCCGATGGTCAGCAGCCGCATCAGGTCCATCCTGAGGCCGCCCATGTTCAGATAGATAAAGCTGAATTCGGTGTCGACGACGCGCGGCTGGGCGCCGAACAGATAGGTGATCCCGTTCTGCAGCACCATGCCGATGCCGATGGTCAGGATGATGCCGCGCTCGAATTCGCCCTGCCGGAGATGGCGCAGAACTGTCGCGTATAGCAACAGTCCGGTCACCGCCACCGCGAGCGTGGCGAGCAACACGGCGGGAAAATACCCCAGACCCAAAACGGTGACGCCAGTCAGCATCATCGTTGCGCCCAGCATATAGACCTGCCCATGCGCGAAATTTACGATTTCCATCACGCCGAAGATGAGTGACAGGCCAACAGCGATAAGCGCATAGGTCAGTCCGATCACGACGCCATTCAGTACCAGTTGACTAATGAAAAGCCAGGTCAAGGTGTTTACCTCCCTAAAGTTCGATTTAAGAAGGAGAGGCCGGAGCCCCTCCTCTGGCGAACGTGCGGATCAGGTGTCCGACTGCGCTTCGATGACGACTTCGGAGCCGTCGACGCGCAGGATGATGGCGGCGTTATGGGCCTGGTTGTTCTCGTCAAAGGCAATCGTGCGGCCGGTCAGAGAGGTGTATTCCGTCGTCTCTAGTGCGGCGCGGATCGCGGTGCGGTCGCTCGATCCGGCACGTTTGACCGCATCGGCGATGATCTTCACCGCCTCATAGGCTTCGAAGCTCTGGTAGTTGGGCAGTTCGCCATACTTCGCTTCAAACGCCTCGACAAAGGCCTGGTTTTCGGGCGTGTCCAGATCGGCGGCGTAGGGGAAGACGCTTGTCGCCCCGTCGATTGCGCCCGAGGCAACCACCGTGTCGCGGATCTCATCAAAGGCGATCCGACCGGTGAGATGCGCAGGCAGGCCCATACCGCGGAACTGGCGCAGGAAGTTGAGTTCGTCCGCGCCGACAGCATATAGCGCGATGGCATCGGGGGCGGTATTGGCCAGCCGGGTCAGAAGCGTGGTGAAATCCGGCGTGTTCTGCTGAAAGAAATCGGCCGAAATGACTTCGACGCCTTTCGCCTCAAGGGCCGCGGCGATCGCCTCATGGCCGCCGCGGCCGTAATCTGTGTCCTCGCCGACAAATGCGACAGTGCCGATATCGCCACTGGAGGCGATGTAATTGGCCATCGCCACGGCAAGCCCCACGTCGGAGGGGTTGATACGGAAGGTCCAATCATTGCCGCCGACACCGGATTTCTCGGTGATGACCTTGGAGGTCGAGACCGCGACGACCAGCGGAACCTCTTCGCGTTTCACCATCGGCATGATCGCAAGCGTGACCGAACTGCACAGGGCGCCGATAATCGCCACAGGATCGTTCTGAAGCAGGTTTTCTACACTGGTCACACCCTGTGAGGGGTTGCATTGATTGTCCTGAGCATCGAGCGCAAGTGCTTGGCCATCGACTCCGCCAGCGGCGTTCAGTTCAGCGATGGCCAGTTCTGCGCCCCACTTCTCGTGCTGGCCCAATGCGGCGACGCCGCCAGACAGCGGGGTGCTGAGGCCGATCCGCAGATCCTCTGCGAGGGCAGGGCTGAGGCCAAGGCCAAGCCCGGTGAAGGTCGCCGCAAGGGCAATAGTCTTCAGTTCCATTGTTCGTCTCCCTGTAGTTTCCTATTTGGAAATTCAATTTCCTATTTGTCAACTATCGTAGGCACGTTATAGCTCGCCTGTCAAACGGCACGTCGAAAATCGACATCGAAAGGCGAAAAATGCAGCAGAAATCTAAGACTTCGGAGAGCGACACTCATCAGTCGAATCAGTGGAAATCGTGGACCTGGCGCAGCGCGTTGCGCGCGCGCGGACGCAAAATTCTTTCCGGCCTGCCCGGCATCGGCCTGAGCCTGCTGGCGGGCGGCCTCGCGATCTGGGGCGCGAGGCACAGCCAATTTCCTGCGATGATGATTGCGCTGCTGCTCGGCGCGAGCTGCTGTTCGTTTCGCCGTAGTCTTCTGCTGGCGCCGGGGCTGAAGCTCACGGTTCGTGTGCTGACGAGGATCGGCGTGGCGCTGCTTGGGCTGCAGATCAGCGTCGCTACGGTGTTACAGCTTGGCGGTGGCAGCCTGCTCTTTCTTGTTGCGGCTACTGTGGCAACCATCGGCCTGACGGTTCTGGCCGCGCCGCTGTTCGGCCAGAGGCGAGAGTTTGGTTTGCTGATCGGGGGTGCGACAGCGATCTGCGGCGCATCGGCGGCCCTGGCGATTTCGGCGGTGCTGCCCCCCTCCGAGCGGCTCAACCGGCAGCTGTCGTTTACGATCATGGCGGTGACGCTGCTCTCCACCGTTGCCATGGTCGCCTATCCCGCCGGGCTCCTGGCCCTGGGCTTTGGCGATGAGCGGGCAGGCTTCGTGCTGGGCGCCTCGATACATGACGTGGCACAGGTTGTCGGAGCGGGCTACGCGATGTCCGACACCGCAGGCGAAACGGCGGTCGTGGTCAAGCTCTTCCGGGTGATGCTGCTGTTTCCGCTGGTTTTTACCCTGGCCCATGTGAGCCGCCGCTCCGGCGGAGCAGGGGCGGCACCGCGCTTGCCGTTCTTTATCCTCGCCTTCCTCGCGGGTGTTGTGGTCAATACAACGGGCGTGGTCCCGGTCCCGCTGGTCGAGGCAACAACATTGATCTCTCAGCTGATGCTCACCGCATCGGTGTTCGCGGTCTGCGTGCTGACACCGTTTCTGGACGTGACGCGCGGGGGGCCGGCTCCCGCCGCGATGTCCGTGCTGGCCACACTCCTCATCCTCTGCCTTGCGCTCGCTGCTTCGATTTATCTCCCGTCCTTTCATTGAAGGGTATGGAGAGCGCGTCACACATCCAACTTACCAGCCAGACCCCTCGGTGCTTCGCCGTGAACCCAAACATCACAGTTGGTCCTTGGCGAATTAGGCGCTCGCTCTTTTTAGGATATCCCGCTCCGCCTTCAGCTTGGACACCTCACGTCGAAGATATGTTGCGCAATTTATGAGGTGGCGATGTGGACCTGAAACGCCATTTGGATGATGTTTCAGTGAAAATACTCTGAAGGAAGATAAAATGCCGGATTATTTGGTAAACTCCAATGCACAACCCAACGGTGATCATTAGGTGCATAGAAGCGATGCGCTGGGTTGCCAAAATCCGGCATCCTCTTGGAACAGAGTTGCTCTCGGTTGGTATGCTGATTGTCGCTCAGCTGTATTTGCAGCAAGGGGAAAGGGCTATAATGCCAACGCCTGTTTCTATTGTGCTAACGCGTGTCACACGACCTGAAACGCGAGCCCAAAAAACCACTAAACCCGCTTTATCTGTCACCTGGCCTTGTTGCACAAATCTTTCGAGGGATTCACTGCATGAATCCAGCATGATAGCTGGGAGGGATGAGCAGTTGGGCCCCTACGAAGTACAAGACCACGAATTGGTCGGCTTACAATGAAGCGCTGAGGCGGCGCGGTTCGCTGACGGTGTGGTTTGATCTCGATATGGTGTGGAAACCACCTCCGACCGGAAAACGTGGTCGGCAGCTGAGCTTCAACGATGCGGCGATCCAGACGTGCCTGACGATGAAGGTCCTGTTCGGTATGCCGCAGCGACAGACGACTGGTTTCGTCGAAAGCCTGCTTCGGTTGGTCGGGTTGGACTGGTCGGCCCCGGACTTCCGCACCTTGTGCCGCCGCCAACGAAAGCTGAACTTGGCCATCCCCTACCGTGGAGGGGAAGGCCCGCTGAACCTTCTGATCGACAGCACCGGTATCAAGGCCGAGGGCGAAGGTGAGTGGAGTGCCCGAAAGCATGGTGGCACCAAGCGGCACATCTGGCGCAAGATACACATCGGAATTGACGAGGAAACGCTGCAGGTCAGAACCGTGGAGGTCACCGGCAGCAATATCGGTGACGCGCCCATACTCCCGGAACTGCTGGACCAGATCGAAGCGGATCAGGGGGTCGCATCGATCACCGCCGACGGAGCATACGATACCCGAAAGTGCCACGAGGCAATCGCTGCCCGAAATGCCGCCGCTGTCATACCGCCAGGCAAGAACGCAAAGCCTTGGCAACCAACGAGTCCCGGCGCCGTCGCCCGCAACGAAGCGCTGCGAGCCTCGAAGTACTTGGGCCGCGCCATCTGGCGACGGTGGAGCTGTTACCACCCTCGGAGCCGTGTCGAAAGCAAGATGAACTGCATCAAGCTGCTCGGCCAATCCCTGATGCCCCGAGACTTCGAGCGCCAGGTCACCGAGCTGCGTTCAGCCCGCGATTTGTGCATGTATGGATGCCCCCGTTGGTGCAAGTGGTTTTTGAACGGATCGAGCATGTGATCGGGTGCGGTCATGTATCAGGCCTTTCTCTACGGCGTTGACATGGCCGCTGGCCGGTATGGCGATGCGCGGATCAGAAGCATATCAACAAACCGAGCTCATTGGCTCCTGCACAAATGCTACGTTCTCTGACCCGGATCTAATCGATCCTTTGCCCTTACTGTTCAGTGACCTCCTCACACTCCCGACGTGCCGGGACGGGTTGGTAAGCGCGGAGCGCTTAGGCCATCGCAGCCACCGGGCTCCGGTAATCCTCTTGTTTCGTCAGCATCGCCCATAGGGTACGCGCCATCTTGTTGGCCAGCGCGATCGCGACGACCATGCGTGGTTTGCGGGGCAGCAGGCATTTCAGCCAGCCGTTGTTCGGCGTATCAAGCCGCTCGACCGCCTGAAGAACGGCCATCGCACCCGAGACCAGCAGCCTGCGGATGTCGCGCTGCCCCATCTTCGAGGCCTGTCCGAGCCGCGGCTTGCCGCCCGTCGAGTGTTGTTTTGGCACGAGCCCGAGCCAGGCGGCAAAATCGCGCCCGCGCCGGAAGGTGGCCAGGTCAGGTGCAAATGTCTCAATCGCCAACGCCAAGACAGGGCCAACCCCCGGCATGGTTTGTGCGCGGCGCGCCAAATCGGCTTCCTTGGTAGTGCGCTTCATCTTTCCGTCAAGCTCCGCCATCCGAGCGGTCAGGCCATCAATCTGTTCCAGATACAGACGGCCAAGCTCTCGAACGTCGTCTGGCAGAGCTATTTCTTCTTCTGCGATGGCGTCCGCAAGCCGCCTGAGATGGGCGGGGCAACGAGCCGCGACCAGGCCGTGCTCGGCCAAGTGTCCACGCAAGGCGTTGATCATCTGAGTGCGCTGGCCGACAAACATCTGCCGTGTTCGAAACAGCATGGCGCGCGCTTGCTGATCTTCCGTCTTCACGGGGACAAAACGCATGGTTGGGCGTAATGCTACCTCCACAATCGCCTCGGCATCCGTCACATCGTTTTTCTGACGCTTCACGAAAGGTTTCACATAGTTCGGTGGGATCAATCGCACGTCATGCCCGAGCTTCTCAAATTCGCGCCCCCACCCGTGTGCCGTGGCGCAAGCTTTCATGGCTACAATGCACCTCGGATGTTAGGCAATGAACGCGAGCAGCTGAGCCCGTGAAAGCTGCTTGCGGAACATGACAGATCCATCGTCGCGCGCGCCGTGCAAATGGAAAACGCGCTTTGCAAGATCAATCCCGACAATGGTAACTTCGGACATGGTTGCTCTCTCCTTCTGTGATGTCTTCAGAAAACATCACCTTGGCACATTATGATGCCGTCGGGAGGGGGCATCCATGCCATCAACAAAGCCCGATCTAAGAGTCGAGCCGCATCATTCGAAGAGCGCGCCCAATTACATCGCAAAGGTGCCGCTTCGCTGGATCAATGCCATGAGTTGCGGACACCAGCAAGCCGATCCGTATGTCATTGAGCCCTTCTTGTACCAAAGGAATAAATTTTAGCTTCCCCGCCTCTATCTCGTCAATAAAGCCAATTTTTGTGTAAAGGCCGATTCCCTGATTATCGAGGATCATTTGCTTCGCAACGATGAGTGCGTTGGTAAAAACATGCGTTGATAGCGGTGGGGTGATAGTCGAGACGACCTGATCGATGATGGAATTGCGACCACGGGCGTCGAGAGTGCGTACCAGACGATAGCTGGCGATATCGTCGATGGTAACGCTGTTGCGTTCGGCCACCGGGTGATCGCTACGGACGATTATACCGAACGGCGCGGATTTTTCGGAAATCACCCGTACATCAGGGTGTAGGTCCAATAAGAACGAGATGCCAATATCTGTGCTGCCCTCAGCGACGGATTTCATCACATCGTCAGGCAGTGCGGTAGTGACGGAGATGGAGATATCAGGGAAAGTTTGGCTGAACTGATGCAATGCCTGAGGTAAAATTCCAAATGCCACTGAATCTATCGTTTCAACCTTAAGGTGGCCGGTTCGCAAATCGCGCAGGTCATCGATTAGGATACGAGTGCGCTCATAGTCGTGCAGGGTCTTGCGACAGTGCTCCAAAAGGATGCTGCCGATTCCTGTCAGCTCAACGCCCTCCGGCGTGCGGTCAAAAACGGCGACTCCGAGCTGTTTCTCAACGCTTAGGATTTTGCGATTTACCGAGGTTGAGGACACATTCAGAACTGTTGCGGCTTTGCGGATCGACCCCTGACGCGCAACTTCATCAAAGTATTTCAGAAAGTTAGAGTGCAAGACGATGCTCCGATTTTGGGGTGGTGCATTATTTGCACCGCTGCGGGTAAATATTGATCCTTCCTGCATCGCCTTCCACAGACGTAGTGTCAAATGTGAACAAGGCATACAGAGACAAGCAACTAAAATACGACCAACGGGAGATCATCAATGACACGACCTTCTTTCTTCGAGATGAACCGGCGCGCGCTGCTGAAATCTATGGCTGCTTTCGGCGGTGCTGCCACCACCGGCACCTTCGTGGGCATCGAAAAAGCTTTTGCGCAGGATACATTCAACGTGACCCTGCAGTTGGGCTGGTTGGCCACAAATGGGATTTTGGGCGAAGTCGTCGCCGACGAGAAAGGCTTCTTTGCCGAAGAGGGGCTGAGCCTGGATATTGTCGCTGGCGGCCCGAATGTTGATGGTGTCGCGTCGGTTGCATCTGGCCGCGCCAATCTGGGTCAAATCTCGTCCAGCCCGTCTCTGATGCTGGCGCGCTCTGCGGGGTTGCCTGTCAAATGTATCGCCGCCGGGTATCAACAGCACCCGTTCACCTATTTCTCGCTCAAAAGTAATCCGGTGAACACCCCACAGGATCTGGTTGGCAAACGGGTTGCGACCAATGGCACCGCCCGCATCCTGCTGCGCGCTTTGCTGGCCACGAACGGCATTTCCGAGGATGATGTCGAGATCATGGTCATGGGGTCGGATATGGCGCCGCTGATGACCGGCCAGGTCGATGTGGTGACGGGGTGGAAGACAAACACCAGCGCCCTTGCCGTCCTGGGCGACCAGCGCAACGATATGACGCTCTGGGATGCCGGCATCCAGCTTTATGCCAACCCTTATTACGTCACCGACGAGACGCTGAACGCGCACCCCGAGCAGGTCAACGGCATGATCCGTGCGATTGCCAAGGGCTGGGGCTATGCGCATGAGAACCGCGAAGAAGCCGTCGACATGCTGGTCAAGCGCTATCCCAACATGGACCGCGCAAAGGAAATGGAAACCATCGACCTCGTGCTCGACTATTCCTTTAACAAAGAGACCGCTGCGAAAGGCTGGGGCACGATGACCCCGGAAAATTGGCAAGCCCAGATCGACATCTATGACCAGCTCGGCCAGTTTGAAAATGGCGCGCCTTCGCTCGAAGACGTGATGACCCTCTCCGTGCTCGAAGCCATCGAGGCCGCACGTCCCAAATACGGATGATTGACCAATGCCATCGATAGTTGAAACCCAAGCCACGCCTGACGGAACTCCGACTGGCCCAATTGCCGCCTCTCTGAAAGACGCCTCCGTCAAATTTGGCTCCTTCACGGCCATTCGCGGGATGTCGATCGATATCGAAGAGGGCGCGTTCTATACCATTCTGGGCCCCTCGGGCTGTGGCAAGTCAACAATGCTGCGGCTGGTATCGGATCTGATCCCGGCTGCCTCGGGCGATGTGTCGATCTTTGGCAAGTCGACCGAAGAGGCCCGGCTGGCGCGCGAGTTCGCTTTTGTCTTTCAGGATGCGACCCTGTTGCCCTGGCGGTCGGCGCTCAAGAACGTTGAACTGCCTCTTGAGATCGGACGCCGACGGGGCATCAAGCTCCCCATTGGCAACAAGACCCCGCGCGAGCTTTTGAAACTTGTGGGGCTTGAGGGCCGAGAAGACGCGCTGCCGCATGAGCTTTCGGGCGGGATGCGCCAGCGGGTGGCGATTGCCCGGGCGCTGGTCTGTCAGCCCAAGCTGCTGCTGATGGATGAGCCCTTTGGCGCGCTGGATGAGATGACCCGCGATCACCTGAACCTACAGCTGCTGAAGATCTGGGAAGAGACCGGGGTCACGATCCTGTTTGTGACCCACTCGATCCCGGAGGCGGTGTTTCTGGGCCAAAAGGTGATGATGTTGCAGGCCCACCCCGGGCGCCTGCGCGAGGTGGTCGACATTGATTTGCCGAGCCCGCGCACAATCGAACAGCGCGATACGCAGGAATTCGTTCAATATTCCGCCTATCTGCGCAAGCTGCTGGAGACTTGCTGATGACCGCCATTGAGAACAGTCAGGCTGCCGACCCGGAGCTTGACGTCGAACGCGCCCTCGAAAGGCGCCAGAAAATGCTGGCCATCGCCGTGCCCTTGGGCACCGCAGTGGGTCTGATCCTGCTCTGGCAAATTGGTGTCCGCCTGTTCGCCGTGCCTACCTATATCGCGCCCGCGCCGACGGATGTGGCCTATACGCTGGTCGACAAGTTTCCGATCCTCTTGGCCAACTTCTGGCCGACACTTTACGAAAGTGTGCTCGGGTTCGTTGTGGGCAATATCGCGGCGGTGCTGATCGCGGTAGCCTTTGTCCACAGCCGCACGGTGGAGCGGGCCTTCTTCCCGATCGCGGTTTTTGTGAACACCATTCCGATCCTCGCTATCGCGCCGATCTTGGTGCTGATCTTTGGGCCGGGCCTGACGGCCAAGGTAGTGATCGCGGCACTGATCTGTTTCTTCCCGACGCTGGTGAATATGGTCCGCGGCTTGCAGGCCGTCAGCCCGCAGGCGCTGGAACTGGCCCGTATCCTGTCGGCCTCCAAATCCGAGATCTTCTGGAAGATCCGGCTGCCATCGTCGCTGCCCTTTCTGTTCTCTGCGCTGAAAATCGCAGCGACCACCAGTGTCATCGGGGCGATTGTCGGCGAATGGGTCGGGGCTGATATGGGCCTTGGGGCGCTGATCATCGACGCCACCTTCAACTTCAACTCACCCTTGCTCTATGCCACCGTCTTTATGTCCTCAGGACTGTCGGTACTGATGTTCGCGACCGTATCGATCGTCGAACGTCTGGTTGTGCGCTGGTAAGCTAATAAACTGAAAAAAAACGTAAATTGCACTGCTTGCGGCCCGAGGGCCAGGCAGGGTACCGAGAGGAGTACGTCTCATGACTGCACAAATCAAAGATCACGTTCAAACCCGCGGCGAGCAGGTTCCGGTTGTTGCTCATACCGATGTCGTCGTCATCGGCGCTGGCCCGGCAGGGGTTTCCGCCGCGGTCTCTGCCGCCCGCAACGGCTGCTCGGTCACCCTGCTGGAGCGCTACCACCACCTTGGCGGCATGGCCTCTGGCGGAATGGTCCTGGTCCTCGACGACATGGTCAACGAAGGCAATGAAGTCGTCACCACCGGCATCGTCAACGAATATGTCGACCGGATGGTCAAGCAAGACGGCGCGGTTTACCCGCCGTCGGAAGACTGCCTGACCAATTGGGACATGTGGCAGAAATGGTCCCGGTGGGGCTGCATCGACTTCCATAAAACCGGCATGCCGCAGCCGATCATTCACGCCGTGGCCTTTGACCCCGACGCCTGGAAGCGGGTGAGCCTTGATTTGGTCAAGGACTCGGGCATCAACCTGCGTCTGCACAGCTGGTTCTCCGAGGCGCTGGTCGAAGAAAACCGGGTGACCGGCGTGATCTGCCAGACCAAACTTGGCCGTCAGGCGATCAAGGCCGACATGGTAATCGACGCCAGTGGCGATTTGGATGTGGCCTCTTCCGCTGGCGCGTCCTTCATCGACGGTCAGTTCATCGTGACTACCGTCTTCCGCCTCTGCGACGTCGATACCGACAAGGCCGAAGCTTTTGAATACGCCAACCCTGAGGAATACAAAAAGATCGACCGGCAGGCGCGCCGCATCATCGGCGGCGCTTGGGGCATGTGGTGGCTGAAGACGCCGCTGCCAGGCATCGTGTGGTGTAACTGCCCACATATGCCGGGCTATGACGGCATGTCGCCTGAGCATATGGTCGAGGCCGAGTTCGAGGGCCGCGAACGGATGATGAAACTTCTGGCCTATGCCCGCGAGAACATCCCCGGATTTGAGAATGCCAAGATGCTGGGCGCAGCAGAGCAAATGGGCGTCCGCCAGACCCGTCTGTTGCAAGGCGAGTATGTCGTCACCAAAGACGATGTGAAAAGCCGTCGGCACTTTGCCGACAGCGTCTGCCGAGGCCGGGACTACTACACTCCCTACCGCGCGCTGCTGCCCAAAGGTGTCGACAATCTGATCGTCGCGGGCCGCCACTATTCGGTCGAGAGTGAGGCCCAGAAGATGTCGCGCGAGATCCCGCCTTGCATGTCGCAAGGTGAGGCCGCCGGTGTCGCCGTGGCCAAGGCGCTGCAGGGGAACACCGCCCTGCGTGACGTCGATGTGACCGCAATCCAGAAACAAATGCGCGCGCAGGGCGCAGACCCGGGCGATGTGCCCTCGTCCAACGCCCTCGTCGAAGAAAAAATGGACGCATAGGAGGCCCCAATGCAGCAGAATACTCTCCCACTTGATGGCATCCGGGTGATCGATTTCACCCAAGTGATGCTCGGCCCCTGCGCCACCCAAATGCTGGCCGATTTCGGTGCAGATGTGATCAAGGTCGAGCGCCCCGGCGCCGGCGACCTGTCGCGGGGGTTCTATGGCGAGGATAGTGAGGAGGCGGTGAACAACGCCGTCTTCGCCTCGCTCAACCGCAACAAACGCTCGGTCGAGATCGACACCAAATCGCCCGAAGGCAAGCAGATGGTCTATGATCTGGTGCGCGAATCTGATGTGGTGGTCGACAACTTCCGCGCTGGTGTGATGGCACGGCTCGGTTTTGGCTACGACAAGCTGAAAGAGATCAACCCCGCCATTATCTGTGCCTCAGGCACCGGCTACGGCGAGACTGGTCCCTATGCCCATAAGGGCGGGCAGGACGTTCTGGCCCAAGCCATGAGCGGCGTGATGGAGAAGAGGTCAGACCCATCGATCCCCAAGTCGATTTACCCGACCACGCTTTGCGACTACACCGCCGGGATGCATCTGGTGCAGGGCGTGCTGGCAGCACTGCTGTCACGGGCCAAGACCGGGCAGGGGCAAAAGGTCAGTGTGTCACTCTATGACTCGATGATTGCGATGCAGATGCAGGAAGCCGCGCAGTGGAGCAAACACCGTGAGGTGCTGAACTGGGCCGCAATGCCGCTGACGGGCGTGTTCGACACCACCGATGGCGCCGTGGTTGTCGTGGGGGCGTTCAAGCTCAACCCACTGCAGGACATCTGCAATGCGCTTGAGATTGAGGATCTGTCGCCGCAGTATCCAACCCTTGCCACGCAACGTAAGAACAAGCCCTTCCTGCAAGACACCTTCCGCGAGCGCTTTGCCAGCAACACCACAGCCTATTGGCTGGAGCGTCTGGAGGCTCAAGATCTGCTTTGCGCCCCCGTACGCTCGTTGAGCACCGCGCTGGAAGACCCGCAGACCGCGATCAACGGCATGCTTTTGGACATTGACCACCCAGTCCTTGGCGAAATGCAATTGGTCGGCTCTCCAGTGCATCTGAGCGATGTGCCGATGGGCATCCGGCGGATGCCGCCGCGTCTGGGCGAACATACCGAAGAGGTTATCGCCGAATTCGGCCTGCGGCAGAAGGAAAGGGCCGCAGGATGAGCGTACTCTTCACCGTCGAAGATCATGTGGCGCGCGTCACTATCGACCGGCCTAACCGGATGAACGCGATGGACAGCGCGACGCAGTCCCGGCTGGCCGAGATCTGGGACGAGATTGAGGCTACCCCCGAGATCCGCTGCGTGGTGCTGACCGGCAGCGGGGACCGGGCCTTCTCGGCAGGGGCGGACCTGAAAGACGACAACGGCATGTCCGGTGTCGATTACTGGAAGGACATCAGCGCCACTGGCTTTGGTCGGATCGCCCTGCGCGGCACGCTGACCACCCCGGTGATCGCGCGGATCAACGGGCTGGCGCTTGGCGGCGGGTTGGAGATGGCGATGGGCTGCGACATTCTCATCGCCGCCGACACTGCGCGCTTTGGCCTGCCCGAGGCCAAGGTGGGTCGGCTGCCGCTGGACGGCGGCATGGTCACGCTGCCGCGTTTGATTCCTCGTAACATCGCCATGGGCATGATGATGACGGGGCGCATGGTCTCGGCACAGGATATGGCGGGCTACGGTCTGGTTAACGCGGTGGTTCCTGCCGCCGATCTCGACGCCGAGGTCGACCTTTGGGTCGCCGACATCCTCACCTCGGCTCCGCTGAGCGTTAAGGCGATCAAGGCCACCGCCCGCGAGACTGCGCATATGACTGTACATGAGGCATTTCAGCACGAAACCCCCGCGTTGATCGCTGCGCTGCAATCCGAGGATGCCGATGAGGGCGTCGTAGCCTTTCGCGAAAAACGCGCCCCGGTCTGGCGCGGCAATTAAAAGAGGTCGTCATGCCTTTGATTATCACCAGCGCCTGTATCGACGTCAAAGACGGGATCTGCACCACCTCCTGTCCGGTCGACTGCATCTACGAGGGCGATCGGATGTTCTACATCCACCCGACCGAATGCATCGAATGTGGCATGTGTGAAAGCATCTGCCCGGTGGATGCGATCCGGTATGATGACGAAGCCACCGGGGCAGAGTCGAAATTCGTTCGGATCAATGCCGAAGCCTTTCACGATGTCTCGGGCGAGATCGACGAGCCGGGCGGTTGGTACAAAGGCGCCGATCTGATCAAGGATCACCCAGAGGTCGCCGCTCATGAGGCGCGGCAACCCGAAACACAGGATCAATGAGGTTATCAATGCAAGGTATCATTGCCGCCGTGCCGACCCCCGTGGATGCGCAGGGCGTGCCACAAAAGGCGCCGTTTCTTGAGCATTGCCGTTGGGCACTGGAGAACGGCTGTGACGCGCTCAACGTCTTGGGCTCGACCGGCGAAGCCAATTCCTTTGACACGGCCACCCGCAAGGAGATTATGACCTGGGCGGCAGAGGCGCTTGACACTGCCCGCCTGATGGTTGGCACTGGCACGCCCGCGCTGGCGGAAACCCTCGCGCTGAGCGCGCATGCAGATGACGCAGGCTACGGCGTGGCGCTGGTCTTGCCGCCCTATTACTACAAGCCCGCCGGCGAAGACGGGCTGTTTCGCTGGTATGAGGCACTGCACCATGGGCTGGGCAGGCGCCGGATCGAGATCTATTTCTACAATTTCCCGCAGATGACCGGGACCCCGCTGACACCGCGCTTGATCGAACGGCTGCACCGCGCCTATCCCGAGCGCTTTACCGGCATCAAGGACAGTTCCGGCGATCTGGCCTATTGCCGGACCCTGACCACGGCCCTACCGGATTTCGCCGTCTTCCCCAGTTCCGAGACATCCCTGGCCGAGGCCGCAACCTCGGGCTTTGCGGGCTGTATCTCGGCCACGGTTAACCAAACCGCGCCGCTCTGCGCGCAGGTCTGGCGGGCGCGTGGCGCACCGAACGCCGAGACCATGGCGCGGATCGCCGCGCTTCGGTCCGCGATTGCCAGTGAGCCGCTGATCCCGGCGGTGAAATACCTTGTGGCACGGCGGACAACAGCGGGCCTCTGGGCCCAAACGCTGCCGCCTTTCACCTCTTTAACGGACGCCCAGACGGCCCGGCTGGATCAGATCGACCTGCCAATGCCCGCGCTGACCCATTGACCCAACAGACAGAAAGCAAAGCATATGACCAAACATGAAAATCTCTCCCATCTGGGCAAGCATGACAATCTGATCAACGGCACTTGGGTCAGCTTTGGCAACTACAAGGATAACGTAAACCCCTCTGACACCAATGACATCATCGGCAGCTACTCTTACGGCGATGCCTCCTCCGTTGAGCAGGCTGTCGAGGGCGCCAAAACTGCCCAAGACGCTTGGGGCGACAGCACCCCGCAGGCCCGCTATGATCTGTTGGACGCCGTCGGCAATGCCTTGGCCGCCCGCAAGGAAGAGTTTGGCCGTCTTCTGGCCCGCGAAGAGGGCAAGACCCTCGCCGAAGGCATTGGCGAAACCATGCGCGCCAGTCAGGTGTTCAAGTTTTTCGCCGGTGAAGCGCTGCGCCAGGTGGGCGATTTGCAAGCATCGGTCCGGCCAAACGTCGATGTCGAAGTGACCCGCGAACCGGTTGGTATTGTGGGGCTGATCACCCCATGGAACTTTCCGATCGCCATCCCCGCTTGGAAGATCGCCCCGGCGCTGGCCTATGGCAACTGCGTCATCATGAAGCCCGCCGACCTGACCCCCGGCTGCGCCCACGCCATTGCCGAGCTGCTGCAAGAAAACGGCTGCCCCCCCGGTGTCTTTAATCTGGTGATGGGGCGCGGCTCGTCCGTAGGCGAGGCCATCGTCACTCATCCTGATATCACGGCCATCTCCTTCACTGGCTCTGTCGGCACCGGAAATCACATTGCCGAGGTCTGCGGCAAGATGAAGAAGAAGGTGCAGCTTGAGATGGGCGGCAAGAACCCGATGGTCGTGCTGAACGACGCGGATCTATCCGTGGCCGTCTCAGCCTGTCTGAATGGCGCCTTTTTCTCTACCGGACAGCGCTGTACCGCCTCTTCGCGTCTGATTGTAGAAGCTGGGATTCACGACGAATTTGTGGCCGAAATGACCAAGCAAATGCAGGCACTTAAGGTCGGGGACGCGCTTGACCCCGAGACCCAGATCGGGCCGGTGGTGGATGCAAGGCAACTCAGGTCGAACCTCGAATATGTCGCACTGGCCAAATCTGAGGCCGCCGAAGTGATCGGCGGTGAGCAGTTGGAGCGCGATATGCCTGGCTTCTATCAAGCGCCAGCGCTGTTTGTCGGCACCGATAATTCGATGCGCATCAACCGAGAGGAGATTTTCGGCCCCTGTGCGACGGTCATCAAAGTTGCCGATTTCGACGAGGCGCTGGCGGTGGCGAATGATACTGAATTTGGCCTCTCTGCCGGGATCTGCACCAGCAGTTTGAAACTGGCGCGCAGCTTCAAACGCCGTGTTGAAGCCGGCATGGTGATGGTGAACCTTCCGACCGCCGGGGTTGATTATCATGTACCGTTTGGGGGCCGCAAAGGCTCGTCCTTTGGGGCGCGCGAACAGGGACGCTACGCGGTGGAATTCTATACCACTGTGAAAACCTCCTATGTTTTCGCAGGCTGACCATGGCAGATCGCGCCACTTGAGATGCGAGATTTCTCCAGCTGGCGGGGGTGATCGCCGGTTGGTCGGAGGACCGCGACTTCCATGTCGGGGCGGTAATCTTCGGGCCTGACCATGAAATCCGCGCGACGGGCTATAACGGCCTGCCGCGCGGCATTGCCTCGAACGAGCCCGTCCGTTTCGATCGAGCGAGCGGGGAGAAATTCTATTGGTTCGAACACGCTGAACGCAACGCAATCTATAACGCCGCTCGGATATGTCAGTGTCCGAATTTCGGGGAGTAGCTCATCATCGTCGGCCTCCTTGCCAGCGAACAGCGCCGACCTCCTTCATGTTGAAGATCAGCAGATAACAAATCTAAGCTTACGCCAGTGTCCCAACTTCGGGCGGTAACTCAGGGGTTGTGTCTCTATACCTGTGATGTGCTTTCACACCTGATGCGGTGCCTGCGTCAGGCTGAACGACTATTGTCTGGCTTTACAAGTGCTTGCGGCCAGCGAACGCCGGGCAGGCTTTCAAAACCTGGCTTGGCGAACAACCAACCTTGCATCAAATCAATTCCAAGGTCGTAGAGACAGGAGAATTCGCCCTCAGTCTCGATGCCCTCCGCAACAACAATAATTCCAAGTTGCTCCAACATCGACACCACATGCCGCACAATCGTTTGCTTGACACTTGAGCTGTCAATCTCCCTGATCAGCTCAGCGTCGAGCTTCACAACATCTGGCTGGAACCGCGACAGCAGATCAAGCCCGGCATATCCGGCGCCAAAATCGTCAATCGCGGTCAAGAAGCCAAGGCGGCGGTAGGTGTTGAGAATGTTCAGAAGATGCGGCACAGAAATGCGTTCGACCTCGGTGAACTCAAACATGATCTGCGAAAGCGGAAAGCCTGTCTTCTTGGCCGTTTCCAGTGTCAGGCGAATGCAGGCCTTTGGATCATAGACCGCATTGGGCAGGAAATTGATCGACAACAGCGACCCAGTTTCACCAAGATCTAGACGACTGGCGTGTTCAATAGCGGTTTTTCGACATTTCTGGTCGAAGGCATAGAGGTTGTCATCGGTTACCTGCTCGAACACCTGGCCCGCGCCGCATCCATCTTGTCCCCGCACAAGTGCTTCATAGGCAAACACTTTTCCAGATCCAACGGAAACAATAGGCTGGAACGCCATCGAAATGGGGATTTCAAAGCCGTTACCGTTTCGACAAGCCTTACACTTTTCCAGATCAGCCACTGTAATTGCCTTCTTGCTTACTCCCGGTAGTTCTAAGTGCAAATTGTGAAAAAATTCTTTTTTGGGCAACAGTGCCTCCCAAAGACCATGCCAACCGCAACGCGGGATGGCTTGGGAAGAGGCGATGGCAGCGAGCTGCCATCGCCGGGGGTGAGGTCTAGAAAAAGCCGAGCTTGTTTGGGTTGTAGCTCATCAGGATGTTTTTGGTTTGCTGGTAGTGATCCAGCATCATCTTATGGTTTTCCCGGCCGATGCCGGACTGCTTGTAGCCACCAAAGGCGGCATGGGCCGGGTAGGCGTGGTAGTTGTTGACCCAGACGCGACCGGCCTCGATTGCGCGGCCAAAGCGGTAGCAGGTATTGGCATCGCGGGACCAGACGCCAGCGCCAAGCCCATACATGGTGTCATTGGCAATCGCCAAGGCTTCGGCTTCGTCCTTGAAGGTGGTGACCGAGACCACCGGGCCAAAGATTTCTTCCTGGAACACCCGCATCTTGTTGTGACCCTTGAGGATGGTGGGCTGGATGTAGTTGCCCCCGGACAATTCGCCATTGAAGCGCGCCGCGCCGCCGCCGGCCAGAACCTGTGCGCCTTCTTCGCGGCCAATGGTCAGGTAGGACAGGATCTTTTCCTGTTGCTCGGTGCTGGCCTGCGCCCCCACCATGGTTTCCGGATTGCGCGGGTCGCCTTGTTTGATGGCTTTGACCCGCTCAATGCAGCGCTCGATGAAGGCCTCGTAGATGTCTTCCTGGATCAGGGCACGCGAGGGGCAGGTGCAGACTTCCCCTTGGTTGAAGGCAAACAGCACAAAGCCTTCGACGGCCTTGTCCAGGAAAGCGTCATCCTTGGCCATCACATCAGAGAAAAAGATGTTTGGGCTTTTGCCGCCCAGTTCTAGCGTTACTGGGATCAGATTGGCGGTCGCGGCCTCCATGATCTTGCGCCCTGTGGCGGTTGAGCCGGTGAAGGCGATCTTGGCGATGCGCGGGGAGCTGGCCAAAGGCGCACCGACCTCGGCGCCGTAGCCATTGACGATGTTCAACACACCTGCGGGCAGATAGTCCGCCATGATTTCGGCCAGGATCATGATCGCAGCCGGGGTCTGTTCCGCAGGTTTCAGCACGATGCAGTTGCCCGCCGCCAGGGCAGGGGCCAGCTTCCAGGCCGCCATGAGAATAGAGAAGTTCCAGGGAATGATCTGGCCGACAACGCCCAGGGGTTCGTGGAAGTGATAGGCCACCGTGTCGGCGTCGATCTCGCTCATATTGCCTTCCTGGCCCCGCAGGACCCCGGCAAAATAGCGGAAATGATCAGCGGACAGGGGAATGTCAGCGGCCATGGTTTCGCGGATTGGTTTGCCGTTGTCCCAGGTTTCTGCCTGCGCCAGACGCTCTAGATTGGCATCAATGGCATCGGCAATTTTCAACAGCAGGTTGGAGCGCTCAGATGCTGAGGTCTTGCCCCAGCTGTCTTTGGCGGCATGGGCTGCATCCAGGGCCAAATCGACATCGGCGGCATCCGAGCGGGCGCATTCGGTGATTATTTCGCCGGTGATCGGGGTCACATTGTCAAAGTAGCGACCGTTTACAGGTGGGGTGAATTTACCGCCGATGAAGTTGTCATAGCGCGGTTTGAAAGGCGAGACATAGGTGCCTTTCTCGGTATGGGTCATGTCGTTCATTTGGTATCCTCCACAATTACCGGGACCTCCTCCCGGATTGCTCAGGACACTGCCCCTGCTAAGGGGCGCTTGTCTGCCAGCTGGAAAAGCCGGAGGATCAAAGGTGTCTCAGGAGTGAGACAGGTTGGCGATACTTTACTCCAAACCCAGCCGTTTACTCCAAACCCAGCCGTTTCATTCGCCGATACAGCGTCGCGCGGCCAATGCCTAGTTGGCGGGCCGCCTGTGAGACATTGCCGTCAGAGCGCGCCAGTGCCCGCACCACTGCGGCGTGTTCGGCTTTTTCAAAGCCTGTGGGCCCGTCCTCGCGTCCAAGAATGTCAGCGGCGGGGCGGGGCGTCAGGGCGCCTGTCATCGCCAGACCAAACACCCGGCGGGCCTCGCGGGTGGCGCCGACAATCAGGTCATGGGCATCAACCGCCAACAGCGTCGCAGCCTCGGCATCGTCGCTTTCGGCAACAATGATGCGGGTGCGGTCGTAGGCGGCGCGAAAATTGACCTCCTCAATGGCCCGTGCGGTCTGGCAAACCTGGGCTGCGATCAGCCGGTTAAAAGCCTCTGTTTGATCAGCCCGGGCAGAGGAGACATCCAGCGCCGCCACAATCTGCCCCTCTGGCCCATAGATTGGGGCATCAATGCAGCTCATGGCAGTGTTTCGCGCATAGAAATGTTCGTCGCGATGGATAATCACCCGCCGCTGTTCTGTCAGGCAGGTGCCGATGCCATTGGTGCCTTCGCGCTCTTCGCTCCAATCGGCGCCGATGCACAGCCCCCAGGATTCAAAAACCGGGGCGTCTGCCTCGGCAACCCGCTGATCCAGAACCACCCCATCATCATCGGTCAACAGCACAGCACAGCCGGACTGCCCAACCAGCGAGAACAGACTGTCCAGCCTTGGCGCTGATACGGTCATGAATGTCTCGAGCACTTCCTGCCGTTCGCGAAGGTGGGTGCTATCAATGCGTTCTGGCCCCCGGTTTTCAGCAGGGTCGAGTCCGTGTTTGTCTGCCGAACGTCTCCAGCTTGCCGCCAGCCGAGAGCGGGCAGCAGCCGAGGCGGAATTTGTGACGCCCAAGACTTTTTCAACATGTGCCAACTTGCCAAGCATGGTGCCTCCCCCCCTCGGAATGTCGGAATTCTTTTATAAGCTACGTCAACTTGCCCGCCGCGACAATCTCTGTGCCCGCGGGTACATTTGAACGGGGGAAAGGGGGGGGATTTGGCCTGCACGGATAGATTGCATATGGGGCGGGGTGCTGGCCTTGCAAAAAATTGCCTCTATCGAGTGAAACCGGAAATGTACTCTTGAAACGAAACGAGAGCAGTCGCATATTTTGAGTGCTTGTGTTTCTCTATGTCGACCTGCTGCCTCCGGAATAACGGCGTTCAGTCTTCGATCCAGACTCAACAACGCCGGGCTGTCGCACTCCTGCGGGCAGCAATTTTTAGGGAGTATACGGAATGGCTACTGGCACCGTAAAATGGTTCAACTCTACCAAAGGCTTTGGCTTTATCGCGCCCGATGGCGGCAGCAAGGATGTGTTTGTGCACATCTCTGCGGTTGAGCGCTCTGGCCTGACTGGTCTGGCCGACAATCAAAAAGTGTCCTTCGACATCGAGCCCGGCCGGGATGGCCGTGAGGCTGCGGTCAATCTGGCACTGCTCTGACCTGATCCCCCACCAAGGGGTGAAGACTGTGAAACGCGCTCTCTGGGAACAGGGGGCGCGTTTTTCTTTGCGCGGGCCATTCAGTGTCGGCGGGTTCAGCGCAGGCTGTTTATGTTCTGGATCAGCGATTCCCGGGCGCCGGAGATATGAAGCCGCGTCAGTTCGGCAGCTTGGCTGGCATTGCCGGTCAGGCAGGCCTCCCAGATGGCGATATGTTCTTGGTTGGCGCGTTCCATCCCGTTCGACATCACCAGCTGCGCCCGCAGGTAGCGGTCAATCCGGTCCATGGCATTGTCGATGACATCCAGATGGTATTGCAGCCCGCTGGCCCGGTAGAGGGTTGAATGGAAATCCCGGTTGAGATCTCCCCAGCTCATCGGGTCCGCCGAGGCCGAAAACGCCGCCCAGGAGGCGCGGGCGGTTTCGAGTGTTTCTGCCGACATCAAGGGCACGGCGCGGCGGATCACTTCGGGTTCGATCAAGGCCCGGAAATCAAATATTTCCTCGGCTTCGGTGGCAGAAAGCCCAGAAACAACAGCGCCTTTGTAGCGCTGGGTTTTGACCAGACCCTGTTCTTCCAGCCGGGAGATCGCCTCGCGCACGGGGATTCGACTGGTGTTGAACAGCCGGGCAATTTCATCCTGGCGCAGGGGCTCCCCCTCTTTGACGTCGCCCTCGATGATGGCTTTGCGCAGGGCCTCAAACACGATTGAGGACGCCGAAGCGGTTTTTGAAATATCGACGGAATTCAACTTCATAGGGCACTCCTCCTGCAGTGTTCATAGCGCTATTTCTTTGCTGAGGAAAGTTGCGTAAGAAAATATATTGTAAATTGGATCCAATATGAAATAGAACAGCGCAGGCGCCGCCACAGCAACTGTCGCTTCCCTGTTCCATTCACGGCCCTCAAGGCTGGGTCCAGAGCAGGGCAGGGGGCTTTGGTGCCTGTCACTCTTCGGCCGCAGAGGCTGGTTCTGAAAGGAAAAGACCATGAGCAAAAATATCTTCTCCGGCTGCATCCCGGCCCTGATGACCCCCTGTACTGCGGATCGCCGCCCGGACTTTGATGCGCTGGTGCGCTCGGGGCAGGAGCTGATTGCGGCAGGCATGTCGGCGGTGGTGTATTGTGGCTCGATGGGCGATTGGCCACTGCTGACGGATGCGGACCGTATGCAGGGTGTGGCGCGTCTGGTGGCTGCCGGGGTGCCCACAATCGTCGGCACCGGCGCGGTGAACAGTAAACTGGCAGCAGCGCATGCCGCCCATGCGGCGGAGGTTGGCGCCCAGGGGCTGATGGTGATCCCGCGCGTTCTGTCACGGGGATCCTCCAGCGCTGCACAAAAGGCCCATTTCAAGGCGGTTCTTGCAGCGGCCCCGGACTTGCCGGCGGTGATCTACAACAGCCCCTACTACGGCTTTGCCACCCGGGCGGAGTTGTTCTTTGCTCTGCGCGCAGAGCACGCCAACCTGGTAGGATTCAAGGAATTTGGCGGCGCCGATGATCTGCGCTATGCGGCTGAAAACATCACTGGACATGATGACAGCGTCACTCTGATGATTGGGGTGGATACCACCGTTTTCCATGGTTTTGTGAACTGCGGTGCCGCCGGGGCCATTACCGGGATTGGCAATGCCCTGCCGCGCGAAGTGCTGCATCTGGTGGCGCTGTGTCAGCGGGCCGCTGCGGGCGATGTCGGGGCGCGGCAGCGGGCGAAAGAGCTGGAAGCGGCGCTTGGCGTGCTGTCGTCCTTTGATGAAGGACCGGATCTGGTGCTTTATTATAAACACCTCATGGTGCTGAACGGTGACAGCGCATACAGCCTGCACTTCAACGAGAGCGACGCGCTCACCGAGAGCCAGCGCAGCTATGTCGAGACGCAATATACCCTGTTCAAGACATGGTATGCAGACTGGGCCCTGCAGTCCGATACTGCCGCCTGACCATGCGGGTGATCGACAGTCACACCGCCGGAGAACCAACGCGTGTGATCCTGAGCGGTGGCCCGGACCTTGGATCCGGGTCGCTGGCGGATCGCGCCGCAAGGTTGTGGCGAGACCACAGCGATTTCTGCGCCTCCGTCCTGCTGGAGCCGCGCGGTCACGACGCCATGGTGGGGGCGCTGTTGCTGCCTCCACAGGACCGGGACTGTGTCGCGGCGGTGATCTACTTCAACCCGGCTAGCACTCTGGGCATGTGTGGCCATGCCACCATTGGAACCTTGGTGACGCTGTACCATTTGGGACGGATTGATCTGGGCCTGCACCGTCTTGAAACCCCGGTCGGGGTGGTCGAGGTGGACCTGATTTCCCCAAATCGGGCGGTGGTGGAAAATGTCGCCAGCTATCGCCAGTTCAAATCCGTCTCGCTAGAGCTGCCAGGGCTGGGGGGGATCATCGGGGATGTCGCCTGGGGCGGCAATTGGTTTTTTCTCACCCCTGATTGCCCGGTGGCCCTGGAGGCGGCAAACATCGCAGCGCTGACCACAGCGGCCCTGGCTATTCGCGACGCCCTCTGGACGGGTGGGATCACCGGGGCCAGGGGCGCCAGGATCGATCATGTGGAATTTATCTCCGCGCCACAATCCCCGCAAAGCCATGGGCGCAACTTTGTGCTGTGCCCCGGTGGGGCCTATGATCGCTCTCCCTGCGGGACCGGCTGTTCTGCCAAACTGGCCTGTCTTGCCGAGGATGGCCTGCTGGAACCAGGAACCGCCTGGATTCAAGAGAGCATCATCGGCAGCACTTACACCCTCAGGTATCGCCGCAATGGCGCGGGTCAGGTGATCCCACAGATCGAGGGCGCGGCGCATGTCACCGCTGACACAACCCTGATTTTTGCAGAAAACGACCCCTATCGCAGCGGCATTCAGCTCTGAAAACATGTCAAAAACTCAAAGGACGTATGACTATGGACTACACAAATCTGATTGCCGGTAGCTGGGAAAACACCAGTGATGGCTGCGCCAATGTAAACCCGTCGGATATTACCGACGTTATTGGCATGGCGGCACTCAGCGAGACAGCCGACATGGATCGCGCCGTTGCCAGTGCCCGAACTGCCGCCGCCGACTGGGCGCAGGCAACGCCGCAGATGCGCTTTGACGTGCTGGATTTCATCGGCAGCGAGATCCTGGCCCGCCAGGCTGAGCTGGGGCAGCTGTTGTCACGCGAAGAGGGCAAGACCCTGCCCGAAGGCATTGGCGAGGCAGCGCGTGCGGGGCAGATCTTTAAATTCTTTGCCGGCGAATGCCTGCGCCAGACCGGTGATCGCTTGGCCTCGGTCCGCCCGGGTGTCGAGGTCGATGTGACCCGCGCCCCGGTGGGAGTTGTCGGGCTGATCACACCGTGGAATTTCCCCATCGCCATCCCCGCCTGGAAGATTGCGCCGACTCTGGCCTATGGCAATGCCGCGGTGCTAAAGCCCGCCGAGCTCACCCCCGGCTGTGCCTGGGCCCTGGCCGAAATCATCTCGCGCTCTGGACTGCCTGAAGGTGTGTTCAACATCGTCTTTGGTAAGGGGGCAAGTGTCGGCCAGCATCTGGTGGACCACCCTGATGTCGATGCGGTGTCCTTTACCGGCTCGGTGCCGACGGGCCGCGCAATTGCGTCCTCCTGTGCCAAGACCCTGAAAAAGGTGCAGCTGGAAATGGGCGGCAAAAACCCCATGGTGGTGCTGGATGATGCTGATCTGGATCTGGCGGTTGCGGCCTGTCTGAACGGGGCCTTCTTCTCCACTGGCCAGCGCTGCACCGCCTCGTCCCGTTTGATCGTTACCGAGGGCATCCATGATCGGTTTGTCGCTGCTTTGACCTCCGCGATGCAGGGGCTGAAGGTTGGGAATGCGCTGGAGGCGGGCATTCAGATGGGGCCGGTGGTGGATGCGCGACAGCTGGAGCAGAACCTGTCCTATCTGAAGATCGCAGCTGACGAGGGCGGCACTGTCATTGGTGGGGAGCACCTGACTCTGGCGCAGGAGGGCTTTTACATGGCGCCTGCCTTGGTGAGTGAGACCAGCAACGACATGCGCATCAACCGCGAAGAGGTTTTTGGCCCGGTGGCCTCTGTCCTGCGGGCGCGCGACTATTATGAGGCGCTGGCGCTGGCCAATGACAGCGCCTTTGGTCTGAGCGCAGGAATTTGCACCACCTCGCTGAAACAGGCGAGCCATTTCAAGGCAAATGCTGAAGCGGGCATGGTGATGGTCAATCTGCCCACCGCCGGGGTGGATTACCACGTGCCCTTTGGCGGCAGCAAAGGTTCCAGCTATGGCGCCCGCGAACAGGGCTCTTATGCTGCTGAATTCTACACGCGGGTAAAGACGGCCTATACACTGCCCTGACATCGCGAGATAACCCCACTACAGGCACCGGGATGTGCCTGTAGTGATTTGGCACAACGTGAGAGGCATCCGATGGGCAAAGCGGCGGCGACAAAAGCGTCTTCTCAGGGCAGCATGACGATTGCTGTGATTGGTGCTGGCATTGTTGGAGTGAGCACCGCGTTGCGCCTGCAAAGTCTCGGCCATCAGGTGACGATCTATGATCGCAAAGGGCTGGCAGCAGAGGCGTCGGCGGGCAATGCCGGGGCCTTTGCCTTTAGTGAAATCATTCCATTGGCGACGCCGGGGATGATGCGCAAGGCCCCCAAATGGCTGCTGGATCCCATGGGGCCGTTGTCGATCCCGCCGCGCTATGCCCTGCAGCTGGCGCCCTGGCTGCTGCGGTTCTGGCGGGCCAGTTGGCGCGATCGTTACGCGGCGTCCATGGCGGCGCAATCGGCGTTGATGGCGCTGGCACGGGCGGCGTTGGAGCGTCAGATCAGCGATACGGATGGCGAATTTCTGATCCAGCGCGATGGCCAGTTGCAACTGTTTGAGGGCGAAAAACAATACCAGGCCAGCCTGCCAGCCTGGGAGGCCCGTGGTCAGGCCGGTATTCGCTATGAGCTGCTGCAAAACCCGGATGAAATCGCCGAGATACAACCGGGATTGAGCCGACAATTCACCCATGCTGGCTATACGCCGGACTGGATAAACACGGTGGACCCAAAGACCTGGTGCGAATACCTGGCCGGGCAGTTCATGGCGCGCGGTGGTCGTATCGAGGTTCAGGAAGTCAAAGGGCTGAGTGCGGACCGGGGGTCGGTCTCGCTGGATTTGGGAAGTCACAGGGTTACCCCGGACCGCGTGGTCCTTGCCGCCGGCGCCTGGTCACATCAGTTGGCGCGGGGCCTCGGGGATGCGCTGCCGCTGGAAACCGAACGCGGCTATAACACCACCCTGCCTGCCGGTGCCTTTGACCTTAGAACCCATGTGACCTTTGGCAGCCACGGATTTGTTGCCAGCCGGATCAATGGCGGCGTGCGAATTGGCGGCGCGGTAGAGCTGGGCGGCTTGAAACTGCCGCCCAATTTCAAACGCGCTGATGTGCTGCTGAAAAAGGCCTGCCGCTTTATGCCGGAGCTGGATCGCACGAGCGGCACCCAGTGGATGGGGTTCCGTCCCTCCATGCCCGACAGCCTGCCGGTGATTGGCACCTCCTCCGCTTCAGATGCGGTGATCTATGCCTTTGGCCATGGTCATCTGGGCCTCACCCAATCGGCGGCGACGGCGGAATTGGTGGCGGACCTGGTGATGGCGCGCCCACCTGAAATCTCGCTTGCGGCGTTGTCCCCGCAACGGTTCTAACCGGTGTAATAGATGGTCTTTAGGCCGCGCTCAGGCGGCCTGTTCCTGCAAAAACTCCAGGGATTGTTCCAGATCCTGCAGGATATCAGCGACATTTTCCAACCCGGCAGACAGCCGCACCAGACCTTCGGTGATGCCATGTTCGGCGCGCTCATCCGGCGTATAGGTGGAATGGGTCATCGAGGCTGGGTGCTGGATCAGCGTTTCCGCATCCCCCAGCGACACCGCGCGGGTGATCATTTTCAGCCGGTTCATCATCGCCCGCCCTGCGGGCAAGCCGCCTTTTAATTCAAAGGCAATCATGCCGCCGGGGAGGGCCATCTGGCGACAGGCCAGGTCATAGTGATCAAAGCTGGGCAGGCCGGGGTAGTGAACTGTGGCCACGGCCGGATGTGCCTCTAGCCAATCGGCGATTTCGGCGGCGGTGCTGCTGTGGCGCTCCATCCGCAGCGCCAGGGTTTTCAGCCCGCGCAGGACCAGCATTGCATTAAACGGCGCCATGACGGCTCCGGTCATGTCCTTCATACCAGTAAGGCGGATCTCCTGGATTTGTTCGGCCCGCCCGACCAGCAACCCGGCGACAACATCCCCATGACCGCCAAGGTATTTGGTGGCCGAATGCAGCACCAGATCGGCGCCCAGCTCAATCGGGCGGGTCAGATAGGGCGTGGCATAGGTGTTATCCACCACAACGGTTGCGCCATGGGCATGGGCGATGCGGCTGGCGCCGGCAATATCAACCAGCCGCATATTGGGGTTGGCCGGGGTTTCAAAATAGACCACGCGAGTCTGTGGGCTGATCGCCGCCTGCAGCTGGTCCAGATCTGTCATGTCCACATGGGAAACGGTGATGCCAAATTTCTGCAACCCGTGCCGCATAAAGGCAAAGGTGCAGCCATAGAGCGTTTTGTCCACGAGGATTTCGTCACCGGGGCTGAGCAGGGTCCAGAGCGTCGAGGTGATTGCCCCCATGCCTGACGACAGCGCCAATCCGGCCTCGGCACCTTCGAGCGTGGCAATGCGTTGCTCCAACAGATCCAGGGTAGGGTTGGAGATGCGGGAATAGATATGGCCGGGGCGATTGCCTGCAAACATTTCGCCACCGCTTTCGGCCGTTTCAAACGCAAAGGTCGAGGTGAGATGCAGCGGCGGCGTCAAGGCGCCCTCATTGGCCTGGGCGTCATAGGCGTGATGAATTGCGCGGGTGGCAAAGCCGGGCGTGGTGTCGGTCGGGTGGGTCATCGCAGGCTCCTGTCGCGGGTCTGGCGCTATGATGCCCTTGTTATTTCGTGATGAAATTGCGATTTATGCCATGATTTTGGTATCTACTGGCAGAATCTGCCAATATTTTGAGGTTGGAGGCTGATTTGGCGACATTGGATCAAAAAGACCGGCAGATTATCCGAACCCTGCAACGGGACGGGCGGATGTCTAATCAGGATCTGGCCGAGGCGGTCAACCTGTCGCCATCCCCCTGTTTGCGGCGGCTGCGGAATTTGGAAAAATCTGGGGTGATCGCCGGGTTCTCCGCCCGCGCAAATGCCAAGCTGTATGGTTTGGGCATGGAGATCTTTGTGCGGATCCGGCTGGAGCGGCACCACCAGGAGGTGGTGCAGACCTTTGAGCGTCAGGTCCTGGCGATGCCGGAAGTGCTGGAATGCCACATGATGACCGGGCAGGTTGACTATCAATTGCGGGTTCTGGTGGCGGGGCTGGATGCCTATGAGCATTTTATCCGCAACAAGATCCATCCTATCGGCGGGGTGGGATCAATTGAGACCAGTTTTGTCTATGGCACAGTCAAGCAAACGGCGGTGTTTCCCGACCTCGGATAGGCATCATGGGCGCCTGGGCAGGATCGTCGTGGTGTGTGCCGCATGGGACAGCGCCTAACGTCCGGCAGGGATAAAGCTGCCTTGCAGGATATTGCGACCTGCCGCTGAGCTGCTGGGGGCAGCGTTGCGGCTGGCCATGCGTTCGAGATTGACAATTGTCGAGAGCATCAGCCGATCATGGCTCCAGTCGCCGGGGCGTTGCATCAGCATGGCGGTGGCCAGGACCGATGCGATCATCAGGCCTGATACCATGGCCCAGCCAAAGCCGGTTTCTCCATGGGTTTGTTGGGCGGTCACCGCAATGATGCGTTGTTGCAGCGTTGAATCGCGACGGGTTTCGCGCCGATCCACCAGGGCAACAGCCGGGCTGCGGCGGGTAAAGAAAACGCGTTCCTGCGCAGCCTGGGCACAGGCGCGGATCAGGCATTCGCAATAGGCGCGGATATCCAGGCCGGGGCGCGCCATCAAGGCCTGATCACAGGCAAATTCGCGCAGATGCCGGACCTCGCGGCGCCACAGGTAAAAAGCGGGGTTCCAGAACAATAGCGGCCGCAGCAGCTCCAGCAGGACCTCGCATTCGATATCGCGCTGGCGGAAGTGCTGTAGCTCATGGGCCAGGGTCAGTTTCAGATCCTGCGGCTGGCTCAGCAGTGCCGAGGGCAGCACCACATAGCGGCTGAACAGCCCGCGGGTCGAATAGGCAACCGGGGTTTCGTCAGAGATCAGGATCTGGGTGGCGCCAATGTTTTTCCAGATAAAGCTGCGCTTAAGCGCCCGGCGCAGGCGATAGATCGAGGAGGCCAGTTGGGCGGCACAGATCATCCCGCCGATGGCGAGCGCCGTGGTCAATAGCCGGGTCCAGAGCAGTTGCTGGGAGGAGAGCACCCGCACGGTGTCTTCGCGCAGGCCCAGGAGGGTTTCAAAGCTGCTGGCGCTCATACTGACATTGCCCTGCAGAAACTGCGACACCAGAAGATCGGAGAGATTGGGCGGATGGGCCATCACCAGATGGGTAAAGGCAAACATCATAAAGGGCGACAGCGCCAGCAGCAGGGTGAGGACATTCATCAGCCGCAGCTGCGCCCCAAAGGCATGGGCAAGATGAGAGTGAGACAGAAGTTTCCGCGCCGCCAGCCAAAGCAGGGTACCTGCAAGCACCAGAAGATTGAGATCCAGATAGCTATTGATCAGCGCGTCAGTTTCCATTGTCCCCCAACCTTTCGTTCAGCAGCGCCCGCATCTCAACGAGCATGTCGTCGGTAACTTCTTCATCGTCAACAAGACGGGCGACCAGGGCCGCGGGCGTGTCGTTGAACAGCTTGCTCGAAAGGTTTTTCAGAGAGGTTTTTTGATACTCTGCTTTGGGAATTGCGGGGCGGTAGATCAGCGAACGGTCTGCCCTTTCGCTGCTAAGAAAGCCCTTTTGTTCCATGATTTTAAGCACAGTCGCCACCGAGGTATAGGCGCGTTCCTGTGCCTGGTTCAGCACCGCAAGGATATCCCTGACAGTACCGCCCCCAGTGGCCCAGACGACGGTCATGAATTCAAGCTCAACCTCGGTTAGCAGTGAATTGTCCTGTTTCTTGCGCATGTCGTCTGATGTCCGGTCCATTTTGGTCTTTCAGCAATGCTAGTGGAAAGGGGGGAGTTTGAAAACTATTTCTTTAGCAGACCTGGGCGCCATGGATCCAAGCCAGATGTTGGCTCCATCTGGGCGTTGCCAAATTGAGCGCTTCCGCGCGCCTATTTCTGCCAGAGGCGGGGTGATATATCAGTCTAGGCCGACGAGATTGGGGCGTGCTGTTGTATGTTGGCTGAGATGGCCTGAAGGTGCAGGACTGCCCTTCAGGCCGTTCGCAATTTTGTTCAGGCTTGCGCGTCAAGGGCAGGCCGCTGACGCGGGGCCTTTGGCCCCCTTGACCCGCACCTCCCAAAGCGGTGGTGTTACACCTTCCAGAAGGTGAAGATGCCCCAGAGAATGGCCAGCCCCAGCGGGTACCAAAGCGGCACGCCGACCAAGCCAAGCCAGGCGAGGAAGATGTAGCTGGTGCCCAACAGGGTGATGAACAAACGGTCCCCGCGGGTGGTGGAGAGCCCCAGCACACCTTTGCGCAGGTCGCCGCCGGGGTTGCGGATTTCCAGCAGCACAAGCACCCCGATGGCAGAGAAAATACCGATAAAAACCAAAGCCGTGGGCCAGGTCCAGGCCATCCATGACAGCATTATACTCTCCCCATCGCAAAACCTTTTGCGATATAGTTGCGGACGAACCAGATCACGATGGCCCCCGGAATGATTGTCAATGTGCCCGCTGCTGCCAGCAGGCCCAGCTCATAGCCGGCACTTGAGGCGGTTTTGGTCATGGTGGCAGCGATAGGTTTTGCGGCCACCGCTGTCAGGGTCTTGGCCAGCAAGAGCTCTACCCAGGAGAACATGAAGCAGAAGAAGGCGGCAACGCCGACCCCGGCCTTGATCGAGGGGATAAAGATGGTGGCGAAGAAGCGCGGGAAGGAATAGCCGTCTACATAGGCGGTCTCGTCCAGCTCCTTGGGGATGCCGCCCATGAAGCCCTCTAAGATCCAGACCGCCAGCGGGATATTGAACAGGCAATGGGCCAGGGCCACCGCCAAGTGGGTGTCAAAGATCCCCACCGCCGAATAGAGCTGAAAGAAGGGCAGGGCAAAGACTGCCGCCGGCGCCATCCGGTTGGTGAGCAGCCAGAAGAACAGCTGCTTGTCGCCTAAAAAGCGGTAGCGCGAGAAGGCATAGGCCGCCGGCAGTGCCACGGCCACCGAAATCACCGTGTTGATGCTGACGTAGAGGATCGAGTTGATGTAGCCCCAGTACCAGGTGGGGTCGGTAAAGATGGTGGCGTAATTTTCCAGCGTGAAGGTCTGTGGAAACAGCGAGAAGCCCGAGAGGATCTCATTGGTGGTCTTAAAGCTCATCGCGACCAGCCAGTAGATCGGCAGCATCAGGAAGAGGATGTAGACAATGGGGATGATAAAGCGTTTTTGCATTTCTCAAACCCTCCTTAGTTCAGGTCGTCTTTGGTCATCAGCGTGTAAAACAGCCAGGAGACCAGAAGCGTGATTGCAAAGTAGATGAGCGACATGGCGGCGGCGGGGCCAAGGTCAAACTGACCCAGGGCGATTTTCACCAGATCAATCGACAACAGCGTGGTGGAGTTGCCGGGGCCACCACCGGTCAGCACAAAGGGTTCGGTGTAGATGTTGAAACTGTCCATGAACCGCAACAGGATGGCGATGGTGAGGACGGTTTTCATCTTGGGCAGCTGGATAAACCGGAACACAGCCCAGTTGGAGGCTCCGTCGATTTTGGCCGCCTGGTAATAGGCATCGGGGATCGATACCAGGCCGGCATAGGCCAAGAGCACCACCAGTGAGGTCCAGTGCCAGACATCCATGGTGACGATGGTCACCCAGGCCGCCAGCGGGTTCTGGGTCATGTCATAAGAGATGCCCAGCACGTGGTTGAGGAAATAGCCAAGCAGGCCAATGTCCGGCAGGGTAAAGATGTTCCACATGGCCCCCACCACGTTCCAGGGGATCAGCATCGGCAGCGCCATGGTGACCAGACAGACCGGCACCCAGAAGCCTTTGCGCGGCATCGACAGGGCGATGATAATGCCCAGTGGCACCTCGATGATCAGGATCAGGAAGGTAAAGAGAAACTGACGTCCCAGGGCGGCGTGAAAACGATCAGAGCGCAGGATCTGTTCGAACCAATCCAGGCCCTGCCAGAAAAACACATTGTCGCCAAAGGTTTCCTGCACCGAGTAGTTCACCACGGTCATCATCGGGATCAGCGCGTTAAAGGCCACCAGCACCAGCACGGGCAGCACAAAGAACCAGGCTTTTTGATTTTCGGTTTTCATTGTGCCGCCTCCGCTGCGGTGTCGGGGGTGGTGGCCAGCCAGCCATCCACATAAAGCCGGGTTTGGTCACGCCGAAAATCGAGATGCACCGGGCTGCCAACTGCAGGTCCTGCGCCCTCGATCACGGCATTGATGCGGCTGCCATTGGTCTGGCATTCCACCACTGTATGACGCCCCACATCCGAGACTTTGGTCACTGTTGCGGCCAGGCCGGTGTCCGCCAGAGAGACAAATTCCGGCCGGATGCCGATTTCTGTTTTGCCATTGGCTTCGCCTTGGATTGGGCCTTCCAGCGCGATGGGCTGGTCGGCAAAATGGGCAGATCCTGCCTGCAGTTCGCAGGGGAGGATGTTCATCCCCGGTGAGCCGATGAAGTGGCCGACAAACGTATGGGCGGGGCGGTCAAACAACTCGACAGGCGTGCCGATCTGCACCACTTCGCCGTCCTGCATCACCACCACCTGATCGGCAAAGGTCAACGCCTCTGTCTGATCGTGGGTGACATAGATCATCGTGGCTTTGACGCGCTGGTGCAGTTCTTTCAGCTTTGAGCGCAGCTTCCATTTCAGATGCGGGTCGATCACCGTCAGGGGTTCGTCAAACATCACCACATTGACGTCTTCGCGCACCAGCCCACGCCCCATGGAGATCTTTTGTTTGTTGTCGGGGGACAGGCCTGCGGCCTTTTGGTCCAGCATTTCCGTTACTTCGAGCATCTCGGCAATGGCCATCACCCGGTCACGCACGGTGTCCTCATCCCGGCCACGGTTGCGCAGCGGGAAGGCGAGATTGTCGTAGACCGTCATGGTGTCGTAGATCACCGGAAACTGAAACACCTGGGCAATGTTGCGCTGATCCGGCGGCAGGGCGGTGACGTCCTGGCCGTCAAACAGGATCTGGCCCTCCGAGGGCACCAACAGGCCGGAAATGATGTTGAGCAGGGTGGATTTACCACAGCCCGAAGGGCCAAGCAGCGCATAGGCGCCGCCGTCGCTCCAATCCAGGTCAATCTCCTTTAGCGCATAGTCTGACGGGGATTTCGGGGCGGGCATATAGCTGTGTCGCAGCTTTGAGAGTGTAATTTTTGCCATTTTCCTGAACCTCAGGCTGCGCGGGAGCCATCGGGTGCAAAGAAGTAGCACGCCGAAGGGTCCATGTAGAAATCATGCATTTCGCCAATCTCGTAGGGGTGCACCCCCGCCGACAGGGATACCCAGTTGGCGTGGGCTTCGCCGCCTGCGGTGCCACCAAGGCCAAGATCGAAATGCGCAGAACTTTCCGAACCTGACAGCTCGGTCACCTGTACCCGGCCATCAAGGCGCACAGTGGCCTTTTTGCTGGCGCTGGGCAGGACGTGATAGGGGCGGATGGCAAGGGAATAGGCGCCATCGCTCAGCCCGGCGGCGGTGCCGCTCAGCTGCCAGCTCACCCGGTCTCCCATGCGGGCGGTAGTGCCTTCTTTGATCACCGTGGCGGTATTGATTGGCGGGTCAGAAAAAACTCGTGCCGCGTCCAGATTGCCGGGGTTGCGGTAGATTTCAGCGGTGGGGCCAAACTGGGTGACGCGCCCGTCGCGCATCAAGGCGGTTTTGCCGCCCAGCAACAGCGCCTCTTCGGGTTCCGAAGTGGCATAGACCACCACGGCGCCACGCCCGGCAAACAGCTCGGGCAGCTGGTCACGCAGCTCTTCGCGCAGTTTGTAGTCAAGGTTGGCGAGCGGCTCGTCCAGAAACACCGCGCGGCTTTCCTTGGCAATGGCCCGGGCCAGGGCGCAGCGCTGTTGCTGGCCGCCGGACAACTCATGCGGGCGGCGGTGCAGCATCGGCTCCAGCTTCAGGATTTTGGCGGCTTCCGCGACACGATCCGCGATCTCGGACTTCGCCATTCCAACCACTTTCAGCGGCGAGGCGATATTCTCATAGACCGTCATATGCGGGTAGTTGATGAAAAACTGGTGCACCAGACTGATGTTGCGTTTCTGGGTGCTCAGGCGGGACACATCCTCGCCCTCCATCAGCACCTGACCGCTGGCCATCGGGTCCAGCCCGGCCATCAGCTTGATAAGGGAGGTCTTGCCCGAACCGGTGGCGCCCAACAGGACGTTGAAGTGACCGGGTTCCAGCATCAAGGATGTCTCCTTGATATGGGTGACCGCGCCGACGCGCTTGGTCACGTTTCTTAATTCTAGTGCCATCGTTATTTAACTTTCCGGCAACCGGCCCTGCAGCAAAACTGACAGGGGCCGTGTCTGTACGTAGCGGGGGAGAAAGAGCCCCGAAGCAGTGTAAGAACACCGTTCCGAGGCAAAGTGTCGGGCCAGAGGCCAAAGGGGATCAGGCCCGACGGGGAGGAGCGGTTACTGCGAGGCCCAGCGGGCGACCAGCTCGTCGTAGTTGACGGTCTGACCTGCAGGTTTTTCGTTCTCCAGTGGTGGCTTGGCGCCGCCATTGGCATACCACCACTCAGCGTCTTTTTCCTCATTGAGACGCGGACCGCAGCCGCCGTAGATCTCAGCCTGCTCGTCTGCACGCTGCATCCGGGCCATGGTGATGTCCATTTCTTCGGCCAGACGGTTCATGGCTTCCTGCGGGGTAAAGGCCCCCGAGTTCACGTCGCCAATCTGCTGCCACCAGATCTGGGCCAGCTTTGGATAGTCAGGCACGTTCACACCGGTTGGCGACCAGGCCACACGATCCGGCGAGCGGTAGAATTCCACCAGACCGCCCAGGTTTTCAGCTCTCTCCGAGAAGCTCTCGTGGTTGACCGAGCTGTCACGAATGAAGGTCAGACCCACGTGGGACTTTTTCACGTCGACAGTTTTGGAGACAACAAACTGAGCATAAAGCCAGGCTGCCTGCGAGCGCTCCAAAGGCGTCGACTTGAGGAAGGTCCAGGAACCAACGTCCTGATAGCCAACCTTCTGGCCGTCTTCCCAGTAGGGGCCGTGCGGGCTAGGCGCCATCCGCCACAGGGGCTTGCCTGCTTCGTCGACTGTGTTGTTGCCTTCGGACTGCGGCTTTACCATATCGGCGGTAAAGGCGGTGTACCAAAAGATCTGCTGGGCAACATTGCCCTGCGCAAGCGCGGGCAGAGACTGGTAAAAGTCATAAGACGCGGCACCGGGAGGTGCATATTTGCGCAGCCATTCGTCCCATTTGCGGATCGCATAGACCGCAGCCGGACCGTTTGCAGCGCCACCACGGGTGACAGAGGCGCCAACCGGGTTACAGGTGCCGGCTTCCATGCGGATGCCCCATTCGTCGATTGGCACGCCGTTTGGCTCACCCTTGGACCCGGCACCGGCCATCGACAGCCAGGCATCGGTCATCCGCCAGCCCAGGTCAGGCGCGCGTTTGCCGTAATCCATATGGCCATAGATCGTTGTACCGTCGATTTCTTTGACGTCTTCGCTAAAGAATTCGGCGATGTCCTCATAGGCGGACCAATTGACCGGAACCCCCAGGTCATAGCCGTATTTTGCCTTGAAGGCCTCTTGCAGATCGGCGCGGTCGAACCAGTCTTTGCGGAACCAATACAGGTTGGCAAACTGCTGGTCGGGCAGCTGATACAGATCCCCATCGGGACCGGTGGTGAACTGGGTGCCCATAAAGTCATCCAGATCCAGGCCGGGGTTGGTCACCGACTTGAAATCACCCGCCATCATATCCGTCAGGTTATGGGCCAGTTGCAGCCGCGAGTGGGTGCCGATCAGATCCGAGTCATTGACATAGGCATCATAAAGATTGCGCTGTGTCTGCATCTGGGTCTGCACCGCCTGCACCACTTCGCCTTCGCCGAGAATCTGGTGATTGACCTTGATCCCGGTGATTTCTTCAAAGGCTTTGGTGAGAACTTCCGACTCATAAGAATGCGTCGGGATCCCCTCGGAGAGCACGTTGATCTCCATACCTTTGAAGGGCTCGGCGGCGGTGATAAACCACTGCATCTCGCTCATCTGTTCATCTTTGGTCAGGACCGAGGGCTGAAACTCCTCATCGATCCACTTAACTGCGGCTGCTTCATCGGCATAAACCGCCTGTCCCGCAGCCACGGCGCATACCGCTGCTGCGGACAAAAGATACCTGCGCATCTTTTTCCTCCCTAAAAGTCTGTAAGGCCAGCTGCGCTCTCTCGCATCTGACTGGTATTTAGCTTTCATATAGGCGTTGCAGTTGTCAAACTAAAAATTTAGTTTTAGATTATGCTGTTGAAAGTACTGTATTTTTAATGATCATTTTTTGATCCACCAAACCGACGGTAGTGGCGTCTTTGGGTGCAAAGCCTGCGGCGAGTCTTTGCCGCAATGCGGCATGTCGGCCTGCAGTCCTGACCGGACATATTGGCAAAATAGCCATCGCCCAGAGGTGCAAACCGGGGTAAGAGAGCCGGATGAGCGATATAGACACATTCGAGATCTTTCTGACCGCAGCCCCAGGGCTGGAGGCTGCGCTGCTGGCCGAGGTCCGCGAGGCTGGCTTTGCCGCTGCCAAATCCGTGCCCGGTGGCGTCACCGTGCAGGGGGACTGGCGCGAGGTCTGGCGCGCCAACCTGAGCCTGCGGGGCGCTGCCCGTGTGCTGGCCCGCATTGGGGAGTTTCGCGCCTTTCATTTGGCCCAGCTGGATAAGCGCGCGCGCAAGTTCCCCTGGGGTGAGGTGCTGCGCAAGGACGTGCCGGTCAAGGTGGAGGTCACCACCAACAAGAAGTCCAAGATCTACCATGCTGGCGCCGCGGCGCAGCGGGTGGAAAAGGCACTGGTTGAAAGCTTTGGCGCCACCCTGTCAAAAGAGGCAGCACTGACGTTGAAGCTGCGGATCGACGACAACATGTGCCAGTTCAGTGTTGATACCTCAGGCGAAGGTCTGCACAAACGCGGCCATAAATCCGCCGTTGGCAAGGCGCCGATGCGGGAAAACCTGGCAGCGCTGTTCCTGCGCGACTGTGGCTTTGACGGGCGTGAGCCGGTGGTCGACCCCATGTGTGGCTCTGGCACCTTTGTGATTGAGGCGGCAGAAATTGCCCTGGGCCTGGTGCCGGGGCGCAGCCGCAGCTTTGCCTTTGAACAGATGGCCAGCTTTGACGCCGCGGCCTATGCAGCGCTGAAAGCAGAGCTGACGCCGCAGGAGGTGGATGTCTCGGCGCTGAACTTCTATGGCTCTGACCGCAACGCCGGTGCGGTTGAGATGGCAACCGCCAATGCCGAACGTGCCGGGGTGGCGGCTATCACGCAGTTCAGCCATCACGCGGTCAGTGACCTGATGCCGCCCGATGGACCAGCGGGGCTGGTGATCGTCAACCCGCCCTATGGGGCGCGGATTGGCAACAAGAAACTGCTCTTTGCGCTTTATGGTGCGCTGGGCAAGACCCTGATGGAGCGCTTTTCCGGCTGGCGGGTTGGCATTGTCACCAGCGAGACCGGGCTGGCCAAGGCCACGGGGCTGCCGCTGTTGCCCCTGGGGGCGCCGGTGGCCCATGGCGGGCTGAAAATCCGCCTGTTCAAAACGGCTCCCCTGCGCTGAACGGGCGCTTTTGCTCAAGAAACGCAACGGCTTCTGCAACTGTGACGTGGGGATTCTCTTTACCCGTGGCACTGGGGCAGGGATGTTGGCCGCAGCTATGCCGACAGCAATGATGCCGGGCACACTGTCGGGCGTCAGGTCGAGCAACAGGCCGAGCAACAGGGGGCAGGACAGCCATGACAACACAACCCACGCAGGGGCATGATGGCCCTTATCCAGCACCCATTGTGGTGACAGAACGATCAGTTTTGCCAGAGTGGATCGACTACAATGGCCATATGAACGTCGCCTATTATGGTCTGGCCTTTGATAATGCGATTGATCAGATGTTTGATAACCACATAGGCAATGGCGAGGCCTATGTGCGTGTCGCCGCCCAGGGCATGTTTGTGCTGCAGTCGAATATGCAATTCCTGCAAGAGCTGCGGCTGGGGCAGGTCTTCTCGGTCAGTTTTCAGCTTATTGATCACGACACCAAGCGGCTGCATTTTTGGTCAGAGATTTTGTTGGACGGGCAGGTCTGCGCCACCCAGGAAGTCCTGGCGATGCATGTTGACCTGACCAGCAAACGTTCGGCTGTGTTTCCCGACTGGCTGCAGGCGCGCTTGGCGCAGTTGCAGGCGGATCACGCCGCGCTTGCGCGTCCCGAACGGCTGGGGGCCACGCTCGGCATTCGCCGGGGCTGAGTGTCGCAGACCTGATCAGTTATGAGCGTTTTGCAGGGCCGTTTGGTACAGTGAAAGAGCAGGCACAAATAGCAAAGGGGGCGCAGTGATGCGCCCCCTTTGGCAGTGATGTGATCCTGTCAGGTGCTAGACCAGACAGTCGGGTTCCACCGCTTCTTCTTGTTCACAGTCCTCTGGCAGATCGTCGACCGGCTGGTTCATCAGCGCCATGATCTCTGCGAAGACAGAGTTGTCATCGTCTTCGCCACCGTCGTCGCCGCCTGTTGGGGCAGTATTGGCTGCGTACCAGGACTCCAACCCTGCATCTGATACACCGCCATTGGCATAGCTGCTGCTATCAGAGGCCGCTGCTGCCGGGTCATAGCCGCCAGACAGCACATCCTGGCTGCCATCCGGGTTGCTCACAACCAGCGAAACCGAGCTGAGGTCGATGTCATCCAGGGTCAGGCCAGCATCTGACCAGAGCGTGAAGTTGGCATTGTTCACCGTGCCATCTGTGCTGTCGGGTGCCTGACCAAACTGCACCATTCCGTCGTAGTTCTCCGGCACTGTAAGACCATCGTCCAGGGTGTTGACAGAGTTGGCCTCTGCCAGGTGGCCGGTAACAGGAATAGCGTTTTCATCCGGGGAGAAATTCAATCCCGGCACATCAGAATCATCGTTCATGTTGAAGAACATGCCGTCGATATCCGCCACTTCACCATCATAGGAGGTGGGTTGCAGGTTGATGAACAGCTGTCCCTGGGGAGTCTGGGTGACTTCCACGGTGACGCTGGGATCGCCATTGCCGCCGACTTCAAAACTAAGGGTGGTTTTGCCGTCGCTACCGCCGTCCCCGCCGCCGTTATCACCGCCAGTTCCTGTGCCGCCAGTCCCTGTACCACCAGTCCCTGTACCGCCGGTTCCCGAACCGCCAGTCCCAGACCCACCAGTGCCACAACCGCCCGTACCGGAGCCACCCGTACCGGAGCCACCTGTACCGGAGCCACCTGTACCGGAGCCACCTGTACCGGAGCCGCCCGTACCGGAGCCGCCCGTACCGGAGCCGCCTGTACCAGATCCACCTGTGCCAGATCCGTTTTCATCCTCGTCGCGATGTTGCCACCACTTTTTGCCCCACCGGCCATGACCGCCATGGCCCCCGTGGCCACCGCCGAAACCACAGCCCTGATCGCCCGTGCCACCAGTGCCTGAGCCACCGGTACCGGATCCAGATGTCCCGGAGCCGTTGTTGTCGTCGTCGCGGTTTTGCCACCACTTCTTGCCACCGTGGTCGCGGCTGCCGTGGCTGCCTCCGGTGCCTGACCCGCCTGTGCCGGACCCGCCTGTGCCGGACCCGCCTGTGCCGGATCCATGTTCGTCTTCGTCCCGCTGCCAATGTTTGCGACCGCTATGGCGGCCAAAGTGATTGGAGAGTTTGTCGCTATACCAGCGGTCAAATCCGCCATCGCGCACACCGCCGTCATGGTAGCTTTTGCTTTGGCAGGCGCTGTGCCCACCCCATGCCGAGCGCCCACCGCCCCAACCAGAAAAATGTCCCCAGCTCATACTTAACACCTCTTAACACAATGTCGCTCGATGCCGCCGTGACCCCACGTGGCACGCATCCCGTGAAATTAGAATAGCTGTGGGTTTGAGCCAAATTTTCGCCGCATTTTTGGCAAATTTGATCCATTGCCGCGTAAATCCGGAAACAATGCAATAGAGGCGCGCCCAACTGTTGCAAGAAGCGCCAAGGCAAAGTGAGTCGCGCTAGCACGGGGCGGCAAAGGTCCCCTCCAGCCCAAGGCGGTGAGAGCGGTATACGCGCATCGCCATCGCCTGTTTCTAGGGGGCCTGTTAGGGGGCCTGAAATTTCCCGAAAATTGCCATCTTCTGCGCCTAAGGAGTTACCAGTGCTGTCCGGGGCGCAGAGTGTTTCGGCAGGGTGTGTTAAAGAACTGAGAGGGTGGAGTTGGTGGCGGACACAAGCTTTGATGAGCGCGCGGCCTATATTGTCGCAAAAGCACAAGAGACCCTGGGCAAAACCCCGGACCGGATCACCACGCCGGGCGGCAAGTCCCGCTCCTCTATGCGATTGCATTTTGGCGACGACAGAGCCATTGCCACTCTGCGGGAGAATTTTCGCCGTACCCATCTGGAAGCCTATGTGCTGGAAAAACTGGGCCCCCACTGCGACGACATCCCCCGGGTTCTGGGCGTCAATGAAGATGTGCTGTTTCAGTCTGACACTGGTGAAATCCGGCTGAGCAGCGAAGTGTTGGAGCATAATGAGAGCGACCAGGTGGAACTGGCAGCTGAGGCCTGTGCTGCGATCTTTCGTATTCACGCCGCCGCCCGCCAGACCGATCTGGCAGAGATGCTGCCGCATCTGGGCTCGAACCGGGATTGGATCATCAATCTGGTGGGATCCGTTGATGCCCTGCAGGCCTATTCCATGGGTATCCCCAAGGAGTTTGATTTTGTTGCCGTAGCCGAACGCATGGATCAGCCGGGGCGGCAATTTCTGAAATGGGATTGCCGGGCGGGCAATGCCGCCATTGGCGATGATGGATTTGTGCGCTGGTTTGATTTTGAATATGCCGGCCTGCGTCATGGCGCCGAGGATTTTGCCTGGCTCATTGCCGATGAAACCTGGCCGGTGTCGCCAGATAAAATGGCTGATGTGATGATCGACACCTATGATCATGGTTCTGGCTATGACATCGCTGACTACCTGGATTATCTGTCTGTCTATGTCACTCTGCATGCGGTGCAGCGGCTGAAATTGATCCAGAAGGAAGTCAAAAAACGCGGCTGGCTCAGCAAAACACGGGTGATCAAATATGATGATGCCGGGGTCCACCCGGATTATGCGCGCCAACTCTGTCGGGTTGGGGCCTATTATGCGGCGCAGTCAAAACTGACCGCGCCCCTGGCCCGCAATTTTGAGGCTGCCGGGCGCGCCTTTCAGGCCATCGCAGACGGCTAATCCGCTTGGGGTATCACAGCCCCATCTGGCGCACCGCGAGATCGCGCATGATCTCTTCTGATCCGCCGCCGATGGCCATGACCTTGACCTCGCGGTAGATGCGCTCCACCCGGTTGCCGCGCAGATATCCGGCGCCGCCCAGGATCTGCATCGCCTCAGAGGCGCAGTATTCGCAGGCCTTGGTGGCAAAGAACTTGGCCTTGCTCAGCT
Source organism: Phaeobacter sp. G2 (assembly GCA_025163595.1). Lineage (NCBI taxonomy): Bacteria > Pseudomonadati > Pseudomonadota > Alphaproteobacteria > Rhodobacterales > Roseobacteraceae > Phaeobacter > Phaeobacter sp. G2. The sequence continues at coordinate 1,298,355 of CP104100.1, forward strand.
CGGCCACTGGCATATCGCCCTGATTGACCTGCCAGCAGATCATCCGCAGTGTCGCCTCAACCGCATCAATGCGGGCCGACATCTCGGCGATCTTGTGGCGGATCACCTGATGACGGATCAGCTTTTTGCCAAAGGTCTCGCGCTCCTGCGCCCAGGCGATACTGTCCTCTAGGCAGGCCTTCATCATGCCCAGAACCCCGGCAATCAGGTTGATCCGCTCCATGTTGAAGTTGTTCATGATGGCCAGAAACCCGGTGCCTTCCTCCCCCATCATGTTGCTGGCAGGCACGCGGACCTCATCCAGAAACAGCGTTGCCTGATCCGAACACCACCAGCCCATCTTGCGGGTCAGGGCCGTGCGGGAAAAGCCAGGGGTATCCGCCTCGACAAAAAACAGGGAAATGCCATCCAGCCCAGCACCGCCGGTGCGGGCCGGGATGACAAAGTAGTCAGAGGTCATGCCGCCGGTGATGAAGGTCTTGGAGCCATTGATCACCCAGTGATTGCCATCGCGCCGGGCCGTGGTTTTGAGGTTGGCCACATCCGAGCCGCCCCCGGGTTCGGTGACCCCCAATGAGGAGCCTTTGCGCCCGGACAGGATTTCCGGCAGCACCCGCTGGCGGATCTCCTCATCGGCCAGCCGCGCAATCGGTTCAACTGAAATGGTGCGCCCGGCCAGAGCCGCAGTTACTCCGCCAGCACCGCAGCGGGCCATTTCTTCGCTGTAGGCCACGCGCAAAAAGCAATCGTCAAAGCCAAGGCCGCCATATTTTTCGTCAATGCCAAACCCCCAGACGCCAAATGCACCAATCTTCTGATGCAGCTCCCAGGGGACTGTGCCTGCCTCGTCCCAGTCGTCGCAATAGGGCTGGATTTCTGTTTCGACAAAGGCCCGGATGGTATCGCGAAAGGCCCGGTGCTCTGACGTTTCAAAGGGATTCTTCATCTGTGTCTCCGTTAGGGCTGCGCGCAGACAAATGCGGCGCCATGATGCGGCCAAATAGCGCCACCATCTTGGTTATGATTTTTGGATCGCGCTCAAAAGGAGCCTGGCTGTGCAAGCCGCGCATGAAACTCCGGCAGATCGACCAGAGCAGCGTCAGCTCATCCTCATGGCCTTCGGCGGCCTGGTAGAGATTGGCGATATTGCGGTTGAATTCGTCGTTGTAGCTCCAAAGCGAGGGGGTGATGCGGCTGTTCAGCACCTGATCGGTGCGGGCTGCCACCAGAATTTCCATCAAAGCGCGGCCTTCGCGGGTGTTGATCACCCGGCTCCACAGCGCATGCAACTGGTCCTGCAGGCTGCTCCCGGCATCAGAGGGGCGTAGCAGGTTCGCCTCTTGGTCATTTGGCGCCGAGGCGCCACGCACCGGCGCCAGCAGGTGTTCGAGGGTTTTCACCATCATTTCTTCTTTGGAGGGAAAATGATGGGTGAGCGCACCACGGGAGACCCCGGCCAGGGTTTGCACCCGGTTGATGGAGCATTCCGAATAGCCGACCTCGTCGAGCGCGGTGATCACGGCATCAAAGATTTTGCCACGGGTGCGGGCCACACGCGCCGGGTTGCCGCGCATGGGCGGGCTGTCGCTGGAGGTGACGTTCGGTTGGTCTTCGGTTCCTGGGCACATCAGCATATCCTTTTGACGAATCGTTAAACAGAACGGTTGGTCTGTTCAATCACATGAATTTGGATCAGACGCAGCGGAATTTGATCAAGAGAGGGCACGAAACATGCAACAAGCCGAAGATTTCCGAGCTGAGAGCCAGGCTCTGGCTGCTGTGTTACAGGACCTGCCCGAGGCGGATCTGCACCGGGTTACCCTGTTCAAGGAGTGGACCATCGACCATGTGCTTGGGCATTTGCATCTGTTCAATGTGGCGGCTGAAACCTCGCTGCAGGGGGAAGCGGCCTTTGCGACATTTATCGGCCCAATTGTGAAAAACATGCAGGCCGGCATGTCGATTTTGCAGTGTCAGTTTCCCTGGCTTGACGGTCTGTCAGGCCGCGCCCTGTTTGAAGCCTGGCAGGCCGGGGCCGAGAGCTGTGCTGATGCCTTTGCGCAGGCTGACCCCAAAGCGCGGGTGAAATGGGTGGGGCCGGAGATGAGCGCGCTGAGCTCGATCACCGCGCGCCAGATGGAGACCTGGGCTCATGGTCAGGAGGTGTTTGATCTGTTGGGGGTAGAGCAGCAGGAGCAGGACCGCATCCGCAATATCGCCCATCTGGGGGTGTCGACCTATGGCTGGACCTTTCTCAACCGCAAAGAGCCGGTGCCCGAGCCCGCCCCCTTTGTCGAGTTGACCGGTCCTTCTGGTGCCGTCTGGACCTGGAATGATCCGCAACAGGACAACGTGGTGCGCGGGTCTGCGGTGGAGTTTGCCCAGGTGGTGACCCAGGTGCGCAACATCGCCGATACTGACCTTGAGACCCAGGGAGGCACTGCCGCGCGCTGGATGGCAATCGCCCAGTGTTTTGCCGGTCCGGCTGAAACACCACCCGCGAAGGGGGCGCGTCACAAGGCATAAGGTCCAAGCGAGATCGCGCAGTCAGGTCGTTTGAGAGCCAGGAGTGGAAGCCCGCAAGCGCCTGCTCAAAAAACGGGGGGCTCCCGCGCAGATTTGTCCCCTTTGGGGGACTGCATCCCCTTGGGCCCAGCGCCGCCGCCCTGCCGGGCGGCGGCGCTGCACCGTGAGATGGGCAAGCCCCAGTTTGCGGCTGGCGCAGAAATCTTGCTTCTTTTGAGCGGACTGACCCTCCTCCTCCTAGGGAGCAGGCGCCGCTTTCTCCGCTTGTCGCCTGGCTTGCATCAACCCTTCGATCGCCATCCGATCGGGATGGGCCTGGGTGGCAGGCAGGCCCTGTGCCGCGAAGGCGGCCATATAGGGGGCGGCCAAGTGGTCGGGGGCGACCAAGGCGAGGTTTTGCCCCAGCCAATAGGCCCGCGCGGCGGCCAGCTCTGCCCCAAGTAGATAGCCCCACAACAAGCCGGCGGCTTCTGTCGCATTTGGCTCTGGGGCAAGCTGGCTGGCGTGCAGTTCGGCCAGCCGGGTAGCCAAGCGTTCGGGGCGCGACATGGTATCGGCAACGCCCTGTGCCAAAGCGCTTTCGGACCAGTGCGCAGGCACTTCGAGGCGCGCTGCCAAGGCGGAATAGAGACCGGTCGTCAGGGTGCTTTGAAAGCTGACAACCTCAGCGGCGCTGACCTGAACCCAATGTGTCACCTCGCCAGGCAGGCAGATCACCCCGTCCCATTTGGGATTGAGCGCCACAAAGCCGGCGATCTGCGCGGTGCTCTCTTGCATCAGGCCTGCCGGGGCCTTTTGCTGCAGGCCGGGAAGCACCAGCAGCTGCCAGCGATCCAGAGCCAGCTGGGTTAGGGGCAGATCCCCCGGTGTGGCGGGGACCGCGACCGCCGCAGAGGCGGGGGGGAGACCACAGACCAAAACCGGGGCCGAGTTGGGCGCGTCCGAGTTGGGCACCTGGGCCTGACCCAGCGCAGCGGATAAATCCTGCTCAGGGGGCGCGGAAGTGCGGGCAAAGCTGTGTTGCTTTACCATCTGCCCGGCCGCAAGGCTCCAGAGGGAAATTTCGGCATCGCCAATCAGAGCGGCGGTGCAATCTGTCTGGCGATGTGATGCGCCCATTGTTTGACGATCCTTTTGTACCTGTCGCGGTGCAAACCGGCAGTTGGCCATATCCGAGGCTGAGCACCGGAATTTGCCCTGCAGTCATACTGGTGCACGCGTCGGGTTTCAAACTGCTAGAGGAAACCTGTGACCGAACAGGGCAAGGGCAAGCAGCCAAGGGGCGATGCGGCGACACAGAATCAGACATTTTGGCGTCGAAAAAAAGAACCAGGGTTTCATGGTTGCGGCGGTATTTGGGGATAGTTTATAATCAAAAGGCTAGATTGTTTCCGCTATTGGCTAGGCAAGGCCCCTTTTTGCCGTAATCGCTAAGCTTTGGTTATAATTCTCATTAATTCGGTTAGATTTATTCTTGTCACGGAATGCGGTAGCTTGAAAGAGCCACAGGGGTATTCAACTCCGGCATTCATCAGGGGCGAAACATGTGGGGGCATGGTTCGGCAACACCCAGAACGTGATGACATTACCCGCGTCGCTGTTGTTGCGGGTTTTGAAAATACAAAGAGCTGACGGCCCTGGGGTTTCCCCGGAGCTTGAGCTGTGAGCGCATGGGGTGATGATGAAAGATTTTGTATCAAACGCAACGGAGCAGGCGTTGACCGCTCCTGGGCTGGCGCTGTCTGGCGTGCGCGTCACTGGGCGTTCCTCTTTGATCTGTGCTGCCGTGCCTGCTACCGCTGTTCCTGCGGTCGGCACCGGAATCAGCCAGGCATTGGCGATTGCGCGCAGTAAGAACTCTGGCTACGCCTTGGCTGGCAAGCGGCTGTTGGACCTGGGCTTGGTCTTGTTGGCGCTGCCTGTCGCCTTGCCGATTATTGTCCTGTCTGCAGTGATGCTCTGGCTGGAAAGCGGATTGCCGTTCTATAGCCAGGATCGTTTGGGGCAGCATGGCAAGCGTTTCCGTATCTATAAACTGCGAACCATGGTGCGGGACGCGGATGCCCGCTTGCAGAGCTACCTGGACAGCGATCCAGAGCTCCGCCAGGAATGGGAAACAACCCAAAAGCTTAAACATGATCCGCGGATTACCCGTGTCGGGCGGTTTTTGCGCATGACCTCGCTGGATGAGCTGCCACAGCTTTGGAATGTGGTGACCGGCACGATGAGCCTGGTTGGCCCGCGCCCGATGCTGCCGGAACAGCTGGCTTTGTATGGTGAGGCCGCCGCCTATTTTGCCGTCAAGCCTGGCATCACCGGGATCTGGCAGGTCTCGGCCCGCAACGAGAGCAGCTTTGCCTCGCGGGCCAAGGCTGATGTGGATTACCTGCGTCAAATGGGGGTGCAGCAAGACTTGAACCTTATTTGGCGCACCTTTGGCGTGGTTGCCAAAGGGACCGGATATTAATCCGGGACATTCAGCCGGAGCCTGGCGCGCTGGCCGGGGCGCAGGGCAAGGTGGGGCACTGGATATTAATCTCTTTGCCTTTGACTGCGAGACGGCTGGGACCAGTGGGCCGGATACGACAGGGCAGGGGCGCGACGTTGGAATTGTCAGGAGATGACGCATGAAGCATTTTGCTGTATCAGCCTCTGATGGCACTCCGGCCCGTCCAGGGGGTGCAGGAGATGATCCGAACAACACAACGCCTGCCTTGGATAGGGGTGGTGAGGACCGTATGACGCAAAAGGGGTACAAGACGTTTCGCCGCCGCAACACAGCAGCGCGGCAACAGGCTGGTCCAACAGTCGACGCCGCCGCAAACCCGGTGAGCGCAGAGCCAACTCCGGCCCCTTCTGCACCGTCAAAACAGCCAGACCCGGCCCCAAAGGCCGCTCAGAACAGAACTCGGGAGACCGCTCAGACCAAGGGGGCAACCCCGGTCAAAGGGGCGAACCCGGCCCAGGAGGTAAACCAGGAGCCTGCGCCGCAACTGGACAACCCACAGCCTGCTGTCGCGGCCAAGCCCCGCACAGAGCCCGCGCGACCTGCACGGGCCAAACCGCGGTTGGAACTGGACCGGCAGGCACGTGTTGACCTGCCGCAGGAGCCCCCCATCGGTTTGCCAACCCGTTTTGATCCCTGGTTGCAGATACCGCAGGTTCCCTTTGATTTTCTGGGACAAAAACCGTCACGCCTGCCGCTGGTAAGCGCCTTTCGGGCCTCGCCGACAGCGCGGGCCTTTGATTTGCTGCGCACCCGGTTGCTGCACAGCCTCAAGGCCCATGGCTGGAAACGGGTGGCGGTCACCAGCCCTGCTGCAGGCGGCGGTACCACCTTTTGCGCGGTCAATCTGGCGCTGAGCCTGGCGCGGGTGCCGCAAAGCCGTACCCTGTTGATGGATATGAACTTTCGCAATCCTGGCATCGCCGCTGCACTGGGTATTCCACCACATGGCGATATGGCGGCTTTCCTGGCCGGTGAAGTGCCGCTGAGCCAGCAATTGCAACGCCTGTCCGAGTCGCTGGCGGTGGGAAGCAATTGTCATCCCGATCACAATGCCTCGGATATCCTGCATGATCGCCGCGCCGCAGATGTGATCTCCACCATGATCGACGAGACCCAGGCCGACACGGTGCTGTTTGATCTGCCGCCGGTGCTGGAGCATGATGATGTCACCGCTTTTCTGCCGCAGGTGGATGGGGTGCTGTTGATTTCCGATGGCGACCGGACCACTGCTGCCGAACTTGCCGCCTGCGAAAAGATGCTGGCAGGGCACGCGCCCTTGCTTGGCGTGGTGCTGAACAAGGCGCAACAGTCCGACAAGACGCAAGTTACCCCCTAAATCCCCCATTTCCACGTTGCAGCGCCCGGTCAGAGCCACAGTTTTGCCCGGTTGCTGTGCTGTAAGGTCTGGTGAATACAACCGCTGCGCGCTGGCCTGATGGGGCAAAGGCTGGCAGGATGACAGATGTGACGACAAGGTGAGCTGACCCATGGGCCCGATTTATTCGCTGGCAGATTTTTTGGATATGTTGCGCCGCCGCGCTGCGGTCATTTTGTATGTCATCGCGGCGGGCAGCATTCTGTCGCTCTGGGTGGCGCTCAATCAACAGCATATGTACCACAGCGCCGAAGTGATCCAGGTCACGCGGCCAACTATCGCTGACGATCTGGCCAAATCCACAGTCGAAGGCTCCTCGGCGCGGCGGATGCAGTTGATCGAACAGCGCTTGATGGCCCGCGCCACTCTGCTGGATATCATCGACAAATTTGCGCTCTATGCCGATCTGCCCAGTCTCACACCAACTGAAAAAGTAGTGATGCTGCGCCAGGCCGTGAGCATCACCGGCGTGGCTGCGGTGCGCGAAGGCTTTGCCGATGACGGAACCATTTCGGTGCTGACCATCACGGCCTTGATGCCGACGGCGCAACAGGCGCAGCAGGTGGCCAGCGAATTTGGCCGCCGCACCATCGAGCTGAGCGTCAGCAGCCGAATTGCCCAGGCGCGCGAAACCCTGAGCTTCTTTGCCGAAAAGGAAGCCGCCCTGGCCAGTCAAGTGTCGGCGCTGGAAGATGAAATTTCGGCCTTTCACGCCGCCAATGACGTGGCCCAGCCTGGAACCGTGGAGTTTCGGCGCAGCGAAGTGGCAACCATCAACGAAAGCCTGCTGGATATCGAACGCGAAAAGATCCTGATCCGGCGCACCGCCGATCAGGCCAGCGCCTCGGAACGCCCGGCAACCGCACGCCGAGTGCTGGCCGACGCGCAGGACAAGCTAAACACTCTGGATGCGCAACGGGATCTTTTGAGCCAACGCAAGGATGAGCTGGAAGCAGCGCTGCAAACCACCCCGGAGGTGCAGCGGCAGCTTGGGGTTTACAGTCGACAGATGGAAGCCTTGCAAGGCGAACTGGAGGTCGTGTCGACCCGCCGTAACGAGGCCGAAGTGGGCTTTCGTCTGGAAACCTCGCGCCAGGGCGAACGCCTGACGGTGCTGGAACCCGCAGGGCTTGCGGATTACCCGTCAACTTCGGCGCGCAAAAACAAGGCTTTGATGGGCGGCATTGCCAGTGTTCTGGCAGGGCTGGCCTTTGCTTTTGTGTTGGAACTGCGCGCACCAGTGCTGCGCTCTGCGGCGCAGATGGAACGCGAAACCGGTCTGGCGCCGGTGGCGTCGATCCCGGTGTTGGAGACCAAACCACGGGGCCGGGGGCTGTGGGGCATTGTGCGTGCCTGGCGACGGCTGCTGCCACAGAAACTGGCGCGCCGCTGATCTGGCAGGGCTGCCGGATCATAGGTCATGGTGATCACCGCCGGCACCAAAGCCCGCGAGATCATCACAATCATCAGCCGCTGATTGACCGCATGGCCCAGCAGCATGGGAAAACTGGCAAGGAAAAAGCCGATATTGTAGATGCCCAGCACCTCGAGCGAGATAAATTTCTCCAAAATCGCCCGGTGTCCCTGTGAGGTCAAAAACCAAAAGGCCGTGGACAAAAAGATCCATTTGCCAAAGCGCACCAGCTCGGTCACCGATTGAGGCTGCCAGCAAAAGCGATTGCGCAGCCGGGGCAGGCCAAACGGGGCAGGCCAAAATGGCTGTCTGTGGCGAAAAAGGCCAGACAATCCGTATTGATATCGTGCATTGATTTGGTTTCGATGACGGGCGCCTGCGGCCTCTAGGCAAGCCGGGACCGAGCCGCTACCTTGGCTAAAACCAACTGGCTGACTGGAGTATGGGCCTTTGAAAGTTGCTTATGTTCTGAACAGTTACCCGCAGCCCTCCCATAGTTTTATCCGTCGGGAAATTCAGGCGCTGGAGTGTCAGGGGATTGCCGTGCTGCGCCTGGCCATGCGACCCGGATCCGCGCCCTTGGTGGATCCGGGTGACAGGGCGGAGGCGGCGCAGACCGAGTATGTTTTGCACCGGGGTCTGCTGCCCTTGCTGCTGGCGCTTTTGCGCCGGGGCGTGGCGGCACCGGCGGTGTTCCTGCGGGCCATGGGGGTGGCCATTCGGCTGGGGCGGGTTTCACAGGCCGGGGTCTTGCGGCACCTGATCTATCTGGCGGAGGCCTGCTATGTGGCGGCGCGCTGCCGGGCCGAGGGCGTTGATCACATGCATGCGCATTTTGGCACGAATGCCACGGCGGTGGCGCTGCTGGCACAGGCGCTGGGCGGGCCGGGGTACAGTTTCACCACCCATGGCCCGGAAGAGTTTGACGCCCCTGTGGCACTCTCCCTGGGAGAAAAGATCAACCGGGCGCGCTTTGCCGTGGCGATCAGCAGTTTTGGCAAAAGCCAGCTCAGCCGTTGGGCCGATTTTGCGGCCTGGGACAGGCTGAAGGTGGTGCATTGCGGTATTGAACCGGCGCGGTTTGAAACCACGGCACCGCTGCCGGAGGGGGGCCTGCGGCTGGCAGCGATTGGCCGCTTTGTGGAGCAAAAGGGCCAGATGGTGCTGATACGCGCCATGGCCGAGGTGGTGCGGACCCATCCGCAGGTACATTTGGCGCTGATCGGCGATGGCGAGATGCGCGCCGATCTGGAAGTCGCAATTGCCGCCGCTGGGTTGCAGAACAACGTGACCCTGACAGGGTGGTTGTCCGAGGCGGGCGTGCGGGCAGAGCTGGCCGCGTCTCATGCTCTGGTGATGCCCTCCTTTGCCGAAGGCCTGCCCATGGTGGTGATGGAGGCCATGGCCGCAGCCCGTCCGGTTCTGGCCACCTATATCGCCGGCACGCCTGAGCTGGTTTTGCCCGGTAAGACCGGTTGGTTGGTCCCGGCGGGGGACGCGCAGATCCTGGCCGCAGCCATTGCCGAACTGGCACAGGTTCCTGCGGCGCAGATGGCGAGCTTGGGCGCGGCGGCACGTGAGCGGGTTCTGGAGCGCCACGACAGCGATATCGAGGCGGGTAAGCTGGCTGATCTGTTCCGGGAGGCCTGCCAGGGCAAGGGGAGCTCCCGCGCGCTTTGATTGTTTCTGACGAAACCACCAAAGCGCTTGGGCCCGGCGCCGCGCTAAAGCGCGGCGCGTCAGCGCCGGTAGCAGCGCAGCGTGTCATGGCAGGCGCCTCAGAAGGGGCGCGGGGGGATCAGCGTCCGCGTGTCCAGCGTTGGCGGCTGCGAAACAGCGGAGATTTTACCGCCAAAGACACCAGCGCATAGGCGGCAAAGCCGATGGGATCCTGCAGCAAGAGCTTGAACAGCTGCGCCGCAGGGAGCGGTGTTTTGTCATCATTGGCCAGCAGTTGGGGGTATTTTTCATTCAGCTCTGCGACGCCCGCATTCTGTCGCCGCCGCACCCGGGTCAGATTGCGCAGCCCTTCGACCATTGGCCAGGAGTAGCGGGCGGGCAGTTTGATCCGCTCCTGCGCTGTAAAGGAAAGCCGGGCAAAGGTGTCGTCGGCAATAATATCGGGCCAATCCTGCCAGCGCGCCCGCCCGGCGCGGTTCATTGCAAACAGGCCAAAGCCAGGGGTGCCGGTCTGGACAAAAGGCAGGCGCATCCAAAACCTGCCATAGGCGCGGGTCAAGGCGCTTTGGGCGGGGGCAATAACAGGGGTGCCGCTGGCATACCGGGGCTGAGCTTGGGCCTGGGCCTGGGCTTGGGGTTGGATCTGGGCGTCGCCAAGCGCAGTGGCGATCTGACCGATCAAGGCGGGATCAACGATGACATCGGCATCCAGATAGACCAGCACCGCTCCGCGTGCCTCCGCATCGCCTGCATTCAGCGCCTTGAGCTTGTTTCCTTCTGGCAGCTCGATCACGCGAAGCTGCCACTGGGGGGGGGCAGCTTGCGCCGCTGCAATTCTGGCGGTGGCATCGGTGCAGCCATTGGCCAGGATCAGAACTTCGCCCTGCATCCCCGCAGGCAGTGCGGAGACAAACAGCGCCGCAAGGCAGTCCGCGATGTAGCTGGCTTCGTTATGGGCTGGGATCAACACGCTCACCTGTGGCTGGGCGGCGGCGGTTGGTGGGCTTGTTTGCGGGTCTGTTGGGGCAGGGAAGGCGCTCATTTTACGGATTCCAATGCAGACCAGCGCGGGTTGTCATCGCTGAGGCTCCGCAGGGCGCCCCAGCTGCCCCATTTGCCGGGAACCGCCACATCCGCATAGGCAACAAACAGCGTGCCGCCCAGCTCTTGCCAGCCGCTGAGCAGCCTTACATAGAGTGCTCCCATCTCGGGCGTGTAGTTGAAATGGGTAAAGAACCCGGTGAGCACCTCATCCTCGGTCATTGGGCCAATGCCAACCACATGACTGCCGCCCTCATACATGATCAGATCCAGCCCATGCTGATCGGCGACAGCACGGTGGTAGGGCAAAACACGGCCCAGCAAATCGCTGAGCGTATCAGTGGCGTCGCCGGTGACCAGGCCATCAGTCAGCTCTGCGGCGGCCTGGACGCTGGCAACATCATATTGGTGGTCGGCAATGAATTGTTCGGCCTCTGTCCCACTTAATCCCTGGGCGGCAGCAGCGGTGCGGGCGTGTAACTGGCTGTCGGCGATCCAGGCCCGCAGGATTGGGGCGCGTTCCTTTATCCCCAGAATGCCGCCAAAATATCCGGTGACCGCATAGGCATCAAAATAGGCAGCAGGAGCCTCGCGGTCGGCGGCTTCGGCCACCCACAGCGGCGCTGTCAGGATTTGCTCTTCCAGCCCCAGCCAGCCGGTCTGGGTGGCCAACACCCGCACCAAACGTGTGGGTGATGCCGCGCCGAAGACCTCGGTCCAAATCTGCGAAACCTCTGCGGCGCGGCCACCGTAGAATTGCACCCACAAATCTTTGCCGCCCCAGCGCGCCTGCGCCTGCGCATCGGCCCAATTCGCCTGGTCGAACTGCCAGTTCCAGACCTCGTTGGAATATTCGACATAGGCTTTGAGATCAAAATCCAGCCCCGCCTTAACCGCGCGGGCAAAGTTGCGGATATAGCTGTCATCGGCGCGGTGGGGCATGTTGAACCAGCCATCGGCGCCCAGCTCATTCACCAGCGCCAGCATCACCTCCAGCGGTACGCCCTTGCGGCCCCAGCTGTAATCGCTGACCAGGGGGCGGTCCTCCCAGCCGGTGAGGCGCGAATCATTGGTGCCCATCCAATCCATAAAGCGCAGCACCGCAAACCCGTCCAAAATCTCCAACCAGTCCGGATTAAAGATTTCGCCAGCGGCATAGCGCGGCAGGTGCTCTTCCTTGACCACGGTGATATTGCGCGGATAGTCGCCCCCCTTGTCGATGCGCTGCAGCCGGATTTCGACCGGGCCGGGACCAGGGGTGAAATCAAACGAGACCTCGCCCTTGCCATAGCGCTGATTGCGCGCCCGTCCTGAGACCTCGACGATGCCCTCGCCGTCAAAGCGCAGCACATAGCGCCCGGCCAAACTATGCGCGCTCTCGGGCAGGTCCGTCAGGATCACCGTCCCGATCGAGCCCAGCTCGGGCGGCAGCGCAGTGGGCCAGCCCGCCGCGTCCAGATAGCCGGCCTGTGCCAGATCTGCCTCGTTGGCGCCGCCCCACTGGCCGGGCAGATGCCCGATCCAGGGACGCGCAGTCTTGAAGTGATCCAGAAACGGTGCCTGTGGGCTCCAATCGGCCACCGACATCAGGTTCATCGCAATGGGCTGGCGGTTGGGGGGCTGGGGCGCCACAGCGTGCCGCTGCTGTGGCAGCTCTTCCGGGACTGGGCTGTTCAACTGGGCCAGCTCAGGCTCCTTGGGCAGCGGCGCGGGCTCATCGGGCAGAGCCGCAGAGGCGGTATCACTGCCGCCGGCTGCGGCCCAGGCCAGCCTTTGAAGCTGCCGTGCCAAAGCCTCAGACGGGGCGGTGTAACCCTGTCGCCAGCGGTCCTGCAGCCGATGGGGCAGCCCCCGTGGGTCCTGTCCGGTCAGCACCGCATATTGCACCAGGCTGAGGTAGTAAAACCCCAGCGCATTGGGGTGGATATCGTCGGAAAATACCTGCGAAATGGACTGCAGCCCGGGCAGGGTGCCGGCGGTGATGGCATCATCCAGCCGGGCCATGGCCTGGCCTGCAGGCAGCAGGCGCACGGTGCCGCCGGTGGCTGCGTTTACATCATCGACCAGAGCCTGCCAGCGTGGCAGATCCTGCTCGAGCCGCTGCCGCCAGGGGGTTGCAGCGCCTTCGTCAAAGGGCACCTCGGTGCCAGTGCCGCTGTTGAGACTGTGCCAGGTCTCTTGCAGGTAGAACTGCACATCCGGGTTGGCGCTGCGGGCCAGCTCATAGAACTGGGTCACGGCTTCTTCGGAGTTGCTCCATTTCAAGTGATTGGCCAGCGGGATTGCCTCGGTGACGATCACCGCATCCACAGGCGCGGTCAGCCGCTGGCGGGCATTGATGCCTTCGGCGCTTTCGGCGTGTTGCCAATTGTAGCTGAGCGGCGCGCCATTGATGATCTGGGCCTCGACCGTGACCGGTGCGGTTGCACCCGGCTGTTTCGCCAGTAGCTGTTGCAGCATTTGCGGATTGTCCGGGCCAAACAGCGAATGTCCGACCATCACCACCGAGGTGATCAGCGCCTCAAGGTTCATGCCCCACCTCCTGCCTGCGCCGCCAGGGCGAGACCTGTGCGGGGCTGGGCCAAGACCACCTGCCAGACGATCCGTTGTACCTGTTCTGCGGCTGTCGCCGACAGGCTCTGCGCGGCGCTGCCATCCGCCCGGCTGAGCTGGTGTGGCAGCCCCAGGGGCGCACGTTGATAGAGCACCGCAAAATGGGTGAGCGCCACCACATAGGCGCCCAGATCATTGATGTGGATGGTATCCAACGCGCCTGTTTCACTGCGGGCAAACAGATCCTCGCGGGCGTTCAGCCCGTCGATCTCTCCCGCCTCAGCGGCGCGGGCAACTGCGGCCATGACCTGTCCTGCCGGGATCAGATAGGCGGGGCGGTCGGGCGCCGCGCGGCTGTCTGTCCCTGTTAGCTGTTGCAGCCAAAGTCGATCGAGGTCACTGGCAATGCGGCTGTCCCAGCCTTCCGGGTCGTTCAGGTGGTGCCAGGTTTCATACAGGTAGACACGGGTTTTGGCGGCGCCAGCGCGGGCCAGACTGGCCCAGCGGTGAAAATATTCGGCACCGTCAAAATAGCGGATGGCGTCGCGCAGTTCGACCATTTCTGTTAGCACCACGGCATCATAATCGCCGGAGCCAATGGCTTCACGCGCCGCGCGAAAGGCAGGCGGCTGATTGCTGGTTTCAAAGTCTAGGATCGCCAGGTCCGGTTCCCAATGCTGTTTCAGATTGGTGCCGGATCCCAGCTGGCTGTTCCAGCGATGGCCCTGAGGGGCAAGTTGCGCCAGCATATGCGGCATGTCCGGCCCCACCAGGGAATGGCCAAGATGATAGACACGCAACGGCCCCTGGGGCGGAGCCAGCACCGGCACTGGCGGCAGCGCGCTGGGCCGCCACCAGCGGGCCAGTGGCCAGAGAGCAAGCAGGGCGGGCACCGCCAAAAGGACGCGACGTGATATCATGGATCAGCTCCGCAGCTCGGCCGTGGTCACGATCAGGCCCGCCCCAATGGCAAAGCGCCCTGAGATGTGGTCGCCACAGGTGAAAGGCGGCTGATCGGCACAGAAACGGGCCGAAAACCGGCACTCCGAAAGGTCGATTGTCAGCTCCATCCCGTCAAACCCATAGAATCTTTCGCTGACTGTGAACTGGCACTTATAGGCGGCTTCCTTGGCGGAAAACACCAGTTTGGCCAGTTGGCCGGGATTGTCCTGTTGGCGCAGCCAGTCCTGTTCCTGCGCCGAGCAGATCGCGGGCCAAAGCTCATCTGCCAGGGGTTTGTCCTCTTCCACATCGATGCCCAGCCCCTGAACCGGGCCCTTGGCGGCGACCACAGCCATGGCGCAGCTGCGGGTATGGGTGATCGATCCGACCAGCGCGGAGGGCCAGAGCGGGGCGCGGTTCTTGGCTACGGGAATGGCAACGGGGGCATGGCCCAGCTGCGCCATCGCCTGATGCGCGGCAGCGCGCCCGGCAGCAAATTCGCGGCGGCGTTTGTCCACCGCATTGGGGGACAAACAGGCGATCTCGGCGGCAAAGGGCGCTGGCGGATCCGCCAGCGGGTTGACCAGCGCCACCCCCACATCCCTGTCAAAGAGCGGGCGCACCAAGGCCAGCCGGGCCATTTCCTGTGGTGAACTTTCTGCCGTCATCCTGCTCGTGCTTTGCGGTTTGCCCGCATCGCCCGCCGCTTCGACATGGTGTCGGATTTGGCGGCCTGCGCGGCCTCGTCTTCTACCGGATCATCGGGCTTTGTGCTGCCGCCTGCAAGGGTCTCGATATGGCTGGCGAGCCCGGCGAGGGTTGGGAAGCGGAAGATATCGGTGATCGACAGTTTGTTGACCCCCAGTGCCGTCCGAATGTCACGGTGCGATTGCACCGCCAGCAGCGAATGGCCGCCCAGGGCAAAGAAGTTATCCTGCGCGCCAATCCCGTCTACGCCCAGAATTCGGGACCAGACCTTGGCAATCTCGGCCTGTACCCCAGCGCCAAGAGGCGCCACCTCTGCCGCCGCTTGGGGGGCTTTGGGCGCAACCAATTTCGGATCAGGCAGCGCCTTGCGGTCGATTTTCTTGTTTGGGGTCAGCGGGAAAGCATCAAGCGCCACAAGATGAGAGGGCACCATGACGGCGGCAAGATGGCGGGACAGGTCCTGCTTGATCGCGGTCAGATCCGCCGGTTTGTCGCTGTCTTGGGTGATGTAACCCACCAGTTGCGCGCTATCGCCCAACTGTCGCTCGACCACAACCGCGCCGGTGACATGGGGCTGGCTGGCCAGGGCGGCTTCGATCTCACCCAGCTCAATGCGCTGGCCACGGATCTTCACCTGATGATCGGTGCGCCCCAGGAAGGCCAGCTGGCCCGCAGCCGTCCACCGGACCAAATCGCCAGTGCGGTAAAGGGGGCCAGTTGCAAAGGGCAGCTGCACAAAGCGATCTGCAGTCATCTCAGCCCGTTGCCAATAGCCCGAGGTGACACCAGTGCCGCCAATATACAGCTCACCCGCCGCCCCCATGGGCACCGGGCGCTGAGCGGCGTCCAGCACATAGACCTGGGTATTGGCCAGCGGCGTGCCGATAACGGCGGTGCCGCCAGACAGATCAAACTGACCAGACAGAGGGGTCGAGGTGGACCAGATGGTGGTCTCAGTAGGGCCATACATATTGTGCAGCTGCGCCGGCGTCGCCTCCTGCAAGGCGCCGACCAGATCCCCTGGCAGGGCTTCGCCACCAACCAACAGATGTTTGAGCCGCCCCAGCACCATGCGGGCCTCATCATCCTGCACCAGCATCCGTGCCATCGAAGGGGTGCACTGCATATGGCTGACGCCATGGCGCATCATCTGCGCTGAGAGAGAAAAGTCATCCGGTGCCAGCTCTTGCGGGGTATTGGCGCGGCGCAGCACTTCGGCCAGCGGCTTCAATCCCTCCAGCACCACTTCTGGTGCAATGCCATAGTCGATCAGACAGGCGATCTCATCAACGCCGATGCGTTTTAACTGCTCGGTGCGGACCAGGGCGTCTTCCACGGTGCCAAACAGGCCAGTCTCCTCAAAATAACGCTCAAAGGCAAACTCCAGGATGGCCTCCAGCTCCTCCGCGCTCAGCCCGTCCAGTTGCATATCAAAGGCGTTATTGACCCCCTTGGGCCGCTTGAAGGCCGGGAAGGCCCAGGCGTATTGCTTGATCAAGCCGGCGGCCGAGCGCAGGTAATCCTTCATCGGCTCACGGGCGATGCGGCGGGATTCTTCGCGGGTTTCAGCCAGATAGCTGTGTAGCATCAGCGTCACCTTGAATTCCGCCGGATCATGGCCCGCAGCGCGCAGGGCATCGTGATAGATGCGGATTTTGCCGCCGACTTCCTCGATGCTTTGGCCCAAAAGATGGGTCAGTACATTGGCGCCAATCTCACCTGCCTCGCGCCAGGTGTCGGGGTTGCCAGCGGTGGTGATCCAGACCGGCAGCTCCCGCGATACTGGGCGCGGCTGGGTGACAACACCATGCATGGAGCCATCCTTGCGGGGAAACTCCACCTCCTCACCGCGCCACAGTTTGCGCAGGGTCTCAATACAGTCATACATGGCGGGCTTGTTGGCCGGCGGGGTGTTTTCCGGGCGCAGCACAAAATCATCGGGCTGCCAGCCCGCAGCAATGCCCAGCCCGGCACGGCCATTGGTCAGGTTGTCGATCACCGACCATTCCTCGGCCACACGGGCGGGATGGTGCAGCGGCGCCACACAGGACCCGGCCCGCACGCTGAGGTTACTGGTGACCGCCGCCACCGCCGCCCCGGTCACGGCAGGGTTTGGGTAGGGGCCACCAAAGGCGTGGAAGTGGCGCTCAGGCGTCCAGACCGCGTTAAAGCCATTGGCATCGGCAAACTTGGCGCCTTCCAGCAGCAGGTGGTATTTGCGCGGGCCGGGGCCGTCGTCATTGCCCCAGTAAAACAGATTAAAATCCATCCGCCGGTCCGAGGTCGCAATGGGACCATTGGACAGCTCCAGGCGGCTTTCATCGCTGGAGAGCACCAGCTTAAAACCGCGTGACAGAGTCCAGAACAGCTCCAGCACCGAGATGTCAAAAGACAGCGAGGTCACCGCCAGCCAGGCATCCCCCGCCTTGTGAGGAATGCGCGCATCCATGGCGGCAAAGAAATTGGCCACATTGTCCTGGCGTACCATTACGCCCTTGGGGGTGCCGGTGGAGCCGGAGGTGTAGATCAGATAGGCGAGATCGGCGCCGGTTGCGGCGCTGGTGACGTTTGTCGTCACAGCCTCTGATGCCGACGGGCCATTCACAGTCAGGCTATCTACAGAGACGATTTTGGCCTGGGTTGCGGGCAGCTCTGGGCGCAGAGCGTCCTGCGTGACGACAACGCTGGCCTGACTGTCCGACAGGTAATGGGCGATCCGGTCCCGCGGATAGGCCGGGTCCAGCGGCACATAGGCGGCGCCGGTCTTGAGCACCGCCAGCGCCCCGACCATAAGATCGGCGGAGCGTTTGATATAGAGCCCCACATGGGCGCCGGGTTTGACGCCGACCTGCTGCAGCTGGCGGGCCAGGGCATTGGCCCGGGCGTTGAGGCCCGCGTAGCTGTAGCTTTCGCCTTCAAACACCAGGGCTATGGCCTCTGGCGTGCGGGCAACCTGGGCCTCAAATGCCGCTTGTATGGTTTCTTCGGCAGGCAGATCGCAGGCGGTCTGGTTCCAGTCTTCCAGCAGCACTCGGCGTTCTGTTTCCGGCAGGATCGACAGATCAGACAGGGGGCAATCCCCGCCAGAGCAGAGGAGAGATGCGATGACACCCAGCGCGCTTTCAAGCCGCGCGGCGAGCAGCTCCGCGGCCTGAGCATCGAGCCGGGTGTCATCTACATGTAGCGCCAAGACGCTCTCAACCAGCGAAACGGTGGCGATGCAGCCTGGCAGGGCAGCATCCCGTTCCGCTGAGAACCCGATTGCCGGCATGTCTTGCGCGCAAAGCTCTGGGGCGCGGGCCACCAGATCCAGGGCAAAACCGCCAAACTTGCGAGCCTTTGCTACGTCTATATCTATCTGAGTCGCTAATCCGTTAACAGATGAATCGCGTGTCACCTGCAGCGGAATCCAGTTGGAAACCACCTGTGCTGCCGCGCCCTGAGCCGCCAGAGGTGTGGCAAAGGCAATATCGGCCTGATCTGCGCCAGTGCCCAGCAGCGCCCAGGCCAGGGTTGCGGCAAGGATCTGTGTTTCGGTGAGGTCAACACCGGCTTCTCGCGGCAAGGTCAGCGGGTAGCGCGTGGTGCCTGCAGGTTTGTCATGGCGAGCGGCCAGCGGCACCGTGACGGGTTGCATGGCGGCCAAAGCACGGCGCCAATGAGCCTCGCTGCTTTGGCTCTGCCCCAGGGTGGTGGCGACGTCATTGGCCGCTTGATCATGCAGCGCCGGGAGCTGTTGGCCGGCTGTAAACAGGGCCGGCAGATCGAGGCTTTCGCCGTCAAGTGTGGTGATATCTTCCAGCGCAATGGCACCATCAGCGGTGGCAACGCTGACAACCGCGCCAGTCACGCTAAGCAGGGTGCCTGGCGGACCGCTGCCCTCAGCAAGGGAAGCCTTACCCACGCGCAAAACCTGATCAGACAGCAGCAGTTTGGCGCAGCCAAGCGGGTTCCAATAGGCACCATAATCCAGCCCGCGCACAAGGCGGCTCAGGTGTTGACTGGTCTGGGAAAAATCCAGAATCCCCCCTGCAGCGGGACGGTGATCCCGGGCAAAATAGCTGCGCTGGGACAGATCCTGTAGCTGGCGATGCAGCGCATCCGTGCTCAGCTGCTCCAGCACCTCACCAAAGCTGTCCATGGCAGCGGCGTAGCATTTGGAGTTGAGACTAAAGGCGGTCTCATCCTCGGCAATATCAAACAGGCGCTGGGCGAGGATGTCGCCCTCATCAATGCCGCCCTCCATCACATGCCAGGTAATGCCATGCTGCGCTTCGCCAGCCATAATCGCCCAGTTGGGGGTGTTCAGACCGGCATAGCGCGGCAGCGGGCCATCGTGAAAATTCACCGCGCCTTTGCGCGCCAAGGCCAGCACTGGATCTGGGATCACCCGCAGGTTGGCAATCGAGAGCAGCCAATCATACGCGTCAGTGATTTCAGTTGCGTCCGTGAGCACGGGCAGCGCTTTGCCCTCGGCCCAGGCACGGATGTCGCTGTCGGTCGAAACCACCGCCTGAATCTGGTGTCCACGGGCTAGAACGGTTTCGGCGCAGCCGATCAATAGGGATTCATTGCCGATGACGACACAGGAAAATTGGCTCATTTTGGATCCTCCGAAACCGGGGAGTGAAGGCGCGTTTCACATGGGGGTGAGGGCTTGTGCGACACAGGCGCAAGGGAATGTGAGATAAGATCTTTCAGGAAATGATTGGGATCGGCCTGCGGCTTGCCCTGCACCAGACGGCGCAGTGCATAAAGACCGGTGCCTGCAATGCGGGCCAGGGTGGCAAGGGCGGCATAGGCGCGGCCATGGGATTTGGCAAAATAATGGCTGCGCGACTGGAACCAATAGGCTGGGGTGCGGTCCCAGTCTTTCATGCCTGTCGAGGCAGAGCCCAGATGGGCAACGTGACTGTCCGGCACATAATGGGTCCGCCAGCCCGCCTGGGCGGCGCGACGACACAGGTCGGTCTCTTCGAAGTAGAGGAAAAACGTCTCGTCAAAACCGCCGATTTCCTCAATCACCTGGCGGCGGATCATCAGGCTGGCACCAGCGGTCCAATCCACCTGGGTTTGTGTCCGCGGCATCTCCATCGCCACCACCCAGGGGTGCAGCAGCCGGGTAAAGACACCGGTGCGTGCGGCCATTTCGAACTCACCCGCGATCGAGGGAAAGCGAAAGGCGGTGCGATGGGGTGTGCCATCGGTGCCATGCACAAAAGAGCCCGCCAGCCCGGCACCGGGGTGATCGGCCAGAAAATCACGCAGGGTGCGCATGGTCTGCCCCTGCACAAAGGCATCCGAATTCAGCAGGTAATAATAATCGGGTGCGGTGCCATCCGACAGGCCAGCGGCAAAGCCGATGTTCATGCCGGCACCAAAGCCACCATTGACCGGGGATTGCAGCAGTCTGATCTTGTCACTGGCCTGCCAGCCACGTTGCGCTGCCCCGGCCTGCAGCGCTTCCCATGATCCATCCCCCGAGCCATTGTCGATCACCAGAACCCCACCCGAAAGATCCGCCATCTCCACCAGGGCAGCCTCGGCGGCCCGGAGGGTCATCTCCGGGGTGCGGTAGTTCAGGATAATGGTGAGAATGCTGCCTGTGCTCATCTGGGTCATTCCGCGGCTCGCGAATAGGGCGCCTGTAGATCGGCGTCCTTGGGGGTTGGCTGTGGTGCCTGTGGATCACTGGCCAGCCGGGGCTTCAGCGCCGCGGCCAGGGTGCTCACGTTGGGCACCAGCACCATGCTGTCATGGTCCCCGGGCACTTCGATCACTTCCAGTCTGGGCACCCAGCTGGTCCAGTCGTTGTCGGCAAAGACATATTCCCGCTCGCAGCTGACCCAATTGCCGCCCGAGACCTGCCAATGGCGGTCCAGTGGCGGGCGCAGCAGTGTGAGCGGGCCGTTCCAGGGCTGCAGCGCGTAGTTTTCGACCGAGTGCCGGAAGGCCAGCTCGATCTTGCGGTTGTTGAAAGCGGGCGCCTGACCGGTTTCTGCCGGGGCCTGGCGGCGTTTGCTCAGCTCCCACAGGATGCGGTTTTTGGCCCATTCCAGCAAATAGCCCGCGCCTTTGCGGCGTAGCTCCTGCAATTTGATCAGCGCCTTGTCGACAGGTTTCAGGCTGGGGCGCACTGGTAGGGGCGTGTCGAGCAACACCAGCGCCGCCGTTTCTTCGCCGGCTGCCTGCAATTGCTGGGCCATTTCATAGGCGGTGATGCCACCACCCGAAAAGCCGCCCAGCAGATAGGGCCCCTGAGGTTGGATCTGCCTGATCTCGGCCAGGTAATCGGTGGCCGCTGCAGCAATGCTGGTATGCGGGGCCTCCTCGCCGATCAATCCACGGGCCTGGAGGCCGTAAACCGGGCGCTCGCCGCCCAGTTCCAGCGCCAGATGGCGCAGGTTCAACACATTGCCAAACATCCCGGCCACCACAAAGAACGGCGCGGCACCGGTGCCGGACCCGGGGTGCAGCATCACCAGATGGGAATGGGCCGCCGCCGTGTTCTGAGCGGTCTCCTGGTCGGTCTCTTGGCCGGTCTGGGTCGCGGCATCGCCCTGTGCGGCAGCTCCCTGTCCCGCACCTGCGCCGCGCGCCATCAACAGATCGGCCAGGGCGGCAACGCTGGGGGCCTCAAACAGGGTCGACAGGGGCAGGTCCACATCATAGTGGCGTTTGATCTGCGCAAAGAGCCGCACCGCGATCAGCGAATGGCCACCCAGTTCAAAGAAGCTGTCCGCCACCCCAACCTGCGTAACGCCGAGCAGGCTTTGGAACAGCGCTGCCAGGTGCTCTTGCACCGGGGTGGAGGGCGCCACATAGTCTGTATCCAGCTGGGGGCGCTCAAAGCTCTGGCTCTCATCGGCCACGGCCTCTGCACGGCTTTGCGCTGTCTGTTCAATCAATGACGGCAGATCCAGCGAAGAGACCACAATTTGCGCGCGGTTTGTCGCGAGCGCGCGCACCATCGCCTCTGGGCCCTCGGCCGCGCGGATGCCATTGGACAGGTTCAGCTGCTACCGGCGTTCGTCTTCCGACAGAGGCTGCGGCGCGGCACTGGCCACAAGGCCCAGGGCCTCGGCGCTGTGGTCGGCATTGGTCTGGGGCGGCGTGGCTTCAAAGCCTCCGGCAAGCCGGGTCATCTGGAAATCTGTAATCTCAACCAGCACCCGACCCTCAGTGTCGGTGAGGGTAACATCAAAAGCTGCGCTGTCGCTGGTGGCGCCAGACCGCAGGCGCATATGGCTGCAAATCTCTGTGGTCAAAGGCGCCCGCACCAGGATGCTGCGATAGCCCAGCGGCACCCAAAGATTGCGGCCCTCATAGCCCGGCGCCAGGGAGATGGCCCAGCCGGTGGCCAGATCCATCAAACCGGGGTGCAGCAGGCAGTTATCATCCTGCGCCGCCGGGGGCAGGCGCAGATGGGCCAGGCCTTCTGTCGGGGCTTCAGCGGGGCCAAAGGCGGTCTGTTGCAGCACCTGCCAGCGGGGACCAAAATCCAGATGTGCCTCTTGCGGGGAATGCAGCGGCCTGTCGGCTGTGGCGTGCGCCACCTGCGGGCAGCGGGCCTGGATGGCGGCGAGATCCAGCGATGGCGGCTGCTTGCTGTCGGGGTGTTTGCAGTCGGGCAGCAGGGTGATTTTGGCCTCGGCGTTGAGCGCATAGCCCCCCGCAGAAAGGGCGCTGTGGGTGGCAAAATCATAGCCCGTATCCTGCGCCTGCAGCCGTAAAATCACCGCGCGCGGGGTCGGTTCCGCAACCACCAGGGGCCGCAAAAAGGTGAGGTCCCTGATCTCAAACGGCGCTTGCAGGTCCTGTGCCGCCAGCGCCTCGGCAATCCATTCGATATAGCCGGTGCCGGGTACCAGCGCGGTGCCGCCTTTGGTGCGGTGCTCATTCAACATCCAGGACCGGTTTGCGTCCAGCTGGCTGGCAAAGATCGGATTGCCAAAAGCCTCAAAGCCCACTTCATCCAGCAGGGGCTGGGCGCAGCTTTGGCGCTCAGATGGGGCGGTGCCGCCCTGACGCGCGGCCATGGCTTCGGCGGCCATGCCAGTATCGGCCCAGACGCCCCAGTCAATGGCGACAACGCGGGTTTGACCGCCCTGGCGATGGGCGGCATAGGCGTTGAGATATTCATTGGCGGCGACATAGTCGATTTGCCCGGCGGGCCGGGTGACCGTCGAGGAGGAGGAAAACAGCAGCATCAGGTCAAGGCTGCCGTCGGGGAACAGATCGTCGAGCACCCGCAGGCCGGTGACCTTGGGGGCCAGAACCCGGGCGATCTGCGCCTCTGATTTGGCCAGGATCGGGCCGTCGTCGATGACGCCAGCGCCATGGATCACCCCGTTGAGGTGGCCAAATTCGGTCTCGATTTTGCGCAGGGCGCTGCGCATTTCGGCGCTGTTGCAGATGTCCGCGGTCAGGGGCTGCACGGCGCCTGAGCCGATGTCTTCCAGCTGTTGCACGGCGCGGATGCGTTGGGCGATGCGATTGGCGGGGCTGTGGCTGGCCAGATAGCGCGGCCAGTCGGCGCGCGGCGGCAGGCCCTGACGCGAAACCAGCGCCACCTTGGCATCATAGTGACGCATGAGATGCGCCGCCGTGGCCAGGCCGATGCCGCCAAAACCGCCGGTGATCAGATAGCTGCCGCCCGATTTGAACCCGGCCAGATCCGCTGTTGGCGCGTCTGGGACCTCGGGCAGGGGTTGGCTGCGCCAGCTTTTTTCAAACCGTTTGTCACCGCGCCAGATACTCACGGTATTGGCGGGGTCGGCCATCAGCTCTTGCAGCAGGCGCGGGGTCAGATCTGTGGGCAGGGCACCGCGCAAAGTGGCGATAAGTCCGGGCTGGGCGGGCAGTTCGATATCCACCGTCGCGCAGGTGATCCCGGGGAATTCCCGTGGGATCACCCCGGCGGGGCCGGCAATCATCGACTTTTCCGGGTAGGGCAGGGGTTCAGCACCGAGCTGCGCCGCGCCCGTGGTAAAGACGTTCAGATGGACGGGGTGATCCAGATCCAGGCCGCCCAGCTCTTGTGCCAGGGCAGTGACAGAGGCAAACCCCATTTCGAGGTTGCGGTCAAAGACGGAGGAGCCGGGACGAACCTGTTCGTCCTCGCCGGTGACCAGCCAAAAATGGGCGATGCGATGGGGCAGGGCATCGGCCTCTGCCAGGTCGGCAAGCAGGGCGCCATAACCGAACCTGCCCTGTTCGGGGGGCAGGATATATTCGTCGGGGGCAAGCCGTGCATAGGTGTCGCCGGGGCGCACCAGGCTAACGCGATGACCGGCAGCGCGCAGTCGGGTGGCAGTCGCAGTGGCCACCCCGCAGTCATCGGCAAAGATCAGCCAGGTCTGCGGTGTTTCGCCCAGGTCTGTGTCCACATCCAGGGCGCAATCGGCCAGCCGGGGACGCCAGACGGGGCGGTAGCCCCAGTCGCTGATCGCGTCATGGCGCCGGGGCGGTGCTGCGTCTTCCTGCTGCTGTTGCGTGCCCGGCGCGATGAAATAGCGGCTTCTTTGGAACTGGTAGGTGGGCAGCGGCAGGCGGTGGCGCTTGGCCTCGCCCCAGATCTGATCCCAGTCGGCCTCAACCCCGCAGGCCCAGAGCCGACCAATGACGCCAAAGAAGTAGGCGTCATCCATGATCTCTTGCTCCGGGTGGCGCAGGGCGCTGAGCACCTGTCCGGGCTGCACAGTGGGGGACATCTGGGTCAGGGCGCTCAGCGCCTTGCCGGGGCCGACCTCCAGGAACACCCGCCCGGGTGTGGCGGCAAGGGTGGTGATACAATCGGCAAACCGCACCGTATTGCGCAGTTGGCCAACCCAGTAATCGGGGTCCATGGCCTGTTCAGCCGTCAGCGGCTGACCGGTCCGGTTGGATATCACCGGGATCTGTGGCGCCGCCAGGGACAACCCGGCGAGGAAGGCGCGATATTCTGCCAGGATACCGTCGAGCATCCGTGAATGCGCCGCGATATCAATCTGGATGCGTTGGAAATCCACCTCACGCGCAGCGAGCTGTGCGGCCAGGGCGTCCAGCGCCTGTTGCGGCCCGGAGACGGCGGTGAGGTTGGGCGCATTGACGCTGGCAATATCGAGATCATCGCCGATCAGCGCCTCTACCTCGGCCAGCGGTAGGGCAATCGACAACATGCCGCCCGCAGGCACCTGGTCAAACAGCCGTCCGCGCAGCAGCACCAGATCAATGCAGTCCTCAAAGGAGATCACCCCGGCGAGACAGGCGGCGGTGTTTTCCCCCATGGAATGGCCCACCATGGCAGCCGGGCGAATGCCCCAGCTGATCCAGAGCTGCGCCAGCGCATATTCAATGATCATAATCAGCGGCAATTGCGCCGAGGGCCGTTGCAGCTGGGCATTGGCAGCGCCTTCATCGCCGGGGTTCGGCAGCCACAGGGCGCGAATGTCGTGGTCGAGCTGGGGCTGTAGATGATCCAGCCCCCGGTCCATCCAATCGGCAAAGACCGGCTCGGTCTCGTAGAGATCCCGCGCCATGCCAGCATATTGCGCCCCACCGCCAGGGAAGGAAAACACCACCTCGGGGGCGTCCCCCAGTTGATCATGGTCAAAAACCTGACGCGGATCGTCCGCCCGCAGCAGTGCGGCGGCTTGGGTCGCGGTTTCCGCAACCAGTACCCGGCGTTTGCTAAACCCCCGTCGTCCCTGTTTCAGGGTATAGGCCACATCGGCCAGATCGAGCTCCGGGTTGGCCTCCAGATAATCGGCCAGGGCAGCGGCATTGGCGTTGAGCGCCGCCTTGGACTGCCCCGAAAGACAGAGCACATGGAAGGGGAAATCGCTTTCCTCGGAGGGCGCGCGTGCAGGGGCTTCTTCCAGAATGGCATGGGCATTTGTGCCCCCAACGCCAAGCGCGTTGATCCCGGCACGGCGCGGCCCGCTGTGCGAGGTCCAGGGCGTCAGGCGGTCATTGACCTTGAAGGGGGAGCTGGCAAAATCAATGGCTGGATTAGGCGCCTCATAACCCAGCGAGGGCGGGATCTGCTGATGCTTCAATCCCAGCGCGGTTTTCACCAGCCCGGCGATGCCGGCGGCGGTGTCCAAGTGACCGATATTGGTTTTGACCGAGCCAATGCGGCAGTAGCCTTCGGCCTCGGTGCTGTCACGAAAGGCCTCGGTCAGGGCCGAGACCTCGATCGGATCGCCCAGATAGGTGCCGGTGCCGTGGCATTCCACGTAATCAATTGTTTCGGCTGAAATATCCGCTGCGTCCAACGCCTGGCGGATGGCGCTGGCCTGGCCCCCAACCGAGGGCGCCAGATAGCCGGCCTTGTCGGCGCCGTCGTTGTTGATGGCGCTGGCCTTGATCACCGCCCAGATGTGATCGCCGTCGGCCTGGGCATCCTCAAGCCGACGCAGGGCAACGGCGCCCGCACCAGACCCAAAGACAGTGCCCTGGGCGCGGTGGTCAAAGGCATGGCAATGGCCATCGGGCGACAGGATTTCGTTCTCTTTATAAAGGTAGCCGCGCCCCTGGGGCATATCTATGGTGACACCACCGGCCAGCGCCATGCCACATTCGCCGGCCCGCAGCGCCTTGCAGGCGTAATGCACCGCCACCAACGAGGTGGAACAGGCGGTCTGGACATTGACCGAAGGCCCTTTGAGATCAAAGATATGGCTGACGCGGGTGGTGAGAAAGTCCTTGTCGTTGCCGGTATGGCGCAGCAGGAACATGCCCACGTCATCCACCAGACCAGGGTTGGAGCAGATGTTGAAATAGAAATAGCTGCCCATGCCACAGCCGCCATAGACGCCGATGGGCTCCGACAGGCTTTCGGGCGGGTGGGCGGCGTTTTCCATGGCGCCCCAGGCGACCTCAAGAAACTTGCGGTGTTGCGGGTCGAGAATGGCCGCCTCTTTGGGGCTGAAGCCAAAGAATTCGGCATCAAAATCGGCAAAGCCCTCCAGCAGGGCGGCATGGGGCACATAGTTTGGATCGGCCAGGGTGGCGGCGGACACACCCGCCTCGAGCAGGGCATCGCGGTCCAGCGGCACAATGGATTCAATGCCATCACGCAGGTTGTTCCAATAGGTCTGCACGCCCTCGGCGCCGGGAACATTGACCGACATGCCGACAATGGCGATATCGCCGCTGTATTGCGGCGCGCCTGAGCTATGATCTGCTGTCTTTACCACGACAAACTTTGACCTCTACATTTGGCAAACTTGGGATGCCTCTCCTGCCTGCAATCCCTGCCATGCCAATGGGCAGAGTCCGGTGCCCCAGGAGAGGCAAATATCTGATGGGTCGGTCCGGGCGCACGCGGTGGGCAGTTCGGCGGCTGGGGCCAGCTGATCTGCCTGCGGTTACGATTCCTTGTTACCCAAGGCGAAATTGGTGCATCACTGCGGCAAAGCTGTGAAAGCTTGGTGTTGAAAACGGGTATTAAAGCGAAAACAATAAGGCATTATATATGCTTGCGTGCTCCGGGGGGAAGGGGTTGCGGCATCAAGACCTGCCTGCCTGCAAACAGGGCACGGGGTTTTTCAAACAGCCCCGGGTAGCGCAACCGTTCGGCATAGCCCAGAACCGATCCGGCACAGAGCCAGGTCATCGGCACCAGAGTATCATTGAGCATCATATCCACCATGGTGGCGGCAAGGATCAGCGCGATTGGCGTGGCATAGGGGGAGATCTGCTGGCGGCGGCGGCGGTGGATCTCGATCCCGAGCAACAGTATGGAAAGCGAGAGCAATCCCATCTCGGCCAGATAGCCCAGCCAGCCCAATGTGCCAAAGAGCAGGATCCAATGGCCGTCCGGGATCGAGACAATGGCACCGGTTTCCAGCTCGCGCACCAGATTGCGGCCCCAGCCGCCCCAGCCGAACCAGGGCTTTTCAGCGGCGCGCTGTAGCAACATTGCTTCATTATCAAAGCGATAGCCCAGTGATTGCGCCCGCTCGGGGCTGATGGCCTCGGCCTGGGCCAGGATGGCCTCGGTGGGAATGACCCCGAGGTTGCGCAGCATGGGGTAGGTGATGGCCAGGGCCGCCAAAGTGATGGCGACACGGATTTGCCAGCGCGGCGAGGCCAGCGCCACCAGCGGCACAAAGCTGAGCCCATAGGCCAGCGAGGCAAAGCTTTTGCACAGATACAACACGAAGAACAAATAGGCCGCAGCGATGGCGAGCCGTAGGCGGTCCCGCCCCTTCGCAGCGTGGGCCAGGGACACGGCGGCCAGCACTGCGGAAAACATAAATAGGGCCAGCCATAGGGAATGGGGCATAAAGACGATAGGGCGAAAGCCGCCCTGGCGCATGGTTTGCGCAAAATCATGCTGAAAGAAGCCATAGACCATAATGTTGATCTGCGGGCTGAGACGGATTTCGATCAGCGACGGGATCGAATAGGCCAGTCCGGCGATGCAAAGGGCGAGCAACAGCTCTTTTTGTCCTTCTGGCGAGGACAGATAGCGCCGCGCCAGCAAGAAGGGCATCAGGATGATCACCTGGTTGATCATCACCGATCCAAGATCCCGCCATCTGAGCCCTGGCAGCATATCGGTGATAAAGACAATGGGGTCGGCATCTGCCAGCACTTCAAAGATCACCGGATCGCCATTGGTCATCACCGTGGGAATCACCGCAAATGCAAACAACAGGGTCAGCAATTTCGCCAAGGGGTGCCGGGGCAGGAGCGGTACTTTTTTACCCATCATCCCGATGCACAGGACAAAAGCCATGATCGAGGGAATGGTGAACTTATCCATATCCGGCACCAGCGGCAGGTCGAACTCGGCCACGGGGGGCAGCAGCAGGTAGCCCGCCAGAATGCACCACAAAATGGCCCGTTCCAGCGGCAAGCGCCGGAACAGCACCAGGCTGACCACAGGCCAGAGCAGCAGCATCAATGAGGCAAGTGCATTAGGCATGAGATGGATCTAGTCTCCAATTGCGGCAGGGCGATGGGCATTTGGTGGCCGCAGCGGGGCGGGGTAAGGAGAGTGTGGTCGAAATTGTTACCCATACAGCGACCAGAACTGGTGATCTGGACTGGCCCCCCCTTTGCCGCAAGGTACATCCCATCAGATGTACAACGGCCTCGGCGCGGTGTCGCGGGAAATTCCGCGCATATTATAGCCAAAGGGATAAATGAGGGGGCGCAAACGGCTATATTCAGCCGGTTATGTTAGAGTGGCTTGAGCCACGGTCTTTTGCGGGGTATTTGCGCAGCGCTGCTTGGAAATTGGCGGATCTCGGTTTTTGGGGTCAGCGTAGGAGTGAACAGGTGTTTTTTGAGTTTCAAGGCCAGCGTATCACGGTGAATTTGCCCACCCGGGCCGCCTTGGAGAGCGAAGTTTTGCGGCGCTTTTCGGCGGGCGAAGGCTTTGCCCTGGCAACCGTGAACCTGGATCATCTGGTTAAGCTGGCTGACTCGCCAGAGTTTCTGCAAGCCTACGCCGGACAGGATTTGGTGGTGGCAGACGGGCGGCCCATTGTCTGGCTTTCGCAGTTGGCCAAACGCCCGGTTGAACTGATGCCGGGGTCTGATCTGGTTCTGCCGCTTTGCCGTCTGGCCGCTGCAGCCGGGGTGCCGGTGGCCTTGGTTGGCAGTACCGAGGTGGCACTGCGCGATGCCAAGGCACATCTGGAGGCAGAGGTGCCGGGGCTGGATCTGGCCTGGTGCCATGCGCCCTCGGGGGTTTTTGACCCACAGAGCGATGAAGCCGGTAAAATACTCGAAAACCTGAACAGCAAGGGCATTCGCCTGTGTTTTCTGGCCCTGGGCGCGCCCAAGCAGGAACGCCTGGCCCATCGCGGCCGCAGCGCGGCGCCGCTGGTTGGCTTTGCCTCGATTGGGGCGGGGCTGGATTTTCTGGGTGGTCATCAGACACGGGCGCCGCTTTGGGTGCGCAAGATTGCCATGGAATGGCTGTGGCGCGCCTTGAGCAGCCCAGGCCGGATGGTGCCACGCTATGCCAAGTGTTTTGCCATTCTGCCCGGTCAGATCTGGCAGGCCCTGCGCAACCGGCCCAAACTGTAGTCTCCTCTATTCGCATAAATAGAACCGGGCTGGGACCCGGCAAGGGGGGGGCTCCCGCGCCTGCAGATGGGGCTTTGCCCCCTCTTGGCAGCCTTGGGCCCGGCGCTGGCTCTGACGCGCCAGCGCTGCAGCGCATTGTTTTGTGCTCTGTGTTCAGTGGCAAATGCGGCAAGGGGCCGGGCGGTGCGAGCCTATTTATACTCCAATATTTTGCGGTTTTTTCCCCGCACGCGGTCCCAGGAGTATTCTGCCACGCCAGCGCATTCGGCAAATTTCCCCAGCAGCGAAAACCAGGCAGGCCGCAGTCCCATGCGCGGGCTCAGACGCAGCAGCTGCAGCGGATATAGTCCTGCAGCCACGAGGGCCCAAGGGGAGATCGCCACAGTGCCCAAGAGAAGAGCCAGCGGCAGCACCCCACCCCAGAGCAGGGCGCGGCGGGTTTCGGTGAGCCAGTGCCGCTCCGGTGAGGCCCCATGCAACGCGGCCCCCTGGGCAAAGGCATAGCCGGCCCGGCGGCTGCGATTCCACCATTGGCCAAACCGGGTCATCTGCGCATCATGCAGGGTCATTTCCGCATCAATGCGCCAGATTTTCCAGCCCTTGCGGCGCAGACGCAGGCACATTTCGGGTTCTTCCCCTGCGATCAGATCGGCGCGATATCCGCCCACTGCGCGCAGGGCCTCCAGCCGCATCAGCGCATCGCCGCCGCAGGCCTTGGCCTCACCTATGGGCGTGTTCCATTCCGCATCGCACAGTTGGTTGTAGATCGACGCCTCTGCAAAGCGCTCGCGACGGCGGCCACAGACCACGGCCACCTCTGGGTGCTGCTGCAAAAACGCGGCGGCCTGGGGGATCCAGTTGGCGTCCACCTCGCAATCGCCATCAACCAGCTGCACAAACCCCTGTTCGCCCTGCAACCGGTCCAGCCCCGCATTGCGGGCACGGGCGGCAGTGAAGGGCAGCGACATATCCAGCGCCACCACCTCGACCCCCAGCGCCTGCGCCGCTTTGGTCGAACCATCGCTAGAGCCGCTGTCGACGTAGATCAGCCGGTGTATCTGCGGTTGCAGCGAGGCAAGGCAGACGAGCAGACGCGCGCCTTCGTTGCGTCCTATCACCACGGCGCTGATGTGAGGCGCGCTGTTCGGGGCGGACACCGTCATTATGCGGCCCCTCTGTCATTGTGAGACCTGCCTGAGTGCGTGGCTACATAGGCGCTATATGCGGGGGGTGCCAGCCGTAGCCCGGTTGAGGCATGGGGATGAGGGGCGGGAGTGACGCCATCGCGCATCAGCGCGACCAGAACCACCTCATCGGCGGTGGCGATCCGCTGTTTTGGCCCATGCACATGGCGCTGAGAGGCCAAAAACCGGGCGCGGTGCAGCGCAGAGTTGAGGTGTTTTGTGATACGGGCAGCGAAGGCGGGCTGCGGTGGGTGTTCACTCATGCAATCTGTCCAGCGTGTCGGGGCTTTAGGGCCAGGTTAAGCGGCTGCTCCGGTTTGGAAAAGCATGTGCAGGCTTAACGAAGACATGTGTCGAAATTGCGCCGCCGGGGCGGAGCGCTGATGGCGTGGGGTATGCGGGGGCCAGAAAATCAGTAATCCCGCTTGAAGAACAGACCAAAACCGCTTTCGCCTTCGCTGTCGACAGTGCCGGTCACGGTGACGGAATCTGTGAGGTCGATGTTGATGCTCAGCTCGCTGTCGCCCTCGGTGTTGACGTTGAAATCGGTATAGGCCTTTTCGCCGATATAGCCGCCCAGCCCCAACAGTCCCGAGCCAATATTGTCGAGCCCGACCTCGACGTTGTCAGCGCCGGTTGCGTCCCGCAGGCGGCTTTGGTTGCCCAGTCCGCGCCCGCTGAGATCCAGCGCAGATTTGGCCAGGCGCGCCAGCGCCAGGGGGGACAGATCATCAATGTTGTCGCCAAACAACAGCAGCGCCAGGGCCTCTTCGCTGGGGCGCGGCGGGTCGGAGGTGACCTTGATTTGCGGCGCATCCAGGGGGCCTTCGATTTCCAGCGTTGCACTGCCAGTGGCGGTGCTGGCAGAGGAGCGGAACTCCAGATGTGGTTTCAGATCCCCCAGCAGGGTAATGCGGCCTTCGTCCAGTTCCAGACGCCGCCCAAGGATGTCAAAGGTGCCACGTTTGAGGCTGATCTGCCCGGCAGGGGCCAGGGCTGCGGTGCTGCCGCGCAGCTGGATGCGGCCACCCAGTTCGGCATTGAGCCCACGGCCCCGGGCAAAGATGCGGTTTGGCGCGTCAATCAACAGATCCAGGGCGATGTTGCTGCTGGATCCGGTGCTTGCGGTGGTTTGGATCAGGTCAGCGCGGGCGCGGGTCTGCCGAACCGGGCGCGATTCGCCGATGTGACGGATTGGCGGGATGGGCGCCGCCGAGATTGCCCCCCCGGCGGTGTTGAGGTTGATATTGCTTTCGCCAATATCAATCCGACCGCTCAAACGGCTGTTGCCCGCCAGCGGACCGGCAAAGGACAGCGCGCCGTCCAGCAGGGTTTCATAGCTCAGATGATCAGTCAGCGTGACATCCGATACGGCAATCTTGAGCGCAGCATCAAACGGGGGTGTCAGAGCTATGGGTCCGGTCAGGCGCAGGCTGCCGCCATCCCGGGGGCGGGCCGAAACCTGCAACTGCGCGCCAGCGTTCTGCAGCGTGACCGTTGCGTTGATAGCGTCGAGCCGCTGGGCCGCAGCAGGCAGTGCCATTGCGGCGCCACGGGTGGTGATGCTGCCGCTCAGGGCCGCGAGCGTGGGCGCGCCTTTTAGTGCCAGATCAAAGGCGGCGGTGCCGCTCAGCAGATTGGGGGTGATAAAGGGGTTGGCGCCTTCCAGCCGGGCCTGACCTGTGGCGGTGATATCGGCCAGCCCGCTGCTTTCGTCAAAGCTGCCGGCAAGGCGCGCCTCAGCCCCCGAAGGCGCCTTGGCATCACTGGTGATCTGCCAGCGGCCATCACGGCGTCGCGCCTCTCCTGTCGCGCTGAGCCTGCCCGGCAGTTCGGGAACAAAGCGCTGCATTTCTTCCAGTGAGGCCTCAAAGGTGACATCCGCCGCGCCGTCCAGCTGGGCACGGCCCTGGAGCTGGGCAAAGGAGGCATGTGGCCCCTTGAGCTGGAGCTGCCCCGACAGGCTGTCGCCGCTTCGGGTCAGGTCGCCCTCCAGGGTCAGCGCCCCGGAAACCTGCGGCACCAGTAGATTGAGATCCTTGAGGCCCGCCTGCAGATGCAGGCTGCCGGCGCGACTGTCCAGGGTGCCGCTGGCCTCGGCTGAGATTTGCCCGCTCAGCAGTGTGAACTGTTTGATCTCCAGCCCAGCGGTATCGCGCCCGCCCTTGAAGGTCAGCGCCAGAGTGCCCTCTGTCAGCTGATCAAGAACGTCAATCCCGGCAGAAACGCCCTGGCCCTGTAGCGCCATATCGGCCTCAAAGGCGCCGGAAAGCGGCGTGAGCGCGCCTTGGATCTGGCCTTGCACGGCGCCCGACAGGGGCTGGCCTGCCAGAGCAGAAAACCGCTGCAGGTTGCCGGCACCGACGCGCAGATCACCAGTGACCTGCAGGCCGCTTTCCAGCCCCGCAAAGCCCAGGTCTCCGCTGGCCTGATAGTCCTGCCCCTGCAGCAGTAGCTCATGCAGCGAAAATGCCGCCGCGCCCTGGGTGGTCAGATGGCTGGACAGAGAAACCTCGCGCCCCACTGCGGCGGCCAAGGCTGGATCGCGCAGTTTCAGACCCTGCAATTCTGCGGTGACATCCCCGTCGAGCTGCTGTGCGCCGCTGTCATCCAGTGACAGCCGCCCCTGGGCCGTAATCAGCGCGGTTTCGATCAGCGCCTCAGGATGGCTGAGCTGGGTCAACTCGGCGCTCAGAGACCAGGGGCCGTCGCTGGTTTTCTGCGCCAGGATTTCTGTGCCAGCCAGGGTGGTATCGGCGCCGGGCAAGGGCAGGAGCACCGCAGCCTGCCCTGGGGGCGGGGTGATTGCAGCGCGAATATTGGCGGTGTCCAGCTGTCCCGCGGGGGTCATGGCCAGTGCCCCGCTGAGCCGCAGGGCCTGGCTGCGCAGGGCAAAACTGTCCAGCACCAGCCCGGCTGTGGAGGTGCTACTGCCCCGCAGAGCCAGTTGCAGGTCCGGCCCAAAGAAGGGGCGATAGTCCGGCAGCAGCAAGGCATCGATATCGCCGCCAAGATCGGCGGTGAAGCCAATGCCAGCCGCTGCAGTGGTGGCGCCAGCGTCGGGGGTTCCGGTGGCACCTGTCCCGGCTTCGGGTGGCGCGGCCAGAGCCGTCAGTTCAATCTGGCCCGCCAGTCTGTTGCTGCCGTTGGAGGACAGGGCAATCTGGGCGGTGAAATCTTCGACCGGGCCGCTGCCTTTTATATCGAGCTGCAGGCTGGGGGCCGCAGGCAGCGCCAAGGCGGTGGAGATCAAGCCGCCCGAGGCTTCTTGGAGCGCCAGATCAAGGGTGATCTGGCGGCTGTCCTTGGCATATCCGGCCTCAAGGCTCAGCCGGTCGCCGGGTTTGTCGAGCCGATTCACCTCGAGCTGGGTTGTCAGACTGCCCTCGGCCAGTTTCAGCCCGCCCTGCAGGTTGAGGCTGGCAGCAAAGCCAAACAGCGTCTCATCCAGCAGGATGCGGGCGACGCTGATCTCTCCCAGCTCAATCGCGACCGGCAGGTCCGGCAATTGAAAGGGCGTGGCCTCGGGGCTGGGCAGGCTGGGATCCGGCGGCAGCGGCTTTGGTTGCCGCAGCACGGCAATTTCCGCAGCCTTCAGGTGATTGATCGACAAATTGCCACGCAGCAGGGCCAGCCGGTTCCAGTCCAGCTCAGCGCCGCGCAGCCGCAGCCAGACGCCCTCGGTATCGGCGACGGTGATTTCGTCGATCACCGCCTGCGAGGAAAAGGCACCGTTCAGCCCGGTTACGGTGATGTATTGGTTGTCTGCGGACAGGTTTTCTTCGAGGAAGCTTTCGAGATAGCTGGGCTCAGGCTCAGGCGGGGTTTCGGGCGTGGTGTCCTGCGCTGCCAGTGGCGAGACTAAGGGCAGGGTGAGCGCAGAGCTGGCCAGCAGAGCGGCGGGAAACAGAACCGAAACGCGCATCAAAAAGCCTGCCCTATACCGATGTAGAATTGCAATCCATCCTCGGTGCCGCCATCCACCGGATAGGCAAAATCCACCCGCAGCGGCCCGATCCCGGCCACATCATAGCGCAGGCCAAACCCGGCGCCGGAATGGCTTTGCGAGGTGCTGGAGACAAAGGCATCGCTGTCCACATAGCCAATGTCAAAAAAGCCAACCAGCGAGAGCTTGTCGGTGATCTTGCCGCGCAATTCGCCCGAAAGCGCCAGATAGCCACGGCCCCCGGCGGAATTGGCACCCACAGGCACGCCCAGAGATTGGTATTCATGGCCGCGCACCGATCCGGCGCCGCCGGAGAAAAACAGCAATGTCGGGGAGGTATTGCCCAGCGAGGGGCCAATCACCGATCCCAGCTGGGCGCGCCCGGCAAGAACCAGACGATCACTGCCGCCCAGCCCGTGATAGATCCGCCCATCGAGCTTGATCTGCAGGCCATCGTCGGTGCCGTCTATACCCAGAAAAGGGGTGAGGCGGGCATTGATGAAATAGCCGCTGGTGGCATTCACCCGGCTGTTGCGCCGGTCATATTCCGCCCGCAAAAAACCGGCGACATATTTAAAGCGCCGTTTGCCAAAGGCATCCTCGGCCAGGATGGTGTTAAAGCCAAAGCCCGCTTCGGCAAACAGCTGATCGGAATAGACCCGGCGCAGACCAATACCGCCCCGGGCTTGGGTCGCGGTATAATGTTCTTCGTCCAGCCGTTCGGCCTCAATGAGGTAGAACAGATTGTCATCTGGCCCCAGCGTCGCGGGTTGGTCCAGTCGCAGGGCAATGCGCCCGTCAATGTCATTACTGCCCCCCAGCCCGCTGAGCCGGGTCTCAAAGCGCAGTTTTTCCGCGCCGCCAAACAGATTGCGGTGCATCCAGCTGGTGGTGATCTCGATCCCGTCAGAGGAGCTGAGCTGGGCCCCAAAGGTCAGCCGCCGCGGCGGCATGTCCTCGACCGTGGCGATATAATCAAGCGTTCCGTCCGGGTTAGGCTGGTCTTTGGGGCGCAGGGTGACCGAGGAAAAGGCACCGGTACGGCGCAGGCGGGTGGCGGATTTGGCCACAAGATCCGGGTGGTAGACCGCGCCGGTTGGCAGGCCCGCGATGCGCTGGACTGCCTCGGTGCGCACGGCGCTGGGGGTGGCCAGACGCAGCGTGCCAAACCGCAATTTTGCCCCAGGGGCCATGGTCAGGCGGGCGTCCAGCGTATTGGCGCGATGGTTGGCGGTGATCGCCTGATGTGCCAGACGGGCCTTTGGGTGGCCAGCCCTGCGCCAGGCCAACAGCCCGGCGGCGCCGGCATCGCGCAGCACCCCGGTGGTGGCGGGTTGACCGACGGCAAAACCGGCAGGGCGCTGCATATCGCTGTTGCTGGGCCAGGGGGTGATTTCGGCGCGGGAAAAGCGAAAGCTTGGGCCGGGGATCACGGTAATGCGCACCTGATTGATCTGGCGCGGCGCGTTCAGTGGCTCAATGCGGGCGGCCTCTTGCCCGTCGAGCCGGATGGTGACCTGCGGCGCAAAATGCCCGGCGTCATACAGCACCTGCACCAAAGTGCGATAGTCCGACAGGGCGGCGGCCAGCAGTTCCTGCGCATCAATCTGCGGATCGGCTCCCAGAACGCTGGAGGCCCCTTGCAACCGCTGAGTCAGCGCCTCTGAGGCGCCGGGCGCCGCCAGCTGGACTTCGGCACTGATGCCCGCAGTGGGCACAAAGGGGGCGGTCAAACACAGGCCCAAAGCGGCTGCGCGCAGGACCCTTTGCGGGGCAGAGCGCAGGGGCAATTTGAAAAACATGGGCACTCCGGGCAGCGTGCAGGAATTGGGCGCAGACAGAACGATCCCGGGTACGTGGCAACAGGCAGGGCCGCCACTCAGGATGTCTTGGTG
The DNA here is from genome assembly GCA_025163595.1 of Phaeobacter sp. G2. Lineage (NCBI taxonomy): Bacteria > Pseudomonadati > Pseudomonadota > Alphaproteobacteria > Rhodobacterales > Roseobacteraceae > Phaeobacter > Phaeobacter sp. G2. Next base: position 1,335,158 of record CP104100.1, read on the forward strand.
ACCCTAGCACAGAGCAGCGTGAGGTAAAGTAGTCCCAAGAGGGATTTGAGCAGAGTTTGGCATCGCGGGCAGGAAGCCGCGCAAGTTGACCTGTAGCGCGCAGTGCAAGCTCATCTGAAAGCCAGGCTGCAGGCAGGTGAAAGCCGCGCTACATGGGGGCGTTGCTACATGCGGGCGTTCTTGAACCAGCGGCGAATGGCGGCGCGATCCTCTGGCTCCATAAAGGTGACATTGGCCGGGGGCATGGCATCGGTCATGCCGGCATGCAGAAACACCGCCTTGGCCTGGCGGGCCAGATCGGCTTCGGTTTCCAGCAAAACCGCCTTGGGGGCGGTGCGAATGCCATCCCAGAAGGGCTCGCGGGCGTGGCACATGCTGCACCGGCCCAGAACGATCTCATGGACCTCTTCAAAGCCATCGGCCTGTGCCATGATCAGCGCGGTGCCGGTCAGTGCGGCGCTGTCCTCATCGGCCTCGCCCTCCTGTTCCAGACCCAGGGTGGACAGGATAATCACCCCCAGGAACAGCAACGCTGTGGCCAGCCAGGTCCAGGTGGGATTGCCTGTGCCTGCATGTTTGGTGTTGAAATAATGCCGGATGGTCACCCCCATCAGGAACACCAAGGCCGCGATCAGCCAGTTGTACTCAGAGGCAAAGGCCAGCGGGTAGTGGTTCGACAGCATCAGGAAAATCACCGGCAGGGTGAGATAGTTGTTATGGGTCGAGCGCAGCTTGGCGATCTTGCCATATTTGGCGTCCGGGGTGCGCCCTGCCTGCAAATCCGCCACCACAATGCGCTGGTTTGGCATGATGATGAAAAACACATTGGCGGTCATGATGGTGGCGGTAAAGGCCCCGAGGTGCAGCATCATAGCGCGGCCGGTAAAGACCTGGTTGAGCCCATAGCCCATCACCACCAGCAGGCCAAACAGCAGTACCATCAACAGGGTGGGGCGCTCGGACAGGCCGGATTTGCACAGGCGATCATAGATCAGCCAGCCAATCGACAGCGATGCCGCCGAGATGGCAATGCCCTGCCACAGGGTCAGCTCTGCCTTGGCCTGATCAATCAGATAGAGCTCGCCGCCCACCCAATAGACCACCATCAACAAGGCAAAGCCCGACAGCCAGGTGGTGTAGCTTTCCCATTTGAACCAGATCAGATGCTCCGGCATCTCGGCCGGGGCCACCAGAAATTTGCGGATGTGGTAAAATCCGCCGCCGTGCACCTGCCATTCCTCGCCATGGGCGCCAACCGGCAGATTGGGCGCCTTGCGCAGGCCCAGATCCAGGGCGATGAAATAGAAAGAAGAGCCAATCCAGGCCATTGCGGTGATTACATGCAGCCAGCGAATGGCAAAGCCCAGCCAATCCCACATCATCAGAATTTCATACATGCCCGTGCCCTCATATGGTCTGTGTGGTGTCGTCTTTGTGCAGCGTTGAGATTTGTTCAGGAGGTTCCATAGATTTCCCTAAGGTTTCCTCCGTGGCCACCCTAGGCAAGCGCATCTTTATTCGGTATTCCAGTAAACTTCCAAGCTGTATCAAAAAAACAAGAAGAATGCCGTGAGGCAATCGGAGGCGCCATGTCTTATCTCGATAATATCCGAACCTTTGTGCGTGTCTATGAGCTGGGCTCGATGTCGGCGGCGGGGCGGGATCTGCGGGTTTCTCCGGCGGTGACCTCGGCGCGGATTTCGCAGCTGGAGGATTACCTGGGGGTGCGCCTGTTCCAGCGCACCACCCGAAATCTGACCGCAACCGAACAGGGCCAGGCGTTTTATTCCGGCGCGGTTTCGGTGCTGGAGGCAGTGGATCAGGCCGAGGCCCAGGTGATGCATCTGACGGATACGCCGCGCGGCACCCTGTTTGTGGCGGCTCCCCTGGGGGCGGGCCGGCGGCTGGTGGCGCCGGAGGTGCCAGCCTTTCTGGCAGAATACCCAGAGATCAACATGCGCCTGCGGCTGTCAGACCGGACGGTGGATCTGACCACCGAAGGGCTGGATCTGGCGTTTTTCCTGGGGCAACCGGAGGACAGCAATCTGCGCATTCGAAAGATTGCTGACTGCCAGCGGGTGCTCTGTGCGGCGCCGGATTATCTTGCCCGCCACGGCACACCTGAGCGGGGCGAGGATCTGGTTGGCGGGGCGCATAATTGTTTGAACCTGCGCTATCCTGGCGCCAGCGAGTTTCAGTGGATGTTGCAAAGTGAAGACGGGCCGAAACGTTTTGCGGTTTCCGGGCGCTATGAATGTGACGATGGCGATGTGCTGATAGACTGGGCCCTGGCCGGGGAAGGCATTGCCCTCAAGCCGGTGTTTGAGGTGGCGGAGCATTTGATCTCGGGGGCGCTGGTGGCGGTGGCGAAGCAGAGCCCGCCGGTGCCGGTGCAGATGGCCTGTCTTTATACCCACCGTCGTCACCAGGACCCAAAGACGCGGTTGTTTATGGATTTTATGACCCAACGCATGGGCGCCTCGGTGCGCGCCGCCGAGGCATCTGTTGCCGTTTGCGCGCCAGGCGAAAACTAATGTCGCGAGGCCAAAAGGGAAGCTCTCGCCTGTGAAGTAAAAGGGGGCTCCCGCTCAGCTTTGTTAAGGGGGGCTCCCGCCCCCGGTGACATGCCCTGACGGGCCCGTCCCGGTCTTGGGCCCGGCGCCGCTGTCGCGGCGCAGAAAGAAAAACTGCTGAGAAGCGCTTCAGGAGGCAGTCTGCCTCTGAAGACGCCCTGTCGAGTTTAAACCTGTCCTGCCCGCCTCAAGGGCAAGCCGGGCATAGCCCGGCGGCTGCGCCGCCCTTGACCCGGTCAAAACAGAGGGTCGGGGCAAAGTGCGTGGGTCAGCTGCCGCGATAGGTGGAATAGCCAAAGGGTGAGAGCAGCAGGGGCACGTGATAATGGGCCTCTGCATCACTGATGCCAAAGCGAATGGGCACTTGATCGAGAAAAAGGGGTTCGGCGCTGGCCTGACCACCGGCCTGGCCGCTGGCGCGCAGATAGGCGCCGGCGTCAAACACCAGCTCGTAGGTGCCGGGGGTGAACTGGTCCTGGGGTAGGATGGGGCTGTCGGTGCGCCCATCGGCATTGGTGTTCATCTGGGCCAGCTGGTGGCGGTTGTCGCCGTCGATCCGGTAGAGAGTGATGGGCAGATTGGCGGCAGGGCTGCCCTGGGCGGTGTCCAGAACATGGGTGGTCAGATATCCGGTCATTTCAGAGGCGCTCCGTGAGATGTGTGCTGCATTTTCCTGCATGACTATGGATTTTGCTGCAAACACCGCTGCTTTGACAGTGTATTCGGGAATATTTGAAAAAGAAGCCGCGCCTTTTACAATAGCAAGAGAGAATAGGCCGGTTTTGCCGTTTTTGACGACAGAGCGGTGGACAGAGGTTAAGAAAGAGACGCAGCGCATGAACAGATATCCGCGCAATATGATTGGCTACGGGGCGCAGGCTCCAAACGCAGCCTGGCCGGGAGCGGCCCGGGTGGCGGTGCAATTTGTGCTGAACTACGAAGAGGGCGGCGAGAATTGCACCCTGCATGACGACCCCGCGTCCGAGGCCTTTTTGTCCGATATTGCCGGGGCTGCGCCCTGGCCGGGGCAACGGCACTGGAATATGGAATCGATATATGAATATGGCGCGCGGGCTGGGTTCTGGCGGCTGCATGACATGTTCACCGCTGCAGGTATCCCGCTGACAATTTATGGCGTGGCGACGGCGCTGGCGCGCTCTCCCGATCAGGTGGCGGCGATGAAATCTGCCGGCTGGGAGATCGCCAGCCATGGTCTGAAATGGGTCGAGCATAAAGATATGGCCCCGGAAGACGAGCGCGCGGCCATTGCCGAGGCGGTGCGGCTGCATACCGAAGTGGTCGGGGAGCGGCCGCGTGGCTGGTACACTGGGCGCTGCAGCGCCAATACGGTGCGGCTGGTGGCAGAAGAGGGCGGCTTTGACTATGTCTCGGACACCTATGATGACGATCTGCCCTATTGGCTGGAGGTCGGTGCGCGCGACCAGCTGGTGATCCCCTACACGCTGGAAGCCAATGATATGCGCTTTGCCACTGCACCGGGTTATATCACTGGCGAACAGTTCTTTCAGTATCTGAAGGACGCCTTTGATCTGCTCTATGCCGAGGGGACAAATGGCGCGCCCAAGATGATGAGTGTCGGGTTGCACTGTCGGCTGATTGGCCGCCCTGGCAAGGCGGCAGGGTTGAAGAAGTTTCTTGAGTATATTCAGAGCTTTGATCATGTCTGGTGCCCGCGCCGCATTGAGATTGCCGACCATTGGGCCAAGACCCATCCGCATCAGCGCCGGGAGCGCGCCAGCCAGATGGATCTTGCGCGGTTTGTCGAGGTCTTTGGCGGTATCTTTGAGCACTCCCCCTGGATTGCCGAGCGCGCCCATGGGCTGGAGCTGGGCCCGGCGCATGACACCGCAGGGGGGGTGCATAATGCCCTCTGCCGGATGTTCCGCTCTGCCAGCGAGGACGAACGCCTGGGCGTTTTGACCGCGCACCCGGATCTGGCGGGAAAACTGGCGGCGGCCAAACGACTGACCGCAGAGAGCACCACGGAGCAGGCCAGCGCCGGGCTGGATGCGCTGACAGATGCGGAGCGGCAGCGGTTTAGTGCGCTCAACAGCGCCTATGTGGGCAAACACGGCTTTCCTTTCATCATTGCGGTGCGGGACTACGATAAGGCCGCGATCCTGGCGGCCTTTGAACGGCGCATCGACAACAGCCGCGCCGAGGAATTTGCCGAAGCCTGCAAACAGGTGGAGCGCATTGCCGAGTTCCGCCTGCGCGATCTGGTGCCAGCATGAGCGCGCCGGAGAACAAGATCGCCATTCAGCCGATAAGCGCTGCGGGGTTTGCCCCCTTTGGCGATCTGCTGCAGGTCACTGGCGCGCCGGACAAGATCATCAATCAGGGGCTTTGCGGTCGCTACCATGACCTGGCGCAGATGGATTTCTGTGACGGTCGGGCGGGGCTGAGCCTGTTCAATGCGGAACCCCGCACCCTGCCGCTGGCGCTGACGATGATGGAGCGCCACCCGCAGGGCAGTCAGGCCTTTATCCCGATGAGCGAACACGGGTTTTTGGTGATCGTGGCCCGGGATGCGGGCGGCACGCCCGGCACACCACTGGCCTTTGAGACCCAGCCGGGACAGGCGGTGAATTTTCACCGCGGCACCTGGCACGGGGTTCTGACACCTTTGCATGCGCCGGGGCTGTTTGCGGTTGTGGATCGCATTGGCGCTGGCGCCAACCTGCAGGAACATTGGTTCGAGACGCCTTTTGTGGTGGAGCGAAGCTGACAACGACGAGAGGGATCACCCAAAGAAGGTGGCGATCTTGAAAACCAACAGAACGAGGGAATATGAAAATGGCTGATGGCGCTTTAGGAACACCTGCGCAACTGCGGGATCCGAATTACACTCCACCGCTGGCGCGTGCGGTGCCGCTGGGCATCCAGCATGTGCTGGCAATGTTTGTCTCCAATGTCACCCCGGCGATCATTGTGGCGGGGGCGGCGGGCTTTGGCTTTGGCTCCAATTCGCCGGACTTTCCGGAGCTGCTGTATCTGATCCAGATGTCGATGCTCTTTGCCGGGGTGGCGACCCTGTTGCAGACTGTGACCCTGGGACCTGTGGGGGCGGCGCTGCCGATTGTGCAGGGGACATCTTTTGCCTTTTTGCCGATCATGATCCCGCTGGTGGCGGGCAAGGGCGTCGATGGCCTGGCGGCCTTGTATGGTGGGGTGCTGATTGGCGGTATCTTCCATGGTCTGCTGGGGCTGGTGATTGGCAAGATCCGCTTTGCGCTGCCGCCGCTGGTGACAGGGCTGGTGGTGACCATGATCGGTCTGGCACTGGTCAAGGTTGGTATTCAATATGCGGCCGGCGGGGTGCCTGCGATTGGCACGCCTGAATACGGCTCCTTGTTGAATTGGTCGGCGGCCTTGGTGGTGATCTTTGCCACCCTGGGGCTCAAGTTTTTTGCCCGCGGCATGCTGTCGGTTTCGGCGGTGCTGTTGGGTCTGATTGTCGGCTATATCTATGCGCTGATGATGGGCATGGTGACGGTCGAGGCGATTGGCAACAGCTGGTCGCGGGCGGCAAGTTTTGCCCTTCCAGTGCCCTTCAAATACGGGTTTGAGTTCTCCTTTGCAGCCATTCTGGGCTTTTGTCTGATGGCCTTTGTGTCAGCAGTAGAGACCGTTGGTGATGTCAGCGGGATCACCCGTGGTGGCGCCAAGAGGGAGGCCACGGAAGAGGAAATCACCGGGGCTACCTTTGCCGATGGTATTGGCTCGGCAGTGGCCGGGATTTTTGGAGGTTTGCCAAATACCTCGTTCAGCCAGAACGTCGGACTGATCGCCATGACCGGCGTGATGAGCCGCCATGTGGTCACCATCGGGGCGCTGTTCCTGATCCTGTGTGGTCTGGTGCCCAAGGTCGGAGCGATCATTCGCACCATTCCGATTGAGGTGCTTGGCGGCGGTGTCATCGTGATGTTTGGCATGGTTGTGGCCGCCGGGATTTCGATGCTGTCCGATGTGAACTGGAACCGGCGCAATATGGTGATCTTTGCCATATCTTTGTCGGTTGGTCTGGGGCTGCAGTTGGAGCCGGGGGCGGTGCAATATCTGCCGGGCACGCTGAAGGTGCTGATGACCAGTGGCTTGCTACCGGCTGCATTGATTGCAATCGTCTTGAACCTGGTCCTGCCTGCAGAACTGGCGGATGAAGCCACCGAAGAAGTCTCTGGCGGCATGGCAGGGCATGGTGATGGCAGCCTGCCTGGAGAGTAATGGTTTTTAGAAGCCAAAAAAGGGGAGCTCCCGTCCAAACTGGTCCAATCATAGATTGGTCCAGTTTAGTTGGGCCCAGCGCCGCGCTGACGCGCGGCGCTTTTCTTTTGCTGAGAGGTTCTGAAGGGGCGGGTTTGCCCCTTCAGAACCCTTTAAAGCTTGTGGCGCCGCATCCTGCCTCAAGGGTGAACCGCGCTTGCGCGCGGCAGCCAAGGCTGCCCTTGACCCAGGATGCGGCAAGAAACTGCTTTTTCCATAGGGCGCGGCGCTGGGCCCAACGGGAGCGCTGCAGCTGTGCTGCTTCAGCGACGGGCGGGAGAGCTGGGCTTTGGCTTCTTAGGGGCGGGCCATCAGGCGGGCGACATCCAGCATTCGCGCCGAAAAGCCCCACTCATTATCATACCAGCCAAAGACCCTGACTTGCTGGTCGCCAACCCGTCGGATTTCCGGCGCTGCAAGCACCAGGGATTCTGGCCGCGCCCGCAAATCTGACGACACCAATGGCATGTCGGTCCAGCCCAGCACCTCGGATGCCGCGCAACCGGCCTGCAGGGCTGCGATGAAACGGTGCTCCTCAACCGGGCTGTGCAGCTGCGCCACCAGATCCACCGCCGAGACGCTGGCGGTGGGCACCCGCACGGCGGCGCCGCTGATCCGGCCTTTGAGATGCGGCAGCACCTCGTCGATCAGATGGGTGGCCGAGGAGGTCGTCGGCACCATCGACAGGGCGCCCGCCCGCGAGCGGGCAAAATCGCCCCGTGGCGCATCAACCATGGGCTGCGAGTTGGTGTAGCAATGGATGGTGGTCATATGGGCGCTGGCAATGCCGCCGATCTCATCCACCAATTTGACCAGCGGGGCCAGCCCATTGGTGGTGCAGGAGGCGTTGGAGACAATCCGCGCTGCTCCCAACTGGTCCTCATTGGCGCCATAGACCACCGTTTGCTCTGCGGCGGGCGAGGGACCTGAGATCAAGACCTTCGTGGCCCCCGCCGCCAGGCCACGCTGCGCAACATCCGAGCTGCGGGCAATGCCGGTGCAGTCCAGCACCACATCCACCCCGGACAGATCGACCCGGGTGAGGTCGGCCTCATGGCGAAACGGGATTTTCTGCTCCAGCACGCTCAGCGTGCCGCCCCCATGGGTCACCGCATGGGGGAAGGGCCCAAAGGTGCTGTCGTATTGAAACAGATAGGCGCAGATATCCAAGGGGGCAATGTCATTGATCAGGGCGATCTCGACGGCCTCGCCGCGCGTCGTGGTGAGGATCTGGCGCAAAATGGCGCGACCGATGCGGCCAAACCCATTGATGGCAATTTTCATAAGCGCAACTCTTTAGCGTTCCGGCTCCCCCGGGGATGGGGGCAGTGCACCGGGATCTGTTCAGGGGATTTACCTTGGCCGATCAAGATCAAACCGGCGTCTGGTGGCTACATGGGTGATGTTACTTACGGGGACAGATCAGGGTGGCAAAATAGGCCCCTGTGATGTTGCGATACAGCGAGTCGAGATTGGCGCTGCAGCCGGTCGCTTTGCGAAAGGCCCGCACTGCCTGGCGGGCGCTGAGCAGAGCAGGCGGGCGATTGGGCTGTAGCTCGGTGTTGAGCCGAACCGCGCGATACAGCCCCGGCGCCTGTTCCGCGGGAGCGACAACCCAGTTGCGTCCCAGAACAGTGACGTGTTTCTCCGCTGATGCCTCCTTGGCCCCGGACCCGGTCGGCATCAGGCAGGTGGCAAGCGTCAGGCACAGACCAAGCGTCAGGGCTTGGGCAGCGGTCCGCGCGCGCGGCAGTGGACGGGGTCGGGGATAGAGCAGGGGGCGGGGGATCATCAGGAACAGCTCCGGCGGTCAAAGATATTTGCCGCCAGCCTAGCGTTGCATCGGCGCTTTGCAATGGTGATCTCTGCCAGCGGCACAAAGAACCCGGCAGGGGCTATGACCGCACCAGGGGTTGTCACCAGTCCGGCCGCACAGGCTGTGGGGGCTGGCCATTGGGGGACAGGTGCAGCCTGCAGGGGCAGGCTACGGGTCCTGCCTACAGGCTCAGGGGCATGTGGCGGTTGACATCTTTGTACAGCAAGTAGCGGAAAGGCCCCGGTCCGGCGGCATAGCAAGCCTGTGGGCAGAAGGCACGCAGCCACATGAAGTCCCCGGCTTCGACCTCGACCCAGTCTTTGTTCAGCAGGTAAACCGCCTTGCCCTCCAGCACATAAAGCCCGTGCTCCATCACATGGGTTTCCTCAAAGGGGATGACGCCGCCGGGCTGAAAGGTGACAATTGTCACATGCATGTCGTGGGACATGTCTTCGGGATCCATAAACCGGGTGGTGGCCCAGCGGTCCTCGGTGTCGGGCATCGCATTGGGGGCGATGTCCTGCTCGTTGCAGACAAAAGCCTGGGGTTTGTCGAGACCGGGGGCGGATTGCCAGCGCTTGCGGATCCAGTGGAAACTGGCACTGGCTTCGCTGCTGTTGTGCAGCTGCCAGGCGCTGCCAGCGGGCAGATAGGCAAAGCTGCCCGCGGTGAGACTATGTGCCGCGCCGTCTATGGTCAGCTGCAGTGCGCCATCGGTGACAAACAGTCCGCTCTGGGCTGAGGCATCAGTTTCAGGGCAGTCAGAACCACCCCCCGGCTGAAGTTCCACAATATATTGCGAGAAGGTCTCGGAAAAACCGGTCATGGGACGGGCGATGACCCACATGCGCATGCCAGTCCAGCCGGGCAGGAAAGAGGTGGTTATATCGCGCATGGTGCCGCGCGGGAGTACCGCATAGGCATCGGTAAAAACCGCACGCCCGGTGAGCAGCTGCTGCTGGCCGGGAAGGCCGCCTTTGGGAGTGAAATAGCTGCTTTGGCTCATGGTGCGTCCTTGCTCGATACCGTCGCTGCCATCGGGGCAGGTCACAGGCAATATGCGGGTGTCGGGGCGCCGGTCCAAGCGACACAAGGGCGATAACTACCTTCGTAATTTTTTGAAAACGGCCGCCGCAATGGCAGTGCAGCGGCCGTTTGGGGCAGCGCCCCGGAGCACAAGCCCGGAAATAGCAAAACGACAAACCCAAAGACGCCGAGGGTCTGTTCAGGCCCTGGGGCAGGCTGGATCAGAGATCGTCCACGGCATTGGTTTGGCGCAGCTCAGCGGCGCAGATCTGCAGCCCCTGTATCAGCGCGTCGCTGCGGCGGTTTGGGTGTAGACCACTGGCCGCAGAACTGCCCAGCACCACCGGTGTATTGCCGGGTCGTGACAGCGCCACCGCGTAGCCAGCTATGCCGGGTTCAAACTCGCTGTCGGTGATGCAGTAGCCGCAGCTGCGGGCCTCGGCGATCTGTTGCAAAATCACCTCCCGGTCCAGAATCGATTGCTCTGTGTGGCGCGGGATCTCCACGCGGTGCAGCAGCTCGGCGGCCTCGTCTTGGGGCAGGCAGGCCAGCAGCATCCTGCCAAGGCTGGTATGCACCAGCGGGATATGCGCGCCCGCAGTAAAGCCAAAGGTGACCGGTCCGCTCTCGGTGGTGGATTGCGCCAGCAGCAGCACCCGATCCTGATCCAGTATCGCCAGGCTGAGTTCACTTTTCAGATCGCGCGCGTGTTGGTTCAGGGTGGGTTGAATTCGGCGACCAAACTGATTGGCCTGCAAAAAGCCGCCGGCCAGGGCCAGAACCCTGGGGGTGAGGGACAGCATGCGCCCTTGTTGGCGCAGATACCCCGCCTGTACCAGCGTCAGCGCGCCGCGCCGCGCTGTGGCGCGATCCTGGTTGGTGCGCCGGGCGATCTCTGCCAGGGTCATGCAGGGCGTGGCCGCATCAAACACGGCCAGAACGGCCAGGCCTTTGGAAAAACTGGAAGAAATATTTCGGTCTTGTACTGGTTTGGTCATGTAACCTGTCGCTTGTCAAAAATGATTATTGGCTGTGACCTTGACAATGGTCGGAACACACAACAAAAATTGGTCGTATGTGAAAACATAAGTACGTTTAACGAACTTTGTCAAGGGCGCGAAAGCGCCATCCACAGTGCGCAACGCCAAAGGATAGAGCCAGCCATGATCAGCCAGGAATTGAACGATAGCCTCACCCGTGTTGGCAAAGGCAGCGATGCCGGGGAGGTTTTGCGGCGCTACTGGCAACCGGCGGCTTTGGTGGATGAGCTGGAAGGTGTCCGCCCCGTGGTGCCGGTGCGGCTGCTGGGGGAGGACCTGGTGCTGTTTCGCGACAGTGAGGGCGAGCTGGGCCTGATCGGGCGCCACTGTCCACATCGCGGCGCCGATATGTGTTTCGGCCGCCTAGAGGACAACGGGTTGCGCTGCCCGTTCCATGGCTGGCATTTCAACCGGGCCGGTCAATGTGTCGAACAGCCCGGCGAACCGGCGGGCAGCCGGATGCATGAGAAGATCCAAAGCACCGCCTACCCAGTGGTGGAAAAGAACGGCATCATCTGGGCCTATATGGGGCCGGGCACGCCGCCGGACTTTCCCGCACTGGACTGTTTCCGCGCGCCCTCCAGCCATGTCTTTGCTTTCAAGGGGCTGTGGGACTGCAACTGGCTGCAGGCGATGGAGGTGGGGATTGACCCGGCGCATGCGTCATTCCTGCATCGGTTCCTGCAGGACGAAGACCCGGCAGAGGCCTATGGCAAGCAGTTCCGCGACACCGCTGGCAATACGGAAATCCCGATGACCAAGCTGCTGCGCGATTTCCCCCGCCCTGAAATCACCGCCGAAGAGGCGGATCATGGGCTCAAGATCACCGCCCTGCGCGATCTTGGCGATGGGCGCACTCATGTGCGCATCACCAACCAGATCTTCCCGGAGGCGATCTGCATCCCGATGTCGCGCGAGATGACCATTACCCAGTGGCATGTGCCGATCGACGACAAATCCTGCTATTGGTATTCCATGTTCACCAGTTTTGACCAACCGGTGAATAAGACGCTGATGCGTGAACAGCGTCTCAAGGAACACCGCCTGCCGGACTATGCGCCGCTAAAAGGCCGCCATAACAACTACGGCTTTGATCCGGAGGAGCAGCAGCGCGAGACCTATACCGGCATGGGGCTGGATATCAATGTGCATGATCAATGGGCGGTTGAAAGCATGGGCGCCATTCAGGACCGCACGCAGGAACACTTGGGCAAGACCGATGTTGGCATCATTCGCTACCGTCGCCAGTTGCGCGCCGCCATTGCTGCGGTAAAAGAGGGGCGCGATGAGGATCTGCCGATGTATGGCGGGCTGGACCTTGCCACCGTTTTCGGGCCAGTTTCCAATGACTCGATTGCGCAGGATGGTGATTGGGAACGTGCCGCACAGGAGGCTGATCTTCAGCGTCGCGGCGCCTGTTCCTGGGATGCCAAGGTCTAGACGACCAATCAGTGCAGGGTGATAGACGGACCACGGGGGCAGCCAAGGGGCTGGTGCCGCAATAAAAGGTGAAATGTGCAATGGCTGAAGATCTGGCGACAGGGCTTGCAACGGGGCGCTTGGCACGGATGGGGCTGCTTGCCCCGCAGGCGCTGGCGCTGGCAGAGGACGTCCTGGCCAGGGCCCAGGCGCAGAACATTGAAACCCTGCGGGTGCTGTTTGTCGATCAGCACGGTATCCTGCGCGGTAAGACCCTGGTTGCGGAGGCCTTTGAGGGGGTGTTTCGCTCCGGGCTGAACATGCCCTCGACCCTGCTGCTCAAGGATACGTCACACCGGACTGCCTTTGCGGTCTGGGAGGCCGAGCAGGGCGATGGTGGCGCCTTTGTGCCCATGCGCGGCGCCGGGGATGTGCTGTTGGTGCCGCGTCCGGAAACCTTTCGAGTGCTGCCCTGGTCGCCGCATTCCGCCTGGCTTCTGTGCGACCCGGTGCAGACCGATGGCAGCCCTATCAGCTTTTCCTCAACCCAGGTGCTGCGCCGGGCCACTGCCGATCTGGACGCCCAGGGGCTGGAGGCGATTTTTGGCCTGGAGGTGGAGTTTCAGATCTTTGAACGGCTGGATGCGGCGCTGGATCACAGCCAAAGCACCATGCCGGGCGCACCGGTGGCCACCCGCAATCTGACCCAGGGCCATCAGTTCCTGACCGAAAGCCGCTACAGCGACTGTGAGGCGGTGTTGGATGACATCCGTCGCAATGCGCAGGCACTGGGGCTACAGGTGCGATCGGTCGAGATCGAGATGGGGCCGAGCCAGTTTGAATTCACCTTTGCGCCGCTGCCGGCGCTAGAGCAGGCCGATGCCATGGTGATGTTCCGCACCATGGTCAAAGAGCTTTGCGCCCGCGCCGGGTTGCACGCCAGTTTTATGGCAAAGCCGCGTCTGGACAACGCCATGGCCAATGGCTGGCACCTGCATCAATCGCTGCTGGAGCGCCGCTCTGGGCGCAATCTGTTTGAACCGGGTGCGGATGGCAGTCTGACCGCGCAGGCCTCGGGCTGGATTGCGGGTTTGTTAACCCATGCGGCGGCCTCCTCCCTGATGATTGCGCCAACGGTGAACAGTTATAAACGCTACCAGCCCTATCAACTGGCGCCGGATCGCATCCAGTGGGGGCAGGACAATCGCGGCGCCATGCTGCGCGCCCTGATGCAGCCGGGAGACGCCGCCTCAAGGATAGAAAACCGCGCTCCTGACAGCTCGGCCAATCCCTATTTTGCCATTGCCGCACAGATCCTGGCGGGCGCTGCCGGGATGGCGGCGGGCCTGCAGGCCCCGGCGCCGACCAGCTCCCCCTATGATACCGGCGCAGCGCGGCTGCCGCGCTCGCTGGGGCAGGCGCTGGACAGCTTTGCCAGCTCCGATCTGTTTGCCGACACATTGGGGCCCGAGTTTGTCAGCTACCTGGCACAGTTGAAACGGTTTGATTGGGAACGCTACCTCAACACCGTCAGCGAGTGGGAGCAGGCGGAGTATTTCAACCTGTTCTGAAGCGCCTTTTGCGGCGCTCAAGATGGTTATGAGTAAAAGCGACAAGCTGGGGCGTATTTGCGTCTTGAACGCGCCCCGGCGCGCTGGTACTTGTGGCCTTGTGTATATGGGAGAACCGTCGCGGCGCTGTTGGGCTTTTGGGCCCCTGCGTAAGCCCGGTGCCGAAGGAGCAACCGCCCCGGAAACTCTCAGGCAGCAGGGACCTTATACACGAAAGACTCTGGAGAGAGCGCGGGGAGAGCCCGCGCCGCCGAAGGGATAACGATCTCAGGCAAGCGGACAGAGGGGGCATCGAACTGTGCGGGCCGGGTGCGCGCGCGGGGATGCCGGAGAGACTTGACCAGATCCCACTGATCAAGCCGGCCCGAATATCCGGCTCCCTTTGGGGGCGGGAAGGCCAGATCAAACCACCGGGCAAGGTGCTCCGGGGCAAGCATAACGGGATGAGAGCGATGAAATTTACCGAAGAACACGAATGGCTGGACGTGGACGGCGATATTGTGACCGTGGGCATCACCGCCCATGCTGCCGAGCAGCTGGGGGATGTGGTCTTTATTGAACTGCCCGAGGTTGGCGACGAATTTGCCAAAGACGATGAAATCGTGGTGATTGAATCGGTGAAGGCCGCCTCTGACATCCTGTCGCCGCTGGACGGCGAAGTTGTCGAGGTCAATCAGGCCCTGACCGAGACCCCCGGCAAGGTGAATGACGATCCACAGGGCGATGCCTGGTTCTTCAAGCTCAAGGTCGAAGACCTGTCGCCGATGGACGACTACATGGAAGAAGCCGCCTACAAGACTTTCATCGGATAAGATCTACAGCCCGTCGCACCCCTGGTTCGGCGGGTTTTGCTTAGCAGCTGCAGATTGGCGTGGTCGCCTGGATCAGGCAGACGGGTTTGCCCGAAGGCATTTCCTGTGTCCGCGATCTGCTGTCGCGCCCTGCACCGAACCGCTTTGACCCGCCCTGAACAGACAGGACCTATGTGATGCCTTTCACTCCCACCGACTATCTTCCCTATGATTTTGCCAACCGTCGCCACATTGGCCCCTCTCCCGAAGAGATGCAGGCCATGCTGGACGTCATCGGTGCCGAGAGCCTGGAGGCGCTGATCGACGACACGGTTCCGGCCTCAATCCGGCAGGCTGCAGCACTGGAGTTTGGCCGCCCGCTGTCCGAGCGCGAGCTGCTGTTTCACATGCGCGAAGTGGCGGATAAGAACCAGGTGCTGACCTCACTGATCGGGCAGGGCTACCATGGCACGGTGACGCCCCCGGCGATCCAGCGCAATATTCTGGAAAACCCCGCCTGGTACACCGCCTATACGCCCTATCAGCCCGAAATTTCCCAGGGCCGGCTTGAGGCCTTGCTGAACTTTCAGACGATGATTTCCGACCTCACCGGTTTGGAAGTCGCCAATGCGTCACTGCTGGATGAAGGCACTGCGGCGGCCGAGGCGATGACCATGGCGCAGCGGCTGGCCAAATCCAAGGCAAAGGCGTTTTTTGTTGATCGGGACTGCCACCCGCAGACCATTGCCGTGGTGCAGACCCGGGCACAGCCACTGGATATCGAAGTGATTGTCGGAAACCCGGACAAGATGCAGGCCGATCAGGTCTTTGGCGCCCTGTTCCAGTATCCTGGCACCTATGGCCATGTGCGTGACTTTACCCCGCAGATGGAGGCGCTGCACGCCGCCCGTGCGATTGGCGTGGTGGCGGCAGACCCACTGGCGCTGACCCTGCTGAAAGAGCCGGGCGCCATGGGGGTGGATATTGCTGTTGGCTCGACCCAGCGCTTTGGCGTGCCAATGGGCGCAGGCGGGCCACATGCGGCCTATATGGCCACCCGTGACGCCTATAAACGGGCGATGCCGGGGCGCATTGTCGGCGTGTCGATCGATGCCCAGGGCAACCAGGCCTACCGGCTGTCGCTGCAAACCCGCGAGCAGCATATCCGCCGCGAAAAAGCCACCTCCAACGTCTGTACCGCGCAGGCGCTGTTGGCGGTGATGGCCTCGATGTATGCGGTGTTCCACGGTCCCAAAGGGCTCAAGGCGATTGCCCAGCGGATCCACCGCAAGACCGTGCGTTTGGCGCGTGGGCTGGAAGAGGCGGGCTTTAAGGTCGATCCCAAAGGCTTTTTTGACACCATCACTGTTGATGTGGGGCCGCTGCAGGCGGCGGTGATGAAATCGGCCCTCGACGAGGGCATTAACCTGCGTCGCGTCGGTGAGACCCGCGTTGGCATCACCCTGGATGAGACCACCCGGCGGGACACCACCGAGGCGGTCTGGCGCGCTTTTGGCATTACCCGTGTGGATGACGAATTGGCGCCGGAATACCGTGTACCAGCGGATATGCACCGCGAATCCGATTATCTCACCCATCCGATTTTCCACATGAACCGGGCCGAGACCGAGATGATGCGCTATATGCGCCGTCTTGCGGATCGTGATCTGGCGCTGGATCGCGCCATGATTCCGCTGGGGTCCTGCACCATGAAGCTGAACGCCGCCGCCGAGATGATGCCGCTCAGCTGGCCCGAGTTTGCCCATATCCACCCCTTTGCCCCCGCCGTGCAGCAGGCAGGGTACGCTGAGATGGTAACGGACCTGTCGGACAAGCTGTGCCAGATCACTGGCTATGATGCGATCTCGATGCAGCCCAATTCCGGCGCGCAGGGCGAATATGCGGGTCTGTTGACTATTGCTGCCTATCACCGCGCCCAGGGGCAGGGGCATCGCAATATCTGTCTGATCCCGATGTCGGCCCATGGCACCAACCCGGCTTCGGCGCAGATGGTGGGCTGGAAGGTCGTGGTGGTGAAATCGGCGGAGAATGGCGATATTGATCTGGATGATTTCCGCGCCAAGGCGGAAAAGCACTCCGATAATCTGGCGGGCTGCATGATCACCTACCCCTCGACCCATGGGGTATTCGAGGAAACCGTGCATGAGGTCTGCCAGATCACCCATGATCACGGCGGTCAGGTCTATATTGATGGCGCCAATATGAATGCCATGGTGGGGATCAGCCGTCCCGGCGACCTGGGCGGCGATGTCAGCCATTTGAACCTGCACAAGACCTTTGCCATTCCCCATGGCGGCGGTGGTCCCGGCATGGGCCCAATTGGCGTCAAATCCCATCTGAGCCCGCATCTGCCGGGACACCCGGAGCAGGGACACCCAGAACGGGGCGGCGCAGATGCGGGGCCGGTCTCAGCAGCGCCCTACGGGTCTGCCTCGATCCTGACGATCTCATGGGCCTATTGCCTGATGATGGGCGGCGCTGGGCTGACCCAGGCGACCAAGGTGGCCATTCTTAACGCCAACTACATCGCCAAGCGGCTGGAGGGCGCCTATGGGGTGCTGTACAAGGGGCCAACTGGCCGTGTCGCCCATGAATGCATCCTGGATACGCGTCCGTTTGACCTGAGCGCGGGGGTGACGGTGGATGATGTGGCCAAACGGCTGATGGACAGCGGCTTTCATGCCCCCACCATGAGCTGGCCTGTGGCCGGCACCCTGATGGTGGAACCCACCGAGTCAGAGACCAAGGCGGAGCTGGATCGGTTTGTCGATGCCATGCTGTCGGTCCGGGCCGAGGTGCAGGCCATCGAAGACGGCAAAATCGATGCGCAGAACAACCCGCTGAAACATGCGCCGCACACCATGGAGGATCTGGTGAAGGACTGGGATCGCCCCTATAGCCGCGAACAAGGCTGTTTCCCACCTGGCGCCTTCCGGGTCGACAAATACTGGCCGCCGGTCAACCGCGTTGACAATGCTTACGGCGACCGCAACCTGATCTGTACCTGTCCCCCGTTGGAAGACTACGCCGAAGCGGCGGAGTAGGCCAAACCGCCAGCGCATGTAAATCAGGCGTGTAAATCAGGCGGGTATATCAGGCGGGCCCTTCGGGGCCCGTTTTGTGTCCGCAGCTGCGCCAAGGTTGCGAGAGCGCAGGGGCATTCTCCTATTTGTAGGCACCTTCCCGCCACGTCAGCCTTGTTTGGAATCAGCACCGCCCCAATCCTGCCGCCCAAAGGGACGGGGAGATGTGTGCGATGAAATGGCTGCGGCGCGTACTCAAAGGATTGTTGCTGTTGGGGCTACTGGCGGCGGGGCTGGTCTGGTATCTCCTGCGCCCCGAGCGCGTCGCATCCCAGCTGATCCTGACCGGAGGGGAGATCCTTCCCATGGCCACAGCGGCCGAGGCGCCCGGTCCCGAGGCGATTTTGGTAGAGGATGGCGTGATCACCGCAGTTGGCACCTTGGCACAGCTGCAAGAAAGTGGCGCGCCAGTGCATGATCTAGCGGGCAAGGTGCTGACGCCGGGGTTGATCGAACCCCATACCCACCCAATTGCCACGGCGCTTTTGGGGGCGGTGGTGGATGTCAGCGGCTTTACCCACAGCAGTCGCGGCGAGGTGATGCAAACCCTGGTGCAGGCGGCGGATGGCACGGCGCTGACCCCCTGGCTGGTGGCCTACGGCTGGGATCCGGTGGCCATCGCTGATCTCACTGCGCCAACCCTGGCAGAGCTGGACGCCATTGTGCCGGACCGCCCTCTGGTGGTGATCACCCAGATGCTGCATGAGGTCTTTGCCAATACGGCTGCCATGCAAGCCGCTGGAATCGATTTGGTTTCACAGGACGCGCAGGACGTACAGGCGGGGCAAGCGGGCATCATCCGCGACGCCGCAGGCCGCGCCACCGGTGCCTTCCGCGAGCTGGAGGCGGTGAACGCCATCCTCGGCGCCATGCCCGCGGCCGATCCCGCAGTCATCGAGCTCTTGGTGCGTAAGGAATACACCACCTATGCCAAGGCAGGCTATACCACCATCGGCATCACCGGGGCGGTGGGCAAACACCCGGATCCGGTGGGGCTGTTGCGTCATATTGGTGCCACGGCTGCGCCTCTGCGGGCCTATCTTTATCTGCTGCCGCATCAGGGCAAGGCGCTGGGCGGAAACGATGATTTCCGGGTTCTGGGCACCAAGTTCTGGATGGATGGTTCGCCCTTTACCGGTGGTGCAGCCTTTGCCGAGGCCTATGAGCACAGCGATCTTACCTCGGAGCGGATGCATATCCCCCACGGCCATCTGGGGCCGGTGAACCATGACCCCGGTGATTTTGCCGCCGAGGTCGCCGCGCTGCAAAGCGCCGGGCATCAGATTGCCGTGCACAGCCAGGGGGAACGCGCCATTGACGAAGTGCTGGATGCGTTTGAGGCTGCCGGGCCAAACCCTGGTCTGCCGCATCGGCTGGAGCACAATGCGCTGATCACCGCCGCGCAGATGCAGCGGGCCAAGGGGCTGGGCATCAGTCTCGGCTTTTTTGTCGACCACATCTTTTACTACGGCGATGCGCTGCCGGATATCGTGGGGGACCGGGCAGAGCGCTACATGCCCGTGGGGACGGCGATGCGCGCCGGGGTGATTACCACGCTGCACGGGGATCATCCGGCCTCGCCGATTGGCGCGTTGCGCACCCTGCGCACGGCGGTGGACCGGACCTCGGTTTCAGGCGCGACCATAACCGCGCCGGATCAGGCGATCTCTCGCTATCAGGCTCTGTCGGCGATGACGCGCCAGGCGGCACAGCAGCTGGGGCAGGAGGCGCTGATTGGTACGATTGAGGTCGGCAAACGCGCGGATTTCACCCTGTTCAACGGCAACCCGCTGACCGCGGACTGGCAGGGCTTATCCGTGGCGGGAACGTGGAAGGATGGCCAGCCCACCCAGACCGGGCTGGGGGGCTGGCTGCGATTTGGCCCGGCGTTTGCGGCTCTCAAATCTATGCTGTTTTAGCGACGCAGTGGCGGCGGGGTCAGTAGCCCCGCTGCCGGTCCACGGCGTGCAGCAGATCTTCGCCGGCGCCCAGACGACGGAAATTTTCCACCACATCCTGCAGCGCCTCGCCCAGGTGCCAGCCCGAAATATGCGGCGTGATGGTGACCTGAGGGTGCGCCCACAGCGGATCCTGCTCGGGCAGGGGCTCGGTGCAAAACACATCCAGCACTGCATGGCCCAGATGGCCGCGATCCAGATCGGCAATCAGCGCCGCTTCATCCACCAAATCGCCGCGCCCGGCGTTGATGAAGGTGGCGCCTGGTTTCATTGCGGCCAATGTCTGCGCATTGATCAAGCCACGGGTTTCGCCGGTCGAGGGCAGGATGGCGCAGATATAGTCACAGATGCCCAACATAGGCTCCAGCGATTCCGCCCCGTGGTGGCAGGTGACGCCTTCCATGTCTTTGGCAGAGCGGCTCCAGCCGTGCACCTCAAAGCCGAGATCGCGCATCAGAGCGGCTGTTTCGCCACCGATATGACCCATACCCAACACCCCAACGCGGGTCTTGTGGTTTTCCTTTGGCTCCAGCGATTCCCAGCTGGCACGGGCCTGATTGGCCGCATGGGCCAGAATGTTGCGCTGCCCCTGCAGCACATAGGCAAGGCAATACTGGGCAATCTCGCGGGCGGGTTCCAGCGGTTTTAACCGAGTGACCTGCACATGTGGCGCCAGGGCCGGGTGGGCGACGATGGTTTCCACACCGGCCCCTAGTTTTTGCACCAATGCGAGATTGGGCAATTGGGGCGGCAGATCGTCGGCCAGCCCGGAGACGGCCAACATGGTGATCTCTGCCAGATCGCCGGGCTCTTCCAGGGTGCGGATGTCGGCGCCGGGGGACAAATTGCGCAGCTCAGCTGCCAGTTCGCGGTCGCGATACCATCCGTCATGTCCAATATTGACCAATAACGCCATGCTGGTTCCTTCCGTATAATTTCTATTGTGTCTCAATGACGTCCCGTCATTGCGCTGGACAGTTGTTGCGCGACTAAGCCATGGTTTTCGCAAGAGCGAAAGTGGCAGTGGAGGAGAATTTCTATGGATATGAATTTTGGCATGCGGGCAGAGAATCGCCAGCTGTTGGAGCGGGTTGCCACTATGGTGCGCGATGAGATCATGCCGCTGGAGGCCGAATATCAAGCCGAGATCGGCAAAGGTGACCGCTGGCAATATACCGCCCGCCAGGCTGAGATCCTCGAAGGGTTGAAAGCCAAGGCCAAAGCAGCGGGGCTGTGGAACTTCTGGCTCACCGACAGCGACAAGGGCTTTGGGCTTTCCACCGTGGAATACGCCTATTTTGCCGAGGAAATGGGCAAGACGCCGCTGGGCGCCGAGGTGTTCAACTGCGCCGCGCCGGACACCGGCAATATGGAAGTCTTTGAGCGTTACGGAACCGAGGCGATGAAACAGCAGTGGCTGGCGCCGCTGTTGGAGGGCAAGATCCGTTCTGCCTATCTGATGACCGAGCCCGATGTGGCCTCTTCGGATGCGACCAATGTGTCGATGGCCTGCGTGCGCGATGGCGACGACTATGTGCTGAACGGCGAAAAATGGTGGGCCTCGGGGGCCGGGGATCCGCGCTGCAAGGTCTATATCGTCATGGTGAAAACCGCTGGCGAAGAGCAGCCCAAGCACCAGCGTCAGTCGATGATCGTGGTGCCCGCAGACACCCCCGGTATCGAAGTGCTGCGCCCGATGGAGGTCTATGGCCACGACGATGCGCCCCATGGCCATATGCATATCCGCTTCACCAATGTGCGGGTGCCAGCCGATAGTATCCTGCTGGGCGAAGGCCGTGGCTTTGAAATCGCCCAAGGCCGCCTTGGGCCTGGACGGATCCACCACTGCATGCGCGCCATCGGTCAGGCCGAAAGCGCCCTGGAGCAAATGTGCAAACGGTCGCTGCAGCGCGAAGCCTTTGGCAAGAAGCTGGCCCATCTGGGCGCCAATTACGATATCGTTGCGGAATGCCGCATGGAAATCGAAATGGCGCGCCTGCTGTGTCTCAAGGCTGCCTGGTACATGGATCAGGGTGATGGACGTGCGGCGGCGCCATGGATCAGCCAGATCAAGGTGGTTGCGCCACGGGTGGCGCTGAAAGTCATTGATGAGGCGGTGCAGATGTTTGGTGGTCAGGGCGTCAGCCAGGATACACCGCTGGCCACGGCCTGGACGCATGTGCGCACCCTGCGTCTGGCCGATGGCCCGGATGCGGTGCACCGGCGCCAGGTGGCGCGGGTTGAGTTGAAGAAATACACTCAGGAAAAGGTCTGATCCATGACCTCCAAGGCTCTCGCGGCGGCACCGTTCTTTTCGCAAAACTCTGAAGGCGTTTTTGTGGGCAACGATCCGGCGCGGGGGCCCTGGTCTGCGGATCACTGCCATGCCGGGCCGGTCACCGGCCTGGCGGTTCGCGCCGCCGAGATCGAGGTGGGCGCCGACAAGATGCTCTGTCGGTTGACGCTGGATATTTTGCGCCCGCTGCCACTGGCGGGGCTGCGGGTTGCGGCCGAAACCACGCGCCACAGCCGCACCTTGGCGACGACACAGATCACCGTACATGATCTCGACAACAACCTGTGCGCGCTGGGCACCTCGATGCATCTGGTGCGTAAAGATCTGGGGCCGGTGCCAACCGCGCCGGTGCTGCCACTGAACCGCGCCGAGGCCGTGCCGGGGCGGTTTTCCATTGGCGCAGGTCTGCATGACAAACCCTATTTTGGTGAATTTCTGGATGTGGCCTATCCGCCTGAGTTTGGCCTGGAGCCCGGACCAAAGACCCTTTGGATGCGCACCACCACCCTGCTGGAGGGGGAGCAGCAATCGCCGATCCAGTCGCTCTGTGCGCTGGCGGACTGTGGCAATGGCATCTCCTGGAATGCGGCCCCCAGCGAGATGGGCTTTATGAATACCGACCTCACCCTCAATGTGCACCGCGAGCCCGTTGGCGATTGGCATGCCTCAGAATCGATCTCCCATTGGCACAGTAGCGGCATTGGCATGTCGCAATCGGTTTTGCAGGACGAACAAGGCCCGGTGGCCACAGCCCTGCAAACCCTGGTTCTACATCCGCCCAAAGGTTAGGATCAGGCCCTATTCATTCAGCATGCCTGGCAGCGCTTTTGTAAAATCTCAAGGGTTTGGGGCATCACGCCAATAGTGGTTGCATTTGCGAGCGGCGCAAGAGGTTGCAAATGACGTTAGATTACCGCTGACGGCGTAGGGTAAATGGGTCCTGACCCTAGGTTTAGAGGCCTGAGAGTTTCAATATACACCCTATTGGCGTGTTGAATATCTGCACAAAATAGCACTTCGTATTAATTGCCTGTTCAGCCCGAAACTTGACAAGTCACAGAACAATCTGTCTCGTGAATGTGGAAACGTTGCGAGGAATGCCGCTATGACCTTGGTCAAGAGCCGATTGCAGATTGCTGGTTTTGCCGCAGTAATATTTGCCTTGTCAGCAGTTTTTCTTGTCAGCAGAGCGGTTGAACTCGACAGAGCCATCTATGTATTGCCGAAACAGGTTATACAGCTGGAGAGATCGCTTGGATATGATGGGTTTATTCACAATTTCAAAAATGGTGTCCTGCGCCGGGATGAGGAATATTTTACCAAAGCGGAACGTAACTATGATGAAATAGTGGCCACTCTCACGCGGATCAGCCTCACGGCGCAATCGGTGGGGTTGCAGGCCGATTTTGCCTCTCTGGAGGACACATTGTCAGATTATCGCGTGATGATCGATGAAGCCAGGCAACTGCAGCTGACGGGAAAATCTGCAGCTGAAGTCGATGCCCGCGTGCGTCTGTCGGACATTGACGCCGCTGAGAACATACGCGCCTTTGAGCTCCAGTTAATCAACGCAATGCAGGGGCGTAGGTGGCTTCTTGTGACCGTAGGTGGGGGCTGTTTTGCCGCCTTCGTGCTCACATTGCTGTTATTGACAGTAACGCTGGTTCGGCTTCTGCAGACCGCTGAAAAAGCGCGGGTAAAGGCACGCGAGAGTGAAGCGACACTGTTGCAGGCTGAACGAATTGCCAGATTAGGCCACTGGAAGGTGCTGAAAAACGGCGCGCTGAAAACCTCGAAATCAATGCGAGAAATTCTAGCTTTCTCAAGTTCCGAGGACCCCGATACGCTGGAGAAATTCTTTTCCCTAATGTCTGATGCGGACAGGGAAAAGCTGGAGAGCCGGATGTCTAAATCCGGCCACCAGCGGGAACCCTATACCTGCTTTCATAAAATAAGAATTGCAGATGGGTCAGAACTGTCCGTTGTGAATACCGGAGAGCCCGTTATTGATGGTCAGGGCGAAATTTATGGTTTTGTTGGGATTATCCAGGATATTTCAAGAACAATTGATCTGGAAAACGAGCTTCGGCAATCTCAGAAAATGGAGGCTGTTGGGAATTTGGCCGGTGGGATGGCGCATGATTTTAATAATATTCTGGCGGTCATCCTTGGTAACCTTGAATTGATGGAAACAACGGACCAGCAAGAGAGCCACTCTCGCTATCGCACAAGTGCGATTCAGGCTGCAAAACGGGGTGCTGAGATAACGAAGAATGTGCTCAGCTTTGCGCGAAAATCACACCTGGAGCCTCAGCTCTTGGACGGGAATTCTGTCGTTCGAGAAGTGCTGACTTGGGCAGAGCGTCTGCTGCCCGCCAACATTGAAATTCAAACATCTCTGCTGGGATCTATTTGGCCGTTTTTAGCCGATGATGCGCTCACAAAGAGCGCCCTTCTTAACCTTCTGCTGAACGCAAGAGACGCGATGCCCGATGGCGGTCGTTTGACGATTGAAACCGCAAATGTTCGATTAGATGATGAATACCTGGGTGAGAGGAATGAACACATCAAGCCAGGCCGGTACATCATGTTGGCCATCTCAGACACAGGGTCCGGCATCGAACCTCAGCATCTCAAAGAGATATTCGAACCGTTCTTTTCAACCAAACAAGTTGGTAAAGGCTCAGGTCTTGGGCTCTCAATGGTGCACGGGTTCATGAAACAATCAGGGGGGGCGGTACAGGTCTATTCTGAAATCGGCACTGGTACGACATTCAAATTGTACTTCAAGGCAGCAGGTCAGGCTGCCTCCTTTAACGCGATGCCGGTGATGGAAGCCCGGACTGCCAGGGCAGATCACAGCAAAGTTCTTCTGGTGGAAGACAATGCCGAGTTGTTAAAGCCGCTCGCAGAAATGCTGACCAAAGCCGGATACAGTGTGACCACGGCGAAAAGTGGAGATGAGGCATTTGCCACTTGGTCTGACTTGCGAGACTTCGACGCTGTGATCACCGATATTGTCATGCCGGGGCAGCTCCAGGGAACCCATCTTGCCAAAGAGATCCGGGCGGTCGACCCAACTGTCCCATTTGTCTTTATGTCCGGCTATGCCAGTGAGGCAATGATCCACGGCAATGGGCTGATGCCAGAAGACTGTCGGTTGATGAAACCTGTTGGCAGGGCAGAGCTTCTGGCCGCCATCGGCATGGTCCTGGAGGGCAAGCAGGGAAAAGAAACGGCTCTATCAGACGCTGAAACATGACAAACGCGGTTGTGTCTGGCTCTACTTAAATGGTCGTAGCAGACGCAGATGTGCTGGGCGTTTTTCAGCAGCCCGCTAGGGCAGCACATAACCATTGTAAGCGATGAACGGCTGGCAGGCATTCAAGCCAGAGCGGCTCAAGAACCGGTCAGCCTGTCCTTGGGGCTATGGTCGGGCGCCATAAACGGATCCACCGGATAGCCAACCCGGGCCAGATACAAACCATGGCCGGGGCAGACCGGGCCACAGGCGGCGCGGTCGCAGGCTTCCAGTGCGGATTTCACATCCTGCGGCTCCCAGGCGCCGGCGCCGACGCGTTCCAATGTGCCAACAAAGCTGCGCACCTGATTGTGCAGAAAACTGCGCGCCCGCACGTGAAAATGCACCTCGGGGCCAGACAGTCCCATGACCCGCTCGATGCGCAGCTCATCCAGGGTTTTCTGCGGGCTTTGCGCCTGACAGATCGACGAGCGGAAGGTGGTGAAATCATGGTTGCCGAGCAGGTGGTTGGCCGCCTCCTGCATGGCGCCGACATCCAGATCATTGTTGACCTGCCAGACCTGGCCCGCGTCATGGGTGGCGGGTGCGCGGCGGATCAGAATGCGAAACAGATACTGCCGCTCGATGGCGGAAAACCTTGCGTGCCACTCCGGGTCGACCTCGGCGCAGTCCACAATCGCCACGGGCGCGGGCTTCAGGTGAAAATTCAGCGCCTCCGACAGGCGAAAGGGCGTCCAGGGTTTGTGCAGATCACAATGGGCCACCTGTCCCAACCCATGCACGCCGGTATCCGTGCGACCTGCAGCGGCAATGGTATGGGGACCGGGTTCCAGCCGGGCGAGCGCATCTTCGATCGCGCCCTGCACCGAGGGCTGATCTTTCTGCCGCTGCCATCCGGCAAAGGGCTTTCCGTGGTATTCAACTTTGAGAGCAAAACGAGCCATGAGCGGGCAAGTAACCCGGCAACAGGGCTGAGGCAAGTGCTCAGACAGACTGGAAAACCCGCTACCACCTGCCTATCTTGAGCCAAGCAAACAACAGCAGGTGGGCCGGGTGGTATTATCGACATTGACCGAGGGCGCGGCACGCGGGCTGGACAGCCTTGGCAGCACTGTGTCCTCGCGGTTCTTTGAGCCGACGCTCAGGCTGGGTGTCACGGGTCTGGCGCGGGCGGGCAAGACGGTTTTTATCACCTCGCTGGTGGCCAACCTGCTGAACCGGGGGCGGATGCTGCAACTGGATGCGGCGCGCATGGGCCGCATCGACAGCGCCTATCTGCAACCCCAGCCCGACGATACGGTGCCGCGTTTTGCCTATGAGGACCATCTGGCGGCGCTGACCGGCCCGCAGCCTTCTTGGCCTGCCAGCACCCGCGCGGTGTCTGAGCTGCGCCTCAGTCTCACCCTGCGCCCTGCGGGGCTGCTGTCCGGCTTTCAGGGGCCGCGTCGGCTGCATCTGGATATCGTCGACTACCCCGGCGAATGGCTGCTCGATCTGGCGCTGTTGGATAAATCTTATGCCCAGTGGTCCGCCGAGGTGCTGGACCGGCTGCCCGCCCGCGAGGTGGCGGCGGATTTCCTGCAAGCGCTCACGACGGTTGAACCACAGGCCCCCCATGATGAACCACAGGCACAGGCGCTGGCGGCTGAATTCACCCGCTACCTGAACGCGGCGCGCCGGGCCGGGTTTTATGACTGCTCGCCGGGGCGGTTTTTGCTGCCCGGCGATCTTGAGGGCTCCCCGGTGCTGACCTTTGGCCCCCTGCCACCACAAGAGACCGCGCCGCGCCGCAGCCTGTGGCGCGAGATGGAGCGCCGCTACGAGGCCTATAAGTCCAAGGTGGTGCAGCCGTTTTTCCGCGATCATTTCACCCGCATCGACCGTCAGGTGGTGCTGGTGGATGTGCTCAGCGCCATTCACGCCGGGCCGCAGGCGGTGGAAGATCTGCGTCTGGCCATGGGCGATGTGCTGGCGGCCTTTCGCCCCGGTCGCAATGGGTTCCTCACCTCGCTGTTGCGCGGCAAGCGGGTTGAGAAAATCCTCTTCGCCGCCACCAAGGCCGACCATTTGCACCATTTGCAACATCCACAGATGACCGCCATCATCGAAGCCCTGACCAGCGATGCCCGCGACAGGGCGCAGTTCGCCGGGGCCGAAACCGCGGCGCTGGCGCTGGCGTCGCTGCGGGCCACCACCGAAGAGATGCGCCCTCACAATGGGGCAGAGCTGGCCTGCGTGCGCGGGCGGTTGCTGGAGACCGGTAAGCAGGCGGCCTTTTACCCCGGCGCCCTGCCGACGGATCCGGCGCAGCTGCTGTCTCCGGCGCGTCAGGGGGCGCGGCACTGGCTGGACGGCGATTATCAGGCGATGCAGTTTGCCCCGGCGCCGCTCAGTCTGAAGCCGGGGGATGGGCCGCCCCATATCCGGCTGGACCGGGCCGCAGAATTCCTGATCGGAGACGCCCTGTGAACTCTCCACTCCCTGCTGTCAGCCTACGTCCAGCCTCGGCCCTGGATGCGGGTCCCACGGGCTGGATTCTGCACCGCTTTGCGCTCTACACCCCGTGGATGCCTGTGCTGTACTCCGAGGCGGAAACCATTGGCTTTTGCGAGGTAATGATTGGGCACGGCTGGGTCACGGTGGCTGAACATGACGGGCGGGTGGTTGGCTTTATGGCCCGCGACGGCGCCGAGATCTGCAGCCTCTATCTGGCACCGGACGCACGGGGGCAGGGGGTTGGCAAGGTCCTGTTGCGACAGGCCAAGGCGGCACAGCCGGCGCTGTGGTTGCGGGCCCTTGCGGCCAATACCGGCGCCCGGCGCTTTTATCAGCGCGAAGGGTTCTTTGAAACGGACCGCAGCGACGGCAGCGGCAACGACGAAGGCCTGCCGGATGTCCGCATGGAATGGCAGGCCGAGACCCACGCGTACGCCCCCCAACAGCAGGAGCAACAGGGATGAGCCAGAAACCGGTACTGTTTGATCTGGAGCAGGATGCCCGCCCCGAGACCCCGGATGTGGCCGCCGCCCCGCCGGTGCCGGATGCTCTACCGAACCTGGACCAGTCTGCGCCCCCCGCTGCGATGGAGCAGGCGGCGCGTCTGGCGGCCCGGCCGCCTTCACGGCTGGCGCGGTGGTTCTGGGGGCTGGTGCTGGGCTTGCTGGGCGCGGTGGTGTCCCTGGCGGCCTGGGATTTTGCCGTTGGGCTGGTGGCGCGGATGCCGCTTTTGGGCTGGTCGGTCAGCGCCGGGCTGGTGTTGGCCCTGATCCTGGCGCTGGTGATGCTGCTGCGCGAGCTGGCAGCGCTGGCCCGGTTGAAGCGGGTCGATGGGCTGCGTCAGGGGGCAGCGCTGGCGCATAGCGACCTTGCCGCCGCCAAGACACATGTGGCCAAGCTGCAGCGTTTTTATGCCGGGCGCCCGGATATGGCCTGGCAATTGGCCCGGCTGTCAGAGCGACAGGATGAGGTGCTGGACGCCGATGCTCTGCTGGTGCTGGCAGAAGAAGAGCTATTGGCGCCACTGGATGCCCGTGCCCTGCAAGAGGTCGAGGCCGCCGCCCGTCAGGTTGCCACAGTGACGGCGCTGGTGCCGCTGGCGCTGGCCGATGTCACCGTGGCGCTGCTGGCCTCAGTGCGGATGATCCGCCAGGTGGCGCAGATCTATGGCGGCCGCTCGGGGCTGTTCAGCTCCTGGCGGTTGACCCGCGCGGTGCTGGCCCATCTTGCCGCCACCGGAGCGGTGGCTGCGGGGGATGATGTTCTGGAGTCGGTGCTGGGCGGCTCGGTCCTGTCCAAGCTGTCACGCCGCTTTGGCGAAGGGGTGGTCAATGGCGCCCTGTCGGCCCGTGTTGGCATCGCTGCCATGGAGGTCTGCCGCCCCTTGCCCTTCTCGCGGGCGCATCGCCCCGCGACCCGGCGGGTGATCAAAGGCGCCTTGGCCGGGCTGTTTCGCCGCGATCAGGCGCCGGAACCGTAAAAGTCGTGATAATCCAATCGCCTGTTCTGCGTAGCTCAGGCCGCGTCAGGCCCACAGGCCCGGTCAAACCCACAGGTCAGGGTGATCTTTGCTGTGGAAAATCCTGTGGAAATACCTGTGCACAGTGCTAGGAAGGGACCCAAAATCATAATGATATTAAGGGCCTTTCCCCTTTGCTTCAGCTGAGCTGCGGACAGGCGCTGGCTGTGGGTATCAGTGATAACCGGGATCCGTTGCTTTGCCTGTCTTTGCCCCACCCGGCTGAAACGCACCCGCTCAGCGGCCGGTGACCTGCGCAAAAAGCTGGGTCAGGTGGCAGCTGCGCCATGAGAGCCGCGAGGCTCTGCAAGAGCGCTGTTTTCCACAGGTGGGGAGGTGTTATCCACAGGCGGGGCATATTTATTCACAGAATTGAGATTGCGGTGGCAGCTCTGTCACGGCTATTTTGCGTTTCTTTAGTGATGTTTTTCTAACAATTATCGCGGGCGTAACCGGAATTTGGGGCGATAATTTTCCAATTCTCAACTTTGGGCACTTTGGGGTTAGCCCTGATTTCAGGTATGGGGCCGGTCTGGACGTCGCTGCGCCTTAGAAAAGTTTGGGCGGTCCGTCCTTGGGTTGGCGCATGGCTACGATCCCGGTGCGAAAGCCCTCGCCGATACGATCTGCCAGCGTGCCCCATTGCAGCGCAATCGGCGCGGGCAGCTCGGCCCGCAGCACTTCGTGGAACAGACCTAGCCACTGTGGGAAATGCTCTGCCTGGATTTCGGGGCGCGAGACATGCACCCGCATCGGATTGCCATTATAGCTCTTTTCGCGCAGGATCGCATTACGCCAGAACCGGGCGATCTTGGCCTCATGCGCGGGCCAGTCTGCATCTTCCACATAGCGGGCAAAAATGGGCCCCAGCTCTGGATGCGCGCGGATGCGGATGTAGAACAGGGTCACCACACGGTCGATTTCGGATCCACTGATGTCAAAGCGCTTCATCGGGTGATTGGCGGTTTGGGGGGTGTCGGTTGGTGAGGTCTTGGTCATGGGGCTGTCTCGCTTGCGGTCTTGGCCCAGCGGCCGGTCCCGCTGCTGCCCTCACATAGGGGTTTCCTTGGCTGATGGGTAGGGGCGGCGTTGATCTGTCGCAAGGCACAGGCGCCGGGATCCATTAGATGTAGGAGCCCTAACAGAAGGAGCCCGCCATGGTCGATCACGGTCACAGCCCGCAGGAAATCAGCGATCGCATTGGCAGGCCTCCGGGGCGCGGGGTGCTGCGGGATGTGGTTTACGGTGCCATTGATGGCTCGGTCACCACCTTCGCAATTGTCGCCGGGGTGGCGGGTGCGGGGTTGTCGCCCTTTGTCATTGTGGCGCTGGGGCTGGCCAATGTGCTGGCGGATGGGTTTTCGATGGCTGCGGGCAATTATTCCGGCACCAAGGCGGAACTGGACGATCTCAAACGCCTGCGTCAGGTCGAGGAGAACCACATCAAAACCTACCCCGAAGGTGAGCGTGGCGAGGCGCGGGAGATCCTGCGGCTCAAGGGGTTGTCGGGGCCGGTGCTGGAGGCGGCGACCGATGCGATCTGCGCCGACAAAGAGGCCTGGATCAACCTGATGATGGAGGGCGAATATGGCGTCAGCCCGGTGGACCCTGACCCAATGCGCGCGGCGCTGGCTACCTTTGCGGCCTTTCTGCTGGCGGGAATGGTGCCGTTGCTACCCTTTTTGCTGGGGCTGGAATCGGCCTTTACCATTTCGGTCTGGCTGACGCTGGTGACCTTTTTTGCCATTGGCGCCTTCAAAAGCCATTGGGCCCTGACGCCCTGGTGGCGTTCGGGGGCAGAGACCCTGGCCATTGGCGGCGCAGCTGCGGCATTGGCCTATGGGGTGGGCTGCCTGTTTCAGGCCTGAGCCAGGCCGGGGGTTCACTACCCCAAAGGTTTCGCGTGCGAAACGAATTAGCGATCTGCTAACCTTGCTTCGGACTTTCCTAAACTGGTGTGCGCAGGTGTCACAGGCGGTCTTGTGCGCTGGACAAAACCCCGACGCTGCGCCAGCTTGCCGGGGCTGATTCAATGGAAATTCATGACAATGGCCAAGAGCACCACCCCCAGTACAGGACCTCGGGTTTTGGTCCTTGGGGGCTATGGGTTTATTGGCGCCGCGCTGGTGCGGGCGCTGATCCGGGCGGGCTGCGCGGTTGCGGTCTTTGGCCGTGATGGCAAAATGGCAGAGCGCGTCGCGCCGGGGGTGGCGTTTGTCCCCGGAGATCTGCGCAGTTTTGCAAAGGCGCAGGACTGGCTGGCGGTGATCAGGGGCTATGATCTGGTGGTGAACGCAGCGGGGCAATTGCAGGCCTCGACGGCAGAGCTGGATCAGGTGCAGCATCTGGCGATTGCCGCTTTGGCGGTGGCCTGTGGCGACACGGGGACTGGCCTAGTGCAGATTTCTGCTACGGGGGCCTGTGCTGACAGCGCCACAGAATTTATGCGCAGCAAGGCGGCTGCAGATGCGGCGGTGGTGAAACAGGCCGACCGCACCAATATCTGGGTGCTGAAACCTGGGCTGGTTCTTGGTCAGGGTGCTTTTGGCGGCACTGCGTTGTTGCGGATGCTGGCGGCCATGCCTGTGGTGCAACCCGTGGCACTGGGCCAGGCACAAATCCAATCTGTCGGTCTGGAGGCGGTGGCCACTGCTGTCTGTCAGGCGGCGCGGGCCGCGCTGCCGCCGGGCAGCTATGATTTGGTGGAGGATCAGCCGCACAGCCTGCAAGAGATCCTGCGGCAGACCCGGGCCTGGCTGGGTTTTGCCCCGGCGCGCTGGCAGATTTTGCTGCCGCGCCCGCTGCTGTGGCTGACCACCCGGGGGGCGGATGTGCTGGGTTATTTGGGCTGGCGCTCGCCGCTGCGCCGCACTGCGGTTCAGGTGCTGGAACAGGGCATCGCTGGCGATCCCGCCCCCTACCGCCAAGCGACCGGGCAGGGGGTGGCTGCCCTGCCACAGATCCTGGGCGAGATGCGGGCGGGGCGGGAGCACCGGCTGGAAGCGCGGATGCTGCTTTGCATGCCCTTTGCGGTGGCGCTGCTGAGCCTGTTTTGGTTTTTATCCGGCATCATCGCCCTGTGGCAGCTCGACAGCGCAGCACTGCATCTGACAGCAGCTGGCTGGAGCCCCGGCCTGTCCCGCACCAGTGTGGCCTTTTGGGCGGGGGTTGATATCGCCCTGGCACTGGCGCTGTTGTGGCGCCCCCGGGCACGGCAGGCCTGTCTTGGCATGGTGGCTGTGACGCTGTTTTACCTTGGCGCTGCCAGCCTGGTGACGCCGCAGATGTGGAGCGATCCGCTGGGTCCATTGGTCAAGACATTGCCGGGGCTGATGCTGGCCCTGATCACCCATCAACTGCTGCAGGAGCGTTAAGGTGGAGTATGACCTGATCCTGCGCTGGCTGCATGTGCTGGGCGCCTGTACCCTGCTTGGCACCGGCGCTGGTATCGCCTTTTTTATGGTGATGGCGCATCGCAGCGCGGACCCCCGGATAATTGCCCATACCGCCGGGGTGGTTGTGCTGGCCGATCTCTTGTTTACCACCACGGCCGTGGTGGTGCAGCCGGTGACCGGTGCTTTGCTGGCACATGCGCTGGAGTGGAGCCTGTGGGAAGGTTGGATTCTGCTGTCGCTGGGCCTGTATCTGCTGACGGGGCTGTTTTGGCTGCCGGTGGTGTGGATCCAAATCCGGCTTCGCAATCTTGCGCGCGCGGCGGCGACCACAGGGGCCGGGCTCCCAGCCACATACCATCGCCTGTTTCGCATCTGGTTTGCCTGCGGCTTTCCCGCCTTTGCAGCCGTATTGGCCATCGTCTGGCTGATGCTGGCGCGCCCCGATATAGGCTTTTGAAGCTCTGTGCCTCTGGCAGGGCGTCGCAGGCATGTCGGTGCAAGCGGGTTTGCCAGAAATCAAACCGATGGGCTGAGACCTGAGCGAACAAGGGAGCCGCAATCTAGCCTGAAGTCTGTTGCCAGGCTGCGACATTCAGCGTTGGTAGAACCCCGCTTTACCCCGGGGCGTAGTCGGCCTATAACGCCTGCATGTCCAATATCCTGGCCATCATTATTCGAATTATATCCCCGGCGCTCTGATCACATGAGACGCCGGGCAAAGGCGCTTGAGCCATCGCGCCGAACCGAATAACCCGATTTCCGAACCGATTATCCAAAGGACGCCACCCATGTGCGCCGACACTGCTGATACCCCCGAATACAAACAGACCCTGAACCTGCCCAAGACCGATTTCCCCATGCGCGCAGGCCTGCCCAAGCGCGAGCCCCACTGGCTGGAGCGCTGGGCCAAGATCGGCGTCTATGACCGGCTGCGCGAAAAGACAGGGCGCACGCCTTTCACGCTGCATGACGGCCCGCCCTACGCTAACGGCCATCTGCACATTGGTCATGCGCTGAACAAGACCATCAAGGACATGATCGTGCGCTCGCACCAGATGATGGGCTTTGACTCGCGCTACGTGCCGGGCTGGGATTGCCACGGGTTACCGATCGAGTGGAAGATCGAAGAGCAGTACCGCAAGAAGGGCAAGAACAAAGATGCCGTGGATGTGGTGGAGTTCCGCCAGGAATGCCGCGCCTTTGCCGACCAATGGGTGGATATCCAGCGCGAAGAGTTCAAGCGCCTGGGCATCACCGGCAACTGGGCTGATCCGTACCTCACGATGGATTTCCATGCCGAGGCGGTGATCGCGGCGGAGTTCCAGAAGTTCCTGATGAACGGCACGCTGTATCAGGGCTCCAAACCGGTGATGTGGTCGCCGGTGGAAAAAACCGCCCTGGCCGAGGCCGAGGTAGAATACCACGACAAGGAGAGCTTTACCGTCTGGGTGAAGTTTGCCGTTACCGGCGGATCTGAAGATCTGGCAGGCGCCCATGTGGTGATCTGGACCACCACCCCCTGGACCATGCCGTCCAACAAGGCCGTCGTGTATGGCGATAGCTTTGATTACGGCCTCTACGAGGTCACCGACGCGCCGGAAGAATGCTGGGCCGCCAAAGGCGATCGCTTCATCCTGGCCGACAAACTGGCCGTTGACGTGATGTCCCGCGCCCGCCTGGCCGAGGGCCAGTATAGCCGCGTGCGCACCGTGCCAGCGGATGAGCTGGCACCGCTGCAACTGTCGCACCCGCTGGCTGGCGCCGACGGCAGCAATGGCGAATGGGATGCGCCGCGTGATTTCCGCGCCGCGCCTTTTGTGACCGACGAAGAAGGCACCGGCTTTGTGCACTGCGCGCCAAGCCACGGGATGGAGGAATTTGAGCTCTACCGTGATCTGGGCATGCTGGAGCAGGTGATCACCTATAACGTCATGGATGATGGCGGCTTTCGCGCCGATCTGCCGTTCTTTGGTGGCAAATACATCCTTAACCGCAAGGGCGGCGAGGGCGATGCCAACAAGGCCGTAATCGACAAGCTGGTCGAGGTCGGCGGCTTGCTGGCCCGTGGCAAGATCAAGCACAGCTACCCGCACAGCTGGCGCTCCAAGGCACCGATCATCTATCGCAACACACCCCAGTGGTTTGCCAGCGTGGATCGCGCGGTGGGCGACGGTCAGGACGAGATGGGCACAACCATCCGCGAACGCGCCCTGCGCTCGATCGACGAGCTGGTGAAATGGACGCCGCAAAAGGGCCGTAACCGGCTTTATTCCATGATCGAAGCCCGCCCTGACTGGGTACTGTCGCGCCAGCGCGCCTGGGGCGTGCCGCTGACCTGCTTTGTGAAAAAGGGTCTGCTGCCCACGGATGAGGGCTTTTTGCTGCGCGATGACGCGGTGAATGCCCGTATCGTTGCAGCCTTTGAAACCGAAGGCGCCGATGCCTGGTATCTGGACGGTGCCAAGGAACGTTTCCTGGGATCGGATTACAATGCGGACGAGTGGGAGCAGGTGTTCGACGTGCTCGACGTTTGGTTTGATTCCGGCTCGACCCATGCCTTTGTGCTGCGCGACCGCAAAGACGGCACCGAAGATGGTATTGCCGATGTCTATATGGAAGGCACCGACCAACACCGGGGCTGGTTCCACTCCTCCTTGTTGCAGGCCTGCGGCACCAAGGGCCGTGCACCCTATAAAAACGTTGTTACCCATGGGTTTACCCTGGATGGCAAGGGCAACAAGATGTCCAAATCTCTGGGCAATACCATCGTGCCTGAGGAGATCGTCAAACAGTACGGCGCCGATATCCTGCGGCTCTGGGTGGCGCAGACCGATTATACCTCGGATCAGCGCATCGGCCCTGAGATCCTGAAAGGCACCGCCGACAGCTATCGTCGCTTGCGCAACACCATGCGCTATATGCTGGGCTCGCTGCATGATTTCACCGATGATCAGCGCGTTGATGCTGCGGATATGCCCGAGCTGGAGCAATGGGTGTTGCACCGTCTGGCCGAGCTGGATCACCAGGTCCGCAACGGCTATAAAGCCTTTGATTTCAACGGGGTGTGGCAGGCGATCTTTACCTTTGCCACCGTCGACCTTTCCGCCTTCTACTTTGATGTGCGCAAGGATGCGCTGTATTGTGACGGCGACACGCTGAATGCCCGCGC
The DNA here is from genome assembly GCA_025163595.1 of Phaeobacter sp. G2. Classification (NCBI taxonomy): domain Bacteria; kingdom Pseudomonadati; phylum Pseudomonadota; class Alphaproteobacteria; order Rhodobacterales; family Roseobacteraceae; genus Phaeobacter; species Phaeobacter sp. G2. The sequence goes on from CP104100.1 coordinate 1,370,877, forward strand.
CGCCCGGACCGTGCTTGATATCCTGTTTCACCGTCTGACCACCTGGCTGGCGCCAATCCTGGTGTTCACCATGGAAGAAGTCTGGCTGGAGCGTTTCCCCGGCGAGGACAGCTCGGTGCATCTGGTAGATATCCCCGATACCCCGGCAGATTGGCTGAACGAGCCGCTTTCGGCCAAATGGGCGCAGATCCGTCAGGCCCGCCGGGTGGTGACAGCTGCACTCGAACTGCAGCGTATCGACAAGGTGATTGGTGCCTCGCTGGAGGCAAATCCGGTGGTGCATGTGCGTGATCCAGAGGTGCTGGCCCTGCTGAAATCGGTGAACTTTGCCGATATCTGCATCACCTCCGACATCTCCCTCACCACTGACCCGGCGCCGGCAGAGGCCTTCCGTATGCCCGAAGTCGACGGTATCTCGGTGGTCTTTGAAAAAGCCGAAGGCGACAAGTGCCAGCGCTGCTGGAAAATCCTGCCGGATGTTGGCAGCCATTCCCACGCCGGCCTCTGCGGCCGCTGCGATACAGCCCTGAGCTGAGGCGCGCCTCAGTATATACGGGCCCAATCGTATAAGGGTCTGAACTCAAAACGTGTCTGGCAGCCTGGTGCTGCCGGCCACCCATAAAACGGCCCCCAATCTGCGGTGCGACTCGCAGCTTGGGCCGGGCGAACAAAAAAAACCTGTCGCGCCATGCGCGGCAGGTTTTCTTGTCTGGAGGGGAAGGAGAGAGAGGTCGTAATACGCGGGAGGGTTCTGATGTGGAGGGCGTTACAGAGAGGCTCCATCAACCGCAGCCACAGCTTGGCTGCGCGCGGCGCGATAGCTGTCTTCTGCCATCAGGCTGCTGACAGGTTTTGGACCCGGGGCATGGTTCGAGGTCAGAGCCAGGAACTGCGCCAACATTGCCTGTTCGGCATAGCTGACACGGCCCAGGGCCTTGTTTCTTGCCGCTTCTAGGGCCGGGCCTGCTGACTGGGGGGTGCCCATTTCGGATTGCTGGGCTTTCTCTGCCGCCTTCAGCGCTGTTTCACGCTGGATGGCCCGATCCATTCCTTGGGTCTTACCTTCGTTAAGACTTGCATCCATTTCAGGAACGCCTGCCTTGTAAGAAGCGGCAAGGTTGCTGACATTGAGATTTGAACCAATTGCAGAGATCATCATCTTAACCCATCCATTCTTTCTGAACTTGTTTTAACAGAGTTTTATCAAAATTGACGCCCCCCCTTGGGTCACGGTTCGGAGGAATTAGGTTAGCGACCTATACGAAAGTGCGAATTTACTCTGTATTTACGCCCCAAAACTATGCCCTAGTGCAGGAAACCGTCCTTATCCTTACGGAGCATCTGCAATGCCGTCGGCCCAGATTGATACATTTGTCGGAATATTGAGCGTGACAGAGACCGATGGGGCGATAACCGGCCTGCGCTGGGGGCCGCAGGAACAATCCAGAACCGCGCTCCTGGACCGCGCCATAGACCAGCTCAGAGCCTATTTTGCCCGGGAGCTGCATCGTTTTGATCTGCCATTGCATATTGCCGGATCGGCGTTCCAGCAGGCGGTCTGCGCGGCAATGCTGGCAATTCCCATGGGGCAGACCAGGACCTATGGTGATATTTCCAAGGAGCTGAACATCCCGCCTCAACCCGTGGGCAATGCCTGTGGCGCCAATCCAATCCCGGTAATCATTCCCTGCCACCGGGTTCTGGCGGCAGAGGGCCTGGGCGGGTTTTCTGGCGGCACGGGGATTGAGACAAAAATAGCCCTGCTCAAACACGAAGGCGCTGCCAGCTTACTGATCTGAGGCTTTGCGCGCCCCCAATGCGACCTCTGGTTTGTGTCTTTGCACCAACGTTCCGGCGGGCATGTGCTTTGACTCAGTCACAGCACAGAGGGGTTGGTCTCTTTTATATTACACCGCTGCAAACAGGGGCTGGCTTTGGCAGGACGCAAAGTGGGAGGCCAGTCACGCAAAGTGGAAGGTCAGTCACGCTGCGGAAAGATCTGCTGCGCAATGCCGACAAACAACAGATAGACAGAGGTCACAACCAAGCCCCAATGCGCCCAGCTTTCCGGGTGGAAATCCACCCAGGCGGCCCAGCCGGCAAAAAAAGTCCAGGCCAGGGCGACCGGAAGCGAGACCCGGCGCCAGCGCTCGGTGCGCACGGGATGAATGAACTTCAGGGGCAGGAACATGGCAATAGACAGCAGAGTCACCAGCACCAGTATGGTCCAATGGCTGGGTTCCAGGGCAAAGATCACCAGCACCAGCATGTTCCAGCAGCCTGGAAAGCCGGAAAAGGAATTGTCCTTGGTCTTCATTCGGGTGTCGGCAAAATACATCGCGCTGGCAAAGGTGATGACAATAATGGCAAACCAGCCAGTCCAGCCCGACATCAGCCCGGATTGGAACAGGGCAAAGGCCGGGATAAAGACATAGGTCAGGTAGTCGATGATCAGATCCAGCAGCACGCCGTCAAATTGCGGTGCATAGCGACCAACCTGATAATGTCGCGCCAATGGTCCATCAACGCCATCCACCGCAAAGGCCACAACCAGCCAAACGAACATCAAACTCCATTTGGCCTCCGCTGCGGCCAGCATGGAAAGCATTGCAAAAACAGCACCTGTGGCGGTGAGCAGGTGAACGGAGAGGGCGCGAAACTGTGGTGTCATAATCTCGTGATGGCGAATTTCACCGACGCCTGCAAGACCTCAGTGCAACCAAGTGGGGTATTCCTGACGTTGCAGGCCCATCATCACCGTGTCGTGGGCCTCATCTTGCGCAGCAAGCAAGATCATTTTTGCCTTGGGCGAATCTGGCTGGGGCAGATCGGACCGGCGAATGCGATGGGGCAGACGCGGAATGTGGATCTGCGACGGGGCCGGGGCGGGGCAAGCAGGGGCGGGATGAAACGCAAGAGTCTGTACAGTCAACTGAGCATCCTTTCTGGAGCAAGAGGAGGCTTCAGATAAGCGGCAAGGCGTTAACCACAGATGCAGCCGGAGGCAGAACTTATCTCGAATTTTAGCAATGTCACCGCCCGCTTTCCTCCGGGATCGCTGCTGCACAAATCAAATTCCAATAATGGAATTTATCTGCTGGAGTGCCATAGTGCAGGCAAAAGACGGGGCTTTTAATGGGGCAAAGCGCGTATCATTGGGACAGGATCTATGAGGCACGGAAAACCGAATCGGCAAGCTGGTTTCAGAACGACCCGAGGCCATCCTTGAGTGCGATTGCGCTCTGTGGTGGCCAAGCCCTGTCGATCATTGATATCGGCGGGGGAAGCTCTCGCCTGGCGGGCGCCCTGGTGGAGCAGCGCCGCCATGATGTGACGGTTCTGGATCTGTCGAAACGCGTCCTGACCTTGGCCCGTGTCCGGCTTGGTGCTGACAGGCGCAAAGTGGCCTGGATCGCAAAAGATGTTACCCGGTGGCAGCCCCACCGGCAGTGGGACATCTGGCACGACCGGGCGGTGTTTCGCTTTCTGACCGAGGACCAGGATCGCCAGGCTTACCTGCAGGCCCTGGGTGCTGCGGTGCCGCACAAAGGTCATGTGATTCTCGCCGGCGGTGCGCCCGACGGGCTGCAGAGCCAGCTGGGGGAGAGCTATGATCTGGTGCACAGCTGGGCCGAGACCCATGGCACCCCGACGGGGCAGGCGCAGGCCTGTACGTGGTGTGTGTTCCAAAAACTATAACAGGCCGGATCTCAGGGCCAGTTTGGCAGGCCAGTTTGAGGGGCCTGTTTGAGGGGGCAGTATTCGCGATCAGCCTGAGGTCCGGGGCGTATCGCCAAGCGCCGGATCAGGCCTTGGGGTGGCTGCGGTTGTAGACCGCCATCAGATGGGCGGTATCCACAGCGGTATAGGCCTGCGTTGTCGACAGCGAGGCATGGCCCAAAAGTTCCTGGATGGAGCGCAGATCGCCACCGGCTTCCAACAGATGGGTGGCAAAGCTGTGGCGCAGGGCATGGGGGGTGGCACTGGCAGGCAACCCCAGCTGCGCCCGGGCCTGGGCCATGGCGCCCTGGATCTGGCGGGGATTGAGCGCGCCACCACGCAGGCCGCGAAACAGCGGCCCGTCGTCGTCTTTGGGATAGGGCGACAGGGCGAGGTAGCGCTGCACGGCTTCGCGGGCAGCGTCGATGACCGGCACCAGCCGTTCCTTGCCGCCCTTGCCCAGAATGCGCAGGCTGGCCGGCAGGGGGGCGGCCTTGCCGGTCAGGGACAGGGCCTCGGAAATACGCAGCCCACAGCCGTATAGCAGCGTCACCACGGCGACATCTCGCGCCGCGATCCAATCTGTGCCGGACTGCAGCTCGACGGTCTCGATGACCGCGCGGGCGGCATCCTGGTCCAGCGGGCGGGGCAGTTTCTTTTGAAACTTTGGCGCCCGTGCTGCCAAAACGGCGGTGGGCTCAAACCCTTCCCGGTCTGCCAGCCAGCGATAAAAGCTTTTCACCGCAGAGAGCTTGCGCGCCAGCGAGCGCGCTCCGGTGCCAGAGTTGCGCTCCTGTGCCATCCAGGCGCGCATGTCCGAGGTGGTGATCCGCGCCAGTGCGCCAAGCCCCTGCGGCGCGCCAGTGTGCCGGGTCATAAAGGCGAGAAAGCCGCTGAGATCGCCCTGATAGGCGCTGATGGTATTGGCCGCAGCCCCGTCCAGCGCACTTATGCCCTGCAGCCAGAGCTGTAGCGCATCACGGCAAGCCGGAGAGATCAACATCTGCGCCTCTGGCGTGCTCATCTTGGTGCCCCCCTCAGCATCCCACCCGGCATAGGCCGCGCCAAAGCACCTGAGTTCACATGTTTTGGTGGCATGCAGCGCCGCGCGGCAGATCCAAGGCCGCCGGGGCGCCGGGATAGGCCAGGGCGGCTCATGCCAGGGTCATGCCAGCCAGCGGCACATGGCGCGTTCAAAGACGCCGGCAAAAAAGGTCAACAGATCGGTGCCGTGCTGCGGGGTGAATTGATGCGGATCTTCCGAGCCCAGCACCAACAGACCAGGGAGGCGGCCGGCGCCGAGATTCAGCCGCAGGCAGGCTTCGGAGCGGATCCATTCGGCCTTGTCGCCATAGATCTGGCTGGTGCCGCCCTGCAGTTGGCGCAGAGTGACCTGACGGGCTGGCCCGCCGCGGTCCGATCCGGCATAGCTGTCGATGAAGCCGGGGTTGGCCACCTTGAGCATCTCGCCCATGCGCGCGGCTGCGGCACCGCCATCGTCCTGCAGGGTTTCCAGCACCAGAGAAACCGAATCCACCCGCATGATCTCGGCCAGGTCGCCATTGAGCGCCTGCAAAAAGCCCTCAAAATCGGTGGGGTCCAGCAGCCGCAGAACAGCGCGATGGATCTGATTCGTCCCAGCGAGGTTTTCATAGGCCGCCGCAATCACCGACCTGTGGGTGTCTTCCAGCCGATCCAGCCGGGCCTCCATCCGTTCCATGGCGATGCCACGCAGGTCAACGATATTGGAGCCCATGGCGCGTTCATTGGCCGAAACCAGGGCATCCATCAGGCCCTGATCTTCGAGAACCGCGTCTGGCTTTGCCAGAATCGCATCGCGCAGGGGCGTGTCTAGTTTGGCTGTGGTGCTGCTCATTCTTGAACCTCTGTGGGGCTTTGAGACCGGGTTATAACACGGGTTTTCGAACAGAGTGGCTAAAAATGTGTTACGGGCGGGAAAAGGCCGAAGAAAAGCCCCCCAAAAAGGGGAGCTCCCGCCCAGGGCTGCTGGATCAAAGATCCCTTGCCCCAGTTGGGCCGGGCGCCGGGCTGCGCCCGGCGCAAAAAGAAAGAAAAGGGGCTGAGAAGCGGTTTAAGGGCAGGACTGCCCTTAAACGCGCCGCATCTATTTTGTCAGGGAATTTGCGGCCTCAAGGGCGAGCCACGCTGGCGCGTGGGCGCCAAAGTGGCGCCCCTTGACCCCAAAAATCCCGGACCCCGAAAATCCCGGCGACCCCAAAAGTCCTGGCGCTGTTGCTACAGGATTTTGATGTCGGCTGCCTTGATGTCCTCAAGGAAGGTGGCAAGCCCCTTGTCGGTCAGCGGGTGGTTGGCCAGGGACTTGATCACGGCGGGGGGCGCGGTGATCACATCGGCGCCAATCAGGGCGCTGTCGAGGATATGGTTGGCCGAGCGGATCGAGGCGGCGAGGATTTCGGTATCAAAGCCGTAGTTGTCATAGATCTGGCGGATATCATTGATCAGCTCCATGCCGTCGAGGTTGATATCGTCCAGGCGGCCAATGAAAGGCGAGATGAAAGTGGCACCGGCCTTGGCGGCGATCAGCGCCTGATTGGCGGAGAAGCAGAGCGTCACATTGACCATATGGCCGTCGTCGGACAGGACCTTGCAGGCCTTCAAGCCATCCCATGTCAGTGGCACTTTGACGGCGATGTTTTCGGCGATCTCGACCAGTTTGCGGCCCTCGGCGATCATGGTTTCGGCGTCTGTCGCGGTGACCTCGGCAGAAACCGGGCCGGTGACCATGGCGCAGATCTCTTTGGTGACCTCGATAATGTCACGGCCGGATTTTTTGATCAGCGAGGGGTTGGTGGTCACACCATCCACCATGCCAAGGTCGTTGAGTTCGGCAATGGCGTCGATTTCGGCGGTATCTACAAAGAATTTCATCGGCGGGGATCCTTTTGGGAAAGTTTGGCCTGGATTGCGCTAGCCTTTAGCGCATGGCGCGGGCATTAAAAAGCCCCGAGGTTTGGAGGCGGTACAGGTGAGCGGGCAGGAATTTTTCCATCAGGGCGACAGGGTGGCGGTGCTGACCGCGCAACCTCTTGATCGGCTTTTGGATTATCGCGCCCCCGAGGGCGGCTGTTTTCGCGGTGCCTTTGTCGAGGTGCCGCTGGGACCGCGCAAAGTTCTGGGGGTGATCTGGGGCGCGGGGAGCGGCAATTTTGATTCGGCCAAGCTGCGCAGTGTCATCCGGGTGCTGGATCTGGCGCCGATGCGCGATGAGATGCGCCAGTTTCTGAGCAAGGCCGCCGATTATACGCTGACCCCGATGTCGATGATGCTGCGGCTGGCCACCCGCGCGCCCGGCCTGTCGGACCCGCCGTCCATGCGCAAAGTGTTGCGGCTGGGCGACACGCAACCGGACCGGATGACCCCGGCACGGGCCAAGGTGCTGGCGGTGATGGAAGAGTTCGGCGGCATGGCGTTTACGCCCAAGGAGCTGGCGGATATGGCCGGGGTGACGCCTTCGGTGGTCAAAGGCCTGGTGGGGCAGGGGGCGCTGCGCGAAGAGGAAACGCCCCGCGATCTGCCCTATCCGGCCCTCGATCCCAACCGTCCCAGCAAGGATCTGACCGAAGACCAGAGCCGCGCCGCCGCCACCCTGTCTGAAGGGGTACAGAGCGGCAGCTATGGCACCACCCTGCTGAAAGGTGTCACCGGGTCGGGCAAGACCGAGGTCTATCTGGAGGCGGTGGCGGCCTGTCTGCGCAGGGGGCGGCAGGCCCTGGTACTGCTGCCGGAAATTGCCCTGACGGCGGAGTTTTTGAAACGGGTGGAGCAGCGCTTTGGCGCCACCCCGGCAGAATGGCATTCCGGTGCCACCATGACCGAGCGCCGCCGGGTTTGGCGCATGGTCGGCCAGGGCAATGCGCAGCTGGTGATCGGGGCGCGCTCGGCGTTGTTTTTGCCGTTTCGCGATCTTGGCCTTATCATTGTCGATGAGGAACATGACACCGCCTACAAGCAGGAAGAAGGCGTGTTGTATAACGCCCGCGATATGTCGGTGCTGCGCGCGGCGATGTGCTCGGCGCAGGTGGTGCTGGCCTCGGCCACCCCCAGTCTGGAGACCTGGAGCAATGCGGAGGCCGGAAAGTACAAGCGCGTTGATCTGACGGCGCGCTTTGGCTCGGCGGTGCTGCCGGTCATGAAGGCGGTGGATATGCGGGCTGAGGATCTGGCGCCGGCCACCTGGATTTCTCCGACCTTGAAACAGGCGATGGCCCTGCGGATGCAGCGCGGCGAGCAGTCGCTGTTGTTTCTGAACCGGCGTGGCTTTGCGCCGGTTACGATCTGCCGGGCCTGCGGCACCCAGGTGGCCTGCGACAATTGCGATGCCCGCATGGTGGAACACCGGTTTATGAAACGGCTGATGTGCCATCAGTGCGGCGAGACCAAGCCGGTGCCCGAGAGCTGTCCCTCCTGTCAGGTGGAGGGCAAGATGGCGCCGGTTGGGCCGGGCATCGAACGTCTGGGGGAGGAGGCGGCAGCGCTGTTTCCTGAGGCGCGCATTGCGGTGCTGAGCTCGGATCTGTTTGCATCGGCGCGGGCGTTGAAGGCGCGGATTGAGGAGATCGCAGCGGGGGAGGCCGATATTATCCTGGGCACCCAGCTGGTGGCCAAGGGGCATAACTTTCCGTTGCTGACCCTTGTGGGGGTGATCGATGCGGATCTTGGCCTGCAGGGATCAGACCTGCGGGCCGGGGAGCGCACCTTTCAATTGATGCGGCAGGTGGCGGGCCGGGCGGGTCGGGCGGAACGCCCCGGTGAGGCCCTGTTGCAGACCTTTCAACCAGAGCATCCGGTAATCCGCGCTATCCTGACCGGCGATGAAGAAGAATTCTGGCGTGCCGAAGCGGCGCAGCGCCGCGAGGCCGGAGTGCCGCCCTTTGGCCGCATGGCGGGGATTATCCTGTCGGGATCAGATCTGGCGCAGGTTTTTGATCTGGGCAATGCGCTGGCGCGCAACGATGGTCCGTTGCGCCAGGTGGGGGCGCAGCTGTATGGCCCGGCGCCGGCGCCCATTGCCCGGGTGCGCGGGCGGCATCGGGTACGACTACTGGTCAAGGCGGCCAAGGGGGTGGCGCTGCAAGAGGCGCTGAGCCGTTGGGTCCAGCCTTTTCGCATGAAGGGCGATCTGCGGCTCAGCATTGATATTGACCCGCAGAATTTTTTCTAAAGGCTGGGCAGCGGATTACTGAGGCGTAAGGCAAAGTCGTTAAAATTGGGGAAAGGCTTTCGTCCAAAGTTTGTCGGCGGCCATATTTTCATCTCATTTTCTTGCAAAAGTAGAACTGGCCGGCAAGCTGTCATGCGGGTCTCTGGGCAGTGGCTCAGAATAAAGTACAAACACCAACCGAGAGCCCAGTCCTATGTGTGACCTTTGTGTAGCGACCCAAAATTTTGACCCCAGCCGACATCTCGTTTCTGGGACATTGGAATGGCCTGACCCGGAACCTGCACCTGTAGAGCCGGACCCTCTGCCAGATGGAACACTTGATCAGTTTGCCAGCTATCTTACTACGGGCTTTTGGAGTGATAACAACAGCGTGCAACATAGTTTTTCCGCGACCCCGGGGAACTCTGTCGGCTATGTGATTGAGGTCAATCTCACGGGCATCACCTCTGCGGCTCAGCGTCTAGCGCGTTGGGCGCTTGAAAGCTGGGAACTGGCAGCGGATATTCAGTTTGTCGAGGTCGAGAGCGGTGGCGACATCATCGTCGATGATGAGGAAAGCGGTGCCTTTGCACAGAGCGAATTCATGTTATCGGACCCAACCGAGATCATCACCTCCTATGTCAATGTTGATCAGGCTTGGCTCGACCTCTATGGGGTCACGCTCGATTCCTACGCTTTCTCGACCTATGTGCATGAATTTGGCCATGCGCTGGGCCTTGGGCACCTTGGCAACTATAATTTCACCTCTGGTGGAGCGACTTTTGCCAATGATAGCTAT